>NZ_AMSS01000052.1 GCF_000313935.1 Acinetobacter sp. WC-141 | reverse complement strand
CTCGGCCTCGACCACCTGAGCGGCTACCGCGATCATCATCATCATCGTCATCACGGCTACGACCTCGGCCTCGACCACCTGAGCGGCTACCGCGATCGTCATCTTCATCGTCATCACGGCTGCGGCCACGGCCTCGTCCGCTAGAGCGACTACCGCGATCGTCATCATCATCGTCATCACGGCTACGACCGCGACCTCGGCCGCCTGAACGGCTACCACGATCGTCATCATCGTCGTCATCACGGCTGCGACCTCGGCCTCGTCCGCTAGAGCGGCTACCACGATCGTCATCATCGTCGTCATCACGGCTACGACCTCGGCCTCGACCACCTGAGCGGCTACCGCGATCATCATCGTCATCGTCGTCATCACGGCTGCGACCTCGGCCGCGACCACCTGAGCGGCTACCGCGATCATCATCGTCATCGTCGTCATCACGGCTGCGACCTCGGCCTCGACCACCTGAGCGGCTACCGCGATCGTCATCATCATCGTCATCACGGCTGCGACCTCGGCCTCGGCCGCCTGAGCGGCTACCGCGATCATCATCGTCATCGTCGTCATCACGGCTACGACCGCGACTACTATTTTTATGGCTTAAAGCACCCGCTTCACGGGCTTCTTCAGATGTAAATTCATGCGCATTACCGCTTGCATGCGCTGCTCGTCCAGCTTCACGAGCTTCTTCTGAAGTAAATTCATGCGCATTACCACTCGCATGGGCTGCTCGCCCACCTTTACTCGCTATTTCTCTTACTCTTTCAGGATCCATACTTGCAAATCCACGATTTGAAGTACCTGTACTATTACTATTGTTATCGTCATCTTCGTATCTAGTATTAGCCATAGTTATATCTTCCTATATTTAATTATAGTCACTACCGCTTTTAGTTAACGGATTTAATAAAGATAGAAGATCTATAATATTTTCCTACCCAAGTGATGTATCAATCCTTTTAAATGTATATAAAATAAAAACACAGAATCCTTATAACCTTATTATTTATAAAATGTTTTATAATTTTAAATAATTATAATCTTTACCTTTTAAATAATCACCATACCTATTATTACTCAACCGAACATAATAATATAATTTTACAAACACACTTAATTAAACCTTATCAATAACAAAAAATTTCAGAATGTACAAAACGACAAAAAACAAAAACACGCATGCTATTGAACAAATATTTAATAAACAATTAATTTAATTAAAAAACAATAACATATGAAATTACATTTTCAAAAAAAATTTACTTGCGAGATTAAATTGAATATTTAAAAATAATTTTAGATGATTTGAGTAATTTAACTATGCAATTAAAAAATCAACAGTCAACTCTACAATATATACATATTTCTATACCTGAAATTTTATTAGGCCATATTAAGTCTAAGAATTCATGGCAGAATTATGATCAAGAATGGAGCTATAGACTAGATCCGCCCCACGCTAGTCATCCATTCCAAAGAGATTTATACATTGTTAAATCAAAGAATATAGAGCAAGAAGAGATAAAGTCAATTTCTGACAATAGTGTTGTTAAAAATAATAAAAATTTAGAATATATAGAAGATGCAAAAAATATAATTAAGAAAATATTAGACTTATCAAATAATATACCTATAGAAAACTGGTTAAAAGATACAGACAATAGATCTATTATTGAAAGTATGATTGATAAAAACAAAATAAAGTTAATGTATATTATTTAATATTTTACCTATAAAATATTTCTTTACATCCTTATATATAAAATAACAAAGAAAACTTATTAAAAAATTCATTTTACTCATATTTACGTAGCAATAGATCACTATAGGAAGATTAGATATTAAAGAGAGGTATTTGAAACATGGAAAATTCAACAAATCAGTATCCAACATCTGCCCCCGCTCAAGTTCAACCTCATCAACCTGGCGATCAGGAAAAAATGCATCCTGAGCCAGAGGTAATCAAAAGCTCCCATAAAGGAAGCGAGAAACTAAAAGGAAAAGTTGCAGTAATTAGTGGTGGTGATAGTGGTATAGGGCGTTCTGTAGCGGTATTGTTTGCCCGTGAGGGTGCTGACATTGCCATACTGTATCTTGAGGAAGACCAAGATGCCCAAATCACGAAAGAACTTATTGAAAAAGAAGGTCAGCGCTGTCTTTTACTCAAAGGTGATATTTCCGACCCTGATATTGCAAAACAAGAAATTGATGAAGTTTTGCAACATTTCGGCAAAATTAATATTCTGATTAACAATGCAGGTGTTCAATATCAGCAAAAAGATATTGTGGATATTACTAATGAGCAGTTAGAAAAAACATTTAAAACCAATATTTTTGCAATGTTTTATCTTACTAAAGAAGCGATTCCTTATATGGAAGAAGGCGATAGTATTATTAATACAACCAGTATTACCAGCTACCAAGGTCATGATGAATTAATGGACTATGCCAGCACGAAAGGTGCAATTACGACTTTTACACGTAGCTTATCGAACAATCTGATGAAACAGAAAAAAGGAATTCGAGTAAATGGTGTTGCGCCTGGCCCAATCTGGACACCATTAATCCCAAGTAGTTTCGATGCAGAAACCGTTGAGAAGTTTGGTAAAGACACGCCAATGGGAAGAATGGGACAACCTAGTGAAGTTGCACCCGCCTACCTTTTCCTTGCCTCAGATGATGCAAGTTATATTACAGGTCAGGTTATTCATGTAAACGGTGGTCAAATCGTAAATGGCTAATCCGTAAGATATAAAAAAGCCCTGAAAGATAAATCTTTCAGGGCTTTTTTTGTTAAGCCGGAATGTGAGCGGCTATTTGTTCTCGTGACCAAACACGATGAGCCATAATCAAGTTTTTAAATTTTTCAGCAATATGCTGGAAGTCATCTTCAACCAGAGTACCTTCATCGGCAACTAAACCTAACGGTTCAAGTAAATCAGATTTATTACCTAAAAATGCAATTGGTTTTAAATGCTTATAAGCTTCTAATAGATAATGACGAGTTACCCCATCTTGCAAAACAGCATTTAAGTTATCGCCATCAGGAATAATGACAGCGTCATAAGCAATAGAAGGTTCAGCCATTTGCATGCCATCAGCCACAATCGTTTTGTCTTTATGATCTTTAACTGGTGCTAAGCTTGGCGCTAATAAATGAAGAGTCACACCTTCTTTAATTGCCCAGTTTTTCATAGCATCTAATGCATCGGATTTCACTAAATTATGGATGAGTACTGCAACTTTTCGGCCTTGAATATCTTCAGGAGGGAAAGCTAAGAAAGATAATTTAGCCGATTTTTCAACTGCGGTTTTCTTATAATCTAGAGTCAAATCAGGAACTTCAATTCCTAAGTTAGCGCCTACTTGTCGAGCTAAGTCGAGATCAATATTTGCCAAAATTTGTTGAACTTGACGCTCACGGATGTGTTTTCTTTGCACTTTACTCAATTCAAACGTATAGGCATCGACCACATGTTTTTGCTCATGAGGCGCAAGGCTCTTGTAATAAAGGCGCGGTTGTGAAAAATGATCAGAAAAAGTCTCACTTCTTTGACGAAGTTTAACTCCGCTAATCTTTTCAGGATAGCTTTCAAAGCCCCCATTTGAAGCAGCTGGTGGTGTTTCTGCTGGCCAATCGCCATCAATTGAATTTGGTTGATATGATGCCTGTCCTTTGTGAATCGTGTGCTGGTGAATACCATCACGTTGATTATTGTGGAATGGACATACAGGTTTATTGATCGGAATTTGATGGAAGTTCGGTCCACCCAAGCGACTTAATTGAGTATCGGTGTATGAAAATAGGCGTGCTTGTAAAAGTGGATCATTTGTAAAATCAATCCCTGGCACAATATGGCCCGGGCAGAAAGCCACCTGCTCTGTTTCTGCAAAGAAATTATCTACATTTCTATTCAAAACAAAACGGCCAATTGGTGTCACGGGAACCAGCTCTTCAGGAATAATTTTGGTTGGGTCCAGCAAATCGAAGTCAAAGTTCATTTCGTCGTCTTCTTCGACAATTTGAACTCCCAATTCCCATTCAGGATAAACCCCGTTCTCAATCGCTTCATAAAGATCGCGACGGTGGAAATCTGGATCTTTACCAGCAAGTTTTTGAGCTTCATCCCACACTAACGCACTTAAACCTTGTTTAGGCGTCCAGTGAAACTTCACAAAATGAGATTTGCCTTGAGCATTAATTAAACGGAAGGTATGCACGCCAAAACCTTGGATTGAGCGTAGGTTACGTGGGATAGCCCGATCTGACATGGCCCAAATTACCGCATGTGCTGACTCAGGTACTAATGACACAAAATCCCAAAACGTATCGTGTGCAGTTGCTCCAGTTGGCATTTCTGTATCTGGTTCAGGTTTTACTGCATGCACAAAGTCGGGAAACTTAATACCATCTTGCACAAAAAACACTGGTGCATTATTACCGACTAAATCGAAGTTACCTTCTTGGGTATAAAATTTAATCGCAAAGCCACGGATATCACGAACGGTATCGGCAGATCCACGTGGCCCTTGCACTGTCGAGAAACGTACAAAAATTGGCGTTTGAATGCTTGGGTCAGTTAAAAAGCCTGCTTTTGTTAAACGCTCATTTCCTTCATAGGCCTGAAAGTAACCATGAGCCCCTACACCACGCGCATGCACAATACGCTCAGGAATACGTTCGTGGTCAAAATGAGTAATCTTTTCTCTTAAAATGAAATCTTCTAGTAGCGTTGAACCACGAATACCTGCTCTTAAGCTATTTTCGTTGTCCGCTATTTTAACCCCTTGGTTAGTGGTTAATGCTTCATTGGTTGCATCATCTCTGACCGTGTCTAACTGTTCAGTCTTTTGAGTGGTATTGGCTTTATTTGCAGCATCAGCACCAGCCATTTCACTTGTTTTATTTGTTGATTTAACATTATCAGTCATGTTCATTACCTATGTTTTAAAGTTAAACGTGGGGTGAGTTAAAAAACTTCAATAATTAGTTTTTATTAAAAGAACTTAAATATGGGAAAAGGAGTTCAACATATTTACGTGTACTCCAAAGCCCAATGCTTTTATGATGACAATCTGGCCCCAAAAACGGAGTCAGCTTGCATATTTTTATAGCCAGATCATGTGATTTCTGCACGCGCTCTTGCAATGCATCAAGCTCGCCATCTGAGATATAGCTAAATAAATAATCTTGAATACGCTGGCTAGTATTTAATGCTCTGCTATATGCTAAGAAATTAGAAGAATGGTCATCGCCAGCAATCCAGTCATGAATAATCTGACGTTCTACAGGGTTAAATACCCCAAACATTTTTCCATTTTCTTCATTAATCATTCGCCAGAACACGCTCTGTTCAGGGTCTGTATTAAATTTAATCCATTTATGATCAATGAGGTGTGTAACCAGCCCTTTAACGTCTTCTGGATTTGATAACCATTGGTTAATCGTTTTACATCCAAACTGTCTAGTTTCGTTATGAATTAACTGGCCCACCAGTGCTTTTCTTTTTAAAATTTTAAGAACTAAATCTTCAAGATTTAAATTTTTAATAATTTTAGACGAGGATACACCGCGATTATTCAGCGCAAAACCACGCTTCAATTTACTCAAGAAAAGTTCTTTATCTCTATATTTATCATAAATATTTTCTATAACTTTAATTGCTTTATTTGCATGTCCGTTATCAATGTTATCGATAGTGATATGCAAATTAAAATATTTAGAATCAATACCTAGCTCTGCAAGCTCATAATTACTAATGAGTAGATGAAGGGGTAATTGCTCATAGCCTAGATTAAAGCCAACGATCTCGGGAATAAACTCAGGTGGAGCATAGCCAAGCGCAAGCTGAATCACGGCATTATGATAATAATCATCTTCTAAAAGCAGATCAAAACTATCAAGTCCCAAACTACGTAGCAAGTCATCATAAATACATACGTGGTTGGCCTTAGGTTCGCCTAAACCAAGCTCTTCCAAATAAGTGATAATGAGGTCATGAAAAATCGGATCATTCCAATAATGAACTGAACTATATAACCACGCACCATCTACTTTTTTAGTTGGAGAAACTTTAATTAAAAATTCAAACGCCTGGCCGACATTCTTAAAGTACTCTCTCTCACCTCCGCTTTGTCTGCGGTTTAAATAAGACTGAAATAGCTCACAATTTTCTTTATTATCGTTCTCGCACCATGCTTTAATCATATTTACATTTGAAAGAAAATCTATTTCATTTTGATCTAATTTATCTATTTCTTTAATCAAAAAATCTCTTGCTTTCTTTTCTTTTTCAAAACTAGAAATATCAGGATCAAGGAAAAAAACAAATAATTCGTAATAGTTTTGTTGATTATCTTGTATTAGGTTTAATAATCTTTCTTTCACTACAACAGGCATTTCTATTCTCCTTTAGTGAGATATAAATTACCATACTTTAATTAAACTATAATCCCATTATCCCTTTGTTATATTACGTTATTAAGAAACAACTATTTTAATTAAATCCCTTTAAATTCAATAACATAAGAATTAACACAACATTACATTCTCAACTTTAGAATAAATTAACCCTTGTTTCTATAAAAAATATATAAATTTTAAACTTAAATTACACTTGGATTACTTTAAAAAGTATAACTATCAAAAAATTAACAAAAAGAAATTAAAAATAATTTTATAACTAAATTAAAAAACAAGGAAGGAGAAAACAAATGTTTAATTCATGTTGCAAATTACTAGCTCAAGAAAAAATTAAAATTGCACTTTTTGAAAGTGCTTCAGCCGGCTACCTTGCCTATCGTTTTTCTTTAAGCCCTTATTCAGGGGATATTCTTATTGGAAGCTTAGTCAGTTATGACTTACGCGTCAAAGAAAACACACTTCACATCTCTTCGGAACTTATTGAAAAATATACAGCTGAATCTATGCAAGTCACGATAGAGATGATCAAAAAAGGCAAAGACCTCTTACATGCCGATCTGTATATTGCTTGCACAGGCCTCTTAAAAAAAGGAGGTTCTGAGACTAAAGAAAAACCTGTAGGCACTTTCTTTTATTCTATTTACTATAAAAATCAGTTCTATAATTTTAGACGCGTATTTAAAGGTCCACCCTGCCTTAAAATAAGACAACTTATTTACTATATTTCTCAAGATATCGAATATATAATATTAGATAATAAGAAATAGATATTCCTAAATATAAAATAACAAATACACATTTAGAAATGATCATAGTGTTTCTTTAACACCAATGTACTTAAATGTAATTTAATTAACTTTCATATTAATTATGTTTATTTATTAAAGAATGCATTTTATAAAAATCAATGTTTTATTTAATTTTAAAAGTTACAGTTAAATATGGGGTAACACCCTTGGGCTTCACATTATAGATTTTCATGCTTAAATAAACCTATCTGAAGCTCTCAGATAAAACACACATCATGAATGATATGAGGTAATTAAAGATGAGCACTACTAATAATCAAAGCAATCAACGTAATAATGAGCAGCAACAACAACAGCAACAGCAAAATGACAACCGTAATAATCAGCAACAGCCAAACGGCAACCAACAGCAAAATGATCAACAGCAACAAAACAATCAGCAACAACAGCAAAATGACAGCCGCCGTCAACAACAAGGCTCTAATCAAAAAGATTCAGGCCAACAAAACTCAAATAACAACAATCAGCAACGTTAATCCTTTGCTGACTTGAATGTCATTTGATGCGGTCATTCATTTTATTTAGGAAGGTGAATTCACCTTCCTAAATTTAACATAAGCATAAAATTAAATAATAGATGAGGAAAAACTGATGACAGATCAAAATAGTGATCACGCACGACTGCCAGCCGGCGACCATAATTATTCTGACACTTATTGGCGCGAAAGTTACCTTACTCGTCCTTATTATCAAGAAGCTCAGCTTACTACTCCAGATCTAGATTATGATCGAGATTTTTCAGCAGCCTATGAGTTAGGTCATCGTGCCCGTACCGAAGCAGAGCAAGGTACTCAATTTGAAGATGTTGAAGGCGGCCTAGAACAAAAGTGGGAAGAGCTTAAAGCTGAGTCTCGCTTAAAATGGGAACATGCTAAACAAGCCATTAAAGACGCTTGGAATGGAAGATAATTTCTTTTTATAAGATTTTCTATTCGTCAAAAACTATGAGCTTATTTCCTATTGGCCCTCGGAAATAAGCTCTTTTTATTCGTTCCTATTTAACTTTCTTTTTTCTTAAAATATTCAATAATCTCTTCTCCGTTATTTACAGGAGTTACTGAAGAAGGATAAGTTTCTTCATAAGCATAGGTAGGTAAAGCCACCTTGGCTCGAATTGGCGGTAATTTTTCTTGCCCGCCCGTTGTAATCCTCTCAATAAAACCTGCAAGCCATAATACGAATTCTTGAGTATTCTTACTCTTCGGAATAATACTTAAATCCAATTTAATTTTAGATTCCTGTAGAGGTTTAATAAGTAATTCAGCAAAATCAATATAATTGTATAAAAGCTTAAGCTTTGTCCCCTTAAGCTCATGTCTGAGTTCAATCATCAAATTGTTAAGATCTTCCATAGGCTCATCTGTGAAGCCTTTCTTTTCTTTAACATTTTGATATATTTTCTCAGCTATTCTTAAGTACTGGGGCATATCCTTACCTTTATAAAATTGTGATCACTAAAAGAATTTTGGATGAATATAAGTAATTTATTGTGTTTATTTTATTAATTTTTTGAAACTATAATCTTCTCTCGAAACAATTCAGTAACAACAAATTCATAGAAAGCCAATAACCCACTAATTTATTGATTAATTTTATATTTTCATATAATTATCTTTTTTATTATGTTACATATTTTATAGGAAATAAAGATAAGAAAACTCACCTAAAAGTGAGTTTTCTTAGATGAAATAATTATGAGTTTTTATTCATTTGTTGAGGAACAGTTGGATCATTAGAGCCATGTGTTCCATCATCATCTGTTGAATGTCGGTCTTGGCAAGCACTCATACCCAGTGCGATCGAAACTACCATACTCACTGCACAAAAAATTCTTAACATTGAGATCACCCTTATAATTTTTTAAGATGTAGGATTATGAATAACATTATCTTATGTTGCCCTACTGCTGTGGTTCTCTTAACTTTTGTAGGTTGTGCAAGCTTTTGTAAAAATCTAAATTAAATAAATGATTAAAAAATACCATTCTTGCAATTGATATTTTAATTAAATTTTGGCATTAGCTAATTATTTAAGATTGCCATATTCATAAAAGTAAAATTTCTCATCCTTTCTAAGTTTGTGTCTAATTAAGTCAATGATTGCAAACAATATATAAATAAACAATTAATAAATATTTGATATATAAACATTAAAAATTAATTATTAAGATTAGGTTTAATAATTAATCAGTCGTTTAAATTCCAAATAATACGTTATTTTATTAAAGAAAATTTAAAAATATTAATATTTGTTTATATAAACCAATATTTTATTTTTGCAATTGACCCGCTTTCATGCGCAGCTTATGATGCTTCGGCTGACCTATTTTGTCAGTCGGTTTTAGCAGATCGTCTACCTAAGTGCACTAAAAACACGTTTTTTGGTGTGGAGCCCCTCGTGCCTTTGACGGAGGAACGGGAGTGGGACACCTTCGGGTGTGCTGGTTTCTTAGGTATCAGTCTGCTAACCCTCTTTCGTTTCACCACCATAATTAATAGCAGTGATTGGGCGCAACTTCTTTTATCAAGGAGTCTCTAATGACTATTATTTTATACCATTTTGTTTTTATTACTCTTCATTATTTTATCGTCCAGCTTAAGACACTTTTAAAGAATTCCTCGCACCTTTTCACCTATCCGCACTTTTATCTTTACACAGAAAAAATCTCAAGATTTAACGTCAGTTAAAGATGAGAGTATCTATAAGCATAACTTAACGATAACAACAACCAACGAAGAGCAATAATGATGATTTTTTCATATCGTATTGTTTTAGTGTGCATCCTATTAATAAGTTCTATCAGTTTATTAGGTTGCAGACCTATTAGTAAAAACGAATTCAATACTCATTGTGTTTGGTCAGGCCATGCGCTCTCACAATGTAATTGTATTTATAACGCTTTAGAAGAACGTTATTCGCCACAATTTGTAGAAGATCTAGAAAAAGTAAGCTTACAAAATATTGATGCGAATATGAACTTTGTGGAAACAATGAATGAAACAATTCAACAATGTCAGTTAAGTGCAAGAAAAGACCACATTAACTGACATTTGCATGCTCCACCAAGAAATCTAAAAACACTCTTACACGTTTAGGAACATATTTATCATGACCGATCCAGACAGCATGAAATTCTTCAGAAGCATTAATATTCCAGTCTTCGAGAACTTTAATTAACTGCTTTTGTTCTAGTGCTTTTCGAACTTGAAATTCATTGAGCTGTGCAATACCCACATCGGAAAGTGCTAACTGTAAAATTGCTTCTCCATGATTTACTCTTAAAACTTGAGGAGGTACGAGTGCGATTTCTTGCCCCTCTTTTTTAAACAGCCATGTTTTATTCTGGCGCTGATAACTTACGTCTAAAAGTTGATGCTGGTGTAGTTCATGCGGATGCTTTGGACAGCCATACCGAACAATATATTCAGATGAACACACATAATGCTTTGTCGTACTTCCTAGTGAACGAGCAACCAAATTTGAGTTTTTTAATGGCCCAGTCCGAATTGCCACATCAATTCTTTGCTCAACTAAATTAATCACTTCATCACTCAAATGAGCCTCTAATTCAATTTGTGGATAGCGCTGATTAAATAAAGAAATACACGGCAACAAAAAATGCGTCCAATATGTAAGACTGGTATGTATTCTTATTCGTCCTTTAGGTGTGTGGTTTGCAGTAACAGATTGTTCGAGTTCATCTAGCTCACTGAGTATTTGAAGGCCTTGTTCATAAAACTGGCATCCTTCACTGGTGAGCTGAAATTGGCGTGTTGAACGGTTAAGTAACCTGACACCAAGTCTTTTTTCGAGCCGAGCAATTAATTTACTAACAGCAGACGGCGTCATGTCGCATGCTCTGGCTACAGCAGAAAAGCTTCCTAACTCAACTACTCGAATAAAAATTGCCAACTCGCCAGATCGATTAATATCAAAATAGGACATAACGAAATCTATTTATGAATCCAATTCACAAATCTTATTCCGCTTAGACCGCTATAACAAGCCACCAATTTGTTTCAAGATGACTCTAATTCGTTTTAAAGAGTTCATGAGATGAAACTTTATCAATCTACCCTGTTGTCATTCATTTTATTTTCTACAGGCGTTCAAGCAGAAGTACAAAAGAGTCAATGGATTACTAGTTGGTCTGCCAGCCCACAAAAAGTCTGGAATAAAGATTTTGTTTTCCCAACCCATATTCCCGAGCAGATATCTAACCAAACGATTAAACAGGTTAGTCAAATTAGTTTGGGAGGTGACGCAGTTAGACTGGTTTTCACAAATCAATATGGTGAACAACCGCTTTATATTGATAAAACTACTGTGGGGCTAGTCAAAGGACAAAGTCTTAAATTAAAGAGTACTTATCCAGTTTATTTTTCTGGAAAACTAAAAGCACAAATTTTACCAGGCAAACAATTGATTAGTGACCCAATTCATCTTTCTGTTCCAAATCATAGCCAATTAATGGTAAATAGCTTTATTCAAAAACCAACGACCTTTAAAACATTCCATTGGGATGCCAAACAAACCAGTTGGATTATTGCTGGCAATCAGACAGCAAATTTAAATGTTCCTACGAAAGCCCAGACAACAACAGCGAGATTATTACTGTCTGCAATAGAAGTAAAACCAAAACATAAAGCCCATGTTGTTGCAGTCATTGGAGACTCCATTACCGATGGGGCTACGGCAACTTTAGATGCAAATGCTCGATGGACTGATTTTTTAGCTAAACGACTATCCCCTCATCAGGCGGCTGTCATTAATAGTGGTATTTCGGGAAATCGATTACTTAACGATGGCATGGGCGACAGTGCTTTAAAACGCTTAAAAAGTGAGGTGTTTCAATATTCAGGTGTTAAAACTTTAATTGTGCTGGTTGGTATTAATGATATTTCATGGCCCGGTACAGCTTTTGCACCTAAACAACAAATACCTTCTTTTGAAGCCTTAACTGAGGGATATCAACGTGTTGTAAAAGAAGCTCACAAACAAGGTATTCAAGTGATTGGAGCAACGTTATTGCCATTTTCAGGTGCCTTACCCAATACACCTTTAGACAACTATTACCAACCCAATAAAGATGAATTACGTCAGCGCATTAATCAGTGGATGAGAACCAGCCATACCTTTGATGGCGTACTTGACCTTGATGAAGGCTTAAAAGATCCAAAACATCCTGATCGTTTGAATCCAATTTATGATTCTGGTGATCATTTACATCCAAATGATCGTGGCAATCAGCACATGGCAAATCTGGTTCATTTAGATCAAATGATTAAAAATTAATTGTACCCCCATCAGGTGAGCCTTCCGCCTGATGGGAATAGCTATTTTAGAAATCATAGCTCGCTATCATGTTGAAACGGTTATCAATGCCGTTGCGGCCATCGAAAGTTTCTCGTTCGCCATAAACATATTCCACACCAAAGGTAATGGGTTTGTATGGGTTATACATCGTATTTACCCAGCCCTGCCAAAGCTCTTTATTTTGGGTGGTGCTATTACGCTGTAACTCAGCAAAACGGTTATCATCTTTGGCTTTCATGTAACCATAAGCTAAAGTCGAGCGAATTTTTGGCGTAAATTGATGAGTGATACCCAAAGACACCGTATCAAATTCATTGCTATGCATATTGTTTTGATCATCTATTGCATAGCCACTATTACTCCATAGCAAGAAGCGCCCATCCCCTTTGACATGGTAATAATCAGCCTTGAGTAAAGTATCGGGGGTCATTTGGTATTTACCGCCGAAACCTACACCCCACGCCCACTCACTATCATCATTAGTTCTTTTTTCAGCAACAAAACTACGGCCCGATAACATCGAACCATTGGTAAATTTATGATTTAAGCGCCCTACCAAAGCAGGTAAACGCATTTTGTTATCTGGGTCTGTTGCCGCAGTATATTTCGGGTCTTCAACGGATACCGCAAAGCTTGTATTAGCAGTTAAATTATCGCTATAGCGAACCATGGGCGATCTAAGTAAAGCACTACCTACAAATGTACCTGCATCAACAGTTTCTGGGTAATATTCAGGTGCAATAAATGTTGACCAAGTTTGGCCGATGAGCCATTTATCAAAAGTTAAATAAGCATGGCGTATACGAAACTGATCACGAGTAGCTGCCCCAAAGAAGTCCATTTCCAGTTTTCCGCCTACATCGCCAGCGGCTGTGGGTGTCTTAAAATTTAAACCAAACCGCGTTACATAGACCGTACTGTGCAACTGGTCCTTTTGAGCAGATTCTTCTGGCGTATTTTCAAGTGGCACCCCACTAATATTGTTATACATCGTAGATGCTCCCTTAATTTGATAAGAAGCATCTGCTCGTATATATCCATATAAGTTAAATTCTGTACCAGATTTAGTTAATACTTGTTGTACAGATTGTGGAGTTTGAGCGACTACTGGCGTTGTTTGCTCTACTCTTTCTTGCGATAAAGATTTTTGAGCTTGTATATCTGCCTGTAGCATTGCCTTTAGCTCTTTTACCTCTTGGCGAAGTTGCTCTATTTCAGGGTTTACTTGACCCGCAAAAGTAGAAGACATAAGTAAAGATACACAAACTGCCAATAAGCTTTTTTGAACCGTTGTATTTAAAGCATTTATCATAAAACTTTCCTTTTTTGATCTTTAAATAGACTTAAAGATCTCGACATCCTTTTTGTTATTTACCTATTTAAATAGGTCCTTGAAAATTTGACTTCCTTTCTCAAGAAAGACCTTCCTTCATATTTTTAGCCCCATCCTCCCGAAAGCAGAAAAAACGACTTTTTAATTTTTCATTTTTTATATTCTCTTCCTCGTTGAGAATATTCGGTTTTAAATCCTTATTTATCTCCCCCAATACAATTATTTTTTTGCAATAAATCCCTGATAAGTCAAAATTTGTGTATAAGGCTGTACACTTTCAAAACCAGTTTTTTCTAAAAGTTTGATATACCCTTCAGTGGTTAGGCTAAAAAAATCTTGTGCCATACGCTCCAGCATTTTTTGGCATTGCTCTTCCGTTAAACCTTGTGCCAAACACACGTAACGTAAAGCTTGAAGCTGCTGCGGGTTTACACACGTCATTAAGTCATAGGTCAGCAAAACTGCTTTTTCTTTTAAGCGATCATAAATATCCTTAAAGAAAACAGGTTTTATGTCATCTGCAATGAAATGCGCCACAAGAATAGAAAGTGCAGCATCGAAACATAGTTCCAAAGGCAGTGCTGAAGTATCACCATGTACAAAAGCCACTTGAGACGATTTACCTAAAAGTTCAACCTGTTGCTGTGCTTTTTGCAGCATGGTCAAAGATGGATCAACGGCTGTAAATTTCCAGTTCGGATGTCGTTTAAGTAAATATTCGAGTTCATACCCCGTACCACAGCCCACAATTAAGATATGAGCATTTTGCGGTAATACCGATTGCAAAATGGCATCCACCTGTAGATGGATGACTTCATAACCCGGAATTAATTTACGAATATGTTCGTCATATCCTTCGACTACTTTAGGGCTATTAAAGTCTTTTGCCATTTTGTTTTATCCTCTATTTAAACTGCCTTTCACTTTATACTTTGCTTCACTTTGACCTGACTTTAGACTTCTTAGTCAAAGACATTGCCCGTTAAATTAAGTTCAGCTCGCATAATTTCTTGCAATTTAAACTTTTGTGCTTTGCCTGAAGCAGTCATTGGAAACTCATTAAAGAATCGGACATAACGCGGCACTTTATTATGAGAAATATGCTCTTTGCAGAATTGGCGAATGGCGTCTTCATCAATTTGATGATGTTCATGCAAAATAATACAGGCACAGAGTTCTTCACCATATCTTGCGTCTGGTAAGCCAATGACTTGGACATCGCTTACATCGGGATGAGTGTATAAGAAATCTTCAATTTCTTTTGGAAAGAGATTTTCCCCGCCGCGAATCACCACATCTTTAATACGGCCTTTAATTTTAATAAAACCGTCTTGATCCATTTCGGCAATATCACCCGTGTGCATCCATCCAGCAGCATCAATCACTTCACGGGTCTTTTCTTCTTCACCCCAATAACCCGCCATCACTGAATAACCGCGAACGCATAGCTCACCTAAAGTCCCTTGCGGAACAATCTGCCCTTCTAAATCGACAATTTTAATTTCAACATGCGGATGAACATGCCCAACTGTGCTTACCCGTTTATCAATCGAATCATTCACCGAACTTTGTACACTAACTGGCGAGGTTTCAGTCATACCATAGCAGATGGTGATTTCAGACATATGCATGCGGTCTATAACCCGCTGCATAATTTCACGTGGACAAGGACTACCTGCCATAATGCCTGTTCTTAAGCTCGACAGGTCAAACTCATTAAACTGTTCATGTTCTAAGGTGGCAATAAACATGGTTGGCACGCCATAAGCTGCCGTACAACGCTCTTGATGAATCGCTTTTAAAGTTTCTAAAGGATTAAATACCGCTGATGGATAGACCATGGTTGATCCATGCGTAACACACGCCAAATTTCCCATCACCATACCAAAACAATGAAACAATGGCACAGAAATACAGACTTTATCTTGAGGGGTTAAACGAATACCTTCACCCACAAAATAGCCATTATTTAAAATATTATGGTGGGTCAACATGGTCCCTTTTGGGTTACCTGTTGTACCAGAAGTAAACTGGATATTAATGGTTTCATCAAACTGAAGTTGCTTGGTTAATAGTTTTAATTGTTCTAACTGTTCTGATGTTGGCGTAGTGACTAAATCACTAAAGCGATGAATACCCGTATGTTGTTGGTCATCAATTTTAATGACAAATTTCAAATGTGGCAGTCGTGCTGAACTGAGCACTTTATCTGGACTGTTAGTTAATTCAGGGGCAATTTTTGTCAGTAATTCTTGGTAATCAGTGGTTTTGAATTGAGAAGCAATAATCAATCCTTTGCATGAGACTTTATTCAACACATATTCAAGTTCATGGCTTTTATAAGCTGTATTTAGATTGACTAAAATAATCCCTGCTTTAAAAGCTGCAAATTGGGTAACTGTCCATTCGACACAGTTAGGCGACCAGATGGCTAATCGATCTCCTTTTTTTAATCCCAATTTTAAAAGGCTACAAGCAAAAGCGTTTACTTCATCTTGTAAAGCTTTATAGGTTAATCGTCTGTTTTGATGGAAACTAACGATTGCTTCCTTTTCAGCATATTGCCGACAGGCCTGATCAAATTGTTCACCAATGGTCATACCCAATAAGGGCTGTGTGCTTGGTCCCGAGGCGTAGCTTAACCGTTCTTGTTGCATTGAATCATTCTCCTTGATTCTTCTAATTCTCTTCTTACCTGATCTAATTGTTGTTACTGCAACTATTTTTCTAAACCGCCTTCTTTGTGTTGTTTTATCCTTTATATGCCCTATTTCCTCTGCACAGCATCTACACAAAAGTCAGCAATCTGTTTTGAAAAATAGTCTTTGTGCGCATGATCAAACTTTGTATTTTGAGCTGGGTCTAGGGGTTCAACCACCACATAGGTCATGGCACCGACAACACAAAGTGCTGCTGTGTTTAAATCATCCAAGACAAACTCACCACTTGCATTTCCATCCGCAAGTATTTTTTTAATACTTTGTTTAATCAATTGCTTCACACGAAAACGCTCATGTTCAACTGTTGAATCGACAGGTTCAAACATGAGTGAATATGCAAGCTGAGGACTATTCAGTGCCCGTTTTACAAAGGTTGCCACAGCCTTATGTAATTTCTGCTTTGCCGATAAGTCACTTTCGGTAATTGAATCAATCACCAATAGTTCTGTATTAATAGCCTCGGACAAAACTTCAATCAGTACTTGGCTTTTATTATCAAAGTAGCGATAAACCAGACCACTTGATACGCCCGCTTGCTCTGCAATTGTTTGTATTTGCGCGTCTTTAAACCCTCCCTCTGAAATTAACTTTCTGGCTGAACTCAAAATCGACTTACGATTTTGCTCCATCCGCTCTTGCATTAAAGATGATCGTTTATAGCTCATAATTTATTCTCTAACAAATAAAATGAATTGTAAATCATTTTATGAATCTGTATTCACTTTTTTGAAAAATCATTGTATGGTACATATCAAATACCCACAAAATATTTTATGGACAACAAATATAACCAATAGGATGAAAATATCATGAACCTACGCAGCTTGAATTTCGGTCTAGATGAAACTTTAATTGCGCTCCAAGATTCAGTGGCAGCATTTTGTGCAAAGGAAATTGCGCCAATTGCTCAACAAGTTGATCAAGACAACAAATTCCCTGCACATCTCTGGAAAAAGTTCGGAGATATGGGCCTTTTGGGCATGACGGTTTCTGAAGAATATGGTGGTGCCGATATGGGTTATCTGGCTCATATTATTGCGATGCAAGAAATTTCCCGTGCTTCGGCATCTATTGGCCTGTCATACGGCGCTCATTCTAATTTATGTGTAAACCAAATTAACCGTAACGGTAACGAACAGCAAAAGCAGAAATATTTACCAAAACTGATTTCTGGTGAATATGTAGGTGCCCTTGCGATGTCTGAACCGAATGCGGGTTCTGATGTGGTGAGCATGAAATTACGTGCCGAACAGAAAGGTGATCACTTCGTTTTAAACGGTTCAAAAATGTGGATCACTAACGGCGGTGATGCAGATGTATTGGTGGTTTACGCTAAAACTGATCCGCAAGCTGGTGCGAAAGGCATGACTGCTTTTTTAGTTGAAAAAGGCATGAAAGGCTTTAGCCATGGTAATCATTTAGACAAACTCGGTATGCGTGGCTCTAACACTTACCCACTGTTTTTTGACAATGTAGAAGTGCCTGCTGAAAACGTACTCGGTGGTGTTGGTAACGGCACAAAAGTACTCATGAGTGGTTTGGACTATGAACGTGCAGTTTTAAGTGCTGGGCCTTTAGGCATTATGGATGCCTGTTTAGATGTTGTGATTCCATACTTGCATCAACGTGAACAGTTTGGTCAGGCTTTAGGTGAATTCCAGCTTATGCAAGGCAAACTTGCCGATATGTATTCAAATTGGTTGGCATGTAAAGCTCTCGTTTATGCTGTTGGTGCTGCATGTGATAAAGCTGACCATGACCGCAGTCTACGTAAAGATGCTGCAAGTGCCATTTTATATGCTGCCGAAAAAGCGACATGGATGGCAGGTGAAGCAATCCAAACTTTAGGCGGCAACGGTTATATCAATGAATTCCCTGCTGGTCGTTTATGGCGCGATGCCAAACTTTATGAAATTGGCGCTGGAACTTCTGAAATTCGCCGCATGCTGATTGGCCGCGAACTTTTCAATGAAACCAAATAATAATTATAAATAAGGACGCATCTTATGAACCAATTACAAAGCAAGATTAATGTTCGAAGTGAAGACTTCAAAACAAACCAGCAAGCCATGCAAACATTGGTCACAGATCTAAAACAAGTTGCCCAGCGTATTGCTTTAGGCGGTGGTGAAAATGCCCGTCAAAAACATTTGGCTCGAGGTAAACTTTTACCCCGTGAACGTATTGATCAACTGATTGATGTCGGCACGGCATTTTTAGAAATTGGTCAATTGGCAGCGTACAACGTTTATGAAGATGATGTTCCTGCCGCAGGTGTGATTGCAGGTATTGGTCAAGTCAACGGCATCACTTGCATGATCGTTGCCAACGATGCAACGGTTAAAGGCGGAACATATTATCCCCTTACGGTTAAAAAGCATTTACGCGCACAAGAAATTGCTGAACAAAATCACTTGCCTTGTATTTATTTGGTAGACTCAGGCGGTGCCTATTTACCAATGCAAGATGAAGTCTTCCCAGACCGCGATCACTTTGGGCGTATTTTCTATAATCAAGCGCGCATGTCGAGCTTAGGTATTGCCCAAATTGCTGTAGTGATGGGTAGCTGTACCGCAGGTGGTGCTTATGTTCCTGCCATGTCTGATGAGACCATCATTGTACGTAATCAAGGTACGATTTTCTTAGGTGGCCCTCCTCTGGTAAAAGCTGCAACTGGCGAAGTCGTCAGCAGTGAAGATTTAGGCGGTGGTGATGTTCACACACGTCTTTCGGGTGTGGCTGACCATTTAGCTGAAAATGATGAACATGCGATTGCGATTGCACGGAACATTGTTGCGAACTTAAATAAAAAGCCAAACGACTTAAATAAACAAGTTGATGAACCGCTATTTGATGCATCGGAACTGTATGGTGTGGTGCCAAGTGATGCGCGTAAACCTTTTGATGTGCGTGAAGTGATTGCCCGTATTGTAGACGGCTCTCGTTTTGATGAGTTTAAAGCACGTTTTGGTTCAACACTGATTACTGGTTTCGCTTCACTCTACGGTATGCCAGTCGGCATTATTGCCAATAACGGGATTTTATTTTCCGAGTCTGCACAAAAAGGTGCGCACTTTATTGAGCTATGTACACAGCGCAATATTCCATTGTTATTCCTACAAAACATTACGGGCTTTATGGTTGGTCGCCAGTATGAAAATGAAGGGATTGCAAAAAACGGCGCTAAATTGGTTATGGCAGTTGCAACCGCAAATGTACCAAAACTTACCCTAATTATTGGCGGTTCGTTTGGTGCAGGCAACTACGGGATGTGCGGACGTGCTTATTCACCACGCTTTTTATGGACATGGCCGAACTCTCGTATTTCAGTGATGGGCGGCGAGCAAGCAGCAAGCGTGCTGTCAACTTTAAAACGTGATCAGATTGAGCAAAAAGGTGCCGAGTGGTCAGCTCAACAAGAAGATGAATTTAAACAACCAATTCGTGAACAATACGAGCGCCAAGGCCATCCGTATTATGCTTCTGCCCGACTTTGGGATGACGGTGTAATCGACCCAGCTCAAACTCGCCAAGTACTTGGTTTAAGTCTTGCAGCTGCTATGAATGCCCCAATCCAGCCAACCAAATTTGGCGTGTTCCGCATGTAAGAGGTGTATATGAGCTATCAATTTTTACAACTCGAACAACAAGGTCAGGTTGCCTATGTTTGGCTGAACCGCCCTGAATTACACAACGCATTCAATACTACAGTCATTGAAGAGCTGCATGCTTGCTTTAAGCAAATCAATACACGTAATGATATTCGCGTTGTGGTTTTAGCAGGTCGCGGCAAAAGCTTTTCAGCAGGTGCCGACCTCAACTGGATGAAACAGGCAGGTCAAGCATCTTCAGCAGAAAATGAAGCAGATGCATTAAAACTTGCGCAAATGTTGGATGCACTTGCAACGCTAAAACAACCGACTATTGCTCGTGTACATGGTATTGCCTTTGGTGGCGGTATGGGCTTGGCGTCGGCATGTGATATTTGCATTGCCAGCACGGATGCCAAGTTTGCAACATCGGAGGTTCGTTTAGGGCTTGCTCCATCTACCATTAGTCCCTATGTAATTCGTGCAATTGGCGCAAGACAAGCCTCTCGTTACTTCTTAACTGCCGAGCGAATTTCAGCACGTGAAGCCAAACACATTGGTTTGGCACACGAAGTTGCAGATGCTGAAGACTTAGATAAAAAAGTTCAAGAAATTATTGATGCTCTATTACTTGGTGGCCCACATGCTCAAGCGGCCTCAAAACAACTGATCCAAATGGTGAGCAACCAGACTATGAGCAATGATTTGCTACAACAGACAGCTCATCATATTGCTCAAGTTCGTCAAGGTAGCGAGGCAAAAGAAGGTCTGAGTGCCTTTTTAAATAAACAGCAGCCTGCTTGGGTTTCTAACTCGAATAACAACAATTAAGGACGATCATCATGTTTGAAAAGATTTTAATTGCGAACCGTGGCGAAATTGCCTGCCGTGTAATTCGTACAGCTAAAAAATTAGGTATTAGAACGGTTGCCGTTTACTCCGATGCAGACGCAAACGCACAACATGTCAAACTTGCAGATGAAGCGGTTTATATTGGTCAGTCCCCTGCAACGCAAAGCTATTTACAGGTTGATCGTATTATTCAAGCAGCGATTGATACGGGCAGCCAAGCGGTTCACCCGGGCTACGGCTTCCTTTCTGAAAATGATCAGTTTGCACTCGCTTGTCAACAACACAACATTTGCTTTATTGGCCCACCAGTGGATGCCATTTTAGCGATGGGCTTAAAAGCGACCTCTAAAGCTTTAATGGAAAAAGCAGGTGTTCCTTTAACACCGGGTTATCACGGAACCAACCAAGATGCTGACTTTTTAAAACAGCAAGCAGACCGAATTGGCTATCCTGTTTTAATTAAAGCCAGTGCGGGCGGCGGTGGTAAAGGCATGAGTCTGGTTGAACGCAGTGAAGACTTTCTGCATGCCTTAGCCTCGTGTAAACGTGAAGCTAAATCGAGCTTTGGCAATGATGACGTCTTAATTGAGCGTTATGTGATTCAACCACGTCATATTGAAGTGCAAGTGTTTGGTGATACACATGGCAACTATGTGCATTTGTTTGAGCGTGATTGTTCAGTACAACGCCGTCACCAAAAAGTATTAGAAGAAGCCCCTGCTCCACAAATGCTAAGCGAGAAGCTCGATGCAATGCGTCAAGCGGCAATTGATGCTGCACGTGCGGTAAATTATGTCGGTGCTGGTACGGTTGAGTTTATTGTGGAACAAGATGGTACGGCGTATTTCATGGAAATGAATACCCGTCTACAAGTCGAACACCCTGTCACTGAAATGATTACAGGTGAAGACTTGGTAGAATGGCAACTTCGTGTGGCTTATGGCGAACCATTGCCTAAACTACAAAACGAATTGCAGATTCATGGACATGCACTCGAAGCACGTATTTACGCCGAAGAACCAGAAAAAGGCTTTTTACCTGCAATCGGAAAAATTGACTATTTACGTTACCCAACTCAAAACCAATATGTACGTGTAGACAGCGGTATTGTTGAAGGCGATGAAATCACGACGTATTACGACCCAATGATTGCCAAACTGATCGTATGGGGTAAAAACCGTGAAGCTGCGCTCATTCAAATGCAACACGCTTTAAGCCAATTCCATGTCGATGGTTTAGGCAACAATATTGCTTTCCTTGAAAAAATTGTTCGTAGCGAATCGTTTAAACAAGCCAAGCTTGATACTAACTTGATTCAACGTGAACAAAACTTCTTGTTTAGTCCTGAAGAAATTAAACCAGAACTAGTGGTAGCAGCGGCATTTATTGAGTTTTTAAGTAAACTTAATAACAACAGCTCAAGCCAAAAACAGCTTTGGCAAGCTCAACCTCTATGGCGTTTAAATATTGCTTATCAGCACACTATTAAACTGAATTATTTAAACCAAAATATTCAAATCAAGTTTGCCTCAAATGAAGGTGGCTTCACCGCAGAATATAACGGTCAAAGCTACCCGATTTCTGGTCAATTGATTGATGCGCATACGGCGTCTGTTCAAATTGGTGGAACTCAGCAAAAGCTGTCTTTTAACCAAAGTCAGCAAGGCATTACCTTGTTCCAAAATGGACAAAGTTATAAGTTTGCTTATATTCGCCAAGACTTCAATCAAGCAGATAGCCAAGCCGATGAAGGTCACTTAAAAGCACCAATGCCGGGTGTGGTCACTCAAGTTTTGGTGAGTGCAAATCATAGCGTTAAAAAAGACGATATTTTAATGACCCTTGAAGCAATGAAAATGGAATACACCATTCGTGCCCCTAAAGATGGGGTGATTGTAGATTCCTATTTCCAAGTCGGTGATCAAGTCAAAGCTGGCGATGAGCTTGTGGAATTTCAGCCTGCTCAGGAGGAAGTTGCATGAGTGAGTTTGTCAAAATCGTGGAGGTCGGTCCCAGAGATGGTCTCCAAAACGAAAAGCAGGCTTTAACCGTCGAACAGCGTTTAAACTTCATTAATGACCTGATTAATGCAGGTCTGAAATCAATTGAAGTCGGTTCATGCGTTTCGGCAAAGTGGGTACCGCAAATGGCTCAAAGTGACGAGCTGTTTAAGCTGTTACCCCAGACCACAGATGTGCAATTTAGCTTGCTCACCCCCAATATCAAAGGCTTTGAAACTGCTCAAGCAGTAGGATGCAAAGAAGTTGCGGTGTTTACCGCAGCTTCTGAGAGTTTTACTCGTAAAAATATTAACTGCTCTATTGACGAAAGCTTTGAAAAATTTAGCGATGTCATGAGCGCTGCAAAAGCACATAACATCCGTGTACGCGGTTATGTCTCTTGTATTGTCGATTGTCCCTATGAAGGCGCAATTGCCCCTGAGCAAGTCGTAAAAGTTGTTAAACGACTCTATGACATGGGGTGCTATGAAGTGTCTTTAGGTGAAACCATTGGCACAGCAACACCAGATCGCGTTCAAAAGGTTTGGCAAGCATGCCTCGCTGAACTGGACAGCAAGGTTTTGGCTGGGCATTTCCACAATACCTACGGCATGGCAATTGCCAATATTTACCAGTCTTTACAGCAAGGCATTCGTGTTTTTGATTCATCCCTTGCAGGTCTTGGCGGTTGTCCTTATGCCAAAGGTGCCTCGGGTAATGTATCGACCGAAGATCTGTTTTATTTGCTGTCACACATGGGCTTTGAAACTGGCATTGACTTAGAGAAACTGATGCAAGCCAGCCAAAATATTAGCAATGTATTAAACCGAAAAAGCTTGTCGAATTATGCAAATGCTTATTGGCAAACCCAATGTGCATAGTTATAAATTAAAATAGCTCAGCATCTGGTATAAGGCTTAATATTAGGCGGAGTACCAGATCATCATGTCTCATCTTTATCTCATTTCGTTCAGGAATTGGGACTAAATCCCTCATGCAATTTTTTTAAAATCTATTATTTATCTCTGTATCAACTGCCTCTCTCAACAGAAGCATTCTCTACCCTCTTTTTATTCTAATCCGTATTATTTTTCATCCCTTTTCTAGCTTAATCCTTAAAAAATTTATCTCATTATTTATAAAAATAAGATGCATCCATTTCAATTCTTGGAGAAATATATTCTTCCACCCAATCTAACCATGCACGTGTTTTGGCATCGATAAAATGGCGTGAAGGCAATAAGGTATAAACCCCGATATCGGGCGAACGCCACTCTGGCAAGATATGACATAATCTTCCATTCTGAACCGCATCTAAAGCTGAAAACATCGGCAATAACGCCACGCCCATATCTTGTTGCACCACATCTAACAATAACTCTGGGTTATCTGCAATAAGTTGCCCGCCAGTATCAATCTGGTAAGACTCACCCTTTGCATTTAACAAGTGCCAATCTGGTGTAATAGACGGGTTTACTAAGCGTAAACAGGCATGGTTTTTTAATTCTTCTGGGGACTTAGGTACTCCATGTTTTTCTAAATACGCAGGTGAAGCACATAAAACAGAAAAAATAGTGCCAATTCTGCGTGCAACAAACCGAGAGTCAGTTAATGATTCAGTGAGATACAGACTGACATCGACCCCTTTTGCCAATAGGTCTGGAACGTATTGTGAAGTCGTATATTCCACGGTTAGTTCAGGATAATGCTTACAAAACTCGGCCATTACTGGAAAAACATAATGATGCCCAAAGCTTCCCATGCTTAATACACGTAAACGTCCTTTGGGTTTAGATGCCGTTCCTGTTACTTCTGATTCTGCTTCATCCACCATTGAAATGACTTGGCGACAGCGCTCTGCATAAGTCGCACCAATATCGGTCAGTGCCTGCTGGCGCGTTGAGCGTTGTATTAATTTTGTACCTAAGCGTGTTTCTAGCTCGCTGATAAGACGTGAAACCTGTGCTGTGGTCAGATCCATCTGCTCAGCTGCTGCTGTGAAACTCCCGCTATCAATCACTTTCAGGAATGCATGCATTGCATGCAATAGTCCACCATCGAGATTTTTGCGCATAACGTAAATATGTTTTCCTAAATTACGGATTGTTGCACCAGTTTAGTTCAACCACAATGACTAAATGTACATACATTGGCACTAATTCTTTTTAAGAAGAGGAACCGATCTTTTTTTATTTCGTATGTCACTTGCTCCAAATATTCAACTGGATGTTGAAAAAAGAAAGTAGTCCGAGCTACTAAAAATTCTAAGGAGATATAAATGAATATAGCTACAAAAGTCACTCCAAATATTATTGCAACAAAGGATGTGTCACTTGAAGATAAATATGTAAGTGATAACGGTACAGCATATATGACCGGCATTCAGGCACTTGTTCGGTTGCCTCTTGCCCAAACTCGCCGTGACGCGATGAATGGTTATCATACTGCTGGTTTTATTTCTGGTTATCGCGGTTCTCCTGTTGGTAACTATGATAGTTTCCTTTGGCAAGTTCAAGGATTACTTAAATCCCATAATGTTGTATTTCAACCTGGTGTAAACGAAGACTTGGCTGCTACCGCAATTTGGGGTACCCAACAAGTTAACCTTTCAGGCCAAGGCAAATATGATGGAGTGTCTTCATGGTGGTATGGTAAAGGCCCGGGTGTTGACCGTTCAGGCGATGTACTCCGCCATGCTAACTTAGCTGGTACCTCTGAACGTGGTGGTGTCGTTGCTTTATTTGGTGATGACCACTCATGTAAATCTTCTACAATTCCTCACCAGTCTGAACATGTCATGATTGGTTGTGGCATTCCAATTTTCTACCCAACATCCGTTCAACAAATTTTAGACTTTGGTGTTCACGCCATTGCAGTTTCACGTTTTTCTGGCCTTTGGTCTTCAATGAAGCTCGTCAGTGAAATTGTAGAAACCTCTGCTTCTGTTCATGTCGACCTAGACCGTGTTACTCCGGTTATACCTGAAGATATTAATTTCCCTGCCGACGGCGTTAATATTCGTTGGCCAGACCACGGTATCCAACAAGAAGAACGTCTTTATAAATATCGCTTACCTGCTGTTTTGGCCTATGCCCGTGCCAACAAAATCAACACCGTTACATGGCCTTGTGAAAATGCCCGTGTCGGTATTGCCGCAAGTGGTAAAGGTTATTTAGATACGATTGAAGCCTTACGCATTTTAGGTATTGAAGATGAAACTGCCCAACAGCTTGGGCTACGTGTTTATCAAGTTGGATTGATTTGGCCTTTAGAACCTCAAGGTGTTCGTGAATTTGCCGAAGGTTTACAAGAGCTGATTGTTATTGAAGAAAAACGTCCAATTATTGAAACACAAATTAAAGATGAGCTGTACTCACTGCCTGATGACAAACGTCCTCGTGTGATTGGTAAAGCAACTGACGGCAAAGGCGAATGGAGTACTTCTATTGAAGAAGCACCGCTCATTGGTCACTATGAGTATCAGCCTGAACCTATTGCAAAAATGCTGGCTGCTCGCTTCTTAAAACTCGATATTCCAGAAAGCTTAAAAACACAAATTCAAAGCAGAATCGATTTACTGCTAAAAGCAGAGCAAGAATCAAAACGTGTTATTGATCTTGCAGAACGTAAACCTTATTTCTGTAGTGGTTGCCCTCATAACTCTTCAACCGTAGTTCCTGAAGGTAGCCGTGCATTAGGCGGTATCGGTTGTCACTATATTGCCGTTTCACTTGACCGCGGTACTGAAACGTTCTCTCAAATGGGCGGTGAAGGTGTAAGTTGGGTGGGTGCATCACCATTTACCAATGAAAAACATATTTTTGCCAACCTTGGTGACGGAACTTACTTCCACTCTGGTTACTTAGCAATTCGCCAATCTATCGCTGCAAAAACTAATATCACCTACAAAATCCTCTACAACGATGCAGTCGCTATGACAGGCGGTCAGCATGTAGATGGACATTTAAGCGTTGCACAGTTAACTCGTCAGCTTGCTGCTGAAGGGATTAAAAAACAAGTCATCGTGACGGATGAAGTTAAATTATTAAACGAAGAAGATGGCATTGCACCGGGTGTAGAAATTCGCCACCGTAATGAACTCGATACAGTTCAACGCGAGCTCCGTGAAGTTACAGGTGTAACCGCTTTAATTTATGTACAAACCTGTGCCAGTGAAAAACGCCGTCGCCGTAAACGCGATGTCTACCCTGACCCAGCTGAGCGTTTATACATTAACAGTGATATTTGTGAAGGCTGTGGCGACTGTTCGAAAAAATCAAACTGTTTATCTATCGAACCAGTAGAGACTGCCTTAGGTACTAAACGTCAAATTAACCAAAGTAGCTGTAATAAAGACTTCACTTGTGCTGAAGGTTTCTGCCCAAGTTTTGTGACTGTTCATACACGTGATATGAAACGTCCAGCTAAATTTGAAGGCATTGGCGCAGGCTGGCCAACATCCCCAATCATTCCTCAGTTATATGACGTGCCAAGTCGTATTATGGTCGGCGGTATTGGTGGTACGGGTGTTGTGACTATTGGTGCACTCCTTGGTATGGCAGCTCACCTAGAAGGCAAAGCAACTCGTGTTATGGACATGGCAGGTCTTGCTCAAAAAGGTGGTACGGTTTATTCATACGTTCAACTTGCAGCAAGTGATGAGCAAATTTCTTCTACTAAAATTCCAGCAGGTCAATGTGAATTATTGATTGGTGCCGATGCCGTCGTCGCTGGTGGTAGCGCTGCTTTATCTCGCTTAAAAGATGATGCTTTGGTTATTGTGAATGAAGACAGCACTCCTACTTCTGAGTTTATTAAATCTCGTGACTGGTATGCGCCTATTAGCGATTTAATTGATCGTCTTCGTGGTCGTGTTCGTCAAGGTCAACTGGTTTCTCTGCCAGCGGCTCGAATTGCAACTCAGCTCTTAGGTGATTCAATCTATACCAACCAGTTATTACTCGGTATGGCATGGCAATCTGGACGTATTCCATTACTGCGTGAAAGCATTGAAAAAGCAATTCGCTTAAATGGTACTGCTGTTGAAAAGAACCTCGAAGCTTTCCGTGTGGGTTGTCATCTTGCAAGTGACCCAACTTTAGCTGCACGCTTAGTTGCGGCAATGCCAAAAACTAAAACTCCGCAAACTTTGGCTGAACTTGTTGAAGATCGTTCTGCTCGTTTAACAGACTACTGGAATGAAGCTTATGCAGCTAAATACCGTACGCTTGTAGAATTGGCCGCTAAAAAACTACCAGAAGAGTTAACGGGTACGATTGCGACTCAGCTTTATAGAGTTATGGCTTATAAAGATGAATATGAAGTTGCACGTCTGTTAACAGGTAAGAGCTTCAAAGAATCGATTGAAACCCAATTCGGTAAAGGCTTACGTTTAACGTATCACCTTGCTCCACCAGCGTTACTCGGTGGTCTGAAAAATGTTCGTAAACGTGCGTTTGGTTACTGGATGCGCTTCCCAATGATGATGCTTGCGCGCTTACAATGGCTTCGTGAAACTTTCCTTGACCCATTTGCGCGTCAAGAAGAACGTCAACATGAACAAGCGTGGCGTGACCGTTACATCGCATTTGTTGAAGCACTCGTTGAAGCACCAGACAATCATAACCTGGCAGTCGCTGAGCAAATTGCAAAATTACCAGCAGAAGTTCGTGGTTATGGTCATATTAAAATGAAAGCAATGGATGCTGCAAAACAACGTTGGGATGAACTTACACCAACATTGCTCAAAGTCCGTAACTAAAAATTAAATCTCAAAATAAAAAAGTCATCCTTAGAGATGACTTTTTTATTGGCTCAAAAATTTATTTAGTCATTTTACGTAACGTTAAAATCTGTTCACTTCGACCAAATGGACCATACACATCATGTAAAACTGCACTGGTTAAACCAATACCATCTGAGCCATATTGCTGAACAGTTTCCAAACCTAGCCATTGACCTTTTGGATAACGGTGCATGTGGATTTGCAAATCAAGATTTGGAAAGCCCCACGTAAATTCACCTTCTTGTCTGGGTACAATTCCGTTTGCGGTATCTATCATGCCAATCAAATGTGCAAAATCTGTCGTCGGCAGCCCTTCCACGATTTCTTTATCATTATTGAGCCAAACAATACCTTTGCCCGCACGGTGCTGATCATCAGTTTTAGTCACTAGCGTTTGAATAAAACCACCCGGCCATCTTTTCATACCCGTCCATTCTGTAAAGGTATCGTGATGATGAATGGGCTGATCTTCAAGCCCAGCAATATCGGAACTATCTTGAATACACATGCGCCATGCTCTAGCCACAATGCAGGTTTTACCTTGTGCTTGCATTTCAGCTTCAATCAGTTCAATGGTTTTACCCGCACGAATCACATGCGTCTTAATCGTAAACTCACCAAATGCAATTAATCCAAAAATATCAAAACTAATTCGAGCAATTCGCATATCTTGTCGTGGTGAAAATTGCTCTAACTCTGCTGCGATGACACCACTTGCAGGTGCCATGTGCTGTTCATGAGGATTCCAAGCTCCTTGTGCATGAACAGTTGAGCAATAATGAGCAATAACTTCACCTTGAGGACCAATTGTTCTATTCAGTAATTGATAATAAGCATTCATGATTTTCTTTCCTTAGTCCTTGTCCAACATCAATATTTGATGAAAATTCACGTTTTAATGCTTATGTTAACCCTCTATTTCTTTGACTCAACTGGTTTTTCCTACCAAAAACTGATGAGTCTAAAATTACAAATTTAATCACTCGGTAAAATTCAATATATAAATCTTACCGAGTGATTCTAAAAATGACTATTCACTAAAATGCAAAAGCATCTTGATCAAGTTCCATCACTGATTCTGCGCCAGACTCAATAGAAGCAGCATGACTTTGCGTACGATGTAAAAGTTTTTGATAGAAAAACTTAGCTGTTGTTAACTTCGCTTTATAAAAAGCTTGCTCTTGTGTACCTGATTCTAATTTTTCATGGGCAACTTGTGCCATTCGCGCCCATAAATAAGCGAACACCACGTAACTAGAAAAATAAAGATAATCTACCGAAGCTGCGCCAACTTCTTCAGGGTTGTGCTTCGCTTTCTCTGCAATCGATTTGGTCAGTGACAACCATTGTTGCTTAAGCTCAGCTAATTTTTCTAGATAAGGTTTCAGCACTTCATTGGATTGGTGCTGGCTAATAAACTGATTAATTAAATCAGTCATGTTCTTTAAAAGTTTGCCTTCCGACTTGAGAACTTTACGTGCAAGCAGATCTAGAGACTGAATCTCGGTTGTTCCTTCATACAATGTTGAGATACGCGCATCACGTACAATTTGCTCCATGCCATGCTCAACAATAAAGCCGTGGCCGCCAAATACTTGAACGCCATGCTTTGCAGATTCATTGCCTGATTCTGTTAAAAAAGCTTTGGCAATTGGCGTTAAAAAAGCCAGTAATTCATCAGAGTGTTTTTGCTGTTCCTGATCATTTGAACTTTCTACAATATCAACATGCTGAGCCAGAAAATAAGCCAGTGCACGACCACCTTCAGAAAAAGCTTTTTGTGTCATTAGCATCGAGCGTACAGCTGGATGGACAATAATTGGATCGGCATTTTTGTCAGGATATTTAGGACCAGATAACGATCGCATGGCGAGTCGCTCTTTGGCATAACTTAATGCGCCTTGAAATGAAATTTCAGAAGCAGCAAGCCCTTGTACTGCCGTTCCAATGCGTGCGGTATTCATAAAGGTAAACATACAATTGAGCCCGCGATTTTCCGGGCCAATCAAATAACCTTTTGCGCCATCAAAATTAAGAACACAGGTGGCATTACCATGAATACCCATTTTATGTTCAATTGCGCTACACACGACTTTATTACGGTCTTCTAAATTACCTTCATCATCTACATTAAATTTAGGCACAATAAATAAAGAAATCCCTTTAGTCCCTGCGGGTGCCTGAGGCAAACGGGCTAAAACAATATGAATAATATTTTCAGAAAGATCATGCTCACCTGCCGAGATAAAAATCTTTTCACCCGTAATTGAGTAACTACCGTCCGGATTTGGTTCTGCTTTAGTTCTAATTAATCCAAGATCCGAACCCGCATGTGATTCAGTTAAACACATCGTTCCCGTCCAGATACCGCTAATGAGTTTAGTTAAAAACTTCTGTTTTTGTTGTTCAGTACCATGATGTTCAATGGTTCTCATTGCACCATGAGATAAACCCGGATACATAGCCCAAGCCCAATTAGAACCACATAACATTTCAGAAATAGCAATTCGCAGCAATGTCGGCAAGCCTTGCCCACCATATTCAGTGTCGGCGGTTAAAGAGGTAAATCCAAGCTCAGCATATTTTTGGTAGGCTTCTTTAAAACCTTTCGGGGTTGTGACTACGCCTTGATTTAAATGGCACCCTTCCTGATCCCCATTTTGATTTATGGGCGCCAATTCATTTTCACAAAAATCTGCTGCTGCCTCTAAGTATTGATCAATTAATTCTCGATTTACGCTTTCCTGATATTTGCTTAAACCTTGATAGTTCTGTTCTGTTTGAAGCATTTCATGCAGCACAAATTGCATATCGCGTAATGGAGCTTTGTATAAAGGCATATTTTTTTTCCTTTCACCTTACTGCCTGTGTCATGGGCAGATATGATTTTTCCTTAAAATGGACTTTTATTGTTTCAATCTCACCAAAATATCAAAAAATTTCTTATAACAAAATATATTTTCACCAATTTAATAAAATTATCGTAATTTAGCTATAGAGATAAAACATAAAGATATGTTTTTAAATACAAATATAAGATAGAAAGTAATTAGTTCCGTTTAACTAGAATAAATTTATATTTTGTATTGCAAAATTTTATTCCGTAAAAAATCAATTTATAGTATCTTGATTAGACTGCTTAATCATCCAAGGACGATTTATGGAAAGCCCGAAATACACAGGTCTTGAGTTTTTAACCGCTTTAAAAAATGGTGAAGTTTCTCCATCACCTATGGCTCACACCATACCGATGGAACTCGTTGAAGTATCCGAAGGTAAAGCAACTTATAAAGTTACTCCTCGCAAAGAACATAGAAATATACAAGGCGGTGTACACGGCGGCTTTTGTGCCACAGCTTTAGATACAGCAACTGGCAGCGCAGCTCACACTTTACTTGAACATGGCGTTGGCTATGGAACTATTGATTTAAATGTAAAAATGATCCGCCCCATGCAGGTTGATACATCTTACTATGCGACAGCCGAGTTGATTAATGCGGGCCGTAATATTATTAGTACCGAAGGTAAAATCGTAGATGAAAACGGCAAAGTCTATGCATTTGCCTCAGCAACCTTAATGATTATTCGCAAATAATAAAATTTTAAAGCTCCTGTTTATGGAGCTTTTTCTTGCTTTGTAATCTTGCCCATTTCATAAAAATCTAAGCGATCAATCATGAAACTTAACATTGCCATCGCTAAACCTAAAGCAGCACACGCCTCCCATCCCCAATCTTTCCAAGCATACACTGCAATAAAAGAACCCAAGGCAGCTCCACCAAAATATAGAGTCATATAAATTGAATTAATACGGGAACGCGCCTCGGCAGAAATTCGGTAGACCAGATTTTGGTTCAAAACATGAAATGCTGACAAACCGAAATAAGCCATAACAACCCCTACAGCGTAGGCCACCAAAGACTGCTGCGCAAAAAATAGTGGTATCCATGCACTTATTAATAGCCCCATGCAAATTACCGCAATTTTATTTTCAAGTCCTGCTGCAATTTTCTTACCTGCCCATGGGGTCGCAAATACGCCTGCCAAGCCAACAATTCCAAATAAGCCAATCTGGAAATCATTAAAGTGATAAGGCTCATTCGCCAAAATAAAAGTCATAGTAGTAAAAATGAGGGCTAAAATTCCAAAGCCAATTCCCCCTGCAAAACCACGGCGTAGTAAATGAGGCTGATGAACAGCTAATGAAAAGAGTGAACCATAAATCTGTAGAATACTGAGTTGGTGAGACTTACGCGCAATTGGCAACTTCACCCACATGACCCAAGCAAACACTAAAATGACAATTCCGCTAATTAAATAAACCGCATGCCAAGACCAAACTGTAGAAAGTAAGCCTGCAATAGAGCGCGCCAATAATATTCCCAAAAACAAACCACTCATGAGAGTACCTACAACTTGAGGGCTTTTTTTCGGGCTGGCTAAACCTGCGGCGAAAGGAACTAAAACTTGAGTCGCAATTGAAAAGAATGTGGCTAAAAAGGTAAAGCCATATAAAGCTGGCAAGGTTTGACTTAAGGATAGCCCTACTTGTGCAAGCCCCGTACAGCACATGAGCAAGCAAATATAACTGCGCTTTTCAAAAAAGTCGCCTAGGGGAACCAATATAAAAAGGCCAACTGCATATGACAGTTGGCTAATCACAATTGTTAAAGCAACTTGATCAGCATTGACTTTTAATGCTTCAGCAATTGAATAGATTAAGGGCTGGTTATAATAGTTTGAACCCGCACAAATTCCACATGTCATTGCCATGATAAAAATAAAGCTTTTTGACAGTATATTTTCTGCATTGGGCCCAACTATTTTTTCCATTTTTAATTACGCCCCATTTTAGAATTTATACATCGATACAAAGTTTACACGTGATACATCAGCGGTTCTGCCATCAAACACTTCTCGTTTGCCTTGATGATATTCCATACCAATATCCATTTGCTCAATTGGTGAATAAAAGACGTTAGCTGCGTAGTCCGTTAAGCGTTTATTGGCATCTGGGTTGAGTTTGGCATAAGCCGTGTCGTCATCATAATCAAACATTGAAGCCGATAAGTTTGCACGCCATTGCTCATTAAATTTATATGAATAACCAATATTGATGCTATTCAACTTATTCATAAGCAAATCTGTTTTGTCTTCGTTTAAAGAGAAATCACCCGCGGCATTTAAACTTGCTGAATTTGCCAATCCACTTTGGGTGGTGTACGGCATAAATTTTTGATCGCCGACAATATATTGATAATTTGCCTGCACCGATTGTTGTGGCGTGAGTTGATATTTTAAGCCGCCTCCTGCACCCCAACTTACTTTCTTCACCGTGGCAGTTGCGACATCTGTAGACTTTTCATTAATAAAGCCTTGCGCAAGTGCTGTTAAAGGACCTTTTTTAAAGGTATAGCGACCCGTTAAAGTTGGAAATGCCGAGACTCTCGAACCTGTATATTCCAAAGCTACTTTTAAATCATTATTGGCATCGATTTTCCAGTCATAGCGAATTTGAGGAGTCCGCGTATAAGAGGTTCCCACAAATTGGGTGTAATCGACAGCTTCGGTACGAGTTTCCATGTTAGACATGAGTGACCATGTTTGGCCAAAGGTCCAGTCTTTATAGGTAAAAAAAGCATGACGGATACGGAATTTACCATCTCCCGTTCCCATGTTAGAGCTATCAAAGAAATCGGCTTCAATATTTCCAGTCACTGCTTTATTTGGACTATTAAAATAAACACCGAGTCGGCTTGCATTAATCATGGCATCGGAACGTGCATGGTTTGAACGTTTTTCACTTTCAAAAGGTGTTCGGTACAAACTGCTGGTCGTTCTACCGCCCGAGTCTGGTGATGATTTAAAATCGACCGCCGCATCAATACGGGCAATACCGTAAACCTTTACATTATCGGTCCACGTCACCCATGAGGGAGCAACAGGCTTCTCTGTTACAGTCGCTTTAGTTTTTTCAATGTTCTCTTCAATCTTTACCTGTTTGACTTGTAAATTATTTTGAGTTTGTTTTTGAGCTGCAAGTTCTGCTTTTAATTTTTGCAGCTCGGTTTCTAGCAAATTAATTCTTTGTTCTGTGGTATCTGAAGAATTTGCAAAAATAGTCCCTGAAGCCGCAGCGCAAGCTGCAGCTAAAATTAATTTTTTCATCTTTTAATCCTTAAAGAAGCGTTTTTCCATGTGTAATTTAGGCTACACGTGCATCTATCAATTCACAGTCTGTGACTGCCTGTAATTCTTCGAAACTTAAGCCTTTGACCATTTCCGTGACATAAGCTTTTTGGTCTTTGAGTTCAATAATGCATAAATCTGTATAAATACGATCTACACACTGCTCACCCGTCATTGGATATGTAATTTCCTTTACAATTTTAGGCTCACCTTTTTTCGTGACATGTTCCATATAGACATAAATGGTTTTAGCACCGACCGCCAAATCCATGGCGCCGCCTACTGCTGGTACATCGTCTGCTTTGCCGGTATGCCAATTTGCCAAATCACCGTTTACAGCAACTTGGAATGCACCAATCACACAAATGTCCAGATGGCCACCACGCATAATGTCAAACGAGTCACCATGATGCATAAAGCATCCACCGTCTAACAAAGAGACAAGTTCTTTTCCGGCATTAACTAAATCTTGGTCTTCTTCGCCAGGTTGCGGCGGAGGACCAAAAGCCAAGACACCGTTTTCCGAATGTAAAAAGATTTCTTTGTCTTTTGGCAAAAATTTAGCAACGTTGGTCGGTAAGCCAATCCCTAAATTAACATAGGAACCTTCAGGAATGTCATTGGCAATGAGTTTGGCAATATCTTCACGAGAACGCTTTTGAACTGACATTAGATATCTCCTACTTTTACAACGTGCTGAACAAAAATTCCCGGTGTAATAATGCACTCAGGGTCAAGCGTTCCTAGCTCTACGGTGTCATTCACTTGAACAATCGTGGTCTTGGCGGCTTTTGCCATAATTGGCCCAAAATTACGGGCTGCTTTACGGTAAGTTAAATTGCCCCAACGATCTGCTTTATCGGCATAAATCAATGCAAAGTCAGCTTCAAGTGGATATTCAAGTACATAGTTTTTACCATTAATGGTTCGGGTTTCTTTGCCCTCGGCAACTTTGGTGCCATAACCAGTCGGCGTAAAAATAGCGCCTAACCCTGCTCCTGCGGCCTGAATACGACAAGCCAAATTCCCTTGTGGAACCAGTTCTAACTCGATTTTTCCCGCTCGATATAAGTCTTGAAAAACAGTTGATCCCGCAGATTTCGGAAATGAACAAATCATTTTTTTAACACAACCCGCAATAATCAGATTTGTTAAACCACGATCACCAGAAGCCGCATTATTATTTATAATGGTGAGTTCTTTTTTTCCTAAATCAATTAAGGCCTCAATTAATTCAGCAGGTTGCCCCGTCACACCAAACCCGCCTGTCATGATGGTTGCTCCATCAGGAATCGCTTTTAAAATCGGTTCAATGTCACTGGTGATTTTATTTATCATCTCACTTGTCCCTTTTCATCCTTAATTTAAGGTGACAGATTGATCTGTCACTCTGCCTTTTGCGGGTTAAATAGTCGGTCTTTAATAAATAACAATGGAATCACGCCACAGATAAAGTACGCAGCAGCCATCACCAAAAGCCCTAAGCCAATAGAACCGTTTTGAGATAGATAACCAATTGTTAATGGAGAGAAAATCGAAAGAACTTTACCAATGTTATAGGCTCCACCCACTGCCGAACCTCGAATTGAAGTCGGGAAACTTTCTGTCATATAGGTAGCATTAATTGCGTATGGAATACCGTAAAGGAAACCGAAGAACAGCATCATCCATAAAATGTTGGTTGGTGTATTTAAATAGACAATGACCGGAATAAACAGTGCTGTACCAATGGTTCCAAATGCAAATACGGCACGGCGCCCCAATTTATCTGCAACAATCCCTGCAATCACTTTGGCAAACATCATAATCAGGAAAGTACCGACCATATACATGGCCATTTCTTTAAACTTGATGCCAAGATCTGACTCTAAATAAGCGGGTAACCAGTTACTTACGCCGTAATAACCAAACTGCAATGCACCAGTACTGATAATCCACAGCACAAACATGGTGCCATGTTTCTTATCTCTTAAAATTTCAAGATATGGGTTTTGACGTTTTTTAGGCTGGCTACTTTGAGCGACTTCTAACGCTTTTAATTGACGCGCTTTTTTCCATGATTCAGGTTCAGGTACACAAAAGTGCATCAAAATTGACAACACCACAGGTGTAATTGCAATCCAGTATAAGAAACGCCAGCCATGTTCAGGAATAATATGTCCTGCCAATAAGGTGGCGAGCAAAGAACCCAAGGTATAACCTGTCATGAGAGTCGCCAAAACAGTCGAGCGATGTTTGGTTGGCACCATTTCTGACATTAAAATATTACAAGCAATATAGAGCGCACCTAAACCCATCGCTCCAAAAGTTCTTAAAACTGCAAATTGCATATAAGAATCAGTAAAACCCAGTGCGCTGGTTAAAACTGAAGAATAAGCAATAAAGAACACAATAATGCGGACCCGTCCAAAACGGTCACAAGCCCAACCACCAATCAGGCCACCAATTGCTGAACCTAAAAGTGTTAAGCTACCTAATGTTCCGGCTTGAAGGCCAGTTAAATGAAATTCTGTTTTAAGACTGGTCAGGCTCAATGCCAAAAAACCTAAGTCTGCCCCATCACATAACAATGTTAAAAAAGCGAATATAAATGCGGTAATCCAAATTTTTTTTGGTGTCTGGATAGCTTCACTGCTAGCCGTATTTTGTGCAACTGTTTCTGTTGTCATGTTCATATCCTCAGAAGGAACATGAGGCATCCAATGCCTCATGGCATTTGTTTTTTATTAGGTAGTAGCTTCCCTAATCATGTTTTTGGCAATAATAATTTGTTGAACTTGCGTGGTTCCTTCATATAAACGGAACAAACGGACATCGCGATAAAAACGCTCAATGGCATATTCACTGATGTAACCTGCACCACCGTGAATTTGTACACAGCGATCAGCAACGCGTCCGCACATTTCGGTTGCAAACATTTTGGCGCACGATGCTTCTGTACTAATGTTTTCACCATTATCACGGCGACGGGCTGCATCTAAAACCATACATTTAGCTGCATAAATCTCGGCTTTTGAGTCGGCGAGCATCGCTTGAATAAGCTGAAAATTAGCAATAGGCTGACCAAACTGTTTGCGCTCAATTGCATAATGAAGTGCGTCATTTAACATGCGTTCAGCAACACCCACGCTATATGCGCCAATGTGTAAACGCCCTTTATCAAGCACTTTCATCGCCGTTTTAAAACCCACACCTTCCACACCACCAATGAGTGCAGAGGCAGGCACACGGCAGTTATCAAAAATCACGTCGCACGTATGTGAACCCTTTTGCCCCATTTTTTGGTCAATTTTTCCCAATGTAACGCCCGGTGTATTCGCTTCAACTAAAAAAGCTGAAATGCCACCAGACCCTTTAATTTCAGGATTCGTTCGAGCCATTACAGTGAAAGTTGCAGCATGAGGTGCATTGGTAATAAAACGTTTGGTGCCGTTTAATACATAAAAATCGCCATCTTTTACTGCACTGGTTTTTAAAGATGCAGCATCAGAACCAGATTCAGGCTCAGTTAAACAAAATGAACCAATAATTTCGCCACTTGCATAACGCGGTAAATATTTTTGCTTTTGCTCTTCTGTGCCATCAATCAAAATTGCACTTGAGCCAATACCATTATTAGTACCAATTAAAGAACGAAAAGCTGGTGAAGTTTGCCCAAGTTCAAATGCAACTCTGACTTCTTCTTCCATGGTGATGCCTAGGCCACCATATTCTTCGGGAATTGTGAGGCCGAACAAACCTAGCTCACGCATTTGCTGCACAATGTCATCCGGAATTTTATCTTTCTCTACCACTTCGTTTTCACGAGGGATCAATTCATTTTTTACAAAATCTCGAATTGTTGAAAGTAATTGCTCCAACATCCCTTCATCACGGATCATCTGTGATCTCCCTTTTTATGTATTTCCATCGTACCCACCCGCCATCTCCAGCTTGTCTGGATACCATGTTTTAAATCTTGTTTACTGCGGATGTGTTTCATAGTACGAGAACGAAAATATAAATTTCAAGCTTTTTTGAAAATTAATTTCGTTAAACGAAATTTAAAAATGAGTCACCACGAAATATCAAAGACTTATAATTCAATTAAGCTTTTAATAGCTCTATCCAACCAAATAAGACTTGAAATAAATTCCAAAATAAGCATCATAAAAGGAATATAGTTTTGATATGCGAAACAAGGAATTCAAAAATGAGTGGAATAACAGGGAACAATTTCGTAGAAATCGACTTTTCTATTCAAAAAATAGCGATTGTAAAAATAAACAGACCTGAAGCTAAAAATGCACTCAATACAGAAGTTCGCAAACAATTAGCACAAGCTTTTACCGAATTAAGTTTTAACGATGACATCAATGCAGTTGTGCTCACAGGTGGTGAAGAAGTCTTTGCCGCAGGTGCAGATTTAAAAGAAATGGCAACCGCAACTTCAACAGAAATGCTATTGCGTCATACCGAACGTTATTGGAACGCAATTGCCCAGTGTCCTAAACCTGTGATTGCTGCTGTAAATGGTTATGCATTGGGTGGCGGATGTGAATTGGCAATGCATGCTGACATTATTATTGCGGGTAAAGGTGCGACTTTTGGTCAACCAGAAATTAAAGTCGGGTTAATGCCGGGTGCTGGTGGCACACAACGTTTGTTCCGTGCGGTTGGTAAATTTCATGCCATGCGCATGATTATGACAGGTGCCATGGTGAAAGCCGAAGAAGCTTATATCATTGGTCTTGTTTCACAAGTCACAGAAGACGACCAGACGATTCCAACTGCCATCCAAATGGCGCAAAGCCTCGCAAAAATGCCTCCTATTGCCCTGCAACAAATTAAAGAAGTTGCGCTGATGAGCGAAGACGTTCCATTAAATGCAGGCTTAACGTTAGAACGAAAAGCATTCCAGTTACTGTTTTCTACCGAAGATAAAAATGAAGGTGTTCAAGCTTTTATCGAGAAGCGTAAACCATCTTATCAAGGTAAATAATTTAAAAAGATAATAACAAAGGAATGAACATGACCAGAAAAGTATTGATTAGTGCAGGTGGTTCAGGGATTGGACGATGCATTGCCGAAGCATTTTTAAACAATAACGATGAAGTTTTCGTTTGTGATATTAGTGCTAAAAGTTTAGAACAGTTTCAGAAAGACTATCCAAAGCTGCATATCTACACATGTGATTTGGCTAATCATGAGCAAATTAAGCTGATGTTTAGCCAAGCAACTCAGAAACTTGGCGGTATTGATATTTTAGTCAATAACACAGGCATTTCAGGCCCGACCATTGCCGCAGATGAGCTAAGTTTTGAAGACTGGAATACGGTGATTAATTTAAACCTGAATAGCACTTTTTTAATTACCCAGTTAGCCATTCCCTATTTAAAGCAAGCACAGGCAGGCGTGATTATTAATATGTCGTCTATTGCCGGACGCTTAGGCTATCCATACCGATTAGCCTATTCCACCTCAAAATGGGGGCTGATCGGTTTTACCAAAACGCTGTCTATGGAACTCGGTGCCAACAATATTCGGGTTAACGCTATTCTTCCGGGTGCGGTAGATGGTGATCGGGTTCAACGCGTATTACAGGCCCGTGCCGATGTAGCGCATACCTCACTTGAAGAAGTGACTCAAAACGCACTGAAAAATCAGTCGCTCAAATATTTTGTCAATCCAAAGCATATTGCAGATTTATGTCTATTTTTAGCATCAGATAGTGGCCGCTCAATTTCAGGGCAAATCTTACCCATTGATGGTGATAAACAATGCTTAAGCTAAATCACCCAACCCTATTTTTCCGTTTAATTTCAAATATAGATTAATCATCAGGATGATCGACATGACTTATGATATTAAAAGCATGGCTGTGATTGGTGTAGGTGTTATGGGCAGTGGTATTGCTCAAATTGCTGCACAGTCAGGTCATACCACTTATTTATATGATGCCAAAGCAGGTGCAGCAGAACAGGCTAAAGAAAAACTGGCTGCTACATTTCAAAAGTTAGTCGACAAAAATAAAATTACACTTGAGCAAGCAGCAGCGGCAAATAACCATTTAATCGTTGCTCATCAAATTGAAGATTTAAAAAATTGTGACCTGATTGTAGAAGCAATTGTTGAACGTTTGGACGTTAAACAAAGTTTGATGCAACAGCTTGAAGACGTCGTTTCGGACAATACCATTTTAGCCTCAAACACTTCTTCTCTTTCTATTACAGCGATTGCTGCAAACTGCAAAAAGCCTGAGCGTGTTGTGGGTTATCACTTTTTTAACCCAGTTCCACTCATGAAAGTGGTCGAGGTGATTCGTGGTTTAAAAACTGACCCACTTATTATTGATGCCCTAAATGATCTATCTCGCGCATTTGGTCATCGCCCTGTTGTAGCGAAGGACACCCCTGGATTTATTATTAATCATGCGGGTCGGGCTTATGGAACCGAAGCGCTCAAAATTTTAAATGAAAACGTTTGTGACATTAGTGAAATTGATCGAATTTTACGTGACGGCGTTGGTTTTAGAATGGGTCCTTTTGAATTACTCGATTTAACTGGTCTTGATGTTTCTCATCCAGTTATGGAATCTATTTATCACCAGTACTATGAAGAAGCCCGCTACAAACCAAACCCACTGACCAAGCAAATGCTAGATGCCAAGCAACTTGGACGTAAGGTTAATCAAGGTTTTTATAACTATGAAACCGGTTCAAAAACAGGTGAACAACCTGCCAAGTTTGTAGAGCGTTTAGCGCAATATCCAAAAGTTTGGATTGCGGCAGATTTCCCTCAAGATAAAAAACAGCTCGAAGATTATTTAACTCAGCAAAATATTGCCTTAGACACTCATACTGAACCACAAACAGATAGCTTATGTTTACTCGCTTGTTATGGTGAAGATACAACTCAAGCGGCTACTCGCCTTGGGGTTAATCCAGAACAAGCTGTTGCTATAGACATGCTTTATGGCATTGCAAAGCATCGAACCTTAATGCCTTCACTTATTACCAAACCTGAATACCGACAAGCCGCTCACTCTATTTTTAATCTAGATGGAAATCTGGTGAGCATGATTAATGAAAGTATTGGCTTTGTTGCACAGCGCGTTTTAGCAATGGTGATTAATTTAGGCTGTGATATTGCCCAGCAAAATGTTGCCACTGTAGATGATATTAATGCCGCAGTACGTCTGGGCTTAGGTTATCCATTTGGTCCAATTGAATGGGGTGATCAAGTCAGCAGCGAAAAAATCTTACTCATTCTGAACCGTATAACAGCGCTTACGCATGACCCACGTTACCGCCCTAGCCCTTGGTTACAGCGCCGTGTCGCACTTCATTTACCTCTTACTTTTACTCACGAGTCTTGAAAAGGAATTTCTCAATGTTAAATGCATATATCTATGATGGTTTACGTAGTCCATTTGGCCGTCATGCAGGTGAACTTGCCTCAATTCGCCCTGATGATTTAGCAGCAACTGTCATTCAAAAACTACTAGAAAAAACTGGTGTTCCGGGTGCTGATATTGAAGATGTGATCTTAGGTGATACCAATCAAGCAGGTGAAGATAGTCGTAATGTGGCACGCAACGCGCTGTTACTTGCGGGTTTACCCGTCACTGTGCCGGGCCAGACAGTAAACCGCCTATGTGCTAGTGGTTTAGGTGCAGTAATTGACTCAGCACGTGCTATTACTTGTGGTGAAGGTGAACTTTATATCGCAGGTGGTGTAGAAAGTATGTCACGTGCTCCCTTTGTTATGGGTAAAGCCGAAAGCGCTTATAGCCGTGATGCAAAAATTTATGACACCACGATTGGCTCTCGTTTTCCAAATAAAAAAATTATTGCTCAGTACGGCGGCCATTCAATGCCTGAAACAGGTGATAACGTCGCAGCCGATTTTGGTATTAGCCGTGAGCAAGCAGACTTATTTGCAGCTCAATCACAAGCCAAATATCAGAAAGCCAAAGAAGAAGGTTTCTTTGCCGATGAAATTACCCCAATTGAGGTTTTTCAAGGCAAAAAATTGCCACCTAAACTCGTTTCAGAAGATGAACACCCTCGCCCAAGTTCAACTGTTGAAGCACTCACAAAGTTAAAACCACTATTTGAAGGTGGCGTGGTCACCGCCGGTAATGCCTCAGGTATTAATGATGGTGCAGCAGCCCTCTTGATTGGTTCAGAAGCAGCAGGTCAAAAATATGGCCTAAAACCAATGGCAAAAATCTTGTCAGCTGCGGCGGCTGGTATTGAACCACGCATTATGGGCGCAGGCCCGATTGAAGCCATTAAAAAAGCCGTTGCTCGTGCTGGGCTTACTTTAGATGACATGGATATTATTGAAATTAATGAAGCCTTTGCTTCACAGGTTTTATCTTGTTTAAAAGGCTTAAATGTTGATTTTAATGACCTACGTGTGAACCCAAACGGTGGTGCAATTGCCGTTGGTCATCCACTTGGTGCCTCTGGTGCTCGTCTTGCGTTAACAGTAGCTCGCGAGTTAATTCGCCGTAAGAAGAAATATGCCGTGGTGAGTCTCTGTATTGGTGTAGGTCAAGGTCTTGCGATGGTGATTGAAAACGTTTCATAACCATTGAACCAGATATCCATTCATCACAACAGCGCAGTGATGAATGGATTTATTTTGCATAGCGAAATATAATGGCAAAACTATTTTGCTTTAATTATATTTGAGGATCGAATGTCTCAAAACACGGAAACTGAAAAACCAATAAATTTTGATGAGATACGTTTAGATCCTATTTCGCATATACATCGGGAAAACAACCCGCAGTTTATTGCTTCTTTAGCGCGCGGTTTAGAACTTTTAAGATGCTTTTCTGCAAATAATCAAGTGCTTGGTAACCAAGAATTAGCAAAAATGACGGGTTTACCTAAACCGACCATTGCACGTATTACCAATACCCTTGTGTCATTAGGCTATTTAAAACAATTGCCTAACTCGACCAAATACACATTAGACATTGGTGTTTTATCTTTAGGATATGCAGCATTATCTAACATCTCAATCCGTAATATTGCTCATCAATATATGGAAGAGTTGAGTCAGTATGTTCAAGCGCCTGTGGCGATGGCAACACGTGACCGATTAAATATGGTGTATATCGATGTTGTGCAAATTGAAACTGCATTAAATATGCGTCGCCCAATTGGTTCAACGTTGCCACTGCATAGTAGTTCAATGGGACGAGCTTGCTTAGCTGCTACTCCTGAACGTGAGCGCAACTTTCTACTCGATGCACTGAAACAAAAGAACCCAGAAAACTGGCCAGCCATAAAACGCTCTTTAGAACGAGCTTTCCGTGATTACCAAGATTATGGATATTGTTTGTCTTTAGGCGAGTGGCATAAAGAAGTGAACTCAGTGGCTGTGCCTTTGGTCAGCTCCAAACATGGTCTTTATGTTTTTAACTGTGGTGCGCCAAGTTTTCATTTAAATCCGGAAAAACTCGAAGGTGAAATTGGACCACGTTTAATTCACATGGTGCACAATATTCAAGATGCTTTGAATGAAACGCACTAACAACCTTCTTTAAAACAGTCATGGTTGTGTTGATTAAAGTTCCACTTTCATTGTGACTATAGGCATGATGAAAAACGCACTCTATACCCCAACCATTATTTTAATGGCAGTTGCAGCAGGCATTTGTACGGGCGGAAATTATTTTAGCCAGCCGCTCATTCATTCAATTAGTCTAAGCCTAAATTTAACTGAAACCACTACAGCATGGGTGCCTACTTTAGCGCAGATCACCTATGCGTGTGGCTTACTCTTTTTAATGCCCTTAGGGGACATAATAGAAAAACGCAAGCTGCTCTTTATCTTTATGTTATTGGCTTCAAGCGGATTAATTATTAGCGGTTTTTCGCACAATATTTATCTTTTACTACTCGGCACCGTCATTACTGGTCTATTTTCAAGTTCAGCTCAACTGTTATTACCGCTTGCTGCAAGTTTGGTTCCGATTCAACAAAGCGGCCGTGTTGTTGGCTTTTTACTGAGTGGGCTGATGATGGGTGTTTTACTTGCCCGCTCCCTTTCAGGGCTGATGTCTACGCTTTTCGCTTGGAATATTATCTATCTGGTCAGTGGTTTTCTATTACTTGTTATTGCCTTTATTTTGCATCGTAATATCGGGTTATTTCCACCGACTAAATCTGAAAACTATGCGAAAACCATTCGCTCTCTTCCGCAGATTTTTATTCAAAATCGGCGTTTAAGAACCAGAACTTATATTGGTGGTTTTACATTTGCTTGTGTAAGTTTAACCTTTACCACCATGTCGTTGCTTCTGGCTCCAGCGCCCTATTTTTTTAGTGACTTTACCATTGGCCTTTTCGGTTTTGTTGGCGTGTTAGGAACGTTCGTTGCTAATTTTTCAGGCAAATTTATTGATCAGGGCTATATTCACAAAATTTCGATTTTTTGCGGCATTGGGCTTATTGTAAGTTGGATTCTTTTTTCACTTTTACCCTACCATTTCGCTTTTTACATTATTGCTTTACTTATTCTCTACGCTTCTCTTTCTGCGGTACATGTCACCAATCAGAGTATTGTATTTAAACTTAATCAAGAATTACGCTCACGGTTTAATGCGATTTATATGACAGGTTACTTTGCGGGTGGAGCTTTAGGCACAACGGCGGGAAGCTACGCTTGGAAACACTTCGGATGGACAGGTGTCTGTATTTTAGGTTTAATTTTTGCCGTTTTATGTCTTTATTATTGTGTGAGTGATGCAAAAAATCAGCACAATTAAAACTTGTGCTGATCTTATATAAAGTATGCTAATAGTTAATTAGAGGAGCTAGATTAAGTCCTATAAAAGCCCTAATAAACGTCCACGAATAATATCTTCTGCCTCTTTGACAATACGGCTGAATAAACTTAATATTCACTTTTTAAAAGAGTAAAATTTTCTTATTTTAGTATTTATAATCAACAAAAAAATAATAAAATATTGCTTAGACTAATTATTTAACATACCATTATTAATATTAAACTTTTAACAATTAAGTATATGTTCAACAAGAAAAAAATATATTTCTTACCAATCAAAATAGATAATGAAACAGTCTACGCTGGTTTTTGGAAGCGTCTTAGTGCTGCTATTATTGATATGCTAGTGATGATTCCTTTTATGGTAATAACTCATTTTACTCAGAGTATATCTATAATCAGCTCAATGATAACTTTAGTTATTATGGCTATACTGGGTATCACTTATACAATTTACTTTCACTATCGTTTTGGTGCAACGATAGGAAAAATGGTTGTTGGAATAAAAATTACACGTCCTGATGGTAGTAAAATAAGTCTTACACAAGCTGTATTAAGATCTTCAGTTGATATTGGCTTTTGTACTATTATGGTTATATCCCAATTAATCGCATTAAACTATGCTGATCCTGCAATATACCTAAATGCAGGGCCAATTGATCGAGCAAAATATATTCTAATTTTATATCCTGATTGGTATAGTGTTGTTAGCTCAGCGAGTGAATTATGGACTTGGAGTGAGTTTATCGTTTTACTTTTTAATAAGAGAAAAAGAGCTATTCATGACTTTATTGCTGGAACTATTGTAATTAAAAAACAATATTCAAAAAACTAATATAATAGAATATTCCATGTAATAGCTTAAATTTAATCAGTTATTAAATTTAAGCTATTACATTACTTACTATAAAGAAATCTTGCTCTATTATTAAGATTAATATAGATAATAATCTTACTTTATAACACCCCTAATAAACGCCCACGAATAATATCTTCTGCCTCTTTGACAATTCGGCTGACCAGTTCATCACATGTCGGAATATCATGAATCAAACTTGCGACTAATCCACATGACCATGCGCCCGCATTGACATCACCATCAATCATTACTTTTGGATAAACACCAGCAACTTCTTCAATAATATCTTCAAATTTAATGTTATCGCCGAGTGCTTTTTCTTTTGCCACGATTTTTTCTACAGCAGCATTATTCATGACACGTTCTGTGTTTCGTAAAGCACGCATAATTAAACGCGTATCTCGTTCGGTTGCATTCAAAATCGCCTGTTTTACATTTGCATGTACGGGAGCTTCCTGAGTCGCAATGAAGCGCGTTCCCATATTAATTCCATCTGCTCCCATCGCTAAAGCAGCAGCGAGGGATCGTCCATTTGCCATGCCACCTGAGGCAACAAACGGAATTTCCAGTGCATCGGCAGCTAAAGGCAATAAAATCATGTTTGGTACGTCATCTTCCCCAGGGTGGCCACCACACTCAAATCCATCTACAGAAACCGCATCGCACCCAATTTGCTGTGCTTTTAAGCTATGTCGAACCGAAGTACATTTGTGAATTACTTTAATACCAGCAGCTTTTAAATATGGCATGACTTGTTCAGGATTACGCCCTGCTGTTTCAACCACCTTTACGCCACCTTTAATGATTGCTTCTACGAAACCCGGATAATCAGGTGTATTTACTGTCGGTAAGAAAGTTAAATTTACACCAAAAGGTTTATCCGTCATTTCTCGGCAACGGGCAATTTCTTTTGCTAAGTTTTCAGGAGTTCGCTGAGTCAGACCCGTAATAATGCCTAACCCACCCGCGTTAGAAACCGCAGCCGCAAGCTCTGCAAAACCAACATAATGCATTCCGCCTTGAATAATCGGATGTTCAATTTCAAATAATTCTGTAATTTTGGTCTTCATATTATTTCTACTCACTGTTTTATAGCTAGCTTCTCATTTCCTTAGCAAGGCTAGATACTTATTTATTCATAAATCCTGTAAACATTTTTAAACTTCCATAAGCCTAAAATTTCACAATACAAAACTATATACCATAATATAAAACAAAATAATTGATAACGGAATTATTTTTAGATAGCATCACATTATTGAATTTAAAGTCTTAGCCAGAAATTTGCATGAAAATATTTGGTTTAAATCAACAATAAAGCAAATATTTTTCAAATAGTTAATTAAAAGGAATGAATGATGCAACAGGATGATAAGAGTCAAAATAAATTGATAACAGGCACAATTCAACAGCATTTAGATAAACATATATTAACGCTAACGATGAGCAATCCTGCCAAGAAGAATGCAATTAACTATGAAATGTATGCGACTCTAAGTCTGGCATTAGATGAGGCTGCAACCAATCAAGACGTTCATGTGGTTGTGCTCACAGGTGAAGGCTCTGCATTTACCAGTGGCAATGATGTCAACGCTTTCGAAACACGCGATACAACAAGTACTGAGCCGCCCTCTTCGATTGTTTTCTTAAAAAGTTTAGCAACGTTTCCAAAACCAATTATTGCCAAAGTAAATGGCGTGGCGATTGGTATTGGCAGTACCATGCTTCTACATTGTGACCTTGTATATGCAAGTCAAAACTCTATTTTTCAGTTTCCCTTTGTGAATTTGGGGCTTGTTCCCGAAGCTGGCTCAAGTTACATCCTGCCAAGACTATTAGGTTTCGCTCGGGCTTCAGAAATTATTTTACTCGGCGAGAAATTTTCGGCAGACCAAGCAAAAAACTATGGCTTAGTGAATGAAATATTTGAAGCAACAGAGCTTGATGAGGTGGTTGAAGTCGTGGCAACCAAATTAGCCCATAAACCAAGCCAAGCATTACAGCTCAGCAAAAAGTTATTAAGAGACATGCCAATTGATGATCTATTAAACCGTATTGATCATGAATCGACTATTTTCTCGCATTGTTTACAAAGCCCTGAATTTAAAGAAGCTCTAAGCGCTTTCCAAGAAAAAAGAAAACCGAACTTTCACAAGCAAGCGCCCTAAAAATACACCTCATAAAAAAGCCAACTTTGAAAATCAAAGTTGGCTTTTTTATGAGTGGATTCGATACGTTTAACTAATCTCGGTACGAATATTATTCACCATATGCGAAAGACGTGGTGCAATATCTTCTTCGAGTTTTTCACGGTTCATAATAAAACTTGGCCCGCCACAGTTGAACACTAATAAACCATGTTGTTCATGAATCAGTGGAACAGCAACCGAGTTCACATCTTTATGCCATTCACCGATTGAAAAACAATATCCAAAATCTTGATAGTCTTTAAATGCTTTGTCTAGATCACGGTTAATTTTAATCCAGTCTTCTTTATGCTTGCTACGAATGGCATCAAGCAAAAACTCTCGTTCATCTTCAGGCATTGCGGCCAAACAAGCACGTCCCATTGAACTTAAATGAATCGGTAAATAGGTTCCGACTTGACGGCGCATGGTCATATTGCCTTTACCTTGCACCACATCAAGGTAAATCATGTTCAGTCGATCGCGTGTTGCCATTGCAACAGCAGCGCCAGCATAGTCTGCTAAATTTTTCATATATGGATGAGCAATAGAGCGAATCGATACGTTAGACAGCATCGAATAACCAAACGCAAGAACACCCACTGAAAGCTGGAATTTGCTTGAGTTAGGCACTTGTTTGATATAACCCAAACGCGACAAGGTATGTGTAAGACGAGTAATGGTTGGTTTTGGCAAACCTGTCATTTGAGCAAGTTCTTGGTTACCCAAATGCTGATGCTTAGGCGTAAAACAACGTAATAGCTCTAAACCACGTGCTAATGCAGTAATAAATTGGCGATCATTTTCATCCTGCATGTCTTCAATCGGATGTAATAATTCATGTCTTAAAGGCGCTAATAATTTTTCTGTCTGTTCTGCATCTACTGCATCATTCATTGTCATACCAATCCACATTTTGTTTCGCACTGCGAAAATTATAATCTATTTTTTCTATAAATAGCAAAAGAGCAAACATCTAAGTCTGCATCAAAAAGATAACTTCATTTAACTCATTAAAGCGGAAGAGTAAATATTTTATTTTCTGATTTTAAATATAATTTTAACCTTCCGCTTTTAAGCCACTTACCCAATTACACCCTTGTCTTTGAGTTCGGCTAGCTTTTCTGAAGAAATCACTCGACCTAAAACCACTTGAGTATGTTCACCTAACAATGGCGGTGCGGTTTTGTACTCAACAGGTGTTCTAGAGAGTTTGATTGGAGAACCAATTACCTTCAATTTTTCACGTTGAGAATGGTTCATCTCGACCAACATTTCTCTGGCAATCACTTGTGGTTCTTGAAAAGCTTGTTCTAAATTATTAATCACACCTACCGGAACTTTAGCTGCATAAATCGCATCTACCCATTCATCGGCTGTTTTAGTTAAAAAGTGTGTTTGTAAAATTCCGATAATTTCATCACGATGCTTGATTCGGTCTGCATTTCGGGCAAAACGCGCATCATTGGGTAAATCGGGTAACCCAATACTTCGACAGAGTTGAATAAACTGAGTGTCATTTCCACACGCAATAATAAAATCACGATCAGAAGCTTTAAACACTTGATAAGGCACAATATTGGCATGTGCATTACCATAACGTTTAGGGATATTACCCGATGAAAGATAGTTCATTCCCTGATTTGCCATGGTGGCAATTTGAACATCAAGCAAGGCCATATCAATGTATTGACCTAGACCCGTCACATGACGGTTGAGTAAAGCCGCCTGTATGGCAATGGTAGAATAAAGTCCTGTGGCTAAATCGGAAAATGCGACACCTACTTTTTGTGGTCCGCCGCCTGGCAAATCATCGCGTTCACCCGTGACCGACATGAGGCCGCCCATGCCTTGAATAATAAAGTCATAACCCGGCTCTTCTGCTCTTGGACCATTTTGACCAAAACCTGTAATCGAGCAATACACCAGTTTAGGGTTAATGGCAGATAAAGACTCGTAGTCCAAACCGTATTTTTTCAAAGAACCCGCTTTATAGTTTTCAATGACAACATCGGTGTCTTGAATGAGAGCTTTAATCAATTCTTGGCCATCTGGGCTGGCAATATCAATGGCTACCGATAATTTATTGCGGTTAGTGGACTGATAATAAGCCGCTTCTTGAGTGTCCTGACCTGAGTCATCTTTCATCCAAGGTGGTCCCCAAGAACGAGTATCATCACCTACTTTCGGTCTTTCAATTTTGATTACTTCTGCACCCAAATCGGCAAGAATCTGTCCACACCAAGGTCCAGCCAATACCCGACTTAAGTCAAGCACCCGAATTCCATTTAAAGCACCCATCTTCATCCCACTATATTTTGTGACTCATTTCCTATAGGAAAACTTATCCATTTAAAATTTCGCACAGCGATATATATTTTTAATATACACAGCTATTTTTAAAAATCAAACGTTAATTTTTCACTGGAAATAATGATTTTTCATTAAAAAATATAGCTTAAGTAAATCAATAAATTAGCCAATCACATATCAATAACCACATACCGCAATGCGAAATTAATTTTCAAAATATATTGTTTTACGCTCATTCATTGATTACTATCGCTTCAAATATTGGTGATTTTACGAACATCACATTGATGTTTTTAGTATGTAGTAAAAGGACGAGACTATGATTCGTAATCAGGAAACCTTAGATCAACTTGTTGATATGATTCGACAATTTGTTGAAGGTGTATTAATTCCTCATGAGAATGAAGTCGCTGAAACGGATGAAATTCCTCAAAATATCGTTGAACAGATGAAAGCTTTGGGCCTATTTGGTCTAACCATTCCTGAAGAATACGAAGGTCTTGGACTGACGATGGAAGAAGAGGTCTATGTCGCTTTTGAATTAGGTCGCACCTCTCCTGCTTTTCGCTCTCTTATTGGGACCAATAATGGCATTGGCTCAAGTGGCCTGATTATTGATGGGACCGAAGCACAAAAATCATTTTTCTTGCCACGTTTAGCACGTGGTGAAGTGATCAGTTCTTTTTGCTTAACCGAACCGGACGCAGGTTCTGATGCTGCCTCTTTAAAAACCAGCGCTGTTAAAGATGGTGACTTTTATATTTTAAATGGTACCAAACGCTTTATTACCAATGCCCCGCATGCGGGCGTATTTACGGTTATGGCACGCACAAACTCTGATATTAAAGGTGCTGATGGTATTTCTGCTTTTATTGTTGATAGCCAAACTCCGGGTATTTCTCTTGGCAAACGCGATAAAAAGATGGGGCAAAAAGGCGCACATACCTGTGACGTCATTTTTGAAAATTGTCGTATTCCTGCCTCCGCACTCATTGGTGGTGTTGAAGGTGTTGGTTTTAAAACTGCTATGAAAGTGCTAGATAAAGGTCGCTTGCATATTGCTGCTTTGAGCGTCGGCGCAGCAACACGAATGCTAGACGACTCTTTAAATTACGCCATCGAACGTAAGCAATTTGGTCAACCCATTGCCGAATTTCAACTCATCCAAGCCATGCTTGCTGACTCAAAAGCCGAAATTTATGCCGCTAAATGTATGGTCTTAGACGCTGCACGCCTACGCGATGCAGGACAGAACGTTAGCACTGAAGCCTCATGCGCAAAAATGTTTGCGACCGAAATGTGTGGCCGTGTTGCTGATCGCTGCGTACAGATTCACGGCGGTGCGGGCTATATCAGTGAATATGCCATTGAACGTTTTTATCGAGATGTACGTTTATTCCGCCTCTATGAAGGCACCACCCAAATTCAACAAGTGATTATTGCCCGAAATATGATTCGCGATGCGTCTTAATCAAATTTAAAGCACTTTAAAACGACTTGAAGTGCTTTCAATCAAATGTAGGTAATGGATTATGGCTACAAATTACAAAGAAGGTCTTTCTCGTATACAGCCTCATACGTGGAAAATAGCATTTATTTTTGCATTTCTGGCACTTCTGGTTGATGGTGCAGATTTGATGATGCTGTCTTATAGCTTAAATAGTATTAAGGCAGATTTTGGTTTAAGTTCAGTACAAGCCGGTATGCTCGGTAGTTTTACTTTGGCTGGTATGGCCATTGGCGGAATTTTTGGAGGATGGGCGTGCGACAAATTTGGCCGCGTGCGCATTGTTGTTATTTCTATTCTCATTTTTTCACTGTTAACTTGCGGGCTTGGCTTTACCCAAAGTTTTCTTCAGTTTGGTATTTTAAGATTTTTTGCATCACTGGGTTTAGGCTCACTTTATATTGCCTGTAACACCCTCATGGCTGAATATGTACCGACTCGTTTTCGCACCACCGTTCTTGGAACCTTACAAGCTGGCTGGACCGTAGGCTATATTGTTGCAACTTTACTTGCAGGCTGGATTATTCCTGATCATGGCTGGCGCATGCTGTTTTATGTTGCGATTATCCCAGTCATTATTGCTGTTCTCATGCATATTCTTGTGCCAGAACCTTTAGCTTGGCAACAGTCTCGCCTACAGCAACCTAGTCTTACTCAAAATAATGAAAAAACGTCAGCATTTAAGCTTATTTTTCAAGATAAACGAAACCGCAATATGTTTATTTTATGGGCGTTAACGGCAGGCTTTTTACAGTTTGGCTACTATGGTGTAAATAACTGGATGCCGTCATACCTTGAAAGTGAACTCGGTATGAAATTTAAGGAAATGACGGCCTATATGGTGGGCACCTATACCGCCATGATTTTAGGTAAAGTCCTTGCAGGCATGATGGCCGATAAATTAGGGCGCCGTTTTACCTATGCCTTTGGTGCTATTGGCACTGCTATTTTCCTACCACTCATCGTTTTTTATAACTCACCAAGCAACATTCTATATTTACTGGTGACCTTTGGCTTCTTATACGGTATTCCTTATGGCGTAAACGCAACTTATATGACTGAAAGTTTTGCGACAGCCATCCGTGGTACAGCGATTGGCGGTGCTTACAATGTGGGTCGTTTAGGCGCTGCTTTGGCACCTGCAACGATTGGCTTCTTAGCATCAGGCGGTTCTATTGGTTTAGGTTTTTTGGTCATGGGGTTTGCATACTTGATTTGCGGCGTGATACCGGCCCTATTTATTAAAGAAAAATTATATGACCCACAAAAGTCGTAAAGAATTCCATCACAAAACATCACATAGGTCATATGCCTATATGCGGTGATGGTTCTAACGATCTAAACATGTGTTCTAGATTGTTAGAAAGAAATAAGGAGCGACCTCACAAGGCTGCTCCTTATTTCCAAATATGTAGAGTTTATCTACTCTTCATTTTAATTTTTTAGGTAAGCTTAGTTCCCAAGGGAGCTAAGCTTAAAAAATATTTGCCGAGATATTTGTTTAAGGTCGTTCGCCCTGCCCTAAACGACGTTCAATATCATCTAGTACATTTGGTAAATCAGCGACACTATCAATCACATAGTGAGCACCCGATGCATTCATTTTTTGGTAAGCCTTATCTTTTAGAATGATCTGCTCATCAGCCGATAATGCATTCCACTCGTCAAAGCTTAAACCGACTTCGTTACCGCTAACTGCAAGACCCACCGTCCAGCATCCAGCATTTAAACCTTCATCAATACCCACCACAGTATCATCCACTTTCACAACAGTTTTAATGTCGGATACGTCGAGTTGAATTAGGTTTTTCCATAACATTTCAGGATATGGACGACCAAATTTCACGTCGCTGGCAGTCACAATACAGTCTGGTCGGTAGCCTTGATCGGCAGCATCTTTAACCAAACGACCAATCATCATTGATGCATAACCTGTGTTACTACCAATTTTTGCACCACGCTTTTTAATATTTTCAAAAGTCGCCAATGCACCCGGAATTAAAGCCGAACATGTTGGAATCGATTTTAATTGATAAGGAATAAAGTCTTTATATAAACGGTCAATATCTGCTTCAGTTACCGCCTGACCATATACGTCCTGCCATGCAGCTGCTACACGCGGCATTTTTAAAACAGCAGCAATATGGTCACGTTTTTCTAAACCCATCGGAGCACGAGCTTCTTCAACCGTAATTTCAACTTTATTGTCTTTAAATAACGCCATAAAAGCCAAAATTGGTGCACGTGAACCAAAATCTACAGTTGTGCCAGCCCAGTCAAAAACAACAGCTTGAATTTGTGTATTGTTGGTCGTCATGATGTATTCCCTTTAATTCAAATATTTTAATAAAAGTTATACTGTTACAGCTTGATTTAGATAGCTTTCGCAGTAATTGGTAATGGCAGCAAGAAGCCCTTCAATGTCATGAACATAAACTTCGCCAATATTGCCAATTCGAAAACAGTTAAGGTCAGTGACTTTGCCCGGATAAATCACATAGCCTGATTTTTTTAGCGTTTCATAAAATGATTGGAAGCTAAATGTTTCAACTGTCGGGTAAAGAAATGTCGTGATAATTGGTGATTGGGGTGCTTGATTGCCTAATACCAATTCAAAACCAAGCTGCTGCATACCTTGCGATAAGGTTTGTTGGTTCTGTAGATAACGTTGATAACGTGCAACAACTCCGCCTTCTGCCTCAAGCTCAAGCAATGCTTGATAAAATGCACGTACCACATGGGTTGGAGAGGTAAAACGCCATTTACCGTTATGTTGCTCCATCGTGTTCCACTGGTCATACAAATCGAGGCTGACCGAACGTGCCAAACCTTTACATGCTTCTAGGCAGTCACGCTTCGCCAAAATAAAACCAAAGCCCGGAACACCTTGAATACATTTATTTGCACTTGAAATCAGAAAATCAATTTCAAGCTCAGCGATATCCATTGGCACACCGCCAAATGAACTCATGGCATCTACAATCCAGATTTTTCCTGCTGCTTTAACTAAACGGCCTATCTCTTGAATCGAATTTAAAATACCTGTGGTGGTTTCACAGTGCACACAAGCAACGTGGCTAATGGTTTTATCTTCTAAAACGCGTTCAATTTCTTGTAAATCGGGTGTCTGAGTTTCTAAATAATTCAGCTCGATCACTTCAATATTTAAGCAACGCGCCATTTGCACCATGCGTGCACCATATGCGCCGTTATTGATAATCAAGATTTTGCCATCGCGTGGAATAGCTGAACCAAGCACAGACTCCACAGCGAAACTGCCACTGCCTTGCATTAACACAGCGGTATATTTTTCAGGTTGACTGGTTGCTAAGTTGACTAGACGAGAGCGAATATCTTGTACCAGCGAATTATATTCTTGGTCCCACGTACACCAGTCTTTTTGCATGGCACGGCGGACCGTAGCAGAAGTTGATAATGGACCTGGAGTTAGTAGCAAATACTTGTTCTCTAAATCCATATCGAGTTGGGGTTGCATGTTCATAAGGTTGCTCATTTCTTTCGCGTTAATTTCAATATACATCAATCTGGTTTAAACCAGATGACAAACTAGTAAATATTTTGTTCTAATACTTCTTTCATAAACCCAGCCCCTGTGGTCATGCCTTTGCCAGCAATCGCACTCACCAGAAAGATGTTTTTCTCAGCTTGAGTAACACAGGCCAACTCATGTTCATGAGTCAGGTAATAACCATTCCAGCGTTTTTGAATTGGAGGTAAAGTCAGCCCTAAGTTTTCGTGACAGTAAGCTTGGATAAACTCATTAATATCTTCACGCTGCTCGAACTGTGGCGCTTCATTAATCGAATGATATTCGTGGCTATCGCCCACAATCAGTTCGCCAAATTCGTTTTGTTTAATCAGAATATGGATACCGAATTCTTTAATGAATCCCTGTTGTGATGCTTTAACTAGCTCATGATGACTTGGGCAAATTTCAAAGGCTGGATAACGTGAAATAGATAAGCCTGAGTAAAGAGAAGCATTTAATTTTTGTTGAAATGGTTGAGTCAGCGCCATTTGTAGGCCACAACGTTTCAGGTTCAAGCTTTGTAAAAGATCGGGATATAAAACATCGATGATTTCACCGTAACAAATCAAAACTTTATTTGCCCGATAAGTCGCGCCATTTGCTAAGCGAACTTGACAACTTTCCTGTTGATATTGGGTTTGAACAACACAGGCATTAGTATAAATCTCTATGCCTTTTCTTTCGGCATATGCCAATAGTCGCTGCCCAATCACATGCGGTTCGACCGAATAGTCTTCTTGAAAAACCAAACCGCCTTGAAACTTTTGCTGCGGGTTTAAATAAGAAAATTGGGTGACCAGCTCATCATGGCTTCGTAAATGAACTGGAATTTGGTAATTATTTGCACGCTCGGCAAACTCATTTAAAACCTGCCATTCAAGTGGCGTATTGGCGAGATAGACACCTTGTCTTTGCTCAAATGAAATATCGGTTTCAGCCTGAATACGCTGATAAAAAGAACGCGTTTCAAGTGCGTACTTTCGCCACTGTTGCTCTGGATGGGTTAATGTAGAGGTTCCAACCATGCCAAAATTACGGCGAGTTGCCCCCACAGGTTTAGCATTTTTCTCGAAGATACAGACTTTTAAGCCTTGCTCTTGCGCCTGTATGGCAGCGGACAAACCTAAAATACCGGCACCGACAACAATTAAATCAAACTGTACGTGATTCATAAGACTTCCAATTTGCGAAATTGAGGATGAATAAACCCTTACCTTGTTGAACAAAGCATTTCGTTTCAGTCGTTTAAATAAAAATTGTGTTTAGCTAAACATCACTTAGTGGGAGCTTTCGCGCCATTGTTGGCTTCTTGCCTTAATTTTTCGGGTAAATAACCAATGAATGAGTTTTACAACGCATGAGGTGGTTAAAATTAAAATGCTCATGGCAACAGCAGCAACCGTGTCTCCTGCATCATCCATATTTAGAACAGCTACCGCCGCTAAACTGGTGTCTGGTGAATAGAGGAAAATAGCAGCCGACACAGTGGTCATCGCGTTGACAAAAACATAGACCGACACATCACACAGCGCTGGAAAACACATAGGCAAGTACACTTTCCAAAAGGTTTTCCACTTCGATGTGCCTAGAGTTTGTGCTGCCTGATCGAGTTGTAGCGGAATCTGTTTAATGGCATTGGTTAAAGTCAGATGTGGCACGGTGTAATAATGCACGATGGTTGAAATCACCAAAATGGTCATGGTTCCATACAGAACATTTAGCGGATTACTCTGCTGGTTAAAAAACAAAATATAAGCAATACCCAAGACCAATCCTGGCACAGCGAGTGGCAGTAAAACCAAAGCTTGCACATAGTTTTTAATCAGTGGATGTGCTTTAAAACGTTCGGTTAATAGCGCCACCATAAAAATCAGTACTGTTCCAAAAACCGTACTAAAGAGTGCCATTCGAACCGAGTTAAAGTACGCGGACCAACCACCACCATCGACATATTCAAAACTGTAATGTGCCAAGGTCAAAGACAAATCATAAGGCCAAGACTGAATAAATGAAGCCAGCACAGCCGTAAAGATAATCAGTAAAATCGCACCTGAAACCAAACCACAAAATAGGCTCAAAACCATTTCAAGTTTTTTATTCGATGCAGAGACATAAGGTTTAGCCTGAAAAGCTTGAAAACGCGCATGGCGTTTGCTTTGTATACGATCAAAAATGAATACAAACACTGCTGGTAGCAATAATAAGATGGAAATGACCGCACCCATACTCATGTTTTGCTGACCAATAATCTGTTTATAGACATCAAGCGCCATCATGTTAAATGAACCGCCAATGACTTTTGGAATACCAAAATCAGTCAGTACATAGATAAAGGCCACCAGACTTGCGCTGATGAGTCCATACCGAATTGCAGGTAGCGTGACATGATAATGCGTCTTCCAGATATTTTTACCCAGCGACAAAGACGCCTCAATTAAACGCTGATCGACACTTCGAAAAGACACCATCATCAACATTAAAATTGCTGGAAATAGCCAAAAGCAGTAACTGATTAAAATACCGATTGGGCCATAAATTTGTATATCGCCCAGTAAAGGTTTAAACACACCTTGCTTACCAAATAAATAAACCAATGCCAAAGAAGGCAAAAGTGACGGTGCTAAAATCGGTAAGAAAGCGACCACTTTAAAGAAGCCTTTGCCTTTTATATTCACATTGGTGAGGGCAAAAGCATAAATACTGGCAAGAAATACTGTAATGACAGTAGCAGCACAAGCAATCCACACCGAGTTAAATACGGAGCTGAGTAAAGCTGGGCTTGCAAAATAATTATAAAAATTTTCAAGGCCAACAAATTTTTGATTTTCATCAAAAAAAGCTGTTTCAAACAGCATCATTAAAGGAGCAATAATCGCTAAAGTCAAAGCGATTGCGACCATAGCTAAAGCAATATTTGATCTTAATGAATATTCAGTTTTTCGACGCGGCTGTGTTTTTAAAACCGCTGAAGCAGCTTCATTTAACATAGTGCGTACCCTTGTTCATCAAAGACATGAATGAGTTGATTAGGCACTTTTATAAACATCAGTTCTTGCAAAGTTTTGAACTTGGTATTTTCAATTTCAATTTGCAAAAGGTGTTTTGCCTGCTCAATTCCATCGATATGAATAGCGCAAAACAAACGGCGTTTCGCACCTAAAAATTCAGTGCTTAATACTTTAACTGGTAAATACAACGACTCTTTATCACTCCCAAAATCATCAACCAACTCGACAGCTTCCGGTCTAAAACCCATGCTGTAGTTTTGCCCTGCTTTAAGTTTTTGCTGCTCCAAATTTAGAGGAATAAAACCCAAAACCTCGAGCTGATTCGGTACTGAACAAGTGGCGGTCAAAAAGTTCATGGTACCAATAAACTTGGCAACGAATTGGGTTTGTGGCTTGTAGTAAATATTATGCGGCGTATCAATCTGCTCAATAACGCCATGATTCATCACCACAACACGGTCAGAAATGCTTAATGCTTCTTCTTGATCGTGTGTGACCATAATGGTTGGCAAATTAAGCTGTGATTGAATCGAACGGATCTTTTGTCTCAGGTTCAGACGTACCTGAGCATCGAGAGCAGAAAGCGGTTCGTCTAGCAGTAAAATATCAGGTTTTGGTGCAATTGCACGAGCAAGCGCAACACGTTGCTGCTGCCCGCCAGACAATTGATTTGGATATTTTTTAGCAATATCGGGTAATTCAATCAGTTCTAATAACTGCTGAACCCTTTGGCTACGCTGTGCTTTATCCCACTTCTTTTTGTCTAAGCCAAAAGCAATATTTTCTTCGACATTTAAATTTGGAAATAACGCATAGTTCTGAAACACAATTCCACAGTGACGCTTTTCAGCACTGAGCAAGGTAATGTCTGTGCCCTTTTTTATGACTTTTCCATAATCAGGTTTTTCTAGACCCGCAATAATGCGTAGCAATGTGGTTTTACCGCACCCTGAAGGCCCCAAAAAGCTAACGAACTCGCCTGCTTTAAGGTCTAAATTAATATGACTTAGGGCCTGAAAGTGTTGGAACTTTTTTTGTATATCCACCACTTCTAAAACCGAAGGGCCATGTTCAGGATATTTATAGGTCGTTAATGTCGACAATAAATGCCCTGCTAACTCGCCCTTTTGGTTTTGACCCAGCAGCGATGATTGCAATGACGAAGGAATTTGCATAATAAGGCCTTATCCACAAGATCACTTTTCAAAACGCTTTGACCATTCAGCCAAAATACGTTCACGCTGCTCGGCTGACCAATAAAAATCATTTTTTACGAGCATTTGAGGAAGATTTTTCGGGAAGCTCATCGTCGTATTTTCAATGCCTTTATAGGCCACCATTGAAAAGTTATGGGCATAGGCTTCATTTGCCGCTTTGCTTACCGACCAATTTATAAATTTCTGTGCACTACTTAGCTTCTTCGTTCCTTTTACAATTGCTGAGGCTTCCATTTCCCAGCCTAAACCTTCAGTTGGATAAACCACTTCTAAAGGTGCACCTTCTGCTTTTAATTTAAATGCCGGATAACCGAAAGAAACTCCAATTGGAATTTCACCCTGTGCTGCCATCTTGCAAGGTTTTGAACCCGAGTGAGGATATTGTGAAATGTTTTTATTTAAAGCCTGCATATAGTCCCACGCCTGCTTTTCATCCCAAATTTGCATCCAAGCCGTAACATCTAAATACCCTGTTCCGCTCGAAGCTGGATTTGGCATCACAATTAAGCTTTTATAAATTGGATTGGTTAAATCTTTCCAAGTTTTTGGAACCGGTAATTTACGTTTTTCTAATTCGACTTTATTCACACAAATTGCAGATTCCCATGCATCCATACCTGTCCAAGTCGGAACAGTTTTTTGGCTCACAAATTCTGGTTTTAAATTTTGGATGCCTTCAGGTTTAAAAGGCTCGAGCATGTCTTTTTTTTCCATGACCAGCAAACTGGTTAAAGCCACACCAAAAACTACATCCGCTTGTGGGTTTTTCTGCTCTGCCAAAAGTTTAGCGGTAATCACACCAGTTGAATCACGTACCCATTTTACTTTTAGCTCTGGATAGGCTTTATGCAATTCTTCTTGGTATTGCTTAAGTTGGTCGGCTTCCACTGCCGTATAGACTGTAATTTCTTCTGATCGTTTTGATGTTGCTGATGAACATCCCATTTGCATAGCGACTACTACACCTAAAACTGATGTAGTACCGAGTTTAATTGTCTGTTGAACATACTGTTTCATCTGCAAACCATCGAATGCAATTATTTGATGATCGTATTTCAACAGTTTTATATGACAGTTTAATTAATCTGGTTTAAACCAGATTTAATTTTTATGCTCGCGCTTCGAAATGTAAATCTAAAACATCATGTAGCCAATATTCTTGGTCAACATCGGTAATCACACCCTCTTCATTTCTGTTGCTACGGCAAATATATAGGCCGAGTGCGCCCACATTCACATGTAGTGCTTTGGCCTGCTGTTCCGATAAAGCGGTTGGATACAGGTTAATATCGGCTCTAGTGATATGGCAGTTATATTGATTTGCCATCAGTAAAGTAATGGATTGCTTGAGATCATGAGTTAAAAACTCAGGGAAAAGCTCGGCATTTACCCGTAAATGTTCCACTAAAACAGGTCGACCATTAATACAACGACGTCGCCAAACTGAATAAATCGGATGCCCTTTTTCAACTTTTAAATGTTTGGCATCCCAAGACGTAGCTTGCGTAAGTTCACTCGAAATCACTTCTGTAGAAGGTTCATAGCCTTGTTCAATTACAAATTGATTAAAGTTTTTAGTCGATTGCGGATGATAAATAATACGAGGAGAGCGAACATACCAACCACGGCGGTCTAATCGATAAATCAAACCATCAGTTTCCAAAGCCAGCAAAGCTTCACGTGCAGCAACACGAGTGGTTTGAAATTGTTCCGAAAGCACTCTTTCCGATGGGAGTTTTGCGTGGGCTTCTAATACACCAGATTCAATATCATGGGCAATTGCATCGCGAATAGGAATATATTTAGGTATGCGTGCTTGGTCCTGTTCCATACAAACTTAGAATTTATAAATAAAGAAATTAATAGCAATATACTGAAAAAATGTGACAAAAGCTTTTATTAATGCTGATCTTTTAAGCAATCTATGACCTATTCCCCGCGTTTTTTCAATTCAGCTTGTTCATAAAAAATAGTGTGTGCACGTGTAAATCGGCATGGCATCGCCATTACATCCTATCTATTGAGACACTTATTTAAGATAAAAATTCATATTTCTGTACTGACTCTTACATAGGAATTGAGAGTTTGCCCCATCACTCAATATATCTTCCTATATTACTAGCTCGTAGAATTAAAATAATATGATCAAAAACAGCTCACACTTTCCTGAGCAATTAAAAAAACATAGCCCTCACCTTATATTTAAAAAGTCTTAATATAAAATTATTCATTTAATAAAAACTAATATATTAGTAAAATTTCTTAATTTTGAAATAAGCACAGGATTTCGATTTAACTATAATTTCAAATCACAAATTGAATTAAAAAAATAAGATAAGACACACCAGACGATTTATTATACAAAAATTACAACCACCCTCCCAAGGTTAAATATTATCCAACTATTTATTCAAACTAATTAATATTTCACTTATAAAATTTAAATTAATTTATTAAAAACTATTAAATATGACATTAGATGCTTAAAAATTAACACAACATAATCCATAATTTTTAAAGAACTTTAACCAATAATAAATAAACTTATGAAAAATATAGTAATTTTAATTTTTATACTCTATTAAATAGAATTATGGATATTTATTCACCCAATTTTTTATATTTTACCAACTGATAAAAAATATAATCCAATATATTTAAAAAAATAAAAAAACCTTTTTTAATAATAAAGTTAATTTTTTACCAAAGGTTATATTTTAAAAATTTTTATTAAAAACATCACTATCAAATAGATTAAAAAAATAACATTCAAAAAAATATAACCACTTTTCTTCTTGTTTTTTTTACAAATGTATATTTAGATTTAATTAAGATTATTTTAAATCACGCTTACTTTTTTAATGTGGATTAAGCAAAATTAAATTTTACTTAATGCTGACTATAATATTTTAAGGAGAAAGTATTATTACGATCAAATTGTGTGACACTTTAAATCAATTATATATCTGTACTTAACCATAAAAATCCACCCAGCGTTAAATCATATTCAGCCAGGAAAGATTAAAAAAACTTATGAAACTTAAAACAAAATTTTCTCATCTCGCTTATAGCTGTGCATTTGTATTATTCGGTTCCATGCAATTTGCCCATGCCGCGCCTTTACTCACGCCTCACATCACAAATGAAGTCAGTCCTGCACCTACAGCCAATGCATGGATTGAAATTGATACTCAAGCCTTTGAAGATAATATTAAAAAGACAAATCAGTTACTTAGTGACAAAACACAACTTTGTGTGGTTATGAAAGCGAATGCATATGGTCATAGTATTGATCTACTTATGCCGAGCGTGATGAAATTAAATGTTTCTTGTATTGGTATTACCAGTAATGCAGAAGCGGCGATGGTGCGTAAGCATGGCTATAAAGGCAAAATTACACGTTTACGTACAGCAACCGATAGTGAAATTATCAATGCACATGCGTTAAATATTGAAGAGCTTTTGGGCAACTATGATCAAGCCGCTCGTATCTCACAATGGGCAGAAGCGAATAATGCAACTGTACATTATAGCTTGGCTTTAAATTCGGGCGGTATGGATCGTAATGGTATTGAAATGTTTTCAGCTCAAGGTAAAAAACAAGCCGTTGCGATCACCAAACTTCCCCATCTTAAAATTGACGGCATTATGACCCATTACGCGGTAGAAGATGAAAAATATGTCCGTGAGCGTCTGGCTCAATTTAATGAACAAACAGCATGGTTAATTAAAAAAGCCAAACTGAATCGTGAAGAATTAACATTACACACAGCTAATTCATTTGCTACCGTAAATGTTCCCGAATCACATTTAGATATGGTTCGTGCAGGTGCGATTATATATGGGGATTTTCCTAATCACCCTGAATTTAAACGTATGATGGCATTTAAAACACAAATTGCCGCAGTTAATAATTATCTCAAAGATTCAACTGTGGGTTATGACCAAACATATACTTTGACACGTGACTCTAGACTCGCAAACTTACCTATAGGTTATTCAGATGGCTACCGTCGTAGTTTTAGTAATAAAGCTTTTGTATTAGTAAATGGGCAAAAAGCGCCAGTGGTTGGCCGAGTATCAATGAATACTGTTATGGTGGATGTGACAGATATTCCAGAGGCTAAAGCTGGCGATGAAGTTGTATTATTTGGTCGTCAAGGCGATGCTGAAGTTAAATCTAGTGATTTAACGAGTCTTACTGGCCATATTTTGACAGAAACCTACATCCCGTGGAGTAACTCTAATCCACAAGTGATTAAGCCCCTTCAATCTCCGCAACAAGCAATGTTAAGCCAGAGTAAAGTTTCAGCAACCGCTAACTAAACTTTAGGTTAATTGATAGGTAGCCCTATATTTCTAAAAATATCAGGGCTACTTTTAGGCGGATCGCATCTCATTTGTTATATAAAAAAGAGTATTTTCATGCCCTTTTTATTTTTACCTAATTTTTAACTTGCGTGCTTAAAACGATCAATGTGCTTAATCTCATAAGGCAAACCAACATAGTTTTCAGCCAATGTGGTTTTACCCGCAATTGAACCCAATACATAACTTAGCTCTGCTTGTTTAATCTTATGATCAAACTCACTTTCAGTTTCAAAGCGATGTAATAAATGAGTCATCCACCAAGAAAAACGCTCTGCTTTCCATACGCGTTGTAGGCATTTTTCTGAGTATTCATCAATACCTTGTTCTGAGCCTTCAACATAATATTCAATGATCGCACTTGATAAGTAAGCAATATCAGAAGCAGCCAGATTTAAGCCTTTTGCTCCTGTCGGTGGAACAATATGCGCAGCATCACCTGCTAAAAATAGTTTTCCGAAGCGCATTGGCTCGGTCACAAAGCTACGTAACGGCGCGATACTTTTTTCAATAGAGGTTCCAGTCACTAGCTTTTCACGGCTTTCAGGATCTAGGCGGTTTTTTAACTCATCCCAGAACTTTTCATCTGACCAGTCTTCGACGTGATCTGTTAAAGGGACTTGTAAATAATAACGGCTACGTGTTTCTGAACGCATACTACATAAAGCGAACCCACGCTCTGACTGTACGTAAATCAATTCATCGGCTACAGGTGGAACATCTGCCAACACGCCTAACCAGCCAAATGGATAAACTTTTTCAAAGGTCTTAATTTTATCTTCAGGTACGCTGGCACGGCAGACACCATGGTAGCCATCACACCCTGCTATAAAGTCACAATCAATTTGAAAAGCTTGACCTTGGTATTCAAACTCAACTTTTGGTGCAGTGTAGAAATCTTTAATTTGTACATTTTGAGCTTCATAAAATGAAGTGAGCTGCGCTTCTTCACGGGCAGTCATTAAATCTTTAGTCACTTCTGTCTGACCATATACGGTCACTTGTTTTCCGCCCGTTAATTCTGCTAAATCAACTCGATGCTTTTCGCCATTGGTCAAAATTTCAATGCCCGAATGCGGTAATCCTTTGTCTTTTAAATTTTGGTCAACGCCTGCTTGTTTCAGTAAGTCGACCGAAACTTGCTCTAAAATTCCTGCGCGTATCCGTGAAGCCACATATTCAGCACTGCGTTGCTCAACAATAATATGATCGATTCCAGCTTTATATAAAAGTTGCCCAAGCAATAACCCTGCTGGTCCAGAACCAATAATTGCAACCTGTGTCTTTAAAATATCCATAACTTCATCCTTGTTTCATCCTGACTTTTAAATTACTGGCTTTAAGATTTGTGCACTATGTATGCAAGACGAAAATAACCGTTTATCATTTAGTTTGTCCGGATAGCGGACAGAAACAATAAAATCACAGGAATGAAAGGATGCCTTCTCTCGATGCTTTTTTAGAGCACCCGAATTCGCATGAGAAAATTCGTCAAGAAGACTACATTGCAGGATTAGCAAAAGGCTTGGCTTTACTGGAAGCTTTTGGAACAGATCGGCAACGACTCAATGTCACTCAAGTGGCCGAGCGAACCGGCATTAGCCGTACTGCGGCAAGGCGTTATCTAAAAACCTTAAAATACTTAGGCTATTTAGAAACAGATGAACATTACTTTTGGTTGACTCATCGCGTGCTACGCTTTTCAAGTTCTTATTTAAGCTCTGCCCACTTGCCTAAAGTTGCCCAATCATTTTTAAATCTTTTGTGCGCGCAGACGTCTCTGACTTTTTCGATAGTGGTTCTGGACGATAACGAGGTCGTGCCGATTGCCCGTAGCTATTTGCCACAGCAAGATAATTTGCGCGTCAGCCCTTATGGTATGCATTTAGGAAACAGACTGCCTGCACATGCCACTTCTACGGGTAAAGTTTTACTGGCAGCACTACCCGAAGAAGCCCAACATACATGGGTCAAAACTTACGGTTTAAAGCGCCTAACTCCATTTACGATAGTAGATGAGTCAAAGTTTTTTGAAGTGCTTAAAGGTATTTCATTATCGGATTATTGTCTTTCCAAAGAAGAACATGAGCTTGGTGTGATTGCGATTGCAGTGCCTGTTTTTAATGCACAAGGTCAAGCCATTGCAGCGCTTAACTGCATGTCTCAAACCAACCGTGTGCAAGAAGATTATTTGGTTCAGCAAATTTTGCCATTGCTACGCAACACGGCAAATGAACTTAGAAATGTGATTTAAATAGACTTAGAAACTCTTGTTATCAATTAGAGGTACAAGAGTTTCAGCTCATGATTTTAAATGGCGTACTCTTTGACTTGCTGGCTTGCCAGATCTAAAGCGTTGCTGCGATAAGCTTGCATGTCTAGACCTTCTGCATAAATAAAATCGACTTCATGAATACCCATCAGCCCTAACACAGCTTTGAGATAAGGAGTTACTGCCTCAGTTTCTTGGCCGACATGAATACCGCCCCGACTACTTACCACTACCGCTTTTACCCCTTCAACCAAACCTTGAGGATAAGTTTCGGTGTAGCAGAATGTTTGTCTTGCTCGTGCCACCAAATCAAACCAGTTTTTGAGTTGAGTCGGCACATTTAAGTTGTACATCGGCGCGCCTATCACCAACAAATCGGCACTTTTTAATTCATCAATTAATTCGTCAGACAAAGCAACGATTTGTTGAATGTTTTGATTGTTATTTTCAGTACCACGGAGCGCCTGAAAAATTTCAATATCTAATACGGGTAGATTCATTTCAGCTAGATTGCGTATGGTAATGTCATCTTGCAAACCTTGGTCTTTACGGTGTTCAAGCATGACATCGATTAGGCAATTGGTTTGAGAACCCTCACCCATAATGCTGGATTTTAATACCAATATTTTAGCCATGACCATCTCCACGTTTTCGATGAAGCCATATTAACTCTACAATAAATTCAACAGTGGTGATATTATTTCTTATCATTGGTTCCTTTCAGGCAACAATCATGCAACATGAGCTAAGTGCAATTTCTATATTTGTGACTGTGGTTGAAGCTGGAAGTTTTGTAAGAGCTGCCGAGCAATTGCATTTAACCCGCTCAGCCATTAGTAAAAATATTGCTCGGCTGGAAGATCAGCTTGGTGTTGCTTTATTTAAAAGAACAACACGTTCTCTCAGTATGACTGACGAAGGGGCTTTGTTTTATGAACATAGCCGCCGAGCGTTAAGTGAAATACAAAATGCGGCAGCTTTATTAGACCAAAGGAAAATTAACGCAACAGGCCGGTTAAGAATGTCTGTGCCAGTTCTGTTCGGGCAACTCTTTGCTGCTCCGTTCATGGTTAAATTTGCTCAGCAACATGCGGACTTACAGCTAGAAATTTCATTTAATGATCGGACTGTAGACTTGGTCGAAGAAGGTTTCGATTTATGCATCCGAATCGGGGCATTGCCCGACACCACTCAACTCGTTGCCAAACCGATTGGTGAGCATCGAATGCTACTTTGTGCCTCACCTGACTATTTAAATAAAGCAGATCCATTAGAAAATATTGAAGACTTAGACCGCCACGCCACGATTGCCGATCCGCATTTTGGTCAAATAAAAAAATGGCAGCTTCAACAGGAAAATGACGAGCCTTTATTTATTAAACCGAAAGCAAAACTCCTTTTTAATGACTTGCAAGCCATTAAAAATGCAGCACTTGCTGGCGCAGGTATTGCTTGGCTGCCCGATTGGCTTATTCAAAATGAATTACAGGACGGTAAGCTTGTGCAAGTGTTAGACACCATGTCGAGCACTGCTTTTCCGATTCATCTGGTATGGCCTACACTGCCTTTTATGCCCCTGAAAACCCGACTTGCAATTGACTATTTGGCGCAGCATTTACCCCTTGAACTGAACAGACAAGCTTAAAATAAAAAAGGCCTCGTCCACTTGAACAAGGCTTTTTTTAATTATTCAAAGGCAACGTTTATTGCTCAGATTCAAACTCTTTAATTGCCTCTTTAGCAATTCGAAAGCTATCTACAGCAGCAGGCACGCCACAGTAAATTGCAACCTGTAAGAGTACTTCACGAATTTTCTCTTTAGGTACACCATTTCGAAGTGCACCTTTAACATGTAGTTTTAGTTCATGTGGACGATTTAAAGCTGAGATCATTGCCAAGTTAATTAAACTGCGCTCAGGTTTACTTAATTCTTCACGTCCCCAAACAGCTCCCCAGCAATATTCAGTGACTAACTCTTGAAGAGGAAGATTAAACTCATCGGCATTGTTGATTGAATTATTTACATATTCTTCACCAAGAACTTGTTTACGGATTGCATTGGTTTAGTGATGAAGATTTTGTTCTATAGACATAGCTTTTTGCCAGCTTTCTAAGCTTTCTAGACTTTTTACATATTGTTCAATATTGAGGTATTTTGATCGAATATTTAAAGAATTAATTAGGCCATAGACTACGAAACCAATCATAAAATCTGCACCCGTTAAGCTATTGCCTACTAAGAATTTTTTGCCTACTAATTGTTGATCTAAATACGAAAATACTTTATCCAACTCAGCATGCGCATATTGGTCCAAGAACTTTAATTGAGTGCCATTTTTTAACTCAATCGAATTAAAAATATTTAATAAATATGGAACCATAGCCGAACTTTCTGAAAAATGAATCCATTGTAAATAATCAAGATAACTGTCCGAATCTTTCGCAGGCATAAGTTGAGGAGCAAATTTTTCAATCAAAATTTCTACAATTGCACCTGATTCTGTAATCACTTTTCCATTGAGCTCAATCACAGGTGATTTGCCTAAAGGATGAATGTTTTTTAATTCTTGAGGTGCAAGGTTTGTAGTTTTATCTCGAAAATAACATTTTAATTCATAAGGTTGATTAATTTCTTCAAGTAACCACAGAATGCGAAATGAGCGTGAAGCATTTAAATGATGAAGAATAATAGACATTAATTTTCTCTTTTAAACTAGAAGGTCAACAAAGTAAGACCTCACTATATAGATCAATAGACGACCGGTCTAATATTTTTTGTTATCAGCCCAGCATTTTACATCACCTACCTAAACTGCATAAAAAACAATCCAACACCTTTTCCCTCTCATCGACTTGATTTGAGTCTAAAAGCTGAATAATTGCGCCTTCAATCATATATAAAAATAGTTTGGCGTCTTGAAAAGTCGCATCGGTGTTTAGTTTTATAAGCTGGCTATAGATTGCATTGATGAGCCATGTTCGATATCTCACCGCGATTTGATAGGTGTTTGGATAGTTTAGTTTCGTTTCAAAAATGGCTTTAAATAATAGAAAGTACAGCCCTTCTACATCAGTGTGTAAGAAATAAAGCTTTTTGAGTTTATCGGTCGCGTTTGTGCCTTGGTCGTACTCAGCAATTGAAATCACTTTTTCTTTTAAACGTTCTTTTTGTACGATCAGACAGATTTCAATAAACCGCTCTTTTGAATGAAAGAAGTTATAAAAAGTCGCTTTGGTAATTTCACACTCTTTCACGATTCGATCCACCCCAACCGTATGAAACCCACGGTGGTGAAATAGATCAATCGATTTATTGATGACTTGTATGGCACGTGATGAAAGCACTAACTTTGGCATAGTTTTACCGTTATAAATTCTTGTTGTTTCTAATTGAGATACTTTTTTGGGAGAAAAAAAGGCATAGCAAAGCCGTAAAGACGGTGCTTGGCACATCTCAAGTTTTATTGTTGATGCAAGTTTTTTGAGCCGTAATGACTTAAAGCCTGAAAACCTTAGGGCGTTCAAGCTGCTTTAATTTTTAAGTTGTGTCGTTATAGCTTTTGGCATTGAGAGCCAAGAAATAATGGATGTGCAAAGCCAACTCCTTTTTATTGGGAGTTCTGCCGACATTAAAATTATGGTGGCAGAACGAGAAAGGGTTCGCGGACTGGTACAACAACCAGCACACCCGAAGGTGTCCCTCTCCCGTCCTACCGCTACGGGAGGAGACGAGGAGATGCTCACACAAAATTATCCCTCAGAAAGGAATAATTCTGATGCTGTTGTAATCGGTCCGCGACGACCGTCTGGCAATGTAGGCCAGCAGGCAAAGGATAGTGCCCAACCCTATTGCAGTCAAGCACGCAAAATGCCATTTGTTTTAAATTAAATCATTAAAAAAGTAAGGCTAAATAATGAGGGAGTTATTGTTAAGTGGGGCGTTATAGAGAGGAGTCTATTAGATCTCCTTCTAATTTTATTACAATATTATTAATAACTTTTTCAAATACCCTTAAATTTGAAAAAACATATATTAATAAAAAATATAAAATTATCATAAAAAAAAATTTGAGAATTTTATTATTTTTATTATTTTATAAACTTCAAAAATAATACCAAAAGGTAAAAAATGAATACTATTATAGAACAACTTAAACCAACAAATATAAGTAGCAATGGCTTTAAAACTGCTTTAATCCATGATGACACTTATACAAAAGTAAAAGAATATAGCAATCCCCAAGTATTAGAAAAATTTAAAGATGAATGGGATTTTCCTGATGAAAATATTATAGATATTTTTAATGAGATGAAAAATTTTCTATATTTAAGTACAATCTCTCAAAAAGAAAATTTTAATATTGAGATACATGAACCATTATTAGTAATAGATAAAATGTGGCATATTTTTATGCAATTTACAGAAGATTACACTACATTTTGTAATGATTTTTTTGGTTTTTTTCTTCACCATCGACCCTTCTCTAAAACAACATTAGAAAGAACTATAGCGGCTTTAAAAACTGAAGGAAAAACATATTCAGCGGAAAAAAGAACACAACTTTCTAAACAATTGGAATTAATAGAAAAAACATTTGGGTTTGATCATGTAAAGAAATGGTATATCGATTATGCGGTAGATTATTCACCAGAAATTTTAACAGCAGCATTAAGACCTATTTTCCATGATAGTGAATCTCATATAAATCCACTTGTAGATAAAAATATTATAAATCAGATGAGCAAAAATGATCTAAAATCTACAATTATTGGAATATACTCTTCTAGTTGTTTTTGTGGAGGGGCTGGATGTGGAAGATATTGTACTTGTAACTCAAATGGTTCATCTGGCAGCGGCGGTGGCACACAGAAAATATGTATTTAATATAACGCTCCATCAGTTAATATAGTTTAATATAAAATCAACATTCCAGAGAAAAAAATTGAAAAAAATAATTCTTAACTTTATAAATCAGAACAAGGGTTATATATCACTTGTTCTTTTTTCAACTTTACTATTCTCCATAATAAATATTAGCTTTGGAGTATTAATAAAGTATATTGTTGATGGAGCATCAATAAAAGGCTCATCAATTGTATATTATGCAATTTTTTTTGTACTAATCAGATTAACAACCCCTATTTTATATGGGTTTATTGATTATGGAAGTTCAAAAATATCCGATAAATTAGATATAGAGCTTAAGGAAAAATTATACTTTAATGCCATTGAATTAGACAATATATTCCATAACAATAAAAATACAGGTGAAATATTAGGTAAAATTAATGCAGGGATATCATCTGCAAGGAATATAACAAAATCTATTTTTCAGAGTATAATTCCAGTTTTTTTAGATATATTATTTATAATTACTGTGATTTTCTTAACTTTTAATATTTTTTACTCTATTTTGGTGTTATTAGTTTTAATAATATATGCAATAGCAATTATAAGTCAAACAAATAAAAGAGTTCCCATATTACGAGAACTAGCCAATACAGAAAGAAAGACTATGGGTTTTTTTCATGATTCATTTATAAACCATGAAAGCTATAAAGTATTTGGGCAAAAGAAAAATGAAGAAAAAAGACTAAAAATTATAATAGATAATTATAAAAATATATTAAATATCAATAAATCATCATTATTTAAAATAAGCTTAACAGCTGCTTCAGTTTCAGCTTTAGGATGTATAATAATATTTTATTTTGTTACCATAGATATTTTAAAAGGTAATACAACAATTGGCAATTTTTTAATGTTAACAGTTTTTTTATTTCAATCTTTTTTACCTATAAATTCCATAGGATTTTCTTTTAGACAAATTAAAAGAGGTCTGGTAGATCTTGAAGCTATAAATGAAACTTTTTTTAAAGAAAACGAAAATATTAGAGAAATAGAACTATTAATACCAGATCATATTAAAATTCAATTAGATAACCTCACTTTACCACTTAGTGAGACTTTAGCAATCAAAAATCTATCAGGCCAATTAATAATTGAAAAAAATGAGATAACTATTCTTACAGGAGCTAGTGGAATTGGGAAAAGTTCTTTAGGAAAGCTAATTACTGGCTTGTTAAATAATTATGAAGGAACAATTCAAGTAAATAATTTTGAGTTAAAAGAAGTTAACCTTAATTTATTTAGAAAGCAAACAACATATTGTTCTCAAGACACTATTTTTTTTAATGACACTATTAAAAATAATCTATTATATGTACAACCAGACTCAAGTGAAATAGATTTAAATAATGCACTTACTATTGTTGGATTAAAAGATTTCACTAAAATTATTGATAAAAATATTGGTGAGCGTGGTTCTAAAATTTCAGGTGGAGAACGTCAAAGATTAGCATTAGCAAGATCTTTTTTAAAGGGAAGTAAATTTATTATTCTTGATGAGCCTACTACAGGATTAGATCATGAAAATAAAGAAAATTTAATAAATATATTAAACATATTAAAGGAAAAATTCTTAATTTTAGTAATAACTCATGATCCAATTTTTTCACAAGTATTCCTAAAAAATTCCTTTATTATTGAAAAAAACACAATAAAGCAGGTTTAATATGATAAATTTGATTAACTATTTAAAAGGTGAAGAGTTTAACTATCATTTCAGTCAAAAAAAACCTACTCATATAGAAAATATATTAGATCAGGAAATTCTAAGCTGGGATGATATAAATAAAATATTATCTTCCAAACATATTGATTTCCCCCAACTTAGAATAGTCAACAATAACAACTATTATTTTAATGGATTTTCTGGCTTTGTTTCAAAATCCTTAGATAACAATGGTGGAATTCATACAAAGATGAGGAAAGATATTATATATTCGATGATTAAAGATGGAGGTACTTTAGTTATTGATAGATGCCAAGAATTTATACCAAATATAAATAATATCTGTCAAATATTTCAGCAATATTTTAGATGTCCTATTAGTGCTAATTTATATTATTGCTATAAAAAAGATTCTTCAAGTTTTGGTATGCATTTTGATGATCATGATGTTATATCTATTCAATTATTTGGAGATAAAAAGTGGAGTATTTCTTCTCCAACTTTTAAGAATCCCTTACCTCATCATAAAAGTTTTCACTATGATAAACCATGCGAAAATTTCCCAGAAATTTGTATTCATAATAAAATAAATGGTTTGGTTTTTATACCAAGAGGTTATTGGCATCTTGTTGAAGCAACAAGCTCATCAAATGTACATATTTCTTTTGCTATTAATCGACCTCGTAATATTGATGCTATTAAAACAATTTTAAATAATCTAGAATTTAGAGAAAAATTCCGTGAATCTGTATCTTTAAATGATGCAAATGAACTTGATTCAATAATTAATGAAACTATAGAATATTTAAAAGGCATTGATATACAATACTTTTTAAATTCTATTAATTCATATAAAAATTTTGATGCAACTAATAAATTCGATCTATTAAATTTGAGATAACCATGTACGATTTAAAAATATATAGAAATCAATGGATTGAGGCGTATTTTCAAGGAGATACAAGTATGCTCAATTATATTGAAGCTGACGACTTTTTTGTTAATGAAAATGGGGCAATATTAACTAAAGAAATTAGGTTAAGTAGAATTAATAATTTAATGAGCGTAAAAAAATGGTGCCCAATACCCATAGAACAAGAAAATCTTGAATTTTCATATATTGATGAAAATGAATGTTTAATTAAAGGCATATTCTTCAGCAACCCTCATTATATTAATATTTTAGAGAAATGGATTATCGAAAAAAATATGTGGAAGATAAAATACTTAGTCATTAAAAGTATGAGTTGATTTTAGAATAACTCAAATCTAAAAAATTTAAGCTAACTTTTTTGAACACTTTAAAACAGTTTAATTTTTCGAAACGGAATTAATATAAGTATTTTATGATTCGACATGCTGCAAGTGAAGCCAATCTTAATAGAAAGCTCTTTTCACGTGCTTCGATTACTTTAAGTGAACAAGGGCACAAACAAGCTCAAGCTCTCTACTCAAAACTAAACACACATCACGGCGCCAGTCTGTAACACGTAGATGTAAATAAAGCGACTCTATTATTCAAACCGTCTGTTATCAGAACTTCATAATGCGCAAATTTTTTACTACTTCCGACCTTGGTTGCCGTTGCAAATAACACCCTATCTTTCGCACCGCTCATATAGCGAATATCGGCCTGTAGGCCAGTATATGGCGCATCCCCTGCATTACAAGCCATCGCAAAAGCGATATCGGCTAAAGAAAATATGACACCACCATGCACGCCGCCCAATGCATTCATGTGTTCGTCTTTCACATTAAGCTGACAACGCGCTTCATCAAAACTGCGATGCAGCACTTGAACACCCAATAGCTCTGCGAATTGATCAACCGCAGTAGTTTCCATATTTTACACAAACGTCTCCCTACTCGTGCGAGTATTCCCTAAATGTTATAAACCGATGTGTATTGGAATCGACTGATTAAAAGCCGTTAAACACTATCTTGTTTAATCTGATAGTTTGAAGAACTAAAGTCCTTATAGGTCAGGCGGTCATCCACCTCTGCGCTTAAAGGCTGAACTTCTTGCATTGAATTTAAGCATCGCTGTGCAAGCTCAATGTATTCTTGCGTGCCTCTGGTTTTCCACTTTTTTTCTTGTTCTGATAAATCACGTGCAACCTTGGCAGGACTGCCCATTGCCAGTACATTTGCCGGAATAATATCTTTGGTTTTGACCAAACTATTTGCGCCAATAATGGTGTTTTCACCAATTTCGGCATAGTCCAAAATTACGCTGTTCATGCCGACCAAAACATTTTTACCAATTCGGCAACCATGCAAAGTTGTGCCATGCCCTATGTGGCCCATTTCTTCAACTAAAGTCACGCTTTGCGGAAAACCATGTACGGTGCAACTATCTTGTATATTGGCATCTTGCTTAATATGAATACGACCAAAATCGGCACGTAATGAGGCAAATGGCCCTACATATACGCCTGCTTCAATAATTACATCACCAATTAAAACAGCAGTTGGGTGTACAAAAGCCTCTGGGCTAACCACTGGAATAACACCGTCAATACTATAACAAGGCATGATTTAACCTCTCATTTGTCGCAACCAAACCTCCGAAACGGCGCCAATAATGTGCTGTGGCATTTGGCATGGGTCCTTCTGCTGTTGCGGCAACAGACAAGAAGTATTCATCCGCAGGTTCAAATACTTTTTTATAAATATTCATTGATAACGTTCGTGCACTAATCGCAGGCCAGTCAGTTGGCAACAATTCAAGCGGTAATGCAGGATCTTTCAATAAAATCCGTCGATAATAATGAATCAACAAAGTTCGAATTTGAAAGGCCTGAACGGGTTCGAGTTGTTCGTTTTCCTGCATTAGCAACACGCCAATTTCTCTAAAAATATCGAGAAACTGTAAATATCTTTGGCGTAATTCATCGATTGGCCAGTTGGTTCTAAGCATACGCCCAATGGTATCGACCGAATTATTAAAGAGCTGCAAGGTTTCGGCTTTAAACACCACCACTTGCTCACTCATATTTAAGTCAACCAACAAGCGTTGCAGTTCAATACGGTTACAGCCCGGATAAGCCATTAAGTTTGTCGAAATATTGGCAAATCCTAACCATTCGAGTTCTTTCTTTAGCAACGCTTTATTTTCAGTGTCGAGGCTAGACATCAGAATAAGATCCCAATAATGGTCCCACTCTTTCATCTGGTCGTTATAAATACGTTGCTCGGCCTGCAAATAAGTCGAACGGCTCGAATCGGTAATTCGATAAAAACTGGTTCTGCCGATTTTGTCTGAACACAACCAATCATTTTTAACTAAACGAAAAACAGAGGTTCTTACAGCACGGTCATTAAAACCAAACAGCTCTAATAACTGAATCAGGCTCGCAAGACTAATGTTTCCACCCCGATGAAGTACTGAATCTCCAAAAATTGTCGAAATAAGCGAAGTTCCACTTAAGGTTTCATTCTTTACAACAGAATCAATTATTTGCTGTATTTTTGCACTCATACTCATGTCTTGGCGTTTAGTTTCAGGGTATAGATTCTATACCCTGAATGATCTTGATGTTAAGCAATCTGACGCATATCGATTACCCGCTTTGCCTTACCTTCCGAACGAGGTAAGATCGCTTCTGTCACAACTTCTACAGTAACGCTAATCCCAATCATGGTTTTAATGCGTTTCATCAACTCCTGAGCAAGTTGATTGGCCTGTATAGTACAGTTATGACACATCTCTGTACGAATATGCAAAGTATCCATATGTCCTTTTTTAGTCACCAAAATTTCATAATTTGGAACTAAATGCGGAACTTGCAAAATTTGCTCTTCAATTTGAGTCGGGAAAACGTTCACGCCGCGAATAATCAGCATGTCGTCACTACGGCCCACAATTTTATCCATCTTACGCATCGCCAGATTTTCACCCGGTAGTAAGCGGGTCAAATCACGAGTACGGTAACGAATAATCGGTAAACCTTCTTTGGTAATAGTCGTAAAGACTAGCTCGCCAAGTTCGCCATCTTTACAAACTTCACCTGTTTCTGGGTTAATAATTTCAGGATAGAAATGATCTTCCCAAATGGTTAGCCCTTCGCCCTCACCTAGACATTGCATCGCAACACCCGGCCCCATCACTTCAGACAATCCATAAATATCAAGTGCTTTAATATTGAGGCGTTCTTCAATTTCACGGCGCAGTTCGTTGGTCCACGGCTCGGCACCAAAAATACCCACTTTTAAAGAGGTATTACGTGCCGTACCAAACTGTTGCTCGAGCTTTTCAATAATACTCACGCAATACGATGGCGTAACCATAATTGCAGTCGGTTTAAAGTCTTGAATGAGCTGAACTTGCTTTTCAGTTTGCCCGCCAGACATTGGAATAACCGTTGCACCTAAGCGCTCGGCACCATAATGTGCGCCTAGACCACCTGTAAAGAGTCCGTAGCCATAAGCCACCTGAATCATATCTTTAGCGGTTAAACCTGCCATACGTAAGCAACGCGCAACAATGTCCGACCAAGTATTAATATCTTTTTGGGTATAACCCACCACCGTCGGTTTACCCGTTGTGCCTGATGATGCATGTAAACGCACAATTTGCTCTTGCGGTACGGCAAACATCCCAAACGGATAGTTGTCTCTTAAATCCTGCTTGGTGGTAAATGGAAACTTCGCCAGATCGTCTAAAGTGACGAAGTCATCAGGATGTACACCCGCTTCATCGAACTTTTTCTTATAGACCGGACTATTTTCATATACAAAAGTCAGGGTTTGTTTTAACCGTTTAGTTTGCAGTTCTCTAAGCTCTGCAAGTGTTAATTGTTCAACATTATCCGTTGTAAGGCTGTCCATCGCCTCTCTCCTCATTATGTAATTTTAAAAACCGTCTAAATTAATTTAAATTTTCCAAAATCAGTGCGACGCCTTGTCCCACACCCACACACATCGTACAAAGTGCATAGCGTCCACCTCGTTTTTTTAGCTCACGTGTTGCGGTAATGACTAAGCGTGTACCACTCATACCGAGCGGATGACCTAACGCAATTGCACCGCCATTTGGGTTCACGCGTTCATCGTCATCTTTTAAACCAAGTTCACGCATACAAGCTAAAGATTGGGCTGCGAATGCTTCATTTAGTTCAATCACATCCATCTGATCTAGCGTTAAACCTGTTTGCTTTAAAATTTTCTGCACAGCCGGAACAGGACCTATACCCATATATTTGGGTTCAACCCCTGCACTTGCAATGCCAATCACACGCGCTAAAGGTTTTAAACCATGTGTATCTGCAAATTCACGGTTGGTAATTAACACACACGCGGCACCATCATTTACACCAGAGGCATTTCCGGCAGTCACCGAGCCACCTTCTTTTTTAAACGGCGCTTTTAACTTTGCGAGTGCTTCAAGTGTCGTTTCACGCGGATGTTCGTCTCGAGTAACCACATTCACGTTTTTCTTACGGTCTGTAATCTCGACAGGCAAAATCTCGTCGTTAAAGAAACCGCTTTGTTGTGCCGCAGCCGTTTTTTGTTGGCTACGCAATGCAAACGCATCTTGGTCTTCACGACTAATCTGATATTTTTCAGCTACATTTTCGGCAGTTTCCGGCATGCTATCGGTGCCGTATTGCGCTTTAAGTTGCTTATTTACAAAGCGCCAGCCAATAGTGGTGTCGTAAATTTCAGGTGTACGACTAAACGCTTCGGTCGGTTTAGCCTGTACAAATGGCGCACGGCTCATTGACTCAACACCACCTGCCAACACAAACTGCGCTTCACCTGCTTTAATTGAGCGTGCTGCAAGTCCTACTGCATCTAAACCAGAGGCACACAAACGATTGACCGTCATAGCGGGTACTGTGTCAGGTAAGCCTGCCAAGAGTGTTGCCATACGTGCAACGTTACGGTTGTCTTCACCTGCTTGGTTGGCACATCCTAAAAACACTTCGTCTACCGTATTCCACGGCAAGTTCGGGTGTTTATCTTTTAAATATTTGATGGGCAATGCAGCTAAATCATCTGCACGCACAGCACTTAGGGCACCTGCATATCGTCCAATTGGGGTACGAATAAAATCGCAAATTAAAACGTCTTCCATGTTGACTCCTGATTATGCAAATTCGGTCATATCACGTGAATATTGAGTAGCAATATTTTGGGTTTTTGCTACATATTGTTTGAGGTAGATACTCGCGCGATATTTTTCCTCTCCATACAGTGCATATAAGTTATTTAAGGTTTGGAGCACATAAGCACCGCCCATTTGTGTCAACCACTGGTAAGGACCCTTAGGATAATTCACTCCATATTTCATGGCATTATCAATATCTTCCAGACTCGCAACACCATGTAAACTTGCTTCGCAGGCTTCATTAATGAGTAAAGCGATGGTGCGTAAGGTTAACAGTGCTGGATGGTCTTTAATCCACATCACGCTGATACCAAACTGTGCAAAGTAAGCCTCAACTTTAGCCAGATCACTTGCTTCACACAGTTCGTTATGACTGAGTACTAAAGCTTGCGCGTGCTCAAAATCATGGTGCCAATCCATTAAAACCACTTTACGACTTAAGTAATTAATATTGGCTGACTCACCTTGGCTTAAACGCAAGTCTATATCGTCAATTTGAAGGATATTGTCGTCACTCGCAGATCCACTTTTTAAACCTAAACGTGTTAAAAAAGCAGGTAGCTGAGACCAAGCCCCTTTGAGCTGAATATGGGCATCAACTGGTTTGACAACCACAGCTTGAGGCTGAAATGTCTCGTACTGATTTTTTTCGTTATAGCGATAAAAACCTTGTTTTGACTTACGGCCCCAAGCACCCGCATCAACTAATTCTTTTTGAATCAGGCTTGGACGGTAGCGTGGCTCGTAAAAGAACTCTTGATAAACGCTTTGGGTCACCGAAAAGTTAACATCTTGCCCAATAAGGTCGGTAAGTTCACACGGCCCCATCGCAAAACCGCCACATTGCTTTAAGGCATAGTCTAGTTGGTCGTAGCTGGTGACTTGTTCTTGCAGTGCTCTAAAGCCTTCTGCATAAAACGGCCGTGCAATTCGGTTAACAATAAACCCGGGAGTCGACTTGGTGAGTACTGGAGTTTTTTTCCAGCCAAGCATCAAGTTTTTTAAAGCCAAACATAAGCTGTTTGGGGTTTTTAAGCCTTGTACAATTTCAACCAGTTTCATGACTGGCGCAGGGTTAAAAAAGTGTAAACCCACTACGCGCTCTGGGTGAGCAATACCCGCCGAAATTGCAGTCACTGAAATTGAAGAGGTATTGCTGGCAAAAATGGTTTGCGCACTGCAAATTTCAGCGAGTTGCTTAAATAAAGACTGTTTAACTTCTTTTTTCTCAACGACTGCTTCAATGACTAAGTCAGCATCACGCAGTGCTTCAATTTGATTCACCACCGTTAAACGCGCCAAGGCTTCATCAGCTTGCTGTTGAGTAAGCTTGCTCTTTTCGACCAGCTTTTTAAACGTCTGCCCTAAACCTTGAACGGCTTGTTGCGCTTTTTGAGCGTCCAGATCATATAAAACGGTCGAGTGCCCATTGACGATGGCTAACTGAGCAATGCCGATGCCCATGGTGCCAGAACCAATGACGGCAATTCGGGCACGAGATAAGTCTAAATCTGTCATGCTTAGCGCCCTTTAAAATTTGGTTCACGTTTATTCATAAAGGCTTGCACACCTTCACGATAATCTTCGGAACGACCCGCAATACGTTGTAAATCACGCTCTAACACTACTTGCTCATCAAAGGTGTTGTTGCTTGATTGATGAATGGCTTTTTTAATAAGAGATAAACCAAAAGTAGGCTGTTTTGCTAAGCGCTCTGCCAGTTCAGTCACCTTTGTCTTAAGCTCAGCGTCTTCAACGACATCCCAAATCATGCCCCATTCTTTTGCGGTTTCTGCCGGTAGCTTGTCACCTAACAACGTCAAACCCATCGCACGCGCATGGCCTACAGCACGTGGTAAAAACCATGTACCCGCAGAGTCTGGAACCAAACCTAAGCGACAAAATGCTTGTACAAAGTTTGCCGATTTCGCCGCAATCACCAAATCACAAGCCAGAGCAATATTTGCCCCTGCACCTGCTGCCACACCATTTACGGCGCAAATGACTGGCTTTGGCATATTTACAATCGTTTTAATGAGCGGGTTATAGTAAGTTTCAATGGAATATCCTAAATCTGGAGCTTCAGCATTTGGGTCAACTACACGGTCCCCTAAATCTTGCCCTGCACAAAAGCCACGGCCTTCGCCACTAATTACGACGCAGCGAACATCCGGATTTTTAGTCCACTGGTTTAACACCTCTGCCACTTCACGGTGCATATCAACGTTAAAGCTATTCAGTGCTTTTGGGCGGTTAAATGTCAGGTAGCCAACACCATTTTTTTCTTCAGCAATAATATTTTGATAGTCCATCACTCACCTCTAAACACTGGCTTTCTTTTCTCAAAGAAAGCATTAATCCCTTCGTTTCGATCTTTTGTAGCCGCCAGCCAGACAAAGTTTTGACGTTCAAACTTAAGTCCCTGACTTAAAGTCGTTTCATGAATACTTTTAATTGATTGTTTAATCACGCGAATCGCTAAAGGCGCTTGTTTGGCAATTTTGGCTGCAAGTTGAACCGCATATTCAACGGTTAATTCGGTCGGAACCACTTGACTGCAAATGCCATGTTGCTCCGCCTGTTTTGCCAAAATCATTTCACCTGTCATGGCCCAGCGCATGGTGAGTTGTTGTCCAACCAAGCGCGCTAAACGCTGTGTTCCGCCTGCACCCGGCAACATACCCAAAGTAATTTCAGGTAAAGCGAATCGGGCATTTTCACCACAAATCACCATATCTGAATGCAAAACCAGCTCAAAGCCAGCGCCTAAGGCATAGCCATTGACTGCACTAATCAGTGGCTTACTAAATGCATCAATTTTTTGCCAAAGCTTCGGGCGAATATCGAGTTGCAAAGACACGGCGTCCATTGCAGCCAATTCGCTAAGATCTGCTCCAGCAGCAAAACATTGTGAGTTACCTGTTAAAACCACTGCTTTGACTTGAGCATTGTGCTCAGCTTCTTCGAGCAACTCGCATAAATACTGCAATGTTGCATTGTTTAAAGCATTTCTTTTTTCCGGGCGGTTTAGTGTTAATAACAAAACACCGTCAGTTGCTGTGCTGGCTTTGATCAACTCTTGCATGACAGCCTCTACTCATCAAAACTCAAACGAACATTTGGGCCTTTTGGTAAGGTTTGACAGCTCAGCACATAGCCCTTTTCAACTTCATCTTTTTCAAGACTATAGTTAAGGAACATATCGACTTCACCAGAAACAACTTTACAACGACAAGTCGCACACACCCCACCTTTGCAGGCATACGGTAAGTCCGCACCCGCACGTAAAGCCGCATCAAGAATACTTTCATCGTCTTGAGCTACAGAAACAATCAGCTCACGACCATCTAAAATAATGTTTACTTTTTCTTCTTTGCGGTTTGCATCCGCTTCAGCGCTACGTTTACGAGCCTGCCCTGTATGGAAACGTTCGGTGTGGATTTTTTCTTTTGCAATACCATAGTTTGGCAAAGTGCTTTCTACGGCATTCATCATTTCGTCTGGACCACAGGCAAACACATGGTCAAAACTCGTTTCAAGCACATCAAAATCAAAAAGCTGCTTTAGCTTTTCTTCATCAATACGACCGTTCATCAGCTCACTATCGTTGAACTCACGAGAAAAAATATTGATGAGCTGAAAGCGTTCTTTAAACTGATCTTTCAAATCCATAATTTGCTCGGCAAACATGGTTTGTTTCCATGAGCGATTGCCATAGAGCAACGTAAATTTAGCTTCAGGTTGTTCAAACAACACTTGCTTAACAATCGATAAAATTGGAGTAATACCACTGCCCGCAGCAACGCCTAAAAAGTTTTGTCCGCCCACCTTGGCTGCTTTTTGAAAAAACACACCTTGTGGTGGCATGACTTCAAGCACATCGCCTACTTTTAAATGGTCATTGGCCCAGTTTGAAAATTGACCCTGATCAATTTTTTTAACCGCAATACTGATGTCTTCTTTACCCGCATAGCTACAAATTGAGTAACAACGGCGAATTTCACCAGCTTCAGTTAAATGGCGAATGGTTAAGTGTTGACCCGGTTGAAATTGAAATTGTTCTTGTTGTTCAGGTACAACATCAAATGCAATACAAATGGCCTGATCGGTTTGAGGCGTAATACTTTTTACTTTTAATGGTACAAATTGGCTCATGGCTGATTTCCTTATCTAAAGACTTAAATACATTTGAAGTAATCAAAAGGCTCAAGACAGTCCTGACATTTATAAAGTGCTTTACAGGCGGTAGAACTAAACTCTGTTAACAGTCGGGTGTGTCGGCTTTTGCAACGTGGACACTCAACACCATCTTTTAAGTGAACATGGGTGCCACACTGATGCGCTAACCCTTCTGGTGGTGCAATGCCATAGACTTGCAGTTTCTTTTTACCCGCTTCAGACATCCAGTCTGTAGTCCATGCTTCTGATAAATCGACCATCACTTTGACCGGTGTCAAAGCTTCTGCGGTAAATGCCTCAACAATTTGTGCTTTGAGCATATCTGTTGCTGGGCAACCGCTATAGGTTGGAGTTAGACGAACAATAATTTCTTGTTGATCATTAATCTCTACACCGCGAATCATGCCCAAATCAACAACCGATAAAACCGGAATTTCAGGGTCACTTACCGTTTGTAGAACATCCCAACATTGGTCGATGCAATGACGAATCATTTGCATGGCTCACCTCCTTGTCTTACCATGTCATGCCCGGATAAGTTCTTTGAATACTTTGCATTTCAGCCAACAAATAACCCAGATGCTCGGTATGCAATCCTTGTTTCGCACCACGGCGATAAGCACCGTTCACAGCAACATTTAATTCAAAACGCTTAAGCTCAGCTGCAATGGTTTGGTTCCATTGTTCTTTTTCATTTGAAAAATCTGGAATCACGCCTTGTGCGACCAATGCTTGTTCATCTGCATTGAGTTCAAATAACTCAGCGGTAAAGCGCCATAAATTATTTAAACCGTCTTGTACACGTTGATGCGCTTCATCTGTGCTTAAACTTAAACGTTCCATCCAGCTTGTCGAAAAACGGATGTGATACTTCACTTCTTTTAAAGATTTCACGGCAAGCGCGCTTAATTCAGGAAGTGAGCTTTGCGTTAAAGCAGTAAATAAATGAAGATGGTAATGGTCCATCAACCACTGGCGTACAATCGTTTGTGCAAAATCGCCATTGGGTTGTTCACATAACAATAGGTTTAAAAATTCACGTTCAGTACGGAAATATGCAAGCTGGTCTTCATCACGCTTAGCTTCATCATGTTGACCTGCCAACGTCAGGAAGTTTCTTGCCTGACCTAACAAGTCCAAACCGATATTTGCTAAAGCAATATCAATTTCAAGCTCAGGTGCATGTCCGCACCATTCAGCCAAACGCTGAGATAAAACCAGTTGACTGTCGCCAATATGTAATAAGAATTTAGATAAAACTGACTGATTCATGTGTCATCTCCCTTACATGTGCTCAATGCCGTCTGGGATATGGTAAAAAGTCGGATGACGATAAACCTTGTCTAGAGAAGGATCGAAAAATTCAGCTTTTTCATCTGGCTGTGATGACTTAATCAGTTCAGAACGAACCACCCAAATGCTAATTCCTTCATTACGGCGCGTGTAAACATCACGAGCATGTTGCAGTGCAATTTCATCATCAGGCGCTCTTAAGCTGCCTACATGACGGTGGCTTAAGCCTTGTTTACTACGTACAAATACTTCGTAGAGCGACCAGTTGTTTTTATCTTCCATTTTGATTTCCTCAAATTTTTCCATAAATCTTGTTAAGCCACTTTGTTCGCTTCAAGCTGCTGTTTCTTGGCATAGACCACTGCTGCATCACGAACCCATTTGCCGTTTTCCCATGCTTTACGGCGTGCTTCGATACGCTCGTGATTACATGGTCCACGTCCGGCAATCACTTCATTAAATTCGTGCCAGTCGATCTCGCCAAACTCATAGTGGCCTGTTTCTTCATTCAGTTTTAAATCTGGGTCTGGTACTTCTAAACCAAGCTGCAAAATCTGCGGCACAGTGTTATCAACAAACTTTTGACGTAATTCATCGTTACTAAAGCGTTTGATTTTCCATGCCATGCTTTGCGCGCTGTTTGGAGAATGCTCATCACTTGGACCAAACATCATGAGGGCTGGCCACCAATAGCGATTGACCGCATCTTGTGCCATCTGTTTTTGTTCTGGTGTACCGTTTGCCAAAGCCATCATGGCTTCAAAACCTTGGCGTTGGTGGAAACTTTCTTCTTTACAAATACGTACCATTGCACGTGCATATGGTCCGTAAGAGGTACGGCAAAGCGCAACTTGGTTCACAATGGCTGCACCATCGACAAGCCAACCAATCGCAGCGACATCTGCCCAAGTCAAAGTTGGATAGTTAAAAATTGATGAGTATTTCATTTTCCCATCAATTAATTTTTCCATCATGTCATCACGGTCAGCGCCTAAAGTTTCTGCCGCACTGTACAAATACAAACCATGACCTGCCTCGTCTTGTACTTTTGCCAACAAAACCGCTTTACGTTTTAAAGTTGGTGCACGAGTAATCCAGTTCCCTTCAGGCAACATACCTACAATTTCAGAATGGCCATGTTGCCCGATTTGACGAATCAATGTTTTGCGATAGGCATCAGGCATTTGATCCTTAGCCTCGATCGTAATTTCATTGGCAATATTTTGTTCAAATTTCTGATAGTTGTTTTCCATTCTTTCATTCCCTGTAGGTATCACCCTTGAATCTATTTTTCGATACACCAAAAACAAAGTCAACTACTTTTTTAGTATCAAATTAAATTCACTTCACAAAAACAACTTAACCATTTGAAATAAATAAATATTAACCAATTGTAAAAAACTTTTTTACTTTTAAAAATCAAAATAAAGTTGACTTTTAGACAAATTAATCTGAAATTATGAATCATATTTTCGCAATTTTTATAATTGATGTATCACATAAAAAAGGAGTTTGGTCATGCTTGAACAAGCACACCTAGAAGGAACCTCAACTGACACAGATTTTCAGCAGTCTGAGCATCAACTGCCTCACCTTGCTTCTTATGTTTATGGAACATGGCATTCGACGAGTGAAGAACTACGTCCTGTTTATCATGCCATTACAGGTGAATCGATTTATGCCGTAAGCAGTCATGGCATTGATATGAAACGTGTTGTTCAATATGCCAAACAAAATGGTTCAGAGTTGGCAAACTGGACATTCCACCAACGTGCTAATGCGTTAAAACAAATTGCCCAATATTTACTTGAGCGTAAAGAAGAGTTCTACAAACTTGCTTATGCAACAGGTGCAACTCGTAAAGATGCATGGATTGATATTGAAGGTGGGATCCAGACATTATTTGCTTATTCAAGTCTGGTTCGTCGTGAACTCAATGATGAAAAAATTATTACCGAAGATAGTTGGATTCAGTTATCTAAAAATGGCACTTTCGGCGCTAAACACATTTTAAGTCCTAAAGCTGGTGTTGCCGTTCATATCAATGCATTTAACTTCCCAATTTGGGGAATGCTTGAAAAGATTGCACCAACGTTACTTGCAGGTGTGCCATGTATTGTTAAACCTGCAACCGATGGTGCCCAATTAACACAAGCAGTTGTAAAAGCGATTGAAGAAGCGCATGTATTACCAAAAGGTTCGCTACAACTGATTTGCGGTCAGACTTATGACTTGTTCGACCACTTAGGCCCACAAGACTGCGTTACGTTTACGGGTTCTGCCTACACAGGTCAAAAACTGCGTAACCACCCTCACCTCAATAAATATTCGATTCCATTTAGCATGGAAGCCGACTCGGTAAACAGCGCAATTTTAAGCCCTGAAGCAAACGAAGAAACTGTCGATTTATTTGTGCGTGAAGTCTTCCGTGAAATGACGACTAAAGCAGGCCAAAAATGTACTGCGATTCGTCGTGCTTTCGTTCCTGAAAATTTATTAGCGACAGTGCAAGAGAAGCTAACTGGCAAACTTGCTAAAGTTGTGGTGGGTGACCCGCAAAAAGAAGAAACCACCATGGGTGCTTTAGCTAGCATTAAACAAAAACATGACGTTGCAGAAAAAGTTGCCGAACTCAGTAAAGACGCAAAAATTGTTTTTGGTGGCAACGATAGCTTTACATTTAATGCAGACCATCCTGAAAAAGGTGCTTTTTTCGCTCCAACTTTATTGCTCTGCGAGCAACCTTTACAAGCGACACATGTACATACCACAGAAGCTTTCGGCCCTGTATGTACTCTCATGCCATATCAAAACATTGAAGAACTAGCTAATCTTGTTTCACGTGGTGAAGGTAGCTTAGTGGCTTCAGTCGTTAAAAATAACGATGAGAATATTGAACAGATTATTCAAAAAATTGCGCCTTGGCATGGTCGTGTGCATGTACTCGATGCAGAGTCAGCAAAAGAAAGTACAGGCCATGGTTCTCCACTTCCTCATTTAGTACACGGTGGCCCTGGTCGTGCAGGTGGCGGTGAAGAGTTAGGTGGTATTCGCGCAGTTAAACACTACATGCAACGCACCGCAATTCAAGGTTCTCCAAATAGCTTGACGCAAATTACCCATTCATGGACTGCTGGTTCGAAAGTCAACGAAGACCGCGTACATCCATTTAAAAAGTCTTTTGATGAGCTAGTAATTGGTGAACGTTTATTAACAGCACGTCGTACCGTAAGCGAAGCAGATATTGTCAATTTTGCGGGTTTAAGCGGCGATTACTTCTATGCACATACCGACAAAATTGCAGCTGCCGAGTCTTTCTTTGGTGAGCGCGTTGCACACGGCTACTTTATTGTGTCTGCCGCAGCTGGTCTATTTGTAGATGCCGCGCAAGGTCCTGTGATTGCCAATTATGGTATGGACAACTTACGTTTTGTTGAACCAGTTAAAATTGGTGATTCAATTCAGGTTGAATTGACCTGTAAACAGAAAACGCCTAAACCACAAAAAGACCCATCTCAGCCAGCTCATGGGGTTGTGGTATGGGATATTAAAGTCAAAAACCAACGCGGTGAACTTGTCGCAACTTACGACATTTTAACTTTAGTTGCTCGCGAGGCTTAATGTTTAAAATGAGATGGGGCACCTCGTCCCCATCTCATTTTTTTTAGCACTCAATTGCATTCACAGCGAGGCCGCCTTTTGAAGTCTCTTTATATTTCTCAGACATATCTCTGCCTGTTTCTTTCATGGTCTGAATCACTTTATCTAGCGTTACAAAGTGTTCATCGTCATCATGAAGAGCCATTTGTGCCGCATTAATGGCTTTTACGGCTGCAATCGCATTTCGTTCAATGCAAGGCACCTGAACCAAACCACCAATTGGGTCACACGTTAAACCCAAGTTATGTTCAAGACCGATTTCAGCTGCATGTTCCACCTGCTCAGGTGAGGCACCTAAAATTTCGGCTAAACCAGCAGATGCCATTGCACATGCCGAACCAACTTCGCCCTGACACCCTACTTCTGCACCAGAAATAGACGCATTGAGTTTACATAAAATGCCGACGGCTGCCGCACTGAGAAAAAAGCGAACCACTTTATCTTCGGAAAAGTCTTTAGAAAAAGTCACGTAATAATATAAAACTGCCGGAATAATTCCTGCGGCCCCATTTGTTGGCGCAGTCACCACTCGGCCACCCGCAGCATTTTCTTCATTTACCGCTAAGGCAAATAAATTGACCCATTCCATCGCATGGAAAGTTGTCACAATCAGATTTGAGTTTTTCTTATTTAATAACTTATCGTGAATTTTTTTGGCTCGGCGTTTTACATTTAATCCACCGGGTAATATTCCTTCATTGATTAGCCCGTTGTGAATGCAGTGCTGCATCACTTTCCAGATTTCCATAATCTTGGAGCGAATTTCAGTCTCACTACGCCAGCTTTTCTCGTTTTCAAGCATTAACTCACTTATTGATAAATGATGAGTTTTACATAAGCTTAAAAGTTCAGCCGCACTGTGAAATGGATATGGAACCTTAACGTCGTTGGTTTCAGACTGGGTGTGTGTTAATTGTGTTTGACTCACAATAAAACCGCCGCCAACCGAATAGTAAGTTTCTGTATATAGAGTTTCTTCGGCTTCGTTATACGCAATCAGCTCCATTGCGTTTGGGTGATAAGGTAAAGACTCATTTAAAAAAAGCACATCACGCTTATAGTCAAAAGCAATACTCTTTTGCTGATTAAGCTGGATGGCTTTATTTTCAAGAACATCTTCAATCAAGTTTGTACTTACTTGAGTATCAATATGTTCAGGGTCAAAGCCCATTAAGCCTAATAGAACTGCTTTATCTGTGGCATGACCGACACCCGTTGCTGCAAGTGAACCGTATAACTTCACCTGAACTCTAACCGTATTTTGTAGATCATTTTGTTTCAATAAATCATCTACAAAACTGTATGCCGCTCGCATTGGTCCAACCGTATGGGAGCTAGATGGACCAATACCAATTTTAAAAAGATCAAATACACTAATAAACACGTGGTCCTACCTTCAATCATTATTATTCGTATGTTCGTCGTTATTGTGTCCTTTCGGATAGCTTTAAAATTATCATTAAGCTGCCCATAAAGCACTGAAAATAAATGTATCATTGCCTAAAAACAACACAATCAATATCTAATTTACTATTTTCTAAAAAATGGAATTTTCTATTAATTTAAATGGTAAATTAATCAACAAATTTTTAAGATTTTTTTATTTGAAACCAAAAAAATAGCGAAGATTTCCCTTTTTTTATAAAAAATATTAGGTTTTCAAGCTCTTCACTTGAAATTCATATTATTTAAATATCATCAAAAACAAAAGTTTAACTAAAAATTAAAACATCCTTTGCCAATAAATAGAATAAAAATTCCCCTATTTACCAACAACCATATATCGTATACGATATATGAAAGAACAATAGTTCTGTCGTTAAGGAAAACGTAATGACAAGTCAGTTTAAAAAGCAGTTATCTCTAATGGATCTTACATTCATTGGCTTAGGCGCCATTTTTGGTTCAGGATGGTTATTTTCAGCAAGTCATGTGGCCTCTCAAGCCGGCCCTGCGGGTATATTGTCATGGATTATTGGGGGCTTTGCCGTTTTAATTCTGGGAATTATTTATTGTGAGCTAGGTGCAGCCTTACCACGAGCAGGCGGTATTATCCGTTATCCCGTATTTTCACATGGTCCTCTACAAGGATATTTACTAGGTTCTGTAACCGTCATTGCCTTTTCAAGTTTAATTGCAATTGAAGTCGTTGCTGCCCGTGAATATGCAGCGGCATGGTTCCCCTCTCTTACAGCAGTGCATGATGGCGCTCGCTCTCCAACTACCATTGGATGGTTGTTTCAGTTTGCTCTTTTATGCGTATTTTTTGCATTGAATTATTACAGTGTAAAAACCTTTGCAATTGCCAACAATCTGATCAGTGCATTGAAATTTGCTGTTCCAATTTTAGTGATGGTCGCCCTTCTATACCATTTTAAACCTGCAAACTTTTCAATGACCGAGTTTGCCCCAATGGGTGCTCACGGCGTACAAGGTGCCGTATCCGCTGGTGGTATTATTTTTGCGTACTTAGGTTTAACGCCGATTATTTCGGTGGCGAGTGAAGTAAAACGTCCTCAGTTTACGATTCCTTTTGCACTCATCTTATCTGTCGTTTTAGCAACGATTATTTATGTAGTGCTTCAAGTTGCTTTCTTGGGTGCAGTACCTACCGATATGTTAGCAAATGGTTGGTCAGGACTTAGTGACAAATTCCCATTGCCTTACCGCGACATTGCCATGTTATTAGGTTTGGGATGGTTAGCTCTGTTAGTAGTTTCAGACGCCATTATTTCTCCGTCTGGCTGCGGCAACATCTATATGGCTGCAACTCCACGTGTCATTTATGCATGGTCGAATAGTAATACGTTCTTCCGTATTTTTACTCGTGTAGATCCAAAATCAGGTATTCCACGTTATGCGTTATGGTTAACGTTTGCACTTTCTGTATTTTGGACCATGCCGTTTCCATCATGGGACAAATTAATTTCTGTAGTTTCAGCAGCGTTAGTTTTAAGTTATGCCCTAGCTCCTGTCACAGTGGGTGCCTTACGCCGTAATGCTCCTGAGCTTGAACGTCCATTCTATGTAAAAGGCTTTACCATTCTTGGCCCACTCGCTTTTGTCATTGCTTCTTTTATTGTCTATTGGTCTGGCTGGAATGTCATTTCATGGTTATTAGGCGCACAAATTGTGTTGTTTGCACTCTATGTCATTTTTAAACGCTATGTGCCAACCCAAGAAGTCAGCCTAGCTCAACAATTGAAGTCATCAGCGTGGCTCCTTGTTTACTACATTTTAATGATTCTTGCCTCTTACCTTGGCAGCTTCGGTGACGGTGCAACACACCTATTAGCAGCACCATTTGACACCCTATTAGTGATGGTGATTTCTCTTGGTTGTTACTACTGGGGTATCCGCTCAGGTTTACCAAAAGCACTGATTAAAAATGATGATGAAGCTTAGTGATCACTTACTTAAATATATAAGTTGAGGTTTTCTTTCGATTAATAACGTATACAAAATACTATATTTTTCAAAAGTGAAACCTAAGCTTTGATAATTCTCCAACGTCAGAAGAACCACTTTTGACGTTCACTCTCAAGTGAGGTTGATAATGTTAAATATTACTGGTCAAAATTTTATTGCAGGTCAACGTTCAAGTTCAGGCAATAAATTTGTCTTAAGCTACGATGCTGCAACAGATGAAGCATTACCCTATCAGTTTGCTCAAGCAACTCCTGAAGAAATTGATCAGGCAGCTCAAGCAGCTGCATTGGCTTATCCAGCTTTTAGACAGACTACGCCAGAACAGCGCGCTGTTTTTCTAGAAACGATTGCCAGTGAAATTGATGCGCTTGATGACCAGTTTATTGCCACAGTCTGTCAAGAAACTGCTTTACCGGAAGCGCGTATTCGTGGTGAACGTGGGCGGACTACAGGTCAATTACGTCTGTTTGCTCAAGTATTACGCCGTGGTGACTATTTAGGTGCCCGTATTGATTTGGCTTTACCTGAGCGTCAACCACTTCCACGTCCAGATTTACGTCAATATAAAATCGGCGTTGGGCCAGTTGCCGTATTTGGTGCGAGTAACTTCCCTCTTGCCTTTTCTACTGCTGGTGGCGATACCGCTTCAGCACTTGCTGCTGGATGTCCAGTTATTGTGAAGGCGCATAGCGGTCACATGGCAACAGCCGAATCAATTGCAAACGCTATTTGTAGCGCGATTGAGAAATGTGCTATGCCAAAAGGCATCTTTAGCATGATTTATGGTCAAGGTGTCGGTGAGCCACTGGTAAAACATCCAGCAATTAAAGCCGTTGGATTTACAGGTTCACTCAAAGGTGGCCGTACTCTCTGCGATTTAGCTGCTGCACGCCCTGAACCTATTCCTGTTTTTGCCGAAATGTCGAGCATTAACCCAATGATTTTATTACCCGAAGCTCTAAAAGTGCGTGGTGATAAAATCGCAAATGAACTCAGTGGTTCAGTCGTTTTAGGTTGCGGTCAGTTCTGTACCAATCCAGGTTTAATTATTGGAATTAAATCAGCTGAATTTAGCCAATTCCTTGACCAGTTCAAGGCTGCAATGGCTCAGCAACCACCACAAACCATGCTTAATAAAGGCACTTTAAGAAGCTATGAACACGGTCTTAAAGCATTACTCGCACATGACAAAATTGAGCATTTAGCGGGTCAACCGCAGCAAGGCCAGCAAGCCTATCCTCAGCTATTTAAAGCCGATGTATCTCTTTTACTCGAGCATGATGAATTACTTCAAGAAGAAGTATTCGGCCCTACTACGATTGTGATTGAAGTTGAATCGGCTGAGCAACTTGCTCTAGCGTTAAATGGACTTCGTGGTCAGCTTACTGCATCTTTAATTGCCGAACCGCAAGATTTCGACGACTTCGCAACCCTTATTCCATTACTCGAAGAAAAAGCAGGGCGTTTACTTCTAAATGGTTATCCAACAGGTGTTGAAGTCTGCGATGCCATGGTACACGGTGGACCTTACCCTGCAACTTCAGATGCACGCGGCACATCGGTAGGAACCTTAGCAATTGACCGTTATTTGCGACCAGTATGCTATCAAAACTATCCAGATCACTTACTGCCACTCGCCCTTCAAAATGCCAATCCGCTTGGTATTGCACGTTTAGTAAATGGTGAAATGAGTAAAGCTGCTCTTTAATATTTTTAAAGGAGTTTATCCAAGTGATGAACTCCTTTTTTACTTAGATCAAAACCTCACAACGTAACCGCACATTATTCAAATAAAAAAGTGCAAAAAATGAATAGCAAGATGCTCAAACAAATCATTGCGTAACATATTTTTAAATAAGGATATTGGTATATGACGACAACATTAAAAAAGGTAGTCGCAGCCTCTATGGTCGGCTCCGTAGCTGAATGGTATGAATTTTTCCTATATGGAACTGCTTCTGCCCTTGTCTTTGGCGAACTTTTCTTTCAACAAACGGGCAATGCTATAGATGGTATTTTGGCAGCCTTTGCCCTCTATGCCGTTGGTTTTTTAGCAAGACCTATTGGTGGCCTCGTATTTGGCCATTACGGCGATAAAATTGGTCGTAAGAAATTATTGCAAATTAGTCTGATTATTGTCGGTATAACTACTTTTTTAATGGGCTGTATTCCGACCTTCTATCAAATTGGCTATTGGGCGCCTACACTTTTGGTCATTCTACGTTTAATTCAGGGTTTTGCTTTCGGTGGTGAATGGGGCGGCGCAGTTATTTTGGTTTCAGAGCATAGTCCAGATGATCGCAGAGGTTATTGGGCGAGCTGGCCACAAACTGGTGTACCGCTCGGGAATTTAGTAGCCACACTGGTTTTATTATTACTTTCAAAAAACCTTTCGCCCGAACAATTCCTAGATTGGGGATGGCGCTGTGCATTTTGGTTTTCGGCAGTCGTGGTACTAATTGGTTTATGGATTCGAAAAAATGTAGACGATGCCGAAGTATTTAAAGAAGCACAGGCCAAACAGCAGCTTCTTGAAAAGCAACAACTCGGGATTATTGAAGTTTTAAAATATCATAAGAAATCTGTTATTGCGGGTATCGGTGCAAGATTTGCAGAAAACATTTTGTACTATATGGTGGTTACTTTTTCGATCAGTTATTTAAAGTTAGTCGTCCATAAAGATACTTCGCAGATCTTGCTGCTCATGTTCGGCGCTCACCTCATCCATTTCTTTATAATTCCTATTATGGGGCATTTAAGCGATATATTTGGCCGTAAACCGATTTACCTTATAGGAGCTGTACTGACTGCATTTTGGGGTTTTGTCGGCTTTCCCTTAATGGATACAGGCAATAATTGGCTCATCATGTTAGCGATTGTGCTTGGTTTATTTATTGAGTCGATGACCTACTCACCCTACTCAGCCTTAATGACTGAGTTATTTCCGACTCACATTCGCTATACGGCGCTTTCATTTTGTTATCAAGTCGCACCAATTATGGCAGGCTCCCTTGCTCCACTAATTGCCTTAACATTACTCAAAGAATTTAATAGCTCAGTTCCAATTTCTTTATATTTAGTTGCTGCAAGCCTGATTTCTATTGTTTCAATTTTGCTGGTGAAAGAAACCAAAGGTCGATCACTTGCTTTTAAAGATTAAGCTTTAATATATAAATTATCTGCTTAACAATGATTTTGGGTTGTTCTATACAACCCCATTTTTTATCTAAATATTTTTAATAGAGGCGCGATATAAGGTAGGCGACATTCCTGTATGCAACTTAAACTGACGACAAAAAGCACTATGATCGGTATAACCACAGCGCAAACCAATTTGAGTAATCGGTAAGTCTGTTGCCAATAATTCAGTAGCGACTTGAAGACGAATTTTGCTAATCATTTGCCGAGGCGTTAAATGGTATATTTTTTTGCAATAACGCTCTAACTGAGCCACCGACACACCAGCAATTGCGGTCAAATGCGCCAATGTAATGGTTTCGGCATAATTTTTTTTAATATATTCCTCAACCTGAACCATCTTATAAAAAGCAGGATGTGTATTTTCAGGCACATTTAAATCATTAGAAATACCCGCTATTCCTACTAAATTTCCATCCGCATCAAATAATGGTTCTTTATAAGTCAAACACCAACCTGACTGGTTCTTTGCATATAAATGCAGCTCTAATTGCTCTGTTAATTTTTTACCACGGCGAATGACTTGTAAATCTTGCGATGTATATATTTTTCCAAGCGAGTGAGGAAAAACTTCTTCTGAAGTTTTCCCAATCAAAGCAGATTTATCTTTTAGACCGCAGCGGTTTACAAGCGTTTGATTGACAAACACATAGCGCGCTTCGATGTTTTTGATGAAAAACACCACCGAAGATAAAGCATCAAATAATGGTTCTATACTTTCCAGATTTTTTAAAAAATCTTCCAAAGTTGTGGTTAGTTTCGGAATTTGAACCAAAGTCATGAGCTAGAGCGGACAAAGTAATAACTTGTCTACTCTAGAACATTTCATTTTTGATTTAAAGGAGAAGTAGACATCGCCATGAGGCTTTTTACACGGGTAGGAAGTAATGGCGGTCGAGAGTTAGGCAACTGCCAATCAAACAGGCAAGCCGCTGCTGTTGCACAAGTACTTCCCTGACATGCTCCCATTCCACAGCGTGTATGTAATTTTGCATCAATCCAGCTACTACGTTCGGCAACTTTGTCAAAAGTTACATCTTCACATCGACAAAAAATAGTGTCTGGACGTGCAAGCATTTTTAACTCAGCACGTAATTTGAAGCTTTTCTCAAGGAGATGTGCAAATAATCGATACCGCTGTCTTTGAGCAAATAATTGACTGGCTTTTTCATTTTGTCCTATAGCCGCATAACCTGCGATGCTACCTTCGACCATTGCCAACTCACTTCCGCCAAAGCCTGTACATTCACCTGCTGCCCACACTTGCGGTTGTGATGTACGTTGATAGTCATCGACCGTAATTGCATTGTCCTTAATTTGACAACCCATTAATTGACCTAATTGAGTATTCGGCACTAAACCAAACCCGCAAGCGAGTCGATCACACTCAATTTCAACAATTCCTTTCGGCGTTTGTAGTCTTACGCGTTCAAGACGCTCCTGCCCAATCGCTTCAATCACATAACTGTCAGGTTGATATAAACGATAAGGTAAAGACAACGCCTGTATTATTTTCACAGGCCAGCGCCAAAGTTGCAGTGCAAATTTACGAACGGAAGATGAAGCCGCCTGTTCGGCAACATAGAGAACTTGAGCCTCTGCTTTTTTTGCTGTGTCCGCACTTGCTAAAAGTAAGGGTCCGGAACCTGCAATCACAACACGTTCATTTTTGACTGGTGTACCTGCTTTAATTAAGGCTTGTAAACCACCTGCCCCCGTTACGCCTGGTAAGGTCCAACCGGGAAAAGGCAAAAATAGCTCTCTTGCTCCCGTACACACTATAAGCTGGCGATAAGACAAGTTTAGGCTGTCGTGAGGTCGCTCAACGAGTAATTGGCCTACAAAAGGTGCAGCGATAATCTTGGCACCAAACATAAATTCAATATTAGGATAAGCCTTGATTTGTTGATATTTTTGCTGCGCCATTTCAGGTACAGGAAAAATCGGGCCAGCCCGCCAGATTTGACCGCCCGCCTGTGGGTTATTATCTAATATTAAAATTCGACCGCCACTCTCGGCGGCTGCAATAGCAGCTGACAACCCCGCAGGACCTGCTCCTACAACAACCACATCGTATTGTTTTTCCATTATTGTGTTTCCACCTTCATGTCTTGCTGGCACAGCGTCTGACAAGCAAGTACTCTGAGTCCATTAATATTGACACGACATTCCTGACAAACTCCCATTCCACAAAATGGAGTGCGTTTTTCACCACCAACCGACAAACGGCTGTAAGACTTCGCTTGTGCTAAAGCGGCAGCAACACTCGTACCTTCAATCACAGAAACAGATTGTCCGTTAATAAAAAGCTGAATCATCTATGCAGCTCCTATAAAACGATGAGGTAAAAAAGGCTCTGGGTCTATATCAAAAGTTAACCCACACACGTGTGAGGCAATAAGCTTTGCTGTACCTGTCGCTGTGGTGACACCTAATCCCTCATGACCTACCGCTAAATAAATCGATTGAAATGCAGGATGCCGCCCAATTACCGGAATACCATCTGGAGTAGCTGCGCGAAAGCCAGTCCATGCTCGAATCACATTAAGATCAGCCAAAGCTGGAAAATAATCGGTAGCCTCTTTGAGTACCCGAGTAAACACTTCTGGCTCTACAGTCGGATCAACTGTATTAAACTGACGAGATGACCCAATAAAAAGTTGGCCCGTCGGTCTAGGCTGAATATTACAAGCCACCGAAATTCCACTTGTCGCTTGAGTACTGGCCGCATACGCCAAAGCCACTAACGTATGTTTTACATTTAATTCAGGGTAACGGTCCGTAATAGCCAAATGACCTTTTTTAGGTTCAATCGGTAGCTCTGGAAAAAAATCTGTCGCATGAATGCCGTTAGCCAAAATAATATGCGCTGCTTCTAGCCATGTTCCATCACTTAACTGAACCCGATTTTCTTCAATATGAATAACTTTGGCTTGTTGAACCCGAACCTTTTGGGGGAATTGATTTAACAACCATTCAGCAGCACAGGGCGCATATAAAATGCCATCATCAAAAACTTCTAAACCACCATAAAGACCCTGCTTTAAGTGAGGTTCAAGTTGACGGATTTCCTCTGCATTCCGAAGTTGGCAGCGAACACCTTGCGCAGTGAGACGTTGATATTTTTCCTCTGCAATCTGCATTTCTTCAGGACTACTCGCCAGCCATAAAGTTGGCGTTTGGCGATAGGCACATTCTTCCGAAAGCCCGCGCCCTAATTCGTGCCACAACTGAACTGACCAATGACTAAGTTTTAATTCGGCTTCCAAGTCATCCATAATGACCAAATGTCCCATGCCCGCGGCTGTTGCACCACCGATACGAGCATCTAAAACTTGCACATTTAACCCTTGCCGAGCTAACTCATAAGCACAGGCCGCACCCACAATGCCTGCCCCAATGACAATGGCATCGGTTTTCATAGCTGAATACCCCAAGCAAATGGGTCATTTTCATCCATAAATAAAGTTGCTTCGGCACTCATGTAAGCTTCACCACGAATGGTTGGAATCACATATTCCCCTGCTTGTTCATATGAGGCAATAAACTGGCTACCGATAATGCTGGCTTGTTTCCATAACTTTCCTGGTTCAAGTTTGCCATCTGCTGCCAAGCAAGCAATTTTCGCGCTGGTTCCGGTTCCACATGGTGAACGGTCATAGGCTTTTCCTGGACATAGTACGAAATTTTTACTATCTGCTTCGGTGTCACTGGCAAATAACTCGATATGGTCAATTTCTTGCCCATCTTTACCGGTTATTCCTTGTGCTGTAAGGGCTTGTCTAACCGTCCATGCATAGTCAGTCAGTTGATCCAAATTATCACTTGCGACACGCTGACCATGATCATTAATCAAGAAAAACCAGTTACCGCCCCATGCAATATCACCAGTAACCTTTCCATATTTTTCGACATCAACTTCAACCGCTTTTTTATAACGATATGCAGGTACATTTCGTACACTAATTGAATGATCTTCATGTAGTGTCGCTTCAACATCACCTACTGGAGTTTCAATTAAATGTGTACCTACTTGTATTTGTCCCAAGTGTGCTAACGAAGCCACCAAACCAATCGTGCCATGACCACACATGCCTAGGTAGCCCGTGTTATTAAAGAAAATAACACCCGCGCTCGCTTTAGGATTTACTGGCTTACACAATAATGCGCCAACCAAAACGTCATTACCGCGTGGCTCTAACATGGTTGCTCTACGGAAATGGTCATATTGTTCTGATAATATTTTTCGGCGGCTTTCCATATCTCCTGTGCCTAAATCAGGGAAGCCTTCGAGTACCAATCGGGTTGGTTCACCACCAGTATGAGAATCCAAAATTTTTACTGTTTTCATAGAAGTATCCTTACATTTTTTTCTAGGATGACTGATCTCAAAACAGCAAGCTTGATCGTTTTCTTATAAAACGATGACGAAATCAGCATAGTGAAAACATGCTTCTTCAAAAATAAAGACAAAAAAATTAGGCCATTGGCCTAATTGAAATAAAATTGAAGTGATTAAAAATGTAGCGCTTATTTTTTTGCATTTTTATGGTGAGGTAGATGCTCATAAAGAGATTGGCAAACACCGTTAATGTGCTCTTCAATTAACTTAACCGCTAAATCAACATCTTTGGCTTTACAGGCTTTCACGATTTCTTTGTGCTCATCATTTGCACGCGATTTACCTTCGGAAACATTCATTTGTAATCTTAAATAGCGCTCGATCTTATCGTAAATAGAACGAATTAATCCGAGCATATAAGGCCGCTGTGCTGGTTCATACAGGCATGCATGTAACTGCCAATTTAGTGTTGTCCAGCTTCCGATATCCATGTTATCAATAAAGGCATTACAAATTTCATCTGCCTTTTTATAAGTTTCTTCTGTCATATTCGGCACGGCGAGCTGAATCAGTTTCGTTTCCAACATCACTCGGACCTCAAAAATCTGAGCTAATTCTTCTTCAGAGATTCGGGTCACAATTGCACCGCGATTTTTTATAAACTCAACCAATCCTTCAGCTTCAAGTTGCTTTAAGGCTTCACGTACCGGAATTTTGCTGACATTAAATAGTTTGGCAATTTCATCCTGACGAATGGGTTCACCTTCAGCAATATGCCCTGCAATAATTGCTTCTCTAATATATTTGACAATAACTTCAGATACTGAAGGCATCGCACCAAGATTTGATACATTAAAAGATGGTAGCTTCACGAATATTCTCTTAACCTCAAAAATGAGACAAATTAAAAGGATGATAATTTTTATTCATCCGCCATAATGAAATCATTGCTTTTTAAGCATTTTTTTCGGCACGGCTTACCTTTATTTTAATGCTATTAAAAATCATTTCCGCTATTCATTTAAGCTCATAATTTTTAGCTGCATTAATAGTTTAAGTATACTTTATACCATTTAATTCACAAAACTATTATTAGACTATGCTGAAATCGTCATCAATTTATTGTATTTAACCAAGCAAATCATCATAAATACCAGCATACTACCCTGTTCTCTTGGCGGGCAACTGTCAAAAAAATCCTATCCCTTGAGCTGATTATTCCTTACAAGATAAATTTTTTTGTCTTGTAAAAATCATGCTGCATGAAACTTTTAAAGTTTGAGTCACTTCATATGAGTACGCCAACAGAAGCAAAATTTTCCTTAAATTATTATACGGGTTTCTTATCCGTACTATTTGCTGCTTTTTTATGGGGTACAGCAGGTACAGCGGCATCTTTTGCAAAAGGCATTAGCCCACTTGTGATTGCTACCATTTCTGTGGGCTTCGGTGGATTAATTCATACATTTTTAAGCTTAAAAGCTATTAAAAAAAATTATCAAAAACTATTTAACTATAAGTCTCAAATCTTTATTGCGGTCATTGTTTCAATTCTTTGTCCATTTGCATTTTATTCCTCTGTCTCTTTGGCGGGCGTTTCGATTGGCACCGTAATTTCTATTGGCTGTGCACCTTTGTTTTCAGTGCTTTTGGAGTGGATTTTAGATAAAAGAAAACTCTCTTTAAAATGGCTCGTTAGTTTTATTTTAGGTTTCTTAGGAATTATTTTACTCTCTTATGCAGAAGATCACGCGCAGCAACAAGTCGTACAATCTGATCGCATTTTAGGGGTCCTTTTCGGCTTACTGTCTAGTCTGAGCTATGCAACATATTCTTGGATTATGAGAAATTTAATTCGCCAAGACATCGACTCAAGAGCTGCCATGGGAGTGATTTTTGGTATCTCTGCAGTTCTACTATTACCTACATTATTCATTACTGCACAAAACCTGTTTGATTACCCCACTAACATCTGGGTTGCGATTTATATTCCCATTGTTCCTATGTTTTTGGGCTATTTATTTTTTAGCTTTGGTCTTAAACGAATTCCAGCAAGTCAGGCCATGACTTTAGCTTTGGTGGAGATTCCGGTTGCAGCTTTATTAGCAGTTGTTGTGGTAGGCGAAAGTTTAACAATGAATAGTTATTTAGGTTTAATTCTAATTTTCCTATGCGTTATAGTTCTCACTAAAAAATAAAGAATAGAAATAAAAAAAGAGGCTCATTAGCCTCTTTTTAATAGATATTTGCTTAGATTTCAGCTGACCAGTTACGGTACCAAGTACGGAATAGTTCATACTGAGTTTCAACATATTTACGTTGCGAATCACTCAACGCATCAGTCTCATTGAAGTGTAAGGTATATTCCTTATCGCCATTCAGTACCATTAAATATTTATAGTAAAGAACCAGATCGGTTCCTTCGTCAAAAGAAGATAAAACTTCTAGTGCACTTGATAACTCTTGCGCTAAACGGCGGGCTTTTGCATCACCTGCTGCGGCTTTCTTACTCAGGTCAACCAACAGTAGAACTTCTTTAGGTAAGGCATTACCAATCCCTGTAATCGCACCTGTTGCGTTACAGTTTACGAAACCATGGAAAACTTGAGTGTCTACGCCCGCCATTAAGGTAACTGAATCATCTTGTGAAGTAATGAACTCAGCTGCGTAACGCATATCGGCAGCACCACCAAATTCTTTAAAACCAATTAAGTTTGGAAACTCACGGCGTAATTCAAAAAATAAATCTGCACGAGTTGCAAAGCCATAATATGGGCTATTATAAATCACCGCAGGTAAGCTTGGTGCTGCTTTTAAAATAGCTGAAAAGTGAGCTTTTTGTGCTGTTGGTGACGCACCGCGTGACAGTACACGTGGAATAACCATGAGCCCTTGTGCACCGACTTTTTCTGCGTGAGCTGCATGAGAAACTGCTTCTTTTGAATTAACTGCGCCCGTACCAACAATTGTTGGAATGCCTGCAGCGACAAGTCGTGCCACCCCTTCTTGACGCTGGGCTTCGGTTAGTAAAGGCCAATCACCCATAGAACCACAATACACTACCGCACTCATGCCCGCTTCAATCAGCTCATGCCCTTTTTTCACAAGCGCGTCAAAATCTGGCTCACGGTTAGGAGTACATGGGGTCATTAACGCCGGGATACATCCTGTGAAGATATTACTCATAATTATTCCTCAGTAATACAAATAAAACTCTGGATAGTCGTACTTTCGAGTTAATCCATCTCAAAAGTTATGGAATGGGATTAATAGCTGTTTAATCATTCTTCATATATCGTATACGATATACAACAAAAAGAATAGTCTTTCTCTTTAAATTCTTTAACCTAATAAAAATTGATATAAAACAAAGAGTAATTTTAATAAAAGAACTAAAAATCAAAATTTAAATCCTATTTTTTAAAATTATGGAGATGAAAAAATTATCTAGAATTAAAAATTTAAGCTGAAAATAGAAATTAATTTCGAACATATAGATGATTAGAAAACAACCACAGAACATTAGCCATTAGTCGCACCTCCCTATTTTTATTCATTTTTGCTGGTAAAGTGCTTTACATGGTTTGATACAACCTACTTAACTCAGATGCATAATTCACCTGTTACCGCATCTGATGTTTTTCAGCCTCTAGTCCGCTAGAGGTTTTTTTATTAATTAAAATAATAAAAAAGCCCGCATTCAGCAGGCTTTCTTATTTCATGATTTGGTTTATTAGCTTTTCATTAAAAATTAACCACAGGTTGCCTGAGTAATTTTCTTAGAAGCGGGATCAATAGTAACTGTAACTCGGTTTGTACGATAATCCATAGTCATTGGTTGACCTGGAGCAACTTTACGCACAATTTCTGATTTAGTTTTTTGTTTAATTTGGTCATCAGTAAGGCCAGATTGACCTACTAATTTTTGAGCTTCTTCTGCTACACAGTTCGCTTGATTGTCACGGAATAATTTCCATTCTTCAACGACTTGTCCATTTGGTAAATGGCAATAGCCAACTTGACCATTTGCTTCATTTCTAATTTCTAATTTTCCACCTTGTTCAACACAATATTGACTAGCTGGATTTGGTGAACCAATTTTTGGTGGAGTTGGGTCTTTATGTTGTACAGACGAGCAAGCCGTTAACGAAACAAGTGCCAAGCCAAGAAAGAGAATTTTTTTCATAATTTTTGCTTCTTACTAAAAAAACTAAAGATATCAAAAAAAATCATATTCCATATCACTTTTTTACAATAAAAAACTCACTTAAATATTTTAGCAAAATAAATTTAATTTATTGGAAATTAAGGCATTCCAAATTAAAAGTCTTTTTTAAAATATTTTATTCAGGTCTTTCTAAAATTCGGGGGCCCGATCCGTCTTGTCCTAAAATATCTTCAGGATTTCTCAATGGACATTGCTCTAATGATAAACAGCCGCAGCCAATACACCAGTCCATTTCATCTCTTAACCGAGTTAATTTTTGAATTCGATCATCCAGATTTTCGCGCCAATGACTCGATAAATCTTTCCATTGCTGAGCTGTTAATTTGCTACCTACTGGATACTGACTTAAAGCTTCTTTAATTTCGTTTAAAGGAATACCGACCCTTTGCGCGACTTTAATAATCGCAATATATCTTAAAATAATTAAGGGATAACGACGTTGATTACCATTTGTTCTTATACTTTTTATAAGCCCTTTCGCTTCATAAAAATGTAGGGTCGAAACAGGAACTCCACTCCTTTTTGCAACTTCACCAACAGTCAAAACTCGACTAGGGGTAGCTTTTTTATTTTCACTCATCATGATTGACCTCAACTTTACTTGAGGTTTATAAGAGAGCGCTTTTATTTTGTCAAATAACTCATAGAAGTTTTGTTATACGGTATGAGCTTTTTCTCCAAGTTATAAGTTTTATCTGTAAAAGCTAATGATAAAAAATGAGTGTGATGATTAGTTCAGTTCAATCTATAAAATAACTTGTTGTTCGTTAAATTTAAGAAGTTAGTTTTGTAGAGTACAGGGGCATCCACAAATCCAAAACATGTTGTAAACAAAAGGCATTGGGGCACCTAATGGATAGACTTTGATCTGCTCAATCTTATAAGTTTTTTTACGTGACTCAATGTGAAGTATATTATCAAAACGGGCAACCACTACTCCCTTTTTATATAATTTTTTCCTTTCATTTTTTGCATCAAATTTATATACCAAAAAGTAAACTTTTTCTCCTACACTGATTTTTGAATGATTAACCATAATGTAACCATTACAATACTTACATTGCCAATCTTTCATATCTCAAATTATCACACGCTTAAATTAAAAGAACACACTGAATTTTATAGTATAAATTTATTAAAGATATAAATCTAAAGAAATATTTTATTTGAAAAAATAAGGTTTATTTGTGATATGCATCACAATAAAAAACATAAAATTCAAAATTATATCTATACATATCAAATACTTAAAACAAGAACAAAAAATTATTATTTTTAAATATATAAAATATATCCATAATTTATTTATTCATATAGTATATTGAGCTATAGCTTTTAAAATTTAATTATAGAGATAATTTTAGTATTTATTAATATCTCTATTTTATTATATTCATATAGTGTTAAATATAGTCATTGAACATTTTAAAATATTAAATTAATTTCACATTAAACTTGAAAATAATTCATTTCACATTATATAAAAAATAAATATATAATCACTAAAATTACAATTTATTTTTTTATTATGTCAAGTCAACGTTTAAAATTAGAACTCCCCTCTGGACACGATCAATTATTACTTCACTCTTGTTGTGCTCCTTGTTCAGGAGAAGTTATGGAAGCATTGATCGACTCAGAAATTAATTTTTCAATATTTTTTTATAATCCTAATATTCATCCAGTAAAAGAATATCTAATCCGTAAAGAAGAAAATATTCGTTTTGCAGAAAAGCATAATATTCCATTTATCGACGCAGATTACGACACTGACAATTGGTTTGCTCGAGCTAAAGGAATGGAAGATGAACCAGAGCGTGGTATTCGTTGTACCATGTGTTTCGATATGCGTTTTGAACGAACTGCCCTTTACGCACATGAACACGGCTTTAGCCTCATCAGTAGTTCTCTAGGCATTTCTCGCTGGAAAAATATGGCGCAAATCAATGACTGCGGAATTCGTGCTGCTGCTCATTATCCTGAAATTCAGTACTGGGACTATAACTGGCGTAAAAATGGTGGCTCAAGCCGCATGATTGAAATTAGTAAACGAGAAGAGTTTTATCAACAAGAATATTGTGGCTGTGTATATTCTTTACGAGATACTAACCGCTGGCGTATGGGAAATGGGCGTGATCGAATTAAGATTGGTGTAAAATTTTATAATAATGCGATGGAAGATGATTAAATCTTATTACTCCTTAAAAATTAATTAATTTGTTCTGAACTATATTTATTCGTGATAAAAAAAGGCCACATCTGGAGAATGTGGCCAAAAGGTGTACTAAAATATGATCTGATTTAATTACATTAATGAGGTAACCTTAAAATAAAATTAATTAAAAAATATTTTTTAAATTTCCAGAAAAATGATAAAGGTAAGCAATGTCTTTTCTCTTAAGATTTATTGTTTTATTTTTTAATACTTTAATGTTTTCTTAAGATATTTATATTCGGCATAGTTTTCATCAATTAGTAAGAAAGAAGTGTAATTATGATTCAAAATAAATCCATACAAATCATGCCAGTCCAACAAGAAAACTACACTCAGTGGTTAGAATATTGGCTTGCCTATCAAAAATTTTATCAAGTCAATTTACCCCCTCATATAACAAAAATGACTTGGGAACGTTTTTTCAATGAAAAAGAACCCCTCTATTGTGCGGTTGCTAAAAATAAAGAACATATCTTAGGTTTTGTCACTTATATGTTTCATCGGTCTACTTGGGCAGAAAATAATTATTGTTATTTAGAAGACCTCTATGTTTCACCGGAAGTCCGTGGTCAACACATTGGTAAGCAACTCATTGAGTATGTACAAAAGCAAGCAATTGAACACAACTGTGAACGTTTATATTGGCACACCCACGAAACCAATCACACTGCTCAAAAGCTCTATGACTGGATTGCACAAAAGCCAGGCATTATTCAATATCGTATGCCTTTGATCTAAACGAAGTAAAACACCAAAAGCTATAAATTTCTTTTGGTGTTTAAATCTTAGTACGAATAAGCTTGATCACTTTGTCATTAATGGTTGAGCATTGATTAAATGCAGCAAAACGACTGAGTTCCTGCTCTAATTCAAAAAAGAAAAGTTCCTTATTTTTTACTGTTTTTTCTAGATGTAGACTAATCACTTCTAATTCTTTTACGGACCGATGTGCTTTGCAATCTACTCGGCCCACCAACTCATCTTGAAACAGAATCGGCAAGCAGAAATAACCAAATATCCGTTTGGCCGCAGGCACATAGCATTCAATCCGATAATCAAACTCAAATAAAGAAGTTAAACGGTCACGATGAATAAGCGAGTTATCAAAAGGCGAAAGTATTTTTAAACCAAAATCAGTCTCCACTTTTTGTTCTATTGCAGCTACATCCACATATAGGGTTTGACCGTCGGTAAGTTTAACTGCTGATACAACACCTGCATCAACCTGCTCTTTTAGCACAACACGCATAGCCTCTTTTAAATCATTTTTCTTTAAGTGAACTAATTGTTTCCATGTAAATACGCCATGTGCTCGAAGCGTATTATTAAATAAATACTGAGCGTACTCATAAAGCGTAGGCATACTCAAATCAATATTTTCAGGTAAACAACGTTCGGTCAAGTCATAGACTTTTTCCATTCCGTTACGTTCACAAATCATCAGGTCACCCTGCATATATAACTGCTCAAAAGCATGGCGTCCGGGGCCTGTATTCCACCAATTTCCTAAGCTCTTTTTATTATTCTTATCAATATCGCGTAGTCGAATTTTACCTTCAGCACGAACACGGGCTAAAATTTCATTCATGAGGTGTTGATCGCCTCTATTAAAATAACGGCTTTCGCCGTTCCTAATAGACATCATGGCAGGCAGCGCATAGCGATAATCTTTCATAGGAAGATAAGATGCGGCATGATACCAATATTCAAAAATCTGGCGCTCACGTACCAAATAATTTAAATGACTTAGCTCATAATCAGGCACTCGGCTCCACAAGATATGGTGATGAGCACGCTCTACAACCGATATAGTATCGATCTGCACATATCCTAAGTGCTCAATAGCCTGTAAAGTTCCATTCACTCCTTTTGCGAATCGACTAGTTTTTCCTAGGCCTTGATTAAATAAAGTGAGCTGTTTCAAAGAAGAAGTCATAGAAATCAAATATTGTTGTATTCATTTAGAAGCGAAAAATTTCAGTTCTATCGTATCACTATTTTCTAATTTGCTTGTGATTTAGCATCAGTAATTCTTTATGAAAAGAATCTCGGCTAACCCAATATTTTATAGCGTTACCTTAAAATAACTTTTGGGAGCCAATCTAATCACTAAAATAACAACTAATATCACATTGGCTAAATGAAAAAGCCATCCTGCTTTATAAGCCCCCGTAAGATCATGCAAAATTGCAATTATCCACGGCGGAATTGCTGCCAGTAAAAAACCACCGCCTTGCATAAGCGCAGATAAAGCACCCGCATGACTTGGTTCCTCAAAATGATCTAATGCAACAATAAGCGTTAATGCAAAACATCCTCCTAAGCCAACGCCTAAACAAATCGCCCAAAGCATAGAGGCGAACTCAGGCATAAAAGCCATTCCTGAAAAACCGACCATTTGCATTGCTAACGTAAACCATAACCATGGACGTCGGTCTTTATATTTTCTTGCCAACACGGGCAAAATAAGTGCTGAAGCTGCTTGGCTCAACGCCAGAAAAGCAAGTAATTTTCCACTTTGTGCTGCGCTCCACCCCTGATCTTGAAAAGACGGTGCTAACCAAGCTACGACTGATGAGTACCCCCCATTTACAAGTCCGAAGCAAGCCATTAATAACCATGTTCGAGGTTGATTTAATAACTTTCTTACAGGCGCACGATGAATAGATGATTTAACTTTTGTAGGTAAAAAAGCTAGCGCCAATATAAATGCAAATAAAGCTGGAATAGCAAAAAAAGCCAGTCCAATCGACCAGAGGCCCGTTATATTGGAAATTACAGGAGCCAACCATGCACCTAATGCTCCGCCGCCCATGAGCATAGCTGAATAAAGGCCCATCATCGGACCAATATGTTGGCTAAATTCTCGTTTAACCATGCCGGGAAAAGCAGCTTGTATCATTGCAACACCGAATCCGATTACTATGGCACTAAGAATTAAACCTTCGGCAGTAGGAAATAAAAATCGGACAGCACATCCCCCACAAATGGTCAGCAATGCGCCAAGAATAGCTCTTCGTTCACCAATAATGTTCTGCAATATTGGCCCAACAAATGCAACGAGCCCCATAAGCATCATCGGTAGCAAAGTCAGCAGTGCTACCCCTTGTAAGCTTAAACCAGTGGCTGTTCGAATATTGGCAATCAATGGTCCAATACTTGTTATAAAAGGTCTTAAATTAAGCCCAACCAAAGCCACAGTTATTACAAGCATGGGGCGAACTAAGAAAATTTCAGACTGCTTCATTACTTTGAGCCTGAATGATTGGCTTGATAATTCTTCCAATACACATAAAGATCAGTACGGTTTTCAACTCTGAGTGGTATATATTGAATTTTCATTGATTGCTCAGCAAACGGCTTTGCAAGCTCAATATATATTTCAGCTGTAGACAAACCAAATGGTGTGCCATCTTCATTAGAATAAGCATAGCTCACCGATTTTATACCTGCTAAATGCATTGCAGCCATACACATTGGACATGGATGTCCACTTGCATAAACAGAACAGCCCTCTAGATTTGCAGTTCCTAAAACTTGACTGGCCGCTCGAATTGCTAATAATTCTGCATGGGCGGTCGGGTCATTCGTTGTCAAAATTTGATTTACACCTGAAGCAATAATTTCTCCATTCTTTACAACTACTGCTCCAAATGGTCTGCCACCTTTTTCAATATTGTTATAGGCAAGCTCAATCGCATTACGTAAAAACTGTTCATCTTTTTCCATCACATACTCTCACTTTCTATTTTGCACCAGCGGCAAGAAGTCTTTTTTCAATTTCGCGGTATCCTCTTGAACGTGCATGTTGTAATGGCGTAATGCCGTCTTTATCTGCTAAGTTCGAATCAGCCCCTGCTTTTAATAACAGCCCTACAATGTGTTGATATTTTGGTTCTCCATTTCCCAAAATGATGGCCTCAAGCAATGCTGTCCATCCCAAGTTATTAACATGATTAACATCTACACCAGCCGCAATTAACGTACGAACTGTTTCAACATGGCCTCGTTCTGCTGCTGGAATGAGCGCAGTCCCACCGTAACGGTTAGTACTTTTTAAATCGGCCCCATGCATGAGTGTCATTCTTAGAATTTTTAAATATCCCTGTGCGCCAGCATATAAATATGGACTGTCTTGAATATTATCTTTTGCATTTACATCTGCCCCAGCCTCTATCAGCATATGAGCGACTTGGATATTATTTGCCCTTGTAGCGACCATCAACGCAGTCGAACCTGTTTTATCTCGCTCATCAATTGAGGCTTTTTGAGATAAAATCTGTTTTATAGATTGAGTGTCATTATTTATGACTGCCTGATGTAAGGGATACTCAGCCATTGCATTCGTCATATTTGTAAAACCTAATGCGACGACCAGATTCATCCACATCAGTGACTTCCGCATACTTGGCTCCTAATAGAAATTTTATGGCAAAAAATTTTTCAATTAGAATAAACTTGAGCAAAAGTATTTGGAAATTAAATTATTTAATCGATAGTATTAAGGTTATAAATACCTATCTACTCGGCTTTTAACTGTAGCGCTACTTAATATGTTTGATCCTCGCCTTTTGCGTGCTTTCGTCACTATTTTTGAAACTGGCAGTTTTACCGCGGCCGCCGATCGATTACATCTAACTCAATCAACGATTAGTCAGCAGTTAGCACGACTTGAAGAATCCGTAGGTCATGCGCTTATAGATCGAACAGCACGACCTTTCAAATTAACCGTATCTGGAGAATATCTGATTGGTTATGCCCAAAGGATTTTGACTCTTCAACAAGAAGCTGAAGCGCTACTTAAAGATCCGGCAGGAAGCATTCCTATCCGTATTGGTTTACCAGAAGATATGATGAGCCCTGCGATGGCCGAAGTTTTCGGAATATTTGCCAAAGAGCATCGTTCCATTCGTTTAGACGTCACCTCTGGCTTGAGTCGCAACTTAACTGAACGTTATCGGAATGGTGAATTCGATATTATTATTGTCAAAGAACCTGCGGCCAGTGCTGATCACCACGCTACATTCCCAGAAGAAATGGCATGGTTTGAAAGTGAGAATTCAACAATTACATGGTCTGATCCCATGAGTTTAGTGACCTTTCCTCAAGGTGGACTTTATCGGGATGAGATGTTCGCAACGTTAGAACGTGAACGGCGACGTTGGTATATTGCTTTTACGGGTAGTAGCCTAGAAAGCGTTTTAGTCAGCGTTGAAACAGGTTTAGGACTCTCTTTATTGCCTGTCGCTACGACCCGTGGACGTAGAGTACGTCGATATGATTCATTAGGAGCTGTGCCTCCTATGGTCGTTTCAATTTATACATGGGAAAAAGCTGGGATAATTTCCCAGCTTGTAGATAAGATGACGAACGTTTTAAAGAATCGTTTTCAATCATCAATCAATGTTTAACTTACATCATTCAAACTTTCGGCAATCAGTTTTTCAGCCATTTCTTGAGTTTTTCTTAAGCCCGGCATACGGAATTCAGTATGCCCATAATCTTGAATAGATTTCCAACGTCCACCCCACGTGAGTCCAACCGATTCAGCAACTTGCCCATATAAGCGATAACCTTGCATAGCCCACGGATCTCTTTCAGAAATAACCACTTTCCCATTTCGTTTAAAGGCGACATCTGCTGCCAGACCAAATTGATGATAACTTTGATATCCCTTTGCTCTCGTGGTATTCGGATTACCTGCCAACATATTTTGACGAACAGGACTACGATATCCCTCTAATAGAACCAACTCATAGCCATATTGTTCTTTCATGATTTTAAAAACCATGAGCAACCGCTGCTTATAACGCGGGTTCATTTTGCTCCATTTACGATCGACTAAACTGGTATCTAAAATAGCTCGCCCATCGAAACTCGTATTATCAATCGGTGAAGAATTAATGGTTCCACTACTTTGAGAAGCATATTGTTGCTCTAATTGTGTGGCCTCTACAATCGCAGCTTCAATTAAGCTTTCATCCACTTCTGGTGGTGGCGATAATATTTCACCATTCAAAAGTGCATAAATTTGAGGATCAGTTTTTTTGAGGTACTCGGCTTCAATTCGAGTTGAGCTAATAGGTCGAGTAAAAGCAAATACTAAAATACTGGCAAACAAGAAAAAGCCTGCTATGACAATCCACCACTGCTGTAAATGCCAATGAGATTGGAGCTTTTCAGGCGCAGCTGCTTGATTCATTATTTGAGCAAATTGTCTAACCTGATTAAGCTGTTTACGGCCTTGTGGCAGTAATGACAAAACGAAATCTTTACTTCTGCTCCTTAGCTCATAAGACATTAAAAATGCCAAACCAATTGCTAAGCAAGTAAAGCAAAAGAAAATGAGAAAGATCATCATTTGTTCATTAATTCACAGCAAAAGGACTTCGTGTAATTTTAATATCTACCGATGCCTTAGGTGGTTCCACCTCGGCTTCTGGTTCGGCTGGGGCTTTATTCTCAGCAATAGGTTTAGTCTGCGCCACTTGTTGCGGCTTACTTACCGTTTTTTGTTGAGCAGGCTGAACTTTCGGTTGGGCCGCTTTAGCTGCACCCGTCTGTAGTTGAGGCACAATCTGAACTTTCTTTTCACCAGTCAGTTGTTCATCAAATGGAGAAACTCGCTGTTCATTAGTAGTCGCGGCCTTATGCGGAACAGGTTTAAAGATATTACTTAATTCATTATCTTTAGGTTGTTCAAAGCCATCTCGACTCATTGAATCTGTTTCGTTGTCTTGATTAGCAGCCACCTGATTTTGTTCATCAGCAGAATGAGCAGTCTCTTGATTTAAAACTTGCTCTTCAGTTGATTTATTCTCAATTGCTGCTGATTCTGGCGAATTCGGTTGAGACAAGAACAGGAATAGCGAGATGCTGACAAACACTCCCGCAATTACACCAATTACAATATAAAGTAGTGGTGATTTCGGCTTTTTTTTATTCGATTGTAAAACTCGAATAGAAGTTGGTTTTTCCTGAGCCATTTCGTACCATCATCAAGGTAAATAAATTGTAATATGTGCTTGCTCTTGAGGAGCAGAAATCACATTTTGATAATTAGATAATGCTTTATCATTTTGATTATTCAGCATAAATCTTAAACCCGCAAAGGTAAGTAATGCAAAAATCAATAAAAAGATCAATATCCAAAAGAAAGGTACTTCGCGATGAATAATATTTCGTATTTGATCGGGAATTGCCGAGAACGGCGAAAAGGCAACTTTTTTTCCTTTCAAATAGTCAATTTCGTCACCTACTCTTGATACTAAATGGTTGAGACTTTCCGTAGACTCAATTCGGTACTTACCCTGAAAACCTAATAAAAGGCAGTAATGAAATACTTCTAAAGCAGCTAGACGTTCTTTTCCACGGCTACGTAATTGTTCCAATATTTCAAAGAAGCGATAACCCGCTAACTGAGAACCAAACAAGCTCAATTGTAACGGGCTAATTAACCAAGCGTTTTGCAAATTAAAATAACTCGGGTCTTGTTGCGTTACGATCGTTTCATCAATCAAAGCACAAAATGCATATTTAGCATCATGAATATCATCAGCTGAAAATTGCAACTTTTTGGCTTGTTGCTCAAATTGATTGAGTAAATTTAAGATTTTTTCACGAAACTGCTGAGCGTCTGCCGGCACATACTGATTTCGAATCAAAAAAACCAAATAAAAACCATCATGCAATAAATCAATAAGATTGATTGCCTGTAGTTTTACCTGAGACTGACTATTATTGTTCCCGCCCGTTCCAATTTGCCCATCATCAAATAAAGAAGGAGCACCTGTGGATTGTGACATTTTTCTCTCCTTTACTGTTAAGCGTTCATGACCGCAATCAGTTCAATACTAATATCTTGGAAACCAGCCGGAATATAAATACAAATCGTTTCTGAATCTAACATGCGCTGGTAAAGCTCATGATGAGGTTCGATTTCAAAATAACTCACGCCAGAACGTACAGGTATCGCAGTTGGAACTTGAATTAAATGATGCAATGGAATTGCAGGTAAGGCAGCAACTACACGTTGCTCTACATCTAAAGTGCTACCGATTTTAAATCGTAAAGGTACAATCTGGATCAACTCATGGGTCTGCATTGCACTACTTGATACTGCAATATAAAGTCGAGTGTCTCGAGTAATCTTATCGGTCTCAAGACTACCCACCCAATATGAAGGTCGGATTTCTTTAAGTGCAATACTGATGTATCGACTCGAAATAATCGTATCGAGCAAATCACGTAGAATCGTGTCCAACTGCGAGAAACTTTCTTGTAAATTATGGTGTTTATAGGCAGGCAACTGATCGACATCATAGGCCGTCGAGAAAGTTAATAATGAACCGGCTAAACGCAATAATTCGAAGAATAAACGCTCTGGATGAATTTGTGGATATTGCACAAAATGATTTAGACCAGCATGAGCTGTATTTAAGGCATTTACCAACCAGAACGAAACGATATCACCAGAACGGAATTCAATTAATTTCTGTTCATTTTCTCGGTTATTGGTTTGAATCGTCTTAATTTTTGCCTTAATAACGTTCAGTGTTCTTTTTAAATTTGAGATGAGTGTTTCAGATGCATCCACGTGCAAAATTGGTGGAATAAACTTTCGATCAATTTCAAAAGCACCCGAACTTTGACGTTTAATCTTTCCAATAGGCAGATATAAGAAACCATCTAGATTATGGTCTGGATTACTATGTACATCTAATAATTTAAAAACAGCACGGCGACGTAGCAAACTAATATCTGCTTCAGTAGCGTTAGTAAATAGATCATGCGTTTCGACAAGGTGGGATTGATATCTGCCCTTTTGCGCTTGGTTTTGATCAATTAGATTTTGCTTATTTGCTTGTAAGAGTGGTAATGCTAAATAAATTAGCATCTCACCACGTAAATTAAGATCATCCAATAAAATTGGCTCAGGCAATAAATCATATGCAGGCGCCTGATAAATTTCACCGTCTTGCCAGATCATCTCTACGGACTCAAGAGCAAGAATATGCGTGCTCAATTGAGCCTCATCGAAACTTAATTTCTGAATACCATACGAAAAAGGCACAACCGCACGAACCGTATGATTTAGGCGTTGTTCATGATAGGTATCTTGAATTTGGAAATGTTGAGGTCTTAAAAATAAACCTTCGCCCCATAGGACTTTTTCAGCTTTAAACATATGTCTTTACCAATCTTTATTCATATTCATTTTTAGGCTGTACACCCAACATTTCCTGAACCATTTGTAATGGATGCTCATCTTTAATGACTTGTGCTAGCCATTCATGTAACGGCATTTGACTCCATTTAATGGTTTTTTGAAGCATATAGCTCACCGGGCTATGGGGTTCGTTTGCTTGAAAGTAGTCCGCAATTTCTTGCAATACTTTCATTGCTTGCTCACGATTCGCCAAATGTGTTTGAGCTTGAGGCTGAAAAGCAGGCTGATCTGAAACAACTTGTACAGGCACTTGATTTTCCATAGATGAGCTTGTAATGACAGCAGCCTGTTCTTGGATTGGAGTAAGCCCCGTACCAAAAGCTTCGGCTTTATAAATCTTGCGTAATGTGCTGTGAATGGTTTCAAATGCCGAATCAATTGCACCAAAACTCGGCGAATCTAGCCCCATTAAATCGTCAAGTGTTTGCTTTAGAGCATCCCACTCGGTTAAGACTGAACTAAAATCTTGATAATTAGAGTATTGAAAAGTTTTAGAGGTATTAAAGATAGCTTGATCGAATTGTTCTAATTCCGAAGGTCCAGACTGACTATCGTAATCTTCAGTTTGTTTACGGCGAATATTCTCGTGATATAGAAAATTATCGTAATCAAGCAAATTATAATAAGGAGCTGTATTGGTTAAAGAGACTTTCTTTAACAACATCGGTAGTTGATTAATTAAACCCTGTAATAAACCAATGCGCTGGTCTAAATCATTATCTTCAATAACAGGGTGAATTTCCTGCCAGTATTGATTCAGCATGGAATGGCTTAAAGTTAAACCTTTCGCCATACCATCAAAACCATAAAGATGAGTCCAAGCTTCTAAGAGCCAAGTTAATAGACGAATATCTTTTGTATTCTCTTTTAGCAAAACACTCGTTTTATTTGAGACAAAGTCCCAGTCGGCCTGTTTACGCTCAGCAACCCAATCACCTTGATCTAACAATAAATCATCTTGTGTTTTCGCTTTTTTTATTTCATGAAATTCATTAGAAAATGAAAAGTCGTCACCACAAGGCAAACTATCACTAATGGGTTCAAGGAGTTCAGAAATATCAATATTCATCTAATTTTAGCTCTATTCAATTTTAAACTTCTGACTTCAACTTTTTACTCGTCCTTTTTTTAGCAGCTTTCGCAACTGGATCTAGTAAATATTGAATTTCATCATCTTTAGCATCAATCATGATAATTTTTGGCAATTTTTGCTCTGCTAAGGCCACCAAAATTTCTGTAGCCAACGCAGGTAACACCGTAGAATTTAAAATATTATCGACATTACGCGCACCGCTATCGACTTCTGTGCAGCGGCTTAAGAGCAGCTCTACCAAATCATCGGAATACTGGACTTGTGTACCGTATTGTTTCTCAATTCTTGCTGTGATCTTGCCTAACTTATGTTTAATAATTCGTACCAGTAAATCGTCATGCAATGGGAAATACGGCACAACTCTCATTCGACCTAAAAATGCAGGCTTGAATTGCTTATATAAACTTGGTTTTAGATGGTCAATCAACTCTTCAGCTGTAGGCCATTCTTCAACAGGTGTATTTAAGCATGCTTGCATAATCGCACTTGAACCAGCATTTGACGTCAACAGAATAGTGGTATTTTTAAAGTCAATTACTCGTCCTTCACCATCTTCTAAAGTACCTTTATCAAATACTTGATAGAACAGTTCTTGAACATCACTATGTGCTTTTTCAATTTCATCAAGCAACACAACACTGTAAGGATTACGGCGAACAGCTTCTGTTAAAACACCGCCTTGACCATATCCCACATATCCAGGAGGTGCACCTTTTAGCGAAGATACAGTATGGGCTTCCTGATATTCAGACATATTAATGGTGATTAAATGCTGCTCACCGCCATATAATTCATTTGCCAAAGTTAATGCAGTTTCAGTTTTACCTACCCCACTTGGGCCCACCAAAAGAAATACACCTTGTGGCTTATTAGGATCTTCAAGTCTTGCTTTTGAAGTTTTAATACCTTGCACTAATTGTGTGAGTGCATAATCTTGCCCCATTACACGCTCGCCCAATTTATCTTCAAGCGTTAATATCTGTTTAATTTCATCATTAACCATTTTTCCAACAGGTATTCCGGTCCAATCAGAAATAATTTCATTAATGATTTGAGAGTTTACTCTTTCAAATACTAATGGTTGCTGGCCTTGAATTTCAGCAAGATCTTTACGTAGTAGATTAATCTGATCATAAGCTTCAGATTCATTAGCATGATTTTGTGCTTCTAAATCTTGAATTTTATGAACAAGTTCTAATTCTTTTTTCCATTGCTCTTCGGTTTCATGAATTTCTTTTTGCAAAGATTCTAAATTAGCTTTTAAAGTTTCTAATCGTTCATGATGAATTGGGATCTGACGATGTTCATTTTCTAAAATTTGCTGCTCAAGCTTTAAGTTATGCTCTTGAGCCTTTAATTGATCAAGTTTTACCGGTTGTGCATTTTGGGTCAACGCAACACGTGCTGCTGCCGTATCAAGAACACTAACTGCTTTATCCGGAAGTTGGCGTCCACTAATATATTGATGTGTGCTGAAAAAACAGGAGGTTTTAACTTGGTAAACTAAACACACTCATCAGGAGTTTACCATGAGCAAGAAACACAAGACTTACACCACAGAATTTAAAGCTGAAGCCATCAAATTAATTGAAGCCAATCAAGGCAATGTCTCGGAAACAGCCAGACAACTTAGCATTTCAATGCAAACTCTTTCAAATTGGAATACCAAAGCCAAGGCTGGAACTTTAGCAGGTACAAAACAGTATTCACCTGATCTAAACGCTCTACTCGAAGAAAATAAAAAACTCAAACAACAGCTCAAAATAGCTGAAATGGAACGTGAATTTTTAAAAAAGGCAGCAGCGTACTTTGCCAAAGAAAGTCAGTAAGGTACGCCTATATGAAACAAAAAAGATATTCTTTTCCAATTACCTTAATGGCTCGATTACTTCATGTTTCAGTTTCATGTTTTTATGATTGGCTCAAGAGAGGCGTGAGCAAAAGAACGATTCAACGAAATCAACAGACGATATTGGTGAAAATAGCCCATGAGGAGACAAAGCAGAGCTATGGTTATATTCGATTAACCAAATACTTACAAGCTCAGGGTATAAAAATGAGTATGTACGCTGTACGTCAGATAA
>NZ_AMSS01000051.1 GCF_000313935.1 Acinetobacter sp. WC-141 | reverse complement strand
GTTTCTGGGGCATACTCAAGAATGAATTAGTGCATCATTGCAACTATAAAACCAGAGATGAAGCTAAAGCAGATATTACAGAATACATTGTGTTATTTTATAATCAGCGAAGAATTCAAAAGAGTTTGGATTTTAAAACGCCAAATCAAATAGCAGAGAACTTTTATCGGTTAGCTGCCTAGCATATCCCAAGTGAAAGTCTCCTGCTAATTCAGCACATATCAGAGCTTGATATTGCAAAGTTTGGATTACTACCGAGCTGGGCGAAAGAATTGAAGTTCAGCAGTCATACTTATAACGCCAGAACTGAGTCTGTAGCAGATAAGCCTAGCTTTCGACATGCTTGGAAGTACAGCAAGTTCTGCCTAGTCCCAGTACAAGAATTTTATGAGCCGAAATACATCAATGGCAAGCCACACTGGTACACCATCAAGCGTAAAGATGATCAGCCTTTTACTGTTGCAGGGATCTATGATGATGCAGTGATTAATGGCAATAAGGTACGTTCCTTTTCAATGTTGACCATCAATTCGGACCATCACCCTTTTATGAAACAATTCCATGCACCGAAGGATGAGAAGCGATCCATCATCGTTATTCCAGAACAGTACAGAAAAGACTGGCTAACAGCCGATCATGAACATGCGCATGAATATTTCTTTCAAATGCCCGATGAATTCGTCACATTTCCACGCGATGAGCAGAAACAAAACGTCTTATTCTGAGCATCCTTGTTTATCCACAACTTTTTAAATTTGAATTTTAAACGCTGTTAGTAATATCCTATTTAAACAAATTCTACTTCCAAACACGCCTCGTAGCGTAGGAGTATCTCATGTCTAAGAAGTTGCCTATTTACTTCTCTGACGACGCATGGTCATCTTTACAAGAGCTCATGGGTCCAGAGGGTAAACCAAGTCCTACCATCAACACCGTGCTTGAACAAATCGCTGTTCAAAATGAGCTTGTTGAAAAATTAGGGCTTACTGCTGTCCTACCCAAATCCAAAGTATCTATTCCCGTCTCTTTAGAGCGTATTCCTGCAGGTCCGGCCTTCAGCACCAAGGATGAGCAAGACAAAGCACTCGATCTGAATGAGTTCCTGATTCACAACCCTATTTCTACTTTTATTGCCTATGTAGACAGTGAATCCATGCTCGATGCTGGCCTAGAGATTAATGATCCAATCATTATTGATCGCAGTATTGAAGCCAAGCATTACGATATCGTGGTTGCCCTGATTGATGACAATGCCTCAACCATTAAGCGGCTGATGATCACCAATAAGATGTCCAAGTCTGAAATCAAAGAAATATTTGGAGATGAAGATTATCCGCTTCCAGAACTTTGGTTGAAGGCTGAAAATTCGAATTACAATCACATCATTCCTGATGATAGTCAGACCATATCAATCTGGGGTGTGGTGACTTTTAATTTAAAGCGTATTTATCACCGCTCATAAAAAGAAGAATAACCATGCAAAGTGAAAATGAAATATTCGCGTTAGTCGACGTGAATAATTGCTACGTCTCGTGTGAGCGTGTGTTTAATCCTGCCTTGAATGATCGCCCAACCATTGTGCTCAGCAACAATGACGGCTGTGCCGTGGCCAGAAGCCAGGAAGCGAAAGACTTAGGCATCAAGATGGGTGTTCCTGTATTCCAAATTAAAGAGCTGATCAAACAACATAACATTCAGGTGCTATCCAGTAATTTCTCCTTATATGGCGAAATGTCCAAGCGCTTTATGGAGCTGCTTGGGGACTATGTTGCACCAGGAGATCAAGAGGTCTATTCCATTGATGAATGCTTTCTGAAGCTCACAGCTTACGAGCATCTATTTGACCTGACTGTATATGCTCAAGACATGAGGGCTAAGGCTTGGCGTTGGTTAGGCCTACCCTGCTGTATTGGAATTGGTCGCTCTAAAACCGAAGCCAAGATTGCCAATCATCTCGCCAAGAAAAACAAGTTCTTCAATGGGGTCTGTAATCTGGCCCATATGGACCCATGCTCTACAGAAACGCTACTCGCGCAGGTTGATGTGTCTGAGGTTTGGGGCGTAGGCAGACAGAACTGTAAGAAGCTCAATACTATGGGTGTTCAATCTGTGCTGGATCTGATCAATGCCAATCCTAAAGAAATCAAAAAGCAGTTTAGTATCGTGATGGAAAAGACGGTGCTTGAGCTACAGGGCCTTTCTTGTATTGACCTTAGTGATGATACTGTAGCGAAGAAGCAAATCATCAGCAGCCGTTCATATGGCAACCCAGTGTATGAAATGGATGACATTAAAGCTTCGGTTCGGCTTTATGTGGCCAGAGCCGTGAAACGAATGCGGGAAGATGGCTCAATCTGCAAGATGATCGGCGTGTATATCCAAACCAGTCGCTTTGATAAGACAGAGCGCTACTCGCCTTACATCGTCGTTCAAATGCATGAGCATACGGATGATCTACTGCTCATCACCAAGGCCGCGATGAAAGGCATCGATCAGATATTTAAGAAAGGCTTTAAGTATAAAAAGGCGGGAATCGTGCTGCTCGAAATTACAGATCAATCCAAGTTTGTGCCCGATCTATTCACGGACTATTCACATAAGCAAGAGCGAGAAAGGCTTTCAGATGCCATCGAAGCCATCAGTGAACGGTTTGGGAAGAATCTCGTCACGCTAGGCATTGCCAACAATAAAGAAGCCACATGGCACATGAATCAAAACCTTAGATCACCTTCGTATTTAACCAAATGGTCTGACTTACCAAGAGTAGGATAAAAACATGCACTTATTTAAATTAACTGACGAACAACTCGCACAAATTCTTATCCCGAAACGATTTGTACCACCTACTCCACCTGAACATGAAGGCAAGAATATGGTCTATGTATTTGATAGTGAGGATAAGTTTGAACTGACTTATGATGAGCTGGTGGAAATCATTAGCAAAGCTAGAATGGCTGGTCCGAAGTTGATACCTGTCTTAGGCACCGTGAATTAAATTGTGCAGTGTTCGCACGCCACTTGAAACATAACTTGATTGGAAATGAATTTGGGCTGAGAAAAATTCAGTTCAAATTTAACCTGACGGGCACACTAAAAAATGGGTAATTGTCAGATCGAGTTTGGACTACAACACTTTAGCTCATCGATTTACCAAAGTGCTAATCTTTACACTATTGTCTAAAATCCAGTGACCAAATTGTGATGCTAAAGCTTTTAAATTCCCTTTATTATGAATCAAAGTTAGTATGATGCTTTTCATAAAGACAGTTTACTTATAACCAGAGAGATTTTTAAACAATTCCCCTTTTAGTTTGCTTAGGCTATTTCAACCAGAGTTCATCTTTTTGCATCATTTTTAACATTAAATTAAATATAACCAGCGGAGTAACATTTTTTTTGTTAGAGCCGACAACTCTTTGAAAACTAAATTTAACGGTTCGCTCAGGAGCATCCAAATTAACTGGGTAGTTTTGTTTTTCTAAATACAGATGATCTCCTAACATTGGCTCTATACCAGTAATAAAATTAACAATTTGTTGCTCATCACCTTTCATTCGGCATTGAAAATGTAGAAAATTCTTACGCAGTTTTCCAAATAATAATAATATTTTAAGCGCCTTAACCATGTTCTTTTCTTTCAGTGCATCTTGCTGCCTATCATCTTTATAATGAAAATCAAGGAGAGGAATTATTTCATCTGGACGAGTCAGTTTTTTAGCCTTTTCGTAAAGTTCATCAAACCAACTCTCTTCTAAATTCTTACTATAAACATAATTCGTTTTTAAATTAAATTTTTGGCGATCCATCCATTTAGTGCTCATCCATTGACATCGTTGCATCCATTCTTGAGCTTGGGTATCTTCGCTTAAACGACCTTCTCTAAAACTTATCAAACGTTGAAAAGGTGTCAGAGTACTCTTCTCTATACTAAACTTCTTTTCTTGTCGGCCAGCCATCGTAACTGGCTGTGTTTGCTGATAAGAATTAAACCATTTCTGCTGCTGAGTATAACGATTTAGGTTTATGTAGTCTGTACTTGACTTCACTGGACTAAAACACTGTTCTAATACTTTTTTTGAAATGATACACGGCGAATTATAAATTCGATCGACTGCTAATAAATCCAAAACATGAAGGTAATTTGAAGCCGTTTGCTCAATACTGCTATGCCCCATCCAAGAGGCGAGCACCTGCCATTTATGTTGAATAATCTCTTCTTGAGCACGTGCTTTCATACCAAACAATAAATCCCTCATCTTTTTTGCTTTTACCCAAGGACAATCTGTGTAGGTCTTGATCATTTCTTTTGAACCGAGCAAAGTTATTGCTAGATAGTTAGCAGCACTGTGGCGTAATGTATGAAAACTAAAGCCATGATGCATACCTAATATTTGACTAAACAAATCTACTGTAATTTTGCTGATACATTGATCAGTTAATACACGATGATTCACACTAAAAAGTAGATCATCCTGCTGATTAACCAAATATTGCTCATAACGATGTTGTATGTAACGTTGTACTACTAAAAACTCATGTTCTGACAATGCAATTTTCAATGGTATTTGACGATTCGCACTTCGCGTTTTCAGACGGCGATATGAATTGTCTTGGATATGAAGCGTGATATTATTAAAAACTGTATTTTCTTTTTCTTTATAAAGTAGCTCTGGGCAAATAATATCTTGTATTTTAAGACAACGAACTTCATTTAATCGAAGTCCAGTTCTATAACTTAGTAAATACATCAGCTTTAAACAACTCAGATGATCGACCCACTCTGATGCCGTTGGCTCTTGACTTAAATTTTCTAGTTTTTCCAATAATTTGCCAAATAGCAAAGGACTCACTAGCCGTGCATTGCAAATTTGTAAATGCTTAAAACTTGAATTCTGTAGCACCAATACCCCTGGAGCATCATAATTCTCTATACAGAATTGATGAAAATCTTTTAGGCGACCAAAACGGTATTCTGCGCTTTGGTGCATCTTACGAGAGGTTTTTCCTTTCACCGAATCTCGTTGAACTGCTTTTTCATCACGTTCACTGCTGTATTTCAATAGCTGCCGATATAAATCCTCATAGTCATCTATGGATTGTTGCTTTAAATCTAATTTATTGAGCCAAATCTCAAATATAAATTCTTTGCCAAACGATCCTAAGTAGCTTTCAATAGTTGATAATTGAAGCCCTCGTTTTTTTAAATGCATTAACCAGTGAATTAAGCGTAGTTGAGCATCAATTAAAGACTTTTCCTCTGTATTAGCATCAACTATCTTCTCCTCTAACACCCTTCTAGTTTCTTGCCAAAAACGTAGCGTGCGTTCTTCTTTATTCCTCTTTTTATCTAAACGCTCAACTTTTTGACCTTTACGTTTCTTTTGACCAAACAACATCAACTCATACGGAATCGTTTGTAATTTGCTTTGAACAGTCGGAACTTCAGGAAGTAACTGCTCTTGTTCAAAATGAATAGGGCGATTATCTGGTTCTGTGACTTGATTGTAATCATTATTCCACAGCAATCTAAATTCGGATGGCCTTAAAGCAACAGTATTAATCTCTTGCTGAAGCACATTACTCAAAAATATATCTATGCTGAGGTTTGGATTAAATTCGAGTACCATTTGCACATCATTAAATGCACGAAATCCACGGCGTTTAATTTGATATTGCAGATCCCCAAGACTTTTTTTCCTGCCTATCTTACTCAAGCTTTCTAAAATACAATCTTCAACTGAATGTTGCAGACAAAATTCTTTCTGAGTAGCTTTCAACTTTTTTAAATATTGCAAAATGAACTGCGCATATGGGTTAAAAAAAACATGTTTCCATTGGTACAACTTTCCCTGTTCTACATCGTTGCCATATTGAGAGTTTTCAACACGATAATGTAGTAACAATGGATTAGTGATTTTTTTGTAGTCCGAATGGTATAACCGAAAACAATTCAGATCTGTACCAAGCTCAATGGCCTCCTGCAATTGCTTCTGAATAGCAATCAAATGCTGTTCATCTGCACAGCCTGAAATATATATAAAACTTAAGCATAAATTTCCCCATAAGTACTTTGGTTCATTCCAATATTCAAATGAATCTTGCCAATACTGCCTTAATTCCTTAAGTACATGGATATGTAGATGCCCCTGTTCTAACCGTGACTCTGTACTCTCAATTTTTCTAGGCAGTACGATCCGTTTAGTATGTGGATTTAGCTTAATTCTGTATGATTTTTTATCTACATTCTGGTTGAATTGCTTCCTTCTTTTATTAAATTCATCTTCAGTAAATTGCATCAGTTTTGATTGTTCGTCTCGGCTCAACTTTTGACTCAAACAATCAACACTATCTTTAATGTCATGCCATTTTTCAGCGATCTGCTGATCAAGTTTTTGCTGCATTTCTTTCGTCAATACTTCAGGTGGAGAAGGCTGTCTATCTAGCGACTTTTTCACCATTTTATGAATATCAACAAATAGATCATCTAGTTGTGGTTTTATTAGTTCTTTGATTTTTTGCATACAACTATTTTCGCTCTAAGTGTTTAATCGATAAAGATTTGACATTATCTTGCAATTGCTGGCGGGCTTGCTGTACATAGACATTCGGGATAAGTGAAGAATGCGGATGAAAAGCCTCTCGGTCACGTTGGTCATGACCATACAGGGCCTGAATTAAGTGAAAAGCTAATGCTGGTTTACCCTCTTGCTGCTCATGCATCAAAAAGTTCATGTCAAAATGACGTAACCAATTCGAATACATATTCTTTGGAAAGACTCCTTGCATATATGAATTCACCCATTTTCTCGATAAAGGGATTAACTTAATTTTCCTGCTCTGCCATTCTTTGACAGTTATCGGCAAGATATCTTTACTAAAAATGACCTTACCAAAAAGATCATTTACAGTTATCTTCTTCTTTGCAAAGACTTGTCTAAAAAATGAACCGTACGCTTCAATAATTTGTTCTAAAAAGGCAGTGTAATTTTGCAGTGTTTTTATGAAAAAATCAGATAAAGGGATAAAACGACCATCTTTTCTTGCTTTACTATTTTTTTTATCATTCACATATAAAAGCTTGAGCTCAACACAATAATCATCCAAATTCCCCAACAGGTTTTTTTTAGGCCGACTTGCCAAACTCAACAAACTGATATGCCACATCCAACACGCATATGCATTAAGTTGATTAATAATGTGCTTATCTTCTTGGATGTTTTCGTGACAATGTCTATGTAAAATATGGAATTGCTCTTTCACAAAATTGGGTTCAAGTGCCAGTTGGCTCCCTATCCTTCCTATAGATAATGCAGATTGCACTTTGAATTGTTGTTGCAATATTTTTAGTTCAGCCGTGTCTTCAGTAAAATGTGTGGAATGTGGTGTAAGTGCTTTTTCTAAAAAGGCTAGATATGTGCTACTGAGTTGAGTTTTCGGTAGCCCGCCATAATAGATACCAGGCATGTGATGCTGACTATCCCGCCCAGCAATTACATGAGCAAGATATTCATTATATGTTTCATAATATATATGAAAATATAATTGAGCCTGCAGTTTTTCTACAGTGATCGAACCTACAAACCGATTATCAAGCCAATTCTTAAGTTTCGTATTAATGTGTGTTGATGAAATTAGTGGATTCGATGCTTGTTCTATATAGTCAAACCAAGCAGAAGGTAAATGTAGTTGATGTGTCATCACTTCATTCCACCGCACATGATTTAAGCTCTTAATCTTCTGCTCTGTAATTTTAAGATTTAATTTGAGTAAATATTCGCGACGTCTACTTGAACCATTCTGGATCAAAATTCCATCTTGAATAAGCTCGTTAAAATCCATCAGTGCGACGGGTGATAATCCCGTCAAAAGTGACAATAAACATGCTGCAGCGATTGCAGCATCCCTCCAGTGCCCGGATAACTCGGTTCTCAACACATAAACAATTTGCTTCAGTATATCTGGCGCCAAATAATGTGGATTTGTAACAAAAGGAGCATGACGGCGCTGGCGATGCCGCATTAGATGCGTCGCATTATCGCTGAGTATATAATTTAAATTTTTAGACTTTTCATCTTCTGAATAAAACTCCATTTCAGGATCTAATAGATCAACTTCACCCTCTTCATCTTTGTGAAGAGCGGCATCATAAATACTGATCTTTGCGTTATGTCCAATATCTACTTGCTTACCCGTTTTAATTTCACGAAATTTTTTGAGTTCATTTTTCGTCGGCCATTGCAAAACTTTACTTTTTTTTGACTTACGCTGACGATGAACAACACGACGATCATCAAGTCTTTTAAAAATTATTAATAGAGCCGATAAATACTCTATGGCTTGTACTTGTTTGAAATCTTTAATATTAAAAAGTTGATTACGATCCTCCTTTTTCAAGTTACGTTCGTACATGACATAGCGATTTAGTAGCTCACTGCATTCTTGAAATAATTCAGCATGATTAGAATCCAGAACATATCGTGATACATAGCGAAAGAGATCACAAACATGTTTTTGCTTATTCTCAGCTTTATCAATTTTTGCAAATTCTTGATACTGCCGATATGTTAAAAAACTCGCTTGTAGAATCAAATAACGTTCAGACGACAGCTCTTGAGTATTACTAGTAGTCGGGCATGCAAAATAACTTAAAGAAGCTAGATAATAATATTTACCTAATTGTCTAGAACTAGATATATAGCCATATATCTGTTGTGCTTCCTTATATAGAGCATGGGCTTTTTCACGTAAATCATCTGATAGATCGACAAATTGTGTATTCACAACATGATTGCGTAATAAACAATAATCTTTTTGGAATTTTTCTGCTAAATCTAAGAATTGCTCTTCTGTTTCAATCTTTGGCATATTCGCTTTCGCTTAATTTTTTATCAAATTGCATTGGTTAAATTCATTACGATCTGAACAATTTGGTAAAAGTTGATCTTTTATTGAACTCTTTGTCAGCTTAAAAAATCTAGCAAAAAATTTAGCATCCAGCTCTTTCTGAGCTTTTCTCTCAAAGCACAAGTGTTGCTGTGATTTTTCGATAAAATCATCAAGATTATGTATCAACTGTAAGATTGCAACATAATTAGAATGTACACGTAAGCATGGCTCCGTTTGCATTAATAGCAATATTTTTTGCCAAATTTTCACATAGATTATTTTGAACTTTGCTTGTACTACTACTTTCTGGCTCTGTTTAATCTTTTTGATTTTCAGTAGTTCTGAGTTAATTTTTACTATCTTAAATTGAACATTTTGTCGCTCAAAGCAAAAGGGCATGATAAATTGCCCCATAAATATCTCTATATTTTTTACTAAATAGTCAAATTTTAACATTTTTATCGATATAAAAAATGAGCATATCTTTGTATATTAAAATTCATTTAATTTATCAACTAAATTTTCTCAAAATTACAATTATCAACAAATACATATGGTTTACTTATCATGGGTGGTCTAAATTTTAAAAATTCTTCCACTTTTTTTTAGTTTTCTGTTATTACATGAAACAATACCGTTGTATTACATTTTGAAATGCTGTGTATGCAGCATTGATCAAAAAGATTCTCTGCTATACTTACTTCACGTGTAGCATCAATGGAGTTTCGAAATGCTCAGAACCACTGAACAGAAAAAAAAATATATTCAAGCGACACGTGCGCAAAACTATCAAGCCAGCCTAAAGCTTGAAGGCATTACAACGACAGCTCAAACAACTCAACAAAGTAAAGCTGAAATCTTGCAAAAATATAAGAAGTATTCGCAACCCGAAACTTAGTCAGGTGCATGTATGGATAAATATGGGGAAATGGGTGACAGCCTGTATTGTTACCCTGGCACAAATATCCTAAAGAACAAACTCAATATTCATGATGAACAAATTTTAGAACAAGCTGAACTAGAACTGTCTGGATTGGCAAGTAACTTAATTGAATATGCTGAACCACCTTACGACTTACAATACTTAAAATCAATTCATGCGCAGCTCTTTGGCGACTTATACGACTGGGCAGGAAAGTTAAGACAAATCGATATTTCCAAAGGTGACACCCGTTTTTGTAATTTTTCCCGTATTGAAATTGAAACCAATAAACTACTCAAAACGCTTCAAGAAAAAAAATACTTTCAAGGCTTAGCACCACAACAACTGATTCCTCAACTTGCCGACTTGTATTGTGAGCTTAATGTCATACACCCATTCCGTGAAGGTAATGGACGTACACAACGGATTTTCTTTGAGCATCTGATTGCTCATTGTGGTTATGGTATTGATTGGTCTCGCATTGACTCTCAACAACAATGGATTCAAGCCAATATTGAAGGTTTTTATGGTAATTTAAATCCATTAATTAAGATTTTTGAAATATGCTTTATTCAAAATACCTAAAATTTAAGTAGTCGAAGCCCACAATCCTTAATGAGCCATCATCTTTGCTTCAATCCACTGATTAATTTCCCAAATAAACCAACAATCACGATTCTTAGAAATCTTAATACTCTTCGGGTAATTTAGGATCGTAATATTCAGATTACTTATCCAGAATTGAATAGATCGTTAACTTAGATAGACTTTTAAGCAATGTAACTTGCCGCATGTTTATCAACATATGTCTCAAAAAAGTCTGCCCATACATAGATTTATGGCGTTTAGTGCTTAAATTTCAGATTAATCTTCGTCTGATGACCTGAATGGATGTTACAGATTACATGCAGGTGAATTACTCTGTGGCTGTATCATGGCTTTTGTGCAATCCAATCCATTTGATCCGAATGTTCTCTTTTGCAATAAAGCAGCCTCTTCTGCTTTTCCTGAACCAACGAACTATGTCATTGATTTGATTCAACCGACAACAGTGATGCTGAATCAAATCTCCAAAGAAGGGATTAAATGCAAGAAATGTGGTAAGAAAAAGATAGGGGATGGAAGTTATTATCCGTCTAATTGGAACCAGCCCATGAGTCGAGATCAGTTGAGTAAGAATCATTTTAAATGAATAAGAGAAGGATGGCTTACCTCACTTCTCCGAATAACAATGCTATGCTTTTCAACCAAGGTTATAAATTGGCAACTACATTTCATTCTTCTTCATGCTGGTCCTATAGCCTGTAGACAATTACTACATCATTTGCATTCAATGCTCAATACAGCCTGTCAGCAGAACCGCAGCGATACTTTTTTTCGTGCATACATGTAGTGTTTAAATCCATTCATTTTTCAATGATCCTCTGCCGTTTATCACATTTATGGTCGATCTTTAACCTTGTGAAAAATGCACATACCGATCCCTTCAAACTGTCAAATTTATGTATGCATGACATTTAAAGAAAATTATCTGATCAATTTTTTTAGGTAAAATTCATCAAGAAAAAGTTATTATTATTCATAACATCACCAATAACCACATAAAAACAATAATTTAATAAATTATTCTTCCAATTTTTTTATATTTAGTGTTATTACCTCTAAATCCATGTTTACCACCTTCTATTACATAAGTAATTTAGAAGTATCCACGATATAAATTGCTTGCCCTCACACCTCTCCCCTCTCACGCCCAAAAAATTTATACTGAAAGGCAGATTAAGCCCGTTCGAGTTACATATAGCCGCATGCTATATTGAAAGCATTAAGAAAATATCCTCAATATTTATAGGATTTTTAAAGTATGAACTAATTTTCGAAGAACCCTTTCTAAGTAATGTGACCTATTAGGAAAAATGAAAATACTGAAATCTCCGTATCAACAATCAGTCAAAGTACATCCTGATGATTTTCTGTAACCGATACCCAAGGACTATACCTACCCTTCTGATGTGCTGTGCAACAAAGCCCTCCTTAGCCACACTATAGCTATAGATTAATTCCATTATTTTGTGATTTAATTAAATTATTCATTCTTAAGACCCAATTTAATGGATTTATATTTCACTAAACCAGAAGAAGTTGTGACTCTTTTAGGTGAGCGTTTACGTAAGCAACGACTCTTTCTGGAGATGTCTCAAGCTGAGGTAGCAGCACGCGCTGGTGTCGGCGTGAATACAGTTTCGAATCTTGAAGCGGGACGAAATGTATCTGTTGAAAATTTAGTCCGTATTGCAATGGTCTTGGGTCGATTAAACGAACTTCAGGAACTATTTAAACCTCAGCTTAACAGTGTGAATGACATTCTTCGCTATGAGAGTCAAAGTAAGCGCCACCGTATTAAGAGGAAGGGATAATGCTCAATAGACTTAATGTTTATTACAACGGTTGGGGCGAATCATGGTTATGGGGAACGCTGATTAGTTCAACAGCCACGACAGGTAGACCCACCATTGCTTTTGAATATAGTCCAGAAGCAATACAGCAAGGTGTTGAGCTCTCTTCTTACTTGCTGCCTTTAAAAGGTCTACCATTCAGACAAGGTTTTCCTACTCATCAAATGGGACTCCCAGGTCCAGTCTATGACGCTTTACCAGATGGTTGGGGCATGATGTTGATGGATCGATATTTCAAAAAAATTGGCTTAAATTCAGCACGAATTGGACCTTTGGAGCGTCTGACCTATATTAGTAGTCACGCAATGGGTGCCCTCTCCTTTGAACCTTGTGTTGCTGACATGCAAACCTCAGAAAATATCCCTTTACAACAACTGGCCCAGGAAGTTCAAGAAGTACTCAAAGGTGAAGGTGGTGAATTTCTACAGCATTTATTGGTCATGGGTGGCTCCCCTCAAGGTGCCAGACCAAAAGCGTTGGTTTACCGAGATCCTGTCAATTTAGAGTTTTCGACTCAAGATTCTGATCAACATGAAGCCTGGCTGATTAAGTTTCCTGCTCAGCAAGAGCATCCTGAAGTCTGCGCCATTGAAGCCGTCTATGCAGAATGTTTGCGACTTTGTGCAATTGAGACTCCAGATACCCATTTCTTTAATTTGCCCAATGGTTTAACGGCTTTTGCTTCTAAACGATTCGATCGTCAAAATGGTATGCGGATTCCAATGCAGAGTTTGGCTGCATATACAGGAGCAGACTATAAAGTTCCAGGTAGCCTAGACTATCGCAATTTTCTCCGGGCAACCTTGATGTGTACGCAAGATGTACGAGAAAGATTGCATGCTTTTAAACGTGCTGTGTTTAATGTGCTTTTCAATAATCGGGATGACCATACTAAGAACTTTTCATTTCTCATGGAGAAAAATGGTCAATGGAAATTGGCTCCAGCCTATGATGTGACCTTCTGCGAGGGTCCAGGTGGTTATCATCAAATGGACATTATGGGAGAAGCGCTCAATATTTCCCGAAATGACATACATAAACTCGGTACTTCAGAAGCTAATCTGACTACTCTAGAAGTCGATGAGATCATCTTGACCATGCGTGAAATTGCACTTCAATTTAGTCAAATTGCGCAGCGCCTGTATCCCCATCAAATTCGAGAATCTACCCTACAGATGATTCAATCACGGATTCAACAGAATATTGATTTTTTAACTGAAACCTAAGCGTAAATATAAACTAAGCGCCAACCATCAACTGCAAATAGACTTTGATATAGTTAGTCGCTACATAATCTGTAGAACCTGTGAATTAGCTCTCTTTATAATCACGAATATTAGATGGATCACCGCCAAGATATATTCTGCAAACGTGAAATCACTACATCCAGATCGAAAATCACTAAGAAAAAACTGTCACCAAAAAAAGGTCTGCACTATGGATAGATGCAGACCAAACTCTGGATAACTACCAGCACGAGAAATATGTCGCAATTTTGCATAGACATGAATTTGATAAAATCAGCCCAGAAAGCCAGAAATTCATAAAAACTATTTCATCAATCCCCTATAACTTAATCACGTTCATGGTCGATCTTAAATCTTGTGAAAAGTACTCATGCTGACCTAGCCAAACTGTAAAACTCATGTATTCATAGCCTTTAAATGAATCTTTCAATCGGTATATTTAAGGTAAAAACTAGTAATCAGAAGTTATTATCACCCCCATATAAAACAAGGATCAACTTAAAAACAATAACTTAGTAAATTATTCTTCCATTTTTTTATATTTAGTGTTATCTCATTCACTTGGCTCTGAAAGTTTCTCGCACTGAGTTTATATGCGGACCAATTCGTTGTACGGTAGATTTTAGTTGCTGGCTTCTTCATTCGGAAATTATATTGCTGAATCAGACCTTACAAACAGCTTTGTGCAACAAAGCCGTCTTTAAGTACTTTTTTTAAAGGAAAAATCATCGACTTAAATCTATATTTCCAACAGTGCCACTTTTATCGCTTTAGCACCTCAACTCATTTAAGTGGCGTAACTTACATAACTTATGCATCCCATTTAAGTGACCTCAGTTATAGTATTCCGTGTCAGGAATTTGTCCACTTATTCCAATGATGATGAGAACTGCAGCATTGACTTAGATCGCCAGTGCTCAGTACTGGCCATCATGTAGCTTTTATCGCTTTAGCGCCTTAACTTATTTAAGTGGCGTAACTTACACAACTTATGCATCCTATTTAGGTGACCTCAGTTATAGTATTCCGTGTCAGGAATCTGTCTACTTATCAGCGTCCGCGGAACTGCAGGATTTCTGCTTTGTTGTTCGCAACGAGGGCTAATTCTGGAGTTCCGTATAAGGCATAATCAATAACGACATCTCGACTGATAATCAGTGCAGTAACTTTAGCCAAT
>NZ_AMSS01000050.1 GCF_000313935.1 Acinetobacter sp. WC-141 | reverse complement strand
GCCCATGAGGAGACAAAGCAGAGCTATGGTTATATTCGATTAACCAAATACTTACAAGCTCAGGGTATAAAAATGAGTATGTACGCTGTACGTCAGATAAAAGCGCTGAACCACCTGTATTGTAAGCGACACAAGCGTTTTAAAAGGACTACGAATAGTGACCATAATCGAGCGATCTATGAAAACCTGCTGGAGCAACAATTCTCAATGACTAGACCAAATCAAGCATGGTCAAGTGATATTACGTACATATGGACTGTTGAAGGATGGCTGTATTTAGCAGCGGTAAAAGACCTTTACACGAAGCAAGTGGTTGGCTATAGCTTAAATGAGCGCATGACAACACAGCTTGTTTGTAATGCGCTAAATATGGCTATTCACAATCAAAAACCAACCAAAGAACTGATTGTGCATTCAGACAGAGGAAGTCAATATTGCAGCCAGGAATATCGAAATATACTTGAGCAATATGGTTTTCAAGGTTCAATGAGCAAGCGCGGAGACTGTTACGATAATGCACCGATTGAAAGCTTTTGGGGAATACTGAAAAATGAGTTAGTGCATCATTACAACTATCAAACCAGAGAAGAAGCCAAAGCAGATATTATAAAATACATTGAGTTATTTTATAATCATCGAAGAATTCAAAAGGGTTTGGGTTTTAAGACACCAAATCAAATGGCCGAAGACTTTTATAAGTTGGCTGCCTAGAATCTCCCAAGGGAAAGTCTCCTGATAATTCAGCGTATATCAGTTCTAATCAAAGACATGACGTCAGGACTCTAAAACTAAAAGGTTATGCGAATAATAATAATTCTTATTTATATGTACAGTTTGTGTTAATTGGATTTGCCAATTGAATTGTGAAGATAAAGTGAATGATTGAATAGGGTATTGTACTTTTATGTAGCTAATCTACTGATTCTTGGTGATTGTTTGTAAAAGCGATTAAATTTGGATTTTGATTGTAATTTTAGATTTATGAAGAATAACTAAAAAATTAGTTTTGCTTAATGCTTTATGAAAAATATTTAAAGAATCATAAAATTACTGTGAAATTTACGAGAATAATGACCATAACTTAATGAAGTGATCGGTTAATTTTGTATATCTTGAAAGTTGTCATATAATACAGCACTTTTAAAAAAACTGTTCCTACTCACTAATTTTTATCGAGGAAGCCATGCAAGTAACGACTGAAGCGGTTTCGGGCGTTGCCCGTCGTTTAAATGTTTCTGTACCGACGAGCCGTATTAACGAGCAATTTGAAGCTCGTTTGAAACGCACTGCCAAAACTGTGAAGATCAACGGCTTCCGTCCAGGTAAAGTGCCTGAAAACGTTGTTCGCCGCGAATACGGTGCGGGCATTTATCAAGAAGTTGTAAATGACATCATTCGTGATAGCGTTTTTGAAGCAATTCAACAAGAGAAAATCAATGCGGTAGGTATGCCGAACATTGATAAAGTTGAACATAAAGAAGATGCTTTAGTTTTTGAAGCGACTGTAGAAGTTTATCCAGAAGTTACCGTACAAGCATTCGACGGTTTAGAAGTTGAACGTAAAACAGCTGAAATTAAAGATGCTGACGTTGATGCTATGATCGAAAACTTGCAAAAACAACGTCAAACTTGGGCTGTTACCAAGGGTATGGCGAAAAAAGACATGCAAGTGACTTTTGACTTTGAAGGCACTATCGATGGTGAAAAGTTTGAAGGCGGTTCTGCTGAAGACTTTAAACTCGTATTAGGTTCAGGTCGTATGATTCCTGGCTTTGAAGATGGCATCATTGGCATGAAAGCTGGCGAAGAGAAAGTAATTGATGTTACTTTCCCTGAAGACTACCAAGCTGAAAACTTGGCTGGTAAAGCAGCTCAGTTCAAAATCACTGTAAAGCAAGTTGAAAAATCAAAACTTCCAGAAATTGATGCTGAATTCTTGAAAATCTTCGGTGTAACTGAAGAAGAAGGCGTTGAGAAGTTAAAAGCTGACGTTCGCAAAAATATGGAACGTGAAGTTCGCAATGGTTTACGTAACCAAGTTAAACAAGCTGCTTTTGATGCACTTGTTGCTGCGAACGAAGTTGAAGTTCCAACTGCAATGGTTGCTCAAGAAATTGACCGTCAACGTCAACAAATGGTTCAACAGTTCACTCAACAGTTCGGTGGTGCAGGTGCTCAATCTTTTGACAAGAGCATGCTTCCTGACGAATTGTTCAAAGAGCAAGCAGAGCGTTCTGTTAAGCTTGGCGTATTGGTAAGCAAAGTTTTAGCTGACGCTAAACTTGAAGTTGACCAAGCTCGCGTTGATGCTTACATTGACGACATGGCTTCTTCTTACGAAGATCCAACTGAAGTGATTGAATACTTCAAAAATGATGCTCAACAACGTGCTCAAATCGAAGCAGTTGTATTAGAAGATCAAGTTGTTGATCACATCTTAGCTGCTGCTAAAGTGACTGACAAAGCTGTATCTTATGATGATTTATTAAAAGAACAACAAGCTCGCCGTATGGGCTAATCTTTTAAGAGGTCAGAAAAAGGCGCTTTAGGCGCCTTTTTTGTTTTTCAATATGTGGTTAATTTGAGTGCGACATTAAGTACTTAGGTATAAATAATATAATATTTCAGTGCGAACCTTTTGCAATTTGAGAAATTATCCCGCATATTGTTGCCATAGGTTAAGTCACAAAAAATTTAGGAATAAATAACGTATGTATGTTCCAACAATTGAAAATGCTTTAGTTCCTGTTGTGGTTGAACAATCTTCTCGCGGCGAACGTTCTTTTGATATTTATTCACGACTTTTACGTGAGCGCGTCATTTTTTTAACAGGTGAAGTTGAAGACAACATGGCAAACCTAATTGTTGCCCAAATGTTGTTTTTAGAAGCTGAAAATCCTGATAAAGATATCCACCTTTATATCAACTCTCCAGGTGGATCTGTGACAGCGGGCATGGCTATTTATGACACGATGCAGTTTATTAAACCTGATGTCGTAACATATTGTATGGGCCAAGCTGCTTCAATGGGTGCATTCTTGTTAAATGCTGGTGCTAAAGGCAAACGCTATTGTCTAGAAAATGCGCGTGTCATGATTCACCAACCATTAGGTGGTTTCCGCGGTCAAGCATCTGATATTGAAATTCATGCGCGTGAAATTCTATTTATTAAAGAACGTTTAAACCGCTTAATGGCAGAGCATAGTGGTCAAGACTACGAAACCGTTGCTCGTGATACTGACCGTGATAACTTTATGACAGCACAGTCTGCTAAAGAATATGGTTTGGTTGATCAGGTGCTAAGTAAGCGTCCATAAGGACCTTCTTATATAAATAACTTGAGATGTTGAAAAAGATCTCCATTTAGTTATTTATGCAGTGCATCTTGCCCTAATATTTAAGATTCTATTTGTGGAGTGAATATGTCCGAACATCCTCAAGGACAAAAACATTGTTCATTTTGCGGTAAAACGCAGTCTGAAGTCGGGAAACTGATTGCAGGTGAGGACGCATATATTTGTAATGAGTGTGTGGATGTCTGCTTAGACCTTGTACAAACCAGCCAACAGGTTGAAGCAGGGGACTGGGCGAGTAAGGCATTGCCAAAACCACATGAAATACGTGCTGCGCTTGATCAATATGTGATTGGTCAAGATCTTGCCAAAAAGACGTTATCTGTTGCGGTTTATAACCATTATAAACGCCTAAAAGTTGGTCATAATGGCCATGTGTCTAAAGAAGTAGAAATTGCTAAAAGTAACATTCTACTGATTGGACCTACAGGTTCGGGTAAAACTTTACTTGCGCAAACATTGGCTCGCCTTTTAGATGTTCCATTTGCAATGGCAGATGCAACGACATTAACCGAAGCTGGTTATGTGGGTGAGGATGTTGAAAATATTGTACAAAAGCTTTTGCAAAAAGCGGACTACGATGTAGAGAAAGCTCAGAAAGGCATTATCTATATTGATGAAATTGACAAGATTACTCGTAAATCTGAAAATCCGTCAATTACGCGTGATGTTTCTGGTGAAGGCGTACAACAAGCATTGTTAAAAATGATTGAAGGTACAGTGGCTTCTATTCCTCCGCAAGGTGGACGTAAGCATCCGCAACAAGAATTTATCCAAATTGACACCTCGAATATCTTGTTTATTTGTGGTGGTGCATTTTCTGGTTTGGAAAAAATTGTACAGCAGCGTCAAGAGAAAGGCGGTATTGGTTTTACAGCTGACGTTAAAAACAAAGATGAAACCAAAAAACTTGCTGAATTGTTCCGTCAGGTTGAGCCAACCGACTTAGTGAAATTTGGTTTAATTCCAGAATTCATTGGTCGTTTACCAGTGATTGCTACACTTGAAGAGTTGGATGAAGAAGCATTAATGCAAATTTTGACTGAGCCAAAAAATGCATTAACTCGCCAGTATCAATATCTTTTCACCATGGAAAATGTTGATCTGATCTTTGAAGATTCTGCATTACGTGCTATCGCTAAAAAGGCACTTGAGCGTAATACGGGTGCGCGTGGTCTACGTTCTATTATGGAAAACGTACTGCTTGAAACTATGTATGATTTACCAAGTCGTACAGATGTTGGAACAGTCATTATTAATGAAGCAGTCATTAATGGTGAAGCAGAACCTGTTTATCAGGCTGAGCGCCAACCTAAAGAAGCTGCAACGCATGAAAGTGTTGCTAAGGCAGATTTAAAGGTTATTGATTCGAAGTCTGCATAGATTTCATTCATCTAAAAAGCATGAGTCGCGCTAGTGATTCATGCTTTTTTTGTTTTCAATTTATATGGGTAGTGTTAATCTTAAAAATACAAAATACGCATAGTTTTGCGGTGTAAAAAATAAATCAAAAACAAAACGCTTTGAGGGATGCCATGCGTTATTTAATCGTATCTTTGTGCTGTGCAGGACTATTTGTGGGCTGTCAAAGTTCATCTCATTTAGAAAAAAATCCGAGTGAATTGACTGCGACTCTACCTAAAGTTGATGTTGAAAAAGAACCTGGTTTATTAGATCAATATCATTTAGGCGGTTTTACTGTGGGAGGGTGGGTCAATCAAAAGTTGGGTCAGACTTTTGCTCCAGTCAAACCACAAAATCAACAAGCTGCTGTAGTTTATCTTTATCGACCAGACACGAAATGGAATCGTCAGGAAATTGCGGCGATAAATCTCTTTGTGAATGGCAAACGCATTCCGAGTCTATTACATAATCATTATTACTGGATTGAATTGCCGGCAGGAACTTATCGACTTTCTGCGAGTCGCCCTCTACTTGGTATTCATTTTCAAGAGCCGAAATATATTGATATCACTGTTGAGGCGGGCACCTCTTATTATTTGAAATATGACGAAGAAAATAAAATGGACCGTGGTGAACACACTGGCCCATTTATGTTAATGCAGGATAATATTGGTCGTAGAGAGATAGCATTTACCGAGCTTAAATCTTCTAGCTACAATTTTGTCGCTGAAGATGCATCGGGTAAGATTCGACATAAGCCACAAGAATTAAAACCTGCCAAATATGATGAAAAATCAGATGTACATCTGATTAAACCATTTAAATTATGGAATCCTTTAACTTGGTAAACCTTTCCAAAAGATAAAGAAAAGTTAAGACTTTTCTTTATCTTTCATGAGTGGGGCAATAATTTTAAGCATCTCTTCTTGCATATGATCCCTTGCTTTAGGGTCATTAAAGGTCTGCTGTCCCAACTCCATCATATATTCTGAAATTTGGCCCATAATCTGTACGTTCTTGCGCGTAATTGATTGGCCTTCTGGGGTTTTTAAAAATTTCAAATTTGCCTGAATTTCTTCTTCAGAATATGTCTTTAAGTAAATATCCTGTAAGGCTTGGGCAGTTTTTGGATTGCTAATGAGCTGACTGCTCGAATCTTTTAAAAGAGAACCTAACTTCTTCGCGGCCTCTTTTTCTTTGGGGCCTAAAGTTTTGATACCCGTGATATTAGTAACGATTTGTTCTGCCTGTTGATCATAGTAAGGCGTTAATTCATTAATTGATTCTTTAAGTAGGTAATCAATTTGGCTCATTTGCATGAGTTCTTTAACTGAACTTAGCTTGGCAGGAGAGGCAAATAAGCTTGTGGTAATACAGCTTAGGCAGAGGCTGATTGAGAGATTTTTAAGAATAGGGCGAATAGTCATGAAATGACCTATATTCAATATATGGCGAGAGAGTGCATTTATTAATAGCACAGATTGAAGAAGTAATTGTTACAATTCTTTTCAGATTTTAAAATAAAAAAAGAATGCAAAAAAAAGCACCGAATTCGGTGCTTTTCTTGATTAGCCAGCTGCTGCATCGACTACTGGAATTTTTCCAATTTTCGCTTGCCAGATTTTTGGAGCAATTGCATGAATTGAAGTACCGTTTACATCAACTGCAACAGAAACAGGCATATCTTCAACTACGAATTTGTAGATGGCTTCCATACCTAAGTCTGCAAACGCAACAACTTCAGCTTCGCGAACAGCTTTAGATACGAGGTAAGCCGCACCACCAACTGCCATTAAGTAAGTTGCTTTGTTGTCTTTGATTGCTTCAATTGCTGTAGGACCACGATCAGCTTTACCAATCATGCCAAACAAGCCAGTATGCTCAAGTACTTTACGTGTGAATTTATCCATACGTGTTGCAGTTGTAGGGCCAGCAGGACCAACGACTTCATCACCCACTGGATCAACAGGGCCAACGTAGTAAATAAATTTACCTTTAAGATCAACTGGTAATTCTTCACCGTTGTCGATCATTTCAACCATACGTTTGTGCGCAGCATCACGACCTGTGTACATTGTTCCGCTAAGAAGTAATGTATCACCAGGTTTCCAAGAATCCATTTCTGCTTGAGTAATGGTATCAAGGTTTACACGCTTAGATTGTGAAGAGTCCCAAGTTACTGAAGGGTAGTCTTCAAGTTTTGGTGCTTGAATATGAGCTACACCTGTACCATCAAGCTGGAAGTGAGCGTGACGAGTAGCAGCACAGTTAGGAATCATACCAACTGGTTTACCAGCAGCGTGACATGGGTAATCTTTAATCTTAATATCAAGAACAGTCGTTAAACCACCAAGACCTTGTGCACCAATACCAAGTGCGTTTACTTTTTCAAAGATTTCGATACGAAGTTCTTCGATTTTGTTTTCTGGTCCACGGCGAAGTAATTCGTCCATGTTGATTTCTTCCATGAGTGCTTCTTTAGCAAGCATCATGGCTTTTTCAGCAGTACCACCAATACCAATACCGAGCATACCTGGAGGACACCAGCCTGCACCCATAGTTGGAACAGTTTTAAGTACCCAGTCAACAATCGAATCAGATGGGTTAAGCATTGCAAGTTTAGATTTGTTTTCTGAACCGCCACCTTTAGCAGCAACAGTAATGTCTACTTTGTTACCCGGAACGAGTTTGTAGTGAATTACAGCAGGGGTATTATCTTTTGTATTTTTGCGACCAAATGCAGGGTCAGCAAGTACAGATGCACGAAGAACGTTGCTGTTTTCAAGGTAACCTTGGCGAACACCTTCGTTTACAGCATCGTCTAAGCTCATCGTTAAATCAAATTTAACATCTAAGCCCACTTCAAGGAAAACGTTAACAATACCAGTATCTTGGCAAATTGGACGATGACCTTCCGCACACATGCGAGAGTTAATTAGAATCTGTGCAATTGCATCCTTTGCGGCTTTGTTTTCTTCGCGATCATAAGCACGGCTCATCGCTTGGATAAAGTCTTGCGGGTGATAGTACGAAATAAACTGTAGGGCGTCCTTGATCGATGTAATCAAGTCATCTTGTTTGATAATCGTTGTCATACCAGAAAATCTCTTGAGCGGGCTGTTAGCTAGCGGGCTAAATTATATGACAAAAAGACAGTGTTGTGGGAGATTGGTTGATCTTTTGACCGAAAGTCGCATAAGAAGATTTGAAGTAATTTAAAAGCCAGAAATCGGAAAATTATTTATTTTTGAATGATTAAAATAAAAAAAGCCATTTGAGCGGACATCAAATGGCGAGAGGTAGTAAAGGTGAATTTATTAATTATTTGGCAGCGGCTTGCTGCTCTGCCTGAATTGCTGTTAATGCAATGGTAAAGACGATGTCATCTACCAATGCTCCACGAGACAAATCGTTAACTGGTTTGTTGAGGCCTTGCAGCATTGGTCCAACGCTCACAACATTTGCAGCACGCTGTACTGCTTTGTAAGTGGTATTACCCGTATTTAAATCTGGGAAAATAAATACATTGGCGCGGCCAGCAACGCGAGAGTCTGGTGCCTTTTGACGTCCCACACTTTCAACTGAAGCTGCATCGTATTGAAGTGGACCATCAATCAGTAAGTCAGGGCGGCGTTGCTGAGCAATTTGAGTTGCTTGCTGTACTTTTTCAACATCAGCACCTGTTCCGGAAGTACCAGTTGAGTAGCTGATCATGGCAATACGCGGGTCAATTCCAAAAGCTTTCGCTGAGTCAGCAGACTGAATTGCAATTTCAGCCAATTGTTCTGCTGTTGGGTCTGGGTTAATTGCACAGTCGCCATATACATAAACTTCATCTGGCAAAAGCATAAAGAATATTGATGAAACCAGTGAATAATCAGGTGCTGTTTTAATGAGCTGGAATGCTGGGCGGACTGTATTTGCTGTGGTGTGTACCGCGCCTGAAACTAAACCATCGACTTCGTCTAAAGCTAACATCATGGTTCCAAGTACTACGGTATCTTGAAGCTGTTCTTTCGCTTGAAGCTCGTTGAGTTTACCTTTACGTAGCTCAACCATTGGTCCCACATATTGATCACGAATACTGTCAGGATCAACAATTGCCAGTTCAGCAGGTAATTCAATGCCGCGTGCTTTTGCAACATCGTGCACAGCATCTGGTTTAGCTAACAAAATACAGTCAGCAATACCACGTGCCTGACAAATTGCCGCAGCTTGAATGGTGCGCGGTTCATCACCTTCAGGTAGCACAATTCGTTTTTTCGCTGCAATCGATTTTTGTACCAGTTCGTGACGGAAAGCCGATGGCGACAGGCGAGGAGTAGCAGCATTGTTGCTGTGTTGTTTAAGCCATTCAACATCAATATGACTTGAAACAAATCGGGTCACTTGCTCAGCACGTTCAGTATCGTCAGTTGGAATTTCATTGCCAAAATTAGATAAACGCTGTGCAGTTTCAAGTGTGTTTAAACGGGTATGTAAAATCGGCAACCCTTGTTTAATTGCAATTTGGCAAAACTCTAAAAGCTCAGGTGCTGGCGCTTCTCTTTCGGTAAGAACTAAACCCGCCAGAGGAATACCATTGCTGGTTGCCAAACTACTTGCAAGTAAAACGTCGGTACGTTCAGATGCGCTAATAATTAACTCGCCTGCAATAAACTTATTCAATTCATATTCAATGCTTGAAGCAATTAAACTCGAATGCAAAATACGACGTGTTTTAGCTTCGCCTTGATGTACCCATTGCCCATCAATGACATTGGCAATATCAAGTGTTCTCGGTACGCTTAGCGTGTTACTAAATGGAACTAAACCAATGATTGGTAAATCGCTAGAACCAAAATAACGATTATATTTTTGCAGTTCGGTCGTAAATTTTGCGATTTCTTCAGTCGGTCGTAACGATGGATCAAACGCAACAGGAATTTGTGCTGTTTCTTCAGTTAATCCACGGGTACGCATAAAGAGTACACCAGCAGTACGATTTGAAGCAGCTCCACCAAACTGGCGTAAATGAGCATCTACTTTTTCTGCGGCTTTTTTCGGGTTTTGAATATCTGCTGTACTGACCAACACGACTTCTGCATCAAGTGCTTGTGCAAGACTTGCGTTGAGCTCACTGGCAAAATGGTCTTGTCCGTTTGGTAATAAGCCTTCCACAATAATGACATCATGGTCTGCTGCAACGCTGCGATGAAGGCTAACAGCTTCTTCAAGTAATTCATCTACTTCCCCAGCGGCAATAAGCTGAGTTAATTTTTCATGCGAAATAGATTGAACAGTTTTACTTTGAAATAAGTGACCAAATAATGAAGTGGTTCGGTCAAGATGCTCTTGGTCTTCTTGAGAAAATGGTTTTAAAAAGCCTGCTTTAATTCCGTTGCAATCAAGTGCGTAAATCATGCCTAAGCAGGCAGAGGTTAAGCCAACCCCTTCACCTGTAGGAATCAATAAAATTGTATTCATATAAACCTATAAATAAATATCGAGTTTTCGCTGGGCTTTAATTAAGCAAGGCTTGCTACAGATGCTGTATTTTCTGCCGCTTCAACAACTTGACGAGTTTCTTTGGCAATACGGCCTTCTTCATCTGTAGGAATGACCCAAATTTGCGGTCCTGTTCCATTATCGATTCGGCCTTCGGTGCCACGTTTTAGGTTGTTGTTTTGCTCTTTATCAAGCTGCAAACCAAAATGAGGTAAATACGCTAAGGTTTTTTCACGAATATAAGCTGAGTTTTCACCAATACCACCCGTGAAGATTAAGCCGTCTAAAGTTGGTAAGCCACAGCTTAATGCAGCAAGTGATTTTGCAAGGCGATAGCTGAAGACTTCAATTGCAAGACAAGCATCTTCATTACCATTTTCAGCAGCTTCAATCACTGTACGCATGTCGTTAGACAATTGTGATAAGCCTAGTAAGCCACTTTCGTTATTTAAAACTTTATCAATTTTAGCTAAATCCCAACCGAGGTTTTTCGCAAGGAAGCTATGTAAGCTTGGATCAACGTCACCACTACGCGTTCCCATCACCACACCTTCAAGTGGGGTAAGGCCCATAGACGTATCAACACTTTGTCCATTCCATACTGCGCAAGTTGAACTGCCGTTTCCTAGATGCGCTGTTAACCATCCACCTTTTTTCAGGTTGCCTGCAAGCTCACTTGCTTTATCGGACACATAGGCGTGGCTTGTCCCATGGAAACCATAACGGCGGACATTGTGGTCAGTATATAAAAACTTAGGAATTGCATAACGGTATGCATGCGGTGGCATGGTCTGATGGAATGCGGTATCGAATACGGCAACTTGAGGTAATTCAGGGAATAGGCGTACGGTTGCGTCAATACCAATTAAATGTGCTGGGTTATGAAGCGGAGCCAAAGGCGTTGCTGCACGAATACGTTCAATAATTTCAGGAGTGAGTAATTCTGCTTTGGTTAAACTACCACCGTGTACAACACGATGTCCGATTGCTTGCGGTTTATAGTTGGCAAGACGTGCAAGTAAAGTTTCTAAAGCTTTGGCATGGTCAGCATAAGGAATTGAAAGTTCAAGTGGTTCACCACCAACTGTAACTCCCTTAATACGAGCATCAGCTGCCCCCAAGTTTTCTGCTAAACCGTAAATGCGGTCTTCACGACGCTCTGAAACCAGCGCGTATTTAATAGATGAAGAGCCGCAATTGATAACTAATACTGATATAGCCACGTTGAAATACCCAAGTCCTGATTTAAAATAGTTTTCCTAACTTCCTATTCAAGATGTATTATTTTTCGATACAGATTGAACGGGTTGTCATGTTTTAGCATGTGTTGTTTTTCTGTCCAAGATAGACTTTAGCCCATTAGACTTAAGCACTATCGACCATTAAATTATTTCTAACTAATATTTGTCCAGTATAAAGCTTAACCACTGTATTCATGGTTTTTTTGTAGAAGAATTAAACAGTTTTTTGTATATATTTATAAAAATTAAATTTCTATTTAATGTAATTTTCAAATATTTGGTATAAATTTTTTTAGGAAAAATATGTGCTGTTATTTTAATCAAACTTGAGCGGTATATTACAAATAATATACGTAAGTTAAATTAAGATTTAATAGGTAATATGTAGGTTAAAAAGAATAAATTATAAACATTTTTAATATAAGAATGAGCGCGATTAAATAGATATTTATGCATTTATAAAATAGTTATTATTACTTTGATATTATGGGAATTTTATCATATTTACTGATGCTTAATTGAGTTGTGAATATAGTCTAAAATAAAACTAGTCTTTTGCTTATAACTTAAACATTATTTGTCTTTAATACTCATGCTTAAGAGGTTAACGCTGCGCTGATAAGGGCTTGCATGTCGCTTTTTGCCTTAATAATATTGTTCATCCCTTTTCTAAATGATCGTCAAATATATCATTTGGTCTATTTTTTTATTTTCCGGCTTATCCGGTTGTACAGGAGCGTCCAGCATGGACTTGCCGAACCCTATATTGGCAAAAGTTACCGAACGTGTCATCGCACGTAGTCAAAAAACTCGTTCTGCATATTTACAACGTATTGAACATGCACAAGGCAAATTTCCTGCTCGGGGAGCACTTTCATGTGCCAATCTGGCTCATGGTTTTGCCAGCATGGAAGATAATGAAAAATTAATTATTAAAGTAGGCCGTGAGCCCAATATTGGCATCGTATCTTCATATAACGAAATGCTTTCGGCACACGCACCCTATAAAACATTTCCAGATTTAATTAAAACAGCTGCTCGTGAAAATGGCGGGGTGGCACAGTTTGCTGGCGGTGTCCCAGCAATGTGTGACGGTATTACCCAAGGTAATGCAGGTATGGAACTGTCATTGTTCTCTCGTGAAACGATTGCGATGAGCACAGCGATTGCATTGTCTCATAACATGTTTGACGCAGCCTTGTGTCTGGGTGTTTGCGACAAGATTGTACCGGGCTTGCTCATTGGTGCTTTACAGTTTGGTTATTTACCTACTATTTTTGTGCCTGCTGGTCCAATGACAAGTGGTTTATCTAACGATGAAAAAGCCAAAATTCGTCAGCAATTTGCAACGGGTCAGGTTGGCCGAGATGCTTTGTTAGAAGCTGAGTCAGCTGCTTATCACGGACAAGGGACTTGTACTTTTTACGGTACAGCCAACAGTAATCAGATGCTGATGGAAGTCATGGGCTTGCATTTGCCAAGTGCTGCATTTGTTCATCCTCATACACCATTACGTGATGCGCTTACCGCAGAAGCTGCAATTCGTGTACTTGATTTAACAGTTGAGCGTGGAAACTATACGCCGATTGGTCATGTCGTTGATGAAAAAGCCATTATCAATGGCATTGTGGCATTGCTCGCGACAGGTGGTTCAACCAACCATACTTTGCATTTGATTGCGATTGCTCGCGCCGCTGGCATATTAATTGACTGGGATGACTTCGATGAATTGTCTGCTGTTGTTCCTTTGCTCGCAAAAATCTATCCAAATGGTAAGGCCGATGTAAATCACTTCCAGGCTGCGGGTGGGGTTGCTTTCTTAATTCGTAACTTACTTGAAGCTGGCTTGTTGCATAATGATGTAACGACAGTGGCTGGTAAAGGTTTGCAGCATTACACCAAAGAACCAAAACTGATTGATGGCAAGCTCACTTGGGTTGATGGTGTGGTTCAAAGCCTTGACGACAAAGTTTTACGTAGCATTGATGCGCCATTTCAACCAGATGGTGGCTTGCGCTTAATGCAAGGTCGCCTTGGCCGTGGCGTAATCAAGATTTCTGCTGTCGCGCCAGAACATCGTAAAGTTAAAGCTCCGGCAATTGTGTTTGATTCTCAAGAAGCAGTGCAAGCTGCGTTTGATCGAGGTGAGTTACACCGAGACTTTATTGCGGTTGTCCGTTTCCAAGGTGCACGTGCAAACGGTATGCCTGAATTGCATCGTTTAACACCTGTGTTAGGCGTTTTACAAGATCAAGGTTTCCACGTTGCTTTAGTGACTGATGGTCGTATGTCTGGTGCTTCAGGCAAAGTTCCTGCGGTGATTCATTTATCTCCAGAAGCCTTATTAAATGGGCCGATTGCTAAAGTTCAAACAGGCGATATGTTAATCATTGATGCTGAGGCTGGCGTGCTTGATGTTGAGATAGATGACGATGTATGGCAGTCACGACCTGTTGCACAGCCAGAACATCAGGCAGAAAACGAAGTTGGCTTTGGCCGTGAATTATTTGGTGTTTTCCGTGCTGCTGCTGCGCCAGCTGAACATGGGGCATCTGTGTTTGGTGCATTAGTTGGTGAAACTTCACCAGAGCAGCTTTGAATCAAAGGAACTGAAAAATAATGATTAAAATTGAAGATATCGTCAAATTAGGTCCAGTCATTCCCGTATTGGCATTTGATTCTGCTGAACAAGGTGAGGATGTATCACGTGCTTTACATGCAGGTGGTGTAAAAGTCCTTGAGATTACGTTACGTACCGCTGCTGGTCTTGCTGCTATTGAGCGTGCAAGCCAGTTGGCAGATGATATTGTGGTCGGTGTAGGTACGATTACCAAACCAGAACATTGTGCTCAAGCTAAAAAAGCAGGTGCTCAATTTGGTGTATCTCCTGGTTTAACTAAAGATTTGCATTTGGCTGCACAAGATGCAGGCTTGCCTTTATTGCCTGGTGTGATGACACCAAGTGACCTGATTCAGGCAATTGAATTGGGTTATGACATTGTGAAGTTCTTCCCAGCTCAACAGGCGGGTGGCGTTGAGATGCTAAAAGCATTTTATGGTCCATTTCCAAACTTACGGTTTTGTCCGACTGGTGGAATTACTGCAGAGTCAGCACCGGATTTCTTAAAGCAACCTAATGTAGTTTGTGTGGGTGGTTCATGGTTAACACCTAAAGCTACTGTAGCTGCACAAGACTGGGCGGAAATTACTCGCTTGGCACAAATTGCGAGTCAGTTGAGAGCACTATAGATGTAGTCGATATTTATAAAAAATGAAGTGCATTTTATGTGCTTTAAAGGCTGTATTGATGTGACCAGTTTGTGCTGGTCACACCTAAATATAAAAATTTAGTGTCTTAACAGTAGGAATTACTGTGGTTGAAGACCTTTGTTTAGGCAGTGTGTCTAAATAATTATTCCAAGGAGAAGTGTCCCATGGAGACGGTTCAGGGTGGCATGTTACTGATCTACACTGTAATCGCGATTATTGCTTTAGTGGTCATGATCGCGAAGTTTAGAATTTATCCATTTCTGGTTCTTATTATTGTTTCACTTGGTTTAGCTTTAGCTGTTGGCATGCCAATGGGCGATATTGTTAAGTCATATGAAGCTGGTACTGGTAAAACCCTAGGCCACCTTGCGATTGTAATCGCATTAGGAACAATGCTCGGCAAAATGATGGCTGAGTCGGGTGGCGCAGAGCGAATAGCAATTACTTTAATTAAGTGGTTTGGTGAGAAAAATATTCACTGGGCCATGATGTTTATTGCCCTTATTGTTGGTCTTCCCGTATTTTTCGAAGTTGGTTTTGTACTTCTTATTCCAATTGCATTCAATATTGCCAAACGTACAGGCAAGTCCTTACTAGTTGTTGGCTTGCCGATGGTTGCTGGTTTGTCGGTTGTGCATGGCTTAATTCCCCCACATCCGGCAGCCTTACTTGCGGTACAGGCTTATCATGCTGATATCGGTAAAACGATTGCTTACAGTTTGTTGGTGGGTATCCCAACTGCCATTGTGGCAGGGCCATTGTATGCACTTTGGATCAATAAATATGTCAAATTGCCTGAGAACAATCCCTTGTTTAAGCAATTTGTTGAGGCAGATAAGAAAGAAACTCGTGAGTTACCAAGCTTTGGAATTACCTTATTTACGATTATGTTGCCTGTTGTATTAATGTTGATTGGAAGTTGGGCTGATCTATTCTTTGCACCAAAAACTTTCGCTAACGATTTACTACGTTTCATTGGTACTTCTGATATTGCATTGCTCATTGCCGTACTGGTCAGCTTTATTACCTTTGGTACAATGCAGGGCTTTAATCGTGAACAGATTGAAAAGTTCTGTGGCGGATGTTTAGCTTCTATTGCCGGAATCATGTTGATTGTAGGGGCTGGCGGTGGTTTTGGCGGCATTTTACGTGACAGTGGTATTTCTAATGAAATCGTCTCTACAGCCTTAAAGGCAAATTTGTCGCCGTTATTGTTGGGTTGGTTTGTTGCAGCATTGATTCGTTTGGCTACAGGTTCAGCAACGGTCGCTATGGCTACTGCTTGTGGCATTGTTGCTCCAATTGCAGCCACGGCAGGTGTTGCGGTTAGACCAGAACTTTTGGTACTTGCCACAGGTTCAGGTTCATTAGTTTTCTCACATGTAAATGACGCAGGATTCTGGTTAATCAAAGAATATTTTGGTATGACAGTAGGGCAGACACTCAAGACTTGGTCAGTATTAGAAACGATCATTTCGGTGTTGGGTTTATCTTTCACGCTACTGCTTAGCACTATTTTATAATTAAAGGTGAGTAATCCATGATTGTGATTGCAATGGGTGTCTGTGGAACAGGTAAAACCCTAATTGGTGAATTGTTATCAGAGCGTTTGGCTTGTGAGTTTCTTGATGGCGATACGCTTCATTCAGCTGCAAATAAAAGTAAGATGAGTCAAGGCATTCCCTTAACTGATGAAGACCGCTTGCCATGGTTACAAGCAATTCGTCAGGTCATTGAAACCAAACAAAGAGACGGTGAAACAGCTGTATTTACATGTTCATCTTTAAAACGTATGTATCGCGATATTTTAAGAGGGCAGGACCAAAATGTTAAGTTTGTCTACTTAAAAGGTTCTTATGAGTTATTACAGCAACGACTTGCAGAAAGATCAGGTCATTTTTTTGACCCAGCGTTGCTACAAACACAGCTAGACACATTAGAGGAACCTGATGTGAATGAAGCAATTGCTATTGATATTGCTCTCACACCAGAACAGATCATTGAACAAGTCATCCAGAAGCTAGGGGTGACTGATAGTGTGTGTCGGGGGTAAATTCATCTAGAAAGGTTATCAACGCTTTAAGATATTCACCTTGTGGTTTACGGTTCAAGCAAGGTGAGTACAGATAATAATAGTGATATTGACCCGAATAAAACCTGATTACAGTGGCGAGTTCGGGGAATATATAAAAGACATACGAATAATAAGGTATTAAGAAGAATGAATCAGTTAAATAATCTACAACTTAAATTCCCAGTAGTGGACAGTATTCCTGAAAGTGTGCGTCTACCCTCCCAAATTCATCAGCGTGTCTCACTAGTGGATGGTGAATTAAAGCTATGGGCTGGTGCAACCAAGAAAACATTATCTCCAATCTGGATTCAGCAGCCTGACGGTAGCCTACAGCAAGTTGAGCTTGGTAGTTATCCAGTCATGGGTGAAAAAGAAAGCGATGAAGCACTAGAAGCAGCGGTAAGGGCTTACAATAATGGTCGTGGCGAATGGCCAATGATGAAGGTTGGTGAGCGCATTGCCTGTATGCAAAATTTTATTCAGCGCATGGTAGAGCAACGAGATCTAATTATTAAGCTGATCATGTGGGAAATTGGTAAAAGCTTGGCGGATTCAGAGAAAGAATTTGACCGTACAATTACCTACATGCGTCAAACGATTGATGCCCTGAAGGATTTGGATAATGCCAACTCCCGCTTTGTAATTGCTGAAGGTACGATTGGTCAAATCCGTCGTACTCCACTAGGTGTCGTGTTGTGTATGGGACCATATAACTACCCACTGAATGAAACCTTTGCGACTCTGATCCCAGCCATGCTAATGGGTAATACCATCATTTTTAAACCACCTCAATTTGGGACCTTGTTGTTTGAACCGTTACTAGAAGCGTTCCGTGATTCATTTCCAAAAGGTGTGATCAATACCATTTATGCACCAGGTTCTCTGGTAGTACCTCATTTACTGGCATCTGGGCAAATTAATGTACTGGCACTGATTGGTTCTAGTAAAGTAGCTGATCACTTGAAGAAGCAACATCCTAAATCTCACCGTCTGCGTGCAATTTTGGGGTTGGATGCGAAGAATGCAGCTATTATTTTGCCGGATGCCGATTTGGATCTGACAGTGAAAGAGTGTCTGTTGGGTGCATTATCATTTAATGGTCAGCGTTGTACCGCACTCAAAATGTTGATGGTACATCGCTCAATAGCTGATGAATTTGTTAACCGCTTAACGGCTGAACTTGCCAAACTTAAGGTGGGGATGCCTTGGGAAAAAGGTGTGTTTATTACTCCGTTACCAGGTATGCACCGTACGACCTACATGACTGAAGTTATTGAAGATGCTGTGGCTAAGGGGGCAAAAGTAGTTAATCCGGAAGGCGGTGAATTCTGCAAAACGATGTTCTATCCAGCTGTAGTTTATCCAGTGACTGAAGGTATGAGGCTATATCGCGAAGAACAGTTCGGTCCTGTGATACCAGTCTCTGTTTATGATGACATCGAAACTGTGCTGGAATATGTCACTACTTCTGATCATGGGCAGCAGGTGAGTATTTTTGGTAGCGACCCTGAGCAAATTGGTCATTTAGTTGATCCGTTGGTCCATCAGGTTTGTCGTGTGAATATCAATTGTCAATGTCAGCGTGGCCCTGATGTATTCCCGTTCGGTGGTCGTAAAGATTCTGCGGAAGGTACACTGTCTGTGCATGATGCGCTTCGTGCATTCTCTATCCGTTCCATGATTGCTGCTAAACAGACAGATGATAGCAAAGGCATGTTGGCCTCTATGGTGTCTGAGCACTATTCTAAATTTGTGAATACTGACTTTATTTTCTAATAAATATATGAATAAAAAACCAGCCTACGGGCTGTTTTTTTATAATTACTTATAACTTGAATAATCAAAAACGCCTGATATTAATCAGGCGTTTTTGATTAAAAATAGATTGATTATTGACGAATTTGACCGTCTCCCAACACAATCCATTTTTGAGAAGTTAAACCTTCTAAACCAACAGGACCCCGTGCATGAATTTTATCTGTAGAGATACCAATTTCTGCACCTAAGCCATATTCAAAACCATCAGCAAAACGAGTTGATGCATTAATCACAACTGAGCTTGAATCTACACGAGCCAAGAACTGACGAGCTAAAGTGTAGTTTTCAGTCACGATTGCATCGGTGTGATGTGAACCATATTTGTTGATATGGTCAATTGCTTCATCAATCCCGCTAACAATTTTAACAGCAAGAATTGGTCCTAAATATTCGGTATACCAGTCTTCTTCTGTCGCAGGTTTTACAGAAGCACCCAAAATACGACGTGTTTCTGGACAGCCACGTAACTCGACTTGTTTTTCAGCATACAGTTCAGCAATGCGTGGTAAGAAAACATCTGCAATTTTTTCATCAACAAGCAGAGTTTCCATCGCATTACAAACGCCATAACGATGAGTTTTGGCATTTAAAGTAATTGGTAAAGCTTTTTGTAAGTCTGCCTGCGCCTCAACAAACACGTGGCAGTTACCATCAAGATGCTTAATGACAGGAATACGTGCTTCATTGGTTACACGCTCAATTAAGCTTTTGCCTCCACGTGGAACAATGACGTCTACATATTCAGCCATGGTAATAAGATGACCAACAGCTGCACGGTCAGAAGTGTTAATCACTTGAACTGAATCTTCAGGTAAGCCAGCAACTTTTAAGCCATGCTTAATTGCTTCGGCAATTGCTTTATTTGACTCGAGTGCTTCTGAACCGCCACGCAAAATAATAGCATTGCCAGATTTAATTGCTAAAGATGCAGCTTCAAGTGTTACATTTGGACGTGATTCGTAAATCATCCCAACAACACCTAGAGGTACACGCATTTTTCCAATTTGAATGCCGGTGGGGCGGTATGCAAGATCAGTAATTTCCCCAATTGGATCAACAAGCGCGATCACATCTTTTAGACCTTGCAACATTCCTTTAAAACGTGCGGGCGTAAGTTCAAGACGATCAAGCAATGCGCTGTCGAGCTGATTGCTACGACCTTTATCCATGTCGATTTGATTCGCTGCTAAAATTTCTGCCTGATTATTTTCTAAAGCAGTATAAATAGCAGAGAGCGCATGATTTTTTAGTGAGGTCGAAGCACTTGTAAGGACGCGAGAGGCCTGACGTGCTTGTTGCCCAACTTGTTGCATATATTGTTCAATTGAGTCTTGCATAGCATTTTTTAATCATTTACCAATGAGTAAGATAGTAGCAGTCAAATGCGGAACAATGAATGGCTTTTTATCAAAAATGTGACCGCTATAAAAAAACATTTAAATATTTTGCAAACTATTAGCGACTTAAACAAGATGAGCGGTCATTTGAGCGATTGCGTATATTTCACACAATTGTTTAGAATGTTATTGTGCAATACAAACTAATACAAATTTTAAAGTTTTGTGCATAAAAGATTACGTGTTCAAGAAGGAACTCTTGCAGCATAAAAAAATTACAGCAAGGAGGAAGCAAGGATATGAATTCCATTATTCAAATGGATTCGGAGATCAACCAAGCTTATGCCGGTTTTGGCTTTTTCGATATCTACCATAGAGATAGTTTTAAACAACCTGCTCGTACTACATGGATTGACGGCTGGAAAATTGAATATATGGCAATTGCCGACCCAAAAACAATTCACAATACGCCAATTGTGATAGTGGGTGGTGCTTTCCAGAATTTTAATTCTTATAAGTATTGTGTTGAACAATTGTTTGAAAGTGGGCCGGTCATTTTAATTGATTTACCTTCTATGGGCGCAAATCAGCAAATTACTAATCGGGATACGGGCGTATCTGCGGGTATTTTAGAGCTACCTGATTTATCTAAAATTTTGGGGCGCTGGTTAGATATTGTTGGACTACAAAAAGTTTCTGTAATGGGAATGTCTTTGGGGTCAGTAATCGCATCTTGCTTTGCTTATCATCGTCCAGAATTAATGGACCGCATGATTTTGATGGGTGTCATGCAAAAGACCCGAAAAAGTTGGCGAATGATTTTGGAAGAGTCGCTCAAGCTCATGCAAGAAAACCGCATGGAAGAGTTTGGGCAAGCTGTAATTTTATATTTAGTTAATCATGCAAAATTAGATAAAACCCGCATGTCGCCAACAGCCAAAAAATTATTTTTTAGGCAAATGGCTGAGTTTACGGGCACAGAGCGAGAACGTTATGAAATTAACTGTAATCGTCTTTTGCGGTTAACTGATGTACCCATTCCAGAGTGTAAAACGCTGGTTGCAGCAGGGCAGTACGATAGTTTTACTTTGCCTCATGAAAATGCCAATTTTGCTTTGCAGTGCCCAGATATGGAATTTGCACTGATTGCGAATGCCGATCATGTGCCTCAATTGCAGCGTCGTAAAGAAACCATGAGTTTGTTCACTTCATTTTTAAAAGGTGAATCTATCCAAAATCTGGACGGCATTATTCCTATGACACGTGAACAAATGCAAAATATGGAACGCCGAGGGGAAGAAAGAGTTCGGGTTTTGCAGCCAAAAACTCAACTTACTCATCGAGAGTTTGATGTAGAGGTTCCTGTAACGATTGTTGATGTCACTTTCTTCGGTATGTATTTAAAAATGGATGATGTTTCGCAGCTTGATTTTGTGAGTGACCATCCACGTGACTTGGCACTGCATTTAGAAGATGAAGAAGGTACTTTTGCAATTGAATGCTTAATTTTTGAGAGTACAGTTCATGGTATTCGAGCTTTATTTAAACATGGTAGTTTTGAACTTGCTGATCGTTTAAGCCGTTTTATTGCTCGTCAAAAACAAGCAGTTTAATAGTATAGTTATAGATGGAAGCTCGTTTATTTCGAGCTTCCATTTTTTATATTGGTTATTTTATTTGCGCGTGAATGGTCCAGACCAAGTCACCTAAATGCTGCTCATGACTATCTTGAGAAGCTTGTCCAAAGTAAATTTGTGGTTGTTCCACGCTAACTTGATCGAACTCTGTATCTTTAAAAAAGTCTTCAACTTCTTTGGGGCTTTTGAAGTGAAAACTAAACGAGCTTCGAGACATTAATTTCAATAATTTACTGCTATTCCAGATGATGCCGGCAAGTTTGTTTTTAACTGGTTCAGGGTAGAGGTCAGTTAAATAATGAAAATTTTTAAAAGAAGCGCCATAGTGAGCAATCGATTGAAGCAGTTGTTTTAATAAATCTTTATCAAAGTAATTAATTAAACCTTCACTAATCACAACCAATGGGCGGTTCGGGTCAAATACTTCAAATGCTTGTGAAAAAGCTTCGGTAAATAAATCAACTGATAAAACTTCAGGTGCATTTTTTTCAATTTGCTGTAACGCATTTTGTTTGGTTTGTGCCATATCGGGTAAATCAAGCTCCCGATAGGTAATCGAAGGGTAATGCTGTCTAAACCACCAGCCACGTGGAGACAGGCCACATGCTATTTCTAGAACTTGTAAATCAGAACTTTCTTGAATGAGTTGTTCTAAATGATGATCAAGCATGGTGTGGCGTTGTTTGAGTGTGGTTCGCATGCTACCACCCACATATTTCTCAGCCCAAGACTCTATCGGATGAACCAAATATGCCAGTGATTTGCCTTTGGTTGTGGCAAGTGCTTCATGAGAGATCCCCATTTGATACCAGATATAGCCTGTATAATGGGCTGTAAAAGAGATATGGCGGTGTTTTGAAAGTTGTTGTGTCATTCGTCCTGAGCTCGATTTATTGTTTTTCTGTGGTTTGACTGATGATCGAGACCATCAGTCAAATATACGTTTAACTCAATTTAGATCGAATTTTTAAACTCTTCAATGGCTGTTTTGACAGCTTGCCACTCATTTCCAAGCGATAAAGTTTCACCAATCTGAATTTGTGGAATTTTTCCACGCATGCGCTCTAAACGCTCTTGGTTTGGTAGTTCTAAGTTCGTAATACCTTCAAGTGCTGTACATGCTGCACTACGGTCATTACATACAAGCCCCATGTCGCAACCAGCTGATAGAGCTGCTTGAATACGAGCATCTGCACCGCCTGCTACGCAAGCAGCTTGCATACTTAAGTCGTCAGAGAAAAGTACACCATCAAACTTCAAACGATTGCGTAGAACTTCTTGAATCCAGAAAGGTGAGAAGCCTGCTGGATTTGGGTCAATCTGATCATAAATTACATGCGCAGGCATGAGTGCATCAAGCTGAGGCATAAGCTTAATAAAGCTTTGCATGTCATGGGTGTAAATTTCGTCATAGCTACGACTGTCAATTGCCGCTGCGACATGAGAGTCGGCTTTCACAGAACCGTGGCCTGGGAAATGTTTGCCCGTATTTGCCATTCCAGCTTTTTTCATGCCTTGCATAAATGCGCCAGCAAGCGGGGCGATGTCCTCAATATTTTTAGAGAAACCACGGTCACCAATCACGTCACTAATTGCATTAAGGTCTAAAACGGGTGCAAAACTAAAATCGATGCCGACTGCAAGGACTTCTGTTGCCATTAACCAACCGCACTGTTCAGCCAGTTCAAGTGCTTTTTGAGGTTGGGTAATATAGAGTTCACCGAAACGACCCATGGCCGGTAATAGAGTGAAACCTGATCTTAGGCGCTGAACTCGACCACCTTCTTGGTCGACAGCAATTAAAATATCTGGACGAATTTGACGCATATGGTCCGTTAATGCACGGACTTGTTGTGGAGATTCAATATTTCGTGCAAATAAAATCATGCCACCGACTTGCGGAGCGCGTAATAGTTCAATATCTTCTTGAGTAAGTTCTGTGCCGGCGATGTCCAGCATCAATGCGCCAATCATATTGGTTCCATTTGAATTTTGATTGAAAAACAATAAGCGAATTTTGCAATGTTTTGCTACATTTTGTCAGTACAGAATATGATAAAACTACACGGTATAAACAATTTAGTTGGTTAAGATTTTGAATCTGCTTAGTTCATATCGAAAACAGAGCGTGTAAGATAGGAATACCCAAGGAAGTATTAAAAATTTATGAAACTTCAAACTATAGCTTGTGCAGTAGCGATCGCGACTGGCGGTTTATTCTTCTCTCATACGATGAATGAAGCGAGAGCAGCAACCAATACTGCTGTGGTTTCTCAATCGATCCAGCCAACGCAAGAACAGGCTTTGGTGGCTCGCCAACTGGCAACTTTAGTTGATCGCCAACATTATTTGAATATGCGTTTAGATGCGACGACATCAAACCGTATTCTCGATATGTATTTAGATAGCCTTGACCCAGATCACTCACTATTTTTAGACGCTGAAGTTCAAAATTATAAAAAACTATATGGTTCAAATTTTGGTGCTTCATTAAAAGCGGGGAACTTAACTGGTCCATTTGCAATTCATCAGCAATATCGTGAACGCTTAAAACAATTTTATGAGTTCATGTTAGCCGAGCTGAAACAGCAGCAAAATTTAAAACAGCCAAATAGCTATATTGAAGTTGACCGTGAAAAAGCGCCGTATTTTAAAACGTCTGCTGAGCAACAAAATCACTGGCGCAAAATGTTGGTTTCGCAGTTAATCAACTTAACGATTAGCCGTGAAGAAGAGCAGGCGAAACAAAAGGCGCTTAAAGAAAATCCTTCACTTGCTGATGGTCAAGACTTAACTGGCCCAGAAGATTTAACTCCAGCTCAGACGTTGACTAAACGTTATACACGTCAGCTTGAAAGAATTAGTCGTGTGAAAAGCGATGATGTGTTGGACAAAACATTAAATGCAATGTTGGCAACATATGATCCACACAGTAACTATTACCCGCCAATTGATGCGATAGAACTGAATCGCCAAACGACCTTGCAGCTTGAAGGTATTGGTGTATCGATTCGTCCAGAGCGTGGTAATGAAGATTACACCAAGATTGAAACCATTGTAGAAGGTGGTCCTGCAAGTAAGTCTGGTCAAGTGAAATCAGGAGATCGAATCGTTGGTGTCGCCCAAGAAGGCGAGAAAATGATTGATGTGGTTGGTTGGACAAGTTCTGAAATTGTTGGACTCATTCGTGGTAAGCGCGGAACCAAAGTCACGTTAAAACTTCTTGGTGCTGGCGCATCAATGAGTCAAGCACGTAATGTGACCTTAGTGCGTGATGTGATTCAAGAAGAAGATGCTGGTGTTCGTTCACGTACAGTTGAAGTGACACGTGATGGTAAAAAGCATGTGTTGGGTGTGATTGAAATTCCATCATTCTATTTTGACTATCGTTCACGTCGTGCGGGTCAACAATACCGTTCAGTTTCTGAAGATACTGCCAATGCCTTTGAAGCGTTAAAAGCGAAGAAAGTAGAAGGTATTATTATCGACTTGCGTAATGACCCAGGTGGTTCATTAGAAGAAGTTGCACGTATGCTGGGTCAGGTCATCAAGTCTGGTCCAGTGGTTCAAATTCGTGATGGTAATGGCAACGTAAGTATTTTTGAAGACAATGATGGTGGTCAGCAAGTTTACACAGGTCCACTCGCTGTAATGGTGAACTTGGCATCCGCATCTGCAAGTGAGATTTACTCTGCTGCAATCCAAGACTATGAGCGCGGTATTATTATTGGTAGCACAACGACTGGTAAGGGTACAGCTCAGGTGCAACTTGATACTCTGGCATACGGTCAAGCGACTTTAACTCAGCGTAAGTTCTACCGTATTACAGGTGGTAGTACACAAAATAAAGGTGTAGTGCCAGACATTAAACTCGTCGATATCTATAACGAAGAGTTTGGTGAGCGCAAATCGAAGAATGCATTGAAATGGGACACAATTCCTACAGCACCATTTAAACGCGAAGGCTCTGTGCAACCTTATGTGGCAAAGTTGTCTCAATTCTCTGAACAACGTGTTGCTAATGATGCTCAGTTTAAATATTTAAATAAACGTACTGCGATTGCTAAAGTTACGAGTGATCAAAAGCAAGTCGTACTTGATATTGATAAACGCCGTGCAGAATTACTTGCTTTAGAGAAACAAACGTTAGATGCAGAAAATGAACGCCGTGCAGCAAGTGGTCAAAAACCTTTTGCAAACTGGGAAAGCTATCAAGCGTCATTAGATGCTTTAGCTGAATCTCGCGCTAAAATGAAAGCATCACAGCGTCCTGCATTACCAGAAGAAGAAACTTTTGTGACTGAAGCTGCAAATGTACTTATGGACTATGCAAAATTGCAAAATCGTTAAGCGTTATTAAGTTTTAAGAGAAAAGCATACTGTCATCAGTGTGCTTTTTTTATTTTCATGTCAGTAAACTGTCATGCATTTATCATCAAAATGTCAAAAAAACTGCTTAATCTTTAAGCATGAAAATAAATACATTGATGGATGGCGCTATGCAAAGCTCATACGCGACAGCACTATTAAAACAACAGCAACTTCCTGAAAGCTTCCAATTCTTTTTTAAACAAAAGCAGCAGCTATCTAATACGCATTCACTGCATGATTTGGTGCGCCCGCGTTTAAAAATTGCGATTGTTACCGAGACATGGCCACCTGAAATTAATGGTGTGGCTCTTTCATTGTTACAACTATGCCAAGGTTTACAAAAACAGGGACATAAAATTTTACTAATTCGCCCAGAACAAAAAGCCAAATGCCATGACTTTACACCAGAGCAAGAATGTCTGGTAATGTCGCAGGCTATTCCGAAATATCCGACTTTGCAGTTTGGCTGGCCCCAATATTTAAAAGTATCGAAAGCTTTTGAAAAGTTTGGGCCAGATGTGGTTCACATTGTGACAGAAGGGCCGTTAGGTTTAACTGCCATGCAGGCTGCTAAGGCAAAAGCTATTCCTGTTTCGAGTGGGTTTCATTCACCATTTCAAGACTTTAGTCGATTTTTTGATTTGGCTTTTTTAGTTAAACCAATCCAAAAATACCTGTGTTGGTTCCATAATAATACGCAAGTGACTTGTGTACCGAGTAAAGATACACAAGAAGCATTACGAGGTTTTGGTATTACTTGTCCACTGGTTGTGGTGGGGCGCGGTGTAGATACCACAAGATTTTCACCAAAGCATCGCTCTGAAAATTTGCGAAAACAATGGGGTGCCGATGAGAATACTCGCGTTATGCTTTATGTCGGGCGTTTATCGCCAGAAAAAGAAGTGCAAGTGCTCATTGAAAGCTATGCCAGCTTACAAACTGTCCAGCCACTTAAAACGAAATTGATTATTGTGGGAGATGGCCCAGATTTTGCTCGCTTAAAATCATTGCCTGAAGCGAAGGGTGTTATCTTTACCGGAAGTCTAAGAGGTCAAGATTTAGCGGCAGCCTATGCGAGTGCAGATGTATTCGTATTTGCGAGTCAAGTTGAAACGTTTGGTAACGTAGTTTTAGAGGCGATGGCAAGCGGTTTACCAGTTATCGCGTATGATTATGCATGTGCACATCAATATTTAACTCATGGTGTGAATGGCTGGTTAAGCCCACTTGGACAAAAAAGCCACTTTATACAACAAATTTATCAGCTTCCTTCATTACAACAACTTAGAGAAATGGGCGTACAAGCCTGTCATAAAGTACAGCAAAGCGGTTGGCAACTTCCGGTTCAGCAATTGGAGCAGGCATTTTATCAGGTAGTGAAGGAGCCCTCGGTGGACTTCACCTAAGTATCCTAAAATAGGAGAATGACCATGAAACTTAAGAATGCAAAAATAAAAATACTCGATTTAGATTTGAGAGGTTGTTTATATCTTAATAATTTCTCTCACTCCCAACGTGTTGCCCTTTTTTTCAAAATCATTAGTCGTGTGGGTGATGGTCCATTTTGGTATCTAATGCTGGCAATCGTGTGGGGCATGCAAGGCATCACCTATAGTCTTCAAATCATCTACTTGTTATTAGGTGGTTCTGTTGGCACAGCAATCTATAAATTCTTAAAACATAAAACAACGCGACCTCGTCCTTATCAAGTGCATCAGGTAATTGTGCTCGGTGAGAGACCACTCGATCATTTCAGCTTTCCATCTGGTCATACACTTCATGCGGTGATGGTGACAATTGTGTTGGGTTATGTCCAGCCGGCTTTACTTGCGGCGATGTTCCCATTTATGGTGCTTGTAGCCTTGTCTCGTATGGTGCTTGGTCTTCATTACCCAAGTGATGTGATTGTCGGTGCACTTATTGGGGCGGCGGTTGCGAGTATGATTATTTTTATGGCGCCATTATTGAACATCGCTTTATAAGCATCGGTAATTTTTATCAGCTTAAGCTATCGATTAGGTTTGTGGATTTGCTAAAGTACACAGTTCGTGATTTAGCAGATTAAACAGATAGGAGCCGCTATGGGCTTACGTTGGACAGATACGATTGATATTGCGATTGAATTGTCAGAAGCACATCCAGATGTTGATCCGCAATGGATTCGTTTTACCGATTTACATGCATGGGTGTGCGCATTACCAGACTTCAATGATGACCCAAATAAATCGACAGAAGGATTGCTAGAAGGGATTCAAATGGCCTGGATAGACGAAGTTCGCTAAAAACAGTAGAAAAAATCGCAACTTTTACACATTCAAAGCTGATTATTGCCTATGACATCGGTATAATGCGGCAAATTTTTTAAAGTTTAAATCTTAAAATAAAGGAGCCACTCATGGCTATTGAACGTACTTTGTCTATCGTAAAACCTGATGCAGTGTCTAAAAACCACATCGGTGATATTTTTGCTCGTTTTGAAAAAGCGGGTTTAAAAATTGTTGCGACTAAAATGAAACACCTTTCTCAAGCTGATGCTGAAGGTTTCTATGCTGAGCATAAAGAACGTGGTTTCTTTGGTGACTTAGTTGCATTCATGACTTCTGGTCCAGTTGTAGTATCTGTACTTGAAGGCGAAAATGCAGTTCTTGCACACCGTGAAATCTTAGGTGCTACAAACCCTAAAGAAGCTGCTCCTGGTACGATCCGTGCTGACTTCGCTGTAAGCATCGACGAAAATGCTGCTCACGGTTCTGACTCAGTTGCTTCTGCAGAGCGTGAAATTGCTTACTTCTTTGCTGACAACGAGATCTGCCCACGCACTCGTTAATCGAAAGCATTCAAACCAGATAAGTGGTATACTACTTATCTGGTTTTTTTATTCTCTCAAGAGAATATTGTTTGATTCTTGAACAATATCTTCAGTTTTTTGACATGGTTTAGGTAAATACACATGAGTTCTGCAGAGGTCGTTTCATCTGAAAATCTTGATGGACAGCAGCAATCTTCGTCCACGCTGGTCATGCCTGCTGCCGAAAATAAAGTGAATTTACTCGGCATGTCTCGTACTGAATTAGAAAAATTCTTTGAAGATATTGGCGAGAAAAAGTTTCGTGCCGGACAGGTCATGAAATGGATACATCAATACTTCATTACTGATTTTGCTGAAATGACCAATATTTCAGGGAAATTGCGTGCGAAGCTTGAACAGATTTGTGAAATTAAGGCTCCTGAAGTCGTTCACCGTCACTATTCAAAAGATGGTACACGTAAGTGGGTTTTCCGTGTGGGCGATGGTGCAGGTTCTTTAGTTGAAACTGTATTGATTCCTGCCGAAGATAAAACAGGCTTGCGCAAAACTTTGTGTATTTCGTCACAAGTGGGTTGTGCATTGGACTGTTCATTTTGTTCAACGGGTAAACAAGGTTTCCAACGCGATTTAACGCCAGATGAAATTATTGGACAACTCTGGATGGCAAACTATTCTTATATGGAAGAAGTGCCGGTTGCCGAGCGCGAGCGTTCAGTGACTAATGTGGTGATGATGGGTATGGGTGAGCCATTGCTCAACTATGATGCCGTATTAAGCTCAATGCAGATTATGCTTGATGACTTTGCTTATGGCATGTCTAAGCGCCGTGTGACTTTATCAACATCAGGTGTTGTACCAAAAATTGACCAACTTGCAAAAGACATTGATGTTGCTTTAGCAATTTCTTTACATGCACCAAACGATGAATTACGTAACGAATTAGTGCCAATTAATAAAAAATATCCATTGGCTCAGTTGATTGCGGCATGTCAGCGTTATATTGCCAAAGATGGTAATGAAAGTACGCGTAAACATGTGACCATTGAATATGTGATGTTAGAGGGTGTAAATGATCAGCCTGAACATGCACAGCAAATGATTAAATTATTAAAAAACTTACCAAGTAAAATTAATTTAATTCCATTTAATCCGTTCCCGCATGCACCATATGGTCGCTCAAGCCGAAATCGAATTATCTCGTTCCAAAAAACTTTGTCTGATGCTGGATTTGTGTGTACGATTCGTCAAACACGTGGTGATGATATTGATGCTGCATGTGGACAGTTAGTCGGACAAGTGGCTGATAGAACTCGTCGTGCTGAACAGTGGCAGAAAAAAGTGACACAGCGTCAAGAGATTTTGCGTACACAAGGATAAAATTGAGGGCAGGCTTTGAGTACTCCAAAGTTAAAAACGGTATTCTGTATGGGGATTGCAGTTGCATTTTTGGTAAGTGGTTGCCAGACAACGCATATGCAAAAGAAAGACCCAGAAAAAGCGGTAAAAGTGCGTACACAACTTGCTGCTGAACATATCCGTTCGGGTGACTTGGATTCGGCAAAGCGAACTCTTGATCAAGCTTTAAGTGTAGATAGTCGTGATGCAACGGCAAATATGATGATGGGAATTTTGCTACAGCAAGAAGGTAGTAAGCCGAACTTAGAAAAAGCAGAACATTATTTTAAACGAGCAATTTCATCTGAACCAGATAATGCTCAAGCTCATAATAACTATGGTACTTATTTATACCAAATGGAGCGCTATAATGATGCGATTGAGCAATTTCGTATCGCTGGCACAACATTAGGTTATGACCAACGCTATCAGGCGTTAGAAAATCTGGGGCGTATTTATTTAAAATTGGGTGATGTTGCGAATGCTGAAAAAACATTCAAACAAGCACTCCTTGCTAACCGCGACTCTTATATTTCAATGTTAGAGTTAGCGGAAATTTTTTATTTGCAGCAGCAGATTCCGGCTGCTACACAAATGTATGATCAATATGTTCGTACAGTGGGGCAGAAAAATCAGGGTGCAAGAGCACTTTGGATTGGTGTAAGAGTGGCTCGAGCCAATGCGGATAAAATGGGAATGCAAGCGTTAGTAAATCAATTACGTGCCTTGTTCCCAGAAAGTCCAGAATATCAACGTTATTTGCAATTACAGTATAGTACTGAGGCCGTATGGAAATAAATCCTAATTCACAGCAGCCAACTGGCTCAAGCTTACCGACTTCTGCTTTAGGAAATATTCAACGTCCTGGTGAGTATTTACGTCAAATTCGAGTTGCTCAGAATAAAGAGTTAGGGCAAGTTTCTTCAGACCTAAACATGCCGGTTAAGACTCTAACCGCTTTAGAGCAAGATGATTATAAGTCATTGCCAGAAGCGACTTTTATTAAGGGTTATTACCGTTCATATGCAAAATATCTAAATACAGATGCGACGGCAATTATTCAGCGCTTTGATGAGATTTATGCAAATGATACTGGCCTTTTACCGAACCATGCCTTAAATAACTCACCGATTAAAATCATGGGTAAACTCCCGGGTTCTAATAGTGACCGTAATAAGAAATGGTTAAAGCGTGCACTTCTTGCAATTATCGTTATTGCTGTTGTGTCATTGATTGTCATGGGTGTTCAAAAATGGACCTCAAAGAAAGAAGATGCTGATTTACCTAAAGTAAATCAATCTAATGTTGAAGTTTTACCTATGAAAGGAAATGCGACCTCAACAGTGGGCGATCAATTGGTGCTAAACTTTAACCGACCAACTTCTGTTCATATTGTTGATGCAACAGGTAAAGTTTTGGCGACAGGTCGTCAGTCATCAACTTTAACCTTAAATGGTGAGTCTCCATTTCAGATTCGTCTTGATGATGCAACTGCTGTGTCATTAAGTTTAAACCAAGAACAGATTTCATTGTCTCCATATACGGTAAACGGTAAAGCTGAATTCCGTTTATCCCGCTAATACCATGAGTTGAGCGATACAATGATAGAGAACCCAATTAAACGTCGACCAACACGTAAAATCCGTGTTGGTTCGGTGTATGTCGGTGGCGATGCACCTATTAGTGTGCAAAGTATGACAAACACTGAAACTTGCGATGTTGATGCAACCGTTGCTCAGATTGAGCGTTGCGTTGATGCAGGTGCTGATATTATGCGTGTTTCGGTCCCATCTATGGAGGCTGCTGAGGCATTTGGCGCAATTCGTAAGCGCGTTTCAGTACCATTAGTTGCCGATATTCATTTTGACCATAGAATTGCCTTAGCAGTTGCAGATTATGGTGCAGATTGTTTGCGTATTAATCCGGGGAATATCGGGTCAGACCAGAAAGTTCGTGAAGTCGTTGCTGCGGCACGTCATCACGGTATTTCTATGCGTATTGGTGTGAATGCGGGTTCTCTAGAAAAAGATTTACAGAAAAAATATGGCGAGCCTACTGGGCAAGCACTTCTTGAATCAGCTTTACGTCACATTGATATTTTAGACCGCCTTGATTTTCATGAGTTTAAAGTTAGCGTAAAAGCCTCAAATGTGTTTTTAACCATGGATGCTTACCGCTTGCTTTCTCAGCAAATTGATAATCCATTACACCTTGGTGTTACCGAAGCGGGTATTTACCGTACAGGTACTGTGAAGTCAGCAATTGCCCTTGGTGGATTATTGATGGAAGGTATTGGCGATACGATGCGTATTTCGCTTGCTGCTGAACCAGAAGATGAGATCAAGATCGGTTTTGATATCTTAAAATCACTAGGGCTTCGTTCTAACGGAATTAACTTTATTGCTTGTCCGAGTTGTTCGCGTCAAGAATTTAACGTTATTCAGGTGATGCAAGCTTTGGAAGAGCGTTTAGAAGATATTCGTACTCCAATGGATGTGTCAGTGATTGGTTGTAAGGTAAATGGCCCAGGTGAAGCAAAAGAAGCCGATATCGGGGTCGTTGGGGCAGCGCCTCGCTCATTGGTTTATCGTAATGGTGAAAAAAGCCATTTAATCGATACCGATCAATTGGTTGATGAAATCGAAACAATGGTTCGTCAACGTGTCCAAGAGCTTGAAGAAGCTAAATCTAAAGAAATTATTCGTAGTTCATCATGAGTTCAATTGTCGCAATCAAAGGTTTTAATGACGTTTTGCCAACGCAAACAGTAGCGTGGAGACGTCTCGAGCAACATTTAGCATCTTTAATGGATGCTTATGGATATCAACAAATTCGTTTGCCGATCGTTGAACAAACGGGTTTATTCAAACGTGCTATTGGTGATGCTACTGATATTGTTGAAAAAGAAATGTATACCTTTTTCGACAAGGGCAATCCACCTGAGTCATTAACCTTACGTCCGGAAGGTACAGCAGGTTGTGTTCGTGCTTTGGTTGAACATAACTTGTTGCGCGGTGCTACGCCACGCGTGTGGTATATGGGACCTATGTTCCGTTATGAAAAGCCACAAAAAGGGCGTTATCGTCAATTCCACCAATTTGGCGTGGAAACTTTCGGCGTTGCGACTCCTGATATTGATGCTGAGTTGATTATGTTGACCGCACGCTTATGGAAACGTATGGGTGTTGCGGATAAGGTTCAACTTGAGTTGAATACTTTAGGTGAGACTGATGAACGTACAGAATATCGTAATGCATTGGTTGCTTTTTTAAACGAGCATAAAGATGCGTTGGATGAAGATTCTCAGCGTCGCTTAACAACAAATCCACTGCGCATTTTAGACTCTAAAATTGAATCTACTCAGAAAATTTTAGAAAATGCACCGAAATTGCATGACTTCTTAAAAGAAGAGAGTTTGGATCATTTTAAGCAGTTACAAGATTATTTGACTGCTGCTGGCATCCAATTTGTAATTAATCAAAAGCTGGTGCGTGGCCTAGATTATTACAACAAGACTGTTTTTGAATGGACGACTACGGCACTTGGTTCGCAAGGTACAGTATGTGCTGGTGGACGCTATGACGGTTTAGTTGGCCAGTTAAAAGGTAAGCCAGATCAATCTGTACCAGCAGTTGGTTTTGCAATGGGTATGGAGCGTTTATTGCTTCTGCTTGAGCAAGTTGAACAAGCCGAAGTGATTCGTGATTGTGAAGTCTTTTTGGTTGCAGAACCTGCTTATCAAACGAATGCTTTGATTTTAGCGGAACAATTACGTGACCAGCTTGAAACTGCAAATAGCAGTATTCGAATCAAAACAGGTTCACAAGGCAGCATGAAAAGCCAGATGAAAAAAGCTGATCAGGCTGGAGCAATCTTTGCTTTGATTTTAGGGGAACGAGAGTGGGATGCACAGCAGCTTGCACTTAAAGAGCTAGCAACAGCTGAACAGACACAAGTCGCAATTGCTGACCTCGTACCATTTTTAATCCAAAAATTTACAAAATAAACTAAACATCTGGAAAAGGACAATCACATGAGCTTAAGTGATGAAGAACAATTCGACAGCTTAAAGTCGTTCGCCAAAAAATATGGTTCTGCCATGATTAGCGGAATTCTCATTGCGTTGATTGCCTTTTTTGGATGGACTTACTGGCAAAAAAGGAATTTGGCAACTAGCCAAGTAGAAACTGCAAAAGTACAGCAGTTAATGGATGAGGCAAATACGAGTGCCGATAATCCTAATGCTTTAAGTTCAGTAACTGCATCGGCTGATAAAATTGTAAAAGATGATATCGATTCTGTTCAGGCCATACAGACTCAGTTTGTATTAGCAAAATTAGCCTATGAAAAACAGGATTATGCTGCTGCCGAAAAAGCTTTAAAGAAAGTTGAAAATTCAAAAGTTAAAGATGAAGGTTTGATTCAGGTTGTAAAATTGCGTTTAGCAGATGCACAATTGGCGCAAAACAAATATGATGAAGCACTAAAAACTCTGTCTGGTAACGTCGATCCTGCATTTAAAGCAACGGTAGAAGAGTTACGTGGTGATATCTTTGTTGCGAAAAAAGATGTTGATTCTGCTAAAAAAGCGTATCAGGCAGCGTGGAATTCGTTATTAGAACGTAAACAAGAGCGACAAATTTTACAAATTAAACTCGAAAGTGTTGGCGTTTTAGTTGAAGATCCACAGATTGAGCGCCCAATTTTGGAAACACAGGTGGAAGAGTCTTAATGAATCAGAAATTCAAACTGCCTTTGGCAATTGCAATCGCATCGGCTGTACTGGTGGGATGTTCGAGTAATAAAGTAAAAGAAGTTAAACCTAACCCGTTACCGAAATTGACCGAGTCGAAAAAGACCTTAACGCCAGTGTTTTCGCGTAGTGTTTCTTCTACTGATAAGGCTGATCCATTACGTTTGCAACTTGATGCAAGCGACGGTGTGGTTTTCACTCTTGATCCAAAAGGCGAAGTGGCTGCATATCGTGGTAAACAACGCATGTGGGAAAAGAAAGTTAGCAAATTAGGCTTGAGCTCTGGTGTTGAAGCTGCTGAAGGAATTGTTGTTGTTGGTAATAGTAAAGGGCAACTCTTTGCACTAGATCAGGCAACAGGCGAACAGAAGTGGACTGCACAGTTATCTGGCGCATTGTTAAGTCCGTCATTAGTTCAATCTGGACGTGTGATTACCATTGCGAATGATGGTACTGTATTTGCGCATGATGCTGCTTCAGGCCAACAAGTTTGGGCTTATAAGTTACCAAATGTTCAATTTAGTTTGCGTGGTCAGGCATCACCAGTGAGCCTTGATCCTCGTACTGTATTAATTGCATCTGCGAATGCGTATGTATATGCAATTGATACCATTAGTGGTATTCCACGTTTCCAACGCCGTGTTGCAGTCAGCGAAGGTCGTTCTGATATTCAACGTTTGATTGATATCGAAGGCGATCCTACGGTAGCTGGACAATATATGGTAACAACCAGTTTCCAAGGACAAGTGACTGTAACCGATCTTGCTTCTCAACGTGTAGTTTGGAGTGAAGATTCGAGCAGTACTAAACGTCCAGAAGTTTATGACAACAAAGTATTTGTCTCTTCAACAGATGGTAAGTTAACAGCTTACGATTTAGCAACTGGTGAAAAAATCTGGGAAAATGATAGTTTGTTAAACCGTCATTTAAGTAATCCGGTTGTGCTAGGACAAGATCTTGTTGTCGGCGATTTAGATGGTGTATTGCATCTTGTTGAGCCGTCAACAGGTAAATTAATTGGTCGTTCAAAAACAAGTGGTGAAGTTAACACATTACGTGTTATCGAGAATCAACTTTATGTTTCGACTAGAAAAGGCGATTTAAGTATTTGGCAGAATCGTTAATTTCGTTCGCTTGTGCTAAAATAAGCGCTTAACAAATTATGCTGTTAAAAATATCGGGGTGTTTGAATTAAATCAGTTCAAAGCCCCGTCTTTTATTATGGTCATCTCTGACCTTAAAATATATCTCCTGTACTGTTTTTAATGCTCATGCCATGAGATATGGCTGGTCTTGAATTAAGGTTATTGTATGAAACCCGTTATTGCGCTCATTGGTCGTCCGAATGTCGGAAAATCAACGTTATTTAACCAGATTACCAAGAGTCGTGATGCACTTGTAGCCGACTTCGCGGGCCTGACTCGTGACCGTAAATATGGTGATGCGACTTATCAGAATAAGTCTTTCATTGTTGTTGATACTGGCGGTATTGGTGAAAATGAAGGCGGTATTGATAACTACATGGCCGAGCAGTCAAAAACAGCGATCAATGAAGCAGATATCATCATTTTTGTGGTAGATGCGCGTGCTGGCTTATTGGCTTCCGATGAGCAAATTGCACGTGAACTGCGTACTTTGGGTAAAAAAGTTTACTTGGTTGCCAATAAAGTTGATGGTGTCCATGCGGAAGCTGCATTGGTTGAGTTCTACAAACTTGGTATGGGTGAGCCCTTACAAGTTGCTGCCAGCCATGGACGCGGTGTACAGCAAATGCTTGAGGACGTCTTGGTAGATGTACCTGAAGATGAAAATCCAGAAGAGCATGACAAGGCAACAGGCTTACGTTTAGCGATTATTGGTCGTCCGAATGTGGGTAAATCGACTTTGGTCAATCGTTTGCTGGGTGAAGACCGTGTGGTTGCATTTGACCAACCTGGTACAACTCGTGATTCGATTTATATCCCATTTGAACGTGATGGTCGTCAATATACCCTCATTGATACAGCGGGTGTGCGTCGTAAAGGTAAAGTTGATGAAATGATTGAGAAGTTCTCAATCGTGAAAACACTACAAGCGATTAAAGATGCGCATGTGATTGTGGTGGTGTTGGATGCCCGTGAAGGCGTAGTTGAACAAGATTTACATTTGATTGGTTACGCACTTGAAGCTGGTCGTGCCATGGTGATCGCCATTAACAAATGGGACAACATGACTGAATACGATCGTAAACAGTGTAAGTTGGATGTTGATCGCCGATTTGACTTTATCCCTTGGGCGAAAGTTCATTTAATCTCGGCATTGCATGGCACTGGCGTAGGGGATATGTACCCAACCATCCACCGTGCTTATGATTCATCGCACTTAAAAGTTTCACCTGCGAAATTAACCCAAATCTTAAATGATGCGACTGAAGCGCATCAACCACCGATGATTGGTGGCAAGCGTATTAAAATGCGTTATGCGCATATGGGTGGACAAAATCCACCAACGATCGTAATTCACGGTAATAAAGTCGACAAAACCCCAGCAGATTATCGTCGTTACCTTGAGAATGTGTTCCGTAAAGTTTACAAACTCGAAGGAACACCAGTACGCGTCGATTTTAAAACGTCGGAAAATCCATTTGAAGGACGTAAGTCACAAGTGGATGAACGCGTTGCAGCACGTAAACGTCGTTATGTTCAGAAATTCAAAAAAGCTGAGAAAAAGTTTAAACGTTAAGTTTTTTAAAATTCAAAAACCCAAAGTCTTCTTTGGGTTTTTTATTGCAAATAAATGAGCCTGTGCCAAGAGTTATGAAAAAGTGTGAATGATAAACGTAATTTTTTGTAAATTTCATAACGAATGCTATAATCAGCATCTTTATAAAATAATTTATATTTCCACAGAATAACGCTGCTTAGGGTTCACTTTTAGCATGGTAACATTACATCTTGCTCAGCTTACATTTACACATGCTCAGCCCTCATATACAGCTCTTGATTGTATTCCAGCAATGCAACGTAGACGATTATCGCCATTAGCTAAACTTGCGTTGACCAGCGCGCTTGGCGCATTAAATGGTAGTAAAGCCGATTATATTGTTTGGGTGTCACGATATGGTGATGAGTCTAAAACTTTGAATATCTTGCAAGATGTTCTAAGTGAGCAAACTCCATCACCTACACAATTTTCAACGTCTGTTCATAATGCAATTTCCGGGCTTTATTCTATTTTATGTCAGGATGATACTCCCTCTACAAGCCTAAGCTGTTCATGGACTGAAGGTTTGATTGAGGCCTATGCTCTTTTAAAGTCAATGAAAGATATTCAGCGGGTGTTAGTGGTTGCCTATGATGAACCTTTACCCAATATTTATGCTGAGGCAGTTGATTTTCCTGCCTATGCTTTAGCTGCGGTCGTTACTTTAGAGCAACCTAATTTACAAATTACTGCGTGGACGCATACAGATGAAGCAGATGCTCCTGCTTTTGCTCATTTTTGGCAGGATGCTGACCAGTTAATATCTGCATTTGGGTGGAACAAATGCTAAATCTTAAAAATCTGAAACGAAAAGGCAATTATTGCTGGCGTGTAGCGGCAACTGGCTTTAGTTTTGCCAGTTTCGGTCTGGGTGGTATGGCAATTGCCACCGTCATTGCACCAGTGCTGAATGCCACAACCTCTGATTCTGACAAGCGTCAGCAGCGTGCGCAGAATGTGATTAAGTATAGCTTTAAAGGCTTTACCGAAATGATGGTTAAACTTGGCATCATGACTTATTCGGTAGAAGGTTTGGAAAAGCTACAGAATAGTCGCCAAGAGTTAGTCATTGCCAATCATCCGACTTTAATTGATGTTGTAGTACTAATTGGTATGATGCAGCAGGCTAATTGTGTCGTGAAGCAGTCTCTTTGGTCGAACCCATTTACCAAAGGACCCGTACAAAGCGCAGGTTATATTTTAAACGCAGGTTCTCAGCAGTTTGTTGAAGACTGTGTGACGCGTCTGAAAGAAAATAATGCGGCTTCTCTTTTAATTTTTCCGGAAGGAACGCGCACTGAAAAGGGAATGACCCTAAATGAATTTCAGCGCGGTGCAGCCAACATTGCCATTCGCGCAAATGTACCAATTCGCCCAGTAATTATTACCTGTACGCCATCGACATTAACCAAGAATGAAAAATGGTACCACGTGCCATCTCAACCCTTTCATATTGAAGTGAAAGTACTCGATGCTGTGCAGGTATCAGATCTGTTAGATGATTTAACAGTAGGACCTAAACAAGTTCGTCAGTTAAGTCGTAGTTTTTATAAAATTTTTGATGAAGAGTTATCTTGAAATGAGCAATCTTGCTGATGAACTGAAGCAAATGATTATTGATGTTTTAGCACTAGAAGATATCACTATTGCGGATATTGAAACAGAAGCTCCATTATTTGGAGAAGGTCTAGGATTAGACTCGATTGATGCACTTGAGTTGGGACTGGCTTTGAAAAAGCGTTACAACATTCACTTAAATGCAGAGTCGGATGAAACCAAACAGCATTTTAAATCAATCCAGAGTTTAGTTGCTTTAGTTGAAGCTCAACAGAAGTCATAAGGAGCGTGATGATGTTATCTCAAGAACAAGTATTAACTAAACTCCGCGAATGGATGGAAGATTTGTTTGAAATTGAACCAGAGTCTGTTCAACTCGATTCGAACCTCTATTCAGACCTTGATGTCGACAGTATTGATGCTGTTGATTTAGTTGTAAAAATTAAAGAGTTAACGGGCAAGCAAGTCAAACCTGAAGACTTTAAAAATGTGAGAACCGTACTTGATGTTGTAACGGTAATCCAGAACATGACTGCTGAATGAAGTTTCTTCTTAAGGGGATAATTGCAGTACTTTTTGTGCTGTATCCCTTTATTGTAGGCTGGAGTTTGACACACGGACAATTTGTTTGGGTAAGTCTTTTACTCATCGGGTTGGGTGTAGTTAGACTTTTGGGTAAAAGCAACTCGCTATTATGGCCTTTAACTGGTTTTGCCATTATTTGTGGCAGTCTGAGCTTGCTGTCACATAATCATACTTGGTTGAAGTTATATCCAGTTGGTATGAGTTTAGGCGCATTAATTATTTTTTCGCTGACACTCATCAAACCGCCGTCTATGATTGAACGCTTTGCCCGAATCGTTGAACCCGATTTACCTGCATCTGGCGTGCAGTGGACCAGACAGGTCACTAAGGTCTGGTGTATTTTCTTTTTGTGTAATGCATTGATTGCCTTGACCACTGTGCTTTTTACTTCGATGCAGGTTTGGGTCATTTATAATGGCTTTATTTCTTATGTGCTGATGGGCATTTTGTTCCTTGGTGAATTTATTTTACGTAAGCGACATCAGCGTTTACATTCTTCAAATCATTAATTAAAAACTATGCAGCATTGTCATTTTCAGAAATTCATTGATTCAGCTCAGCCACTTTGTATAGATAGTGCTTTGCATTCGACTAGTTTTACTCAATTTTGGCAGGACGTTGCTTTACAAGCTGCTGCAATTGCTCAAATGGAAAATTTAACTTGGGCATTATGGGACGCAGATAGCTATGAATTTCTGGTTTTATTCTTTGCCGCGCTGCTCGCGAAAAAGCAGATTCTTTTACCACCAAATCGAGTGCGTGAACTAGAGCAGCAATTTGCAGCACAGCAGATTTATTTTCTGCAACGTCAAAAGATTGATGAACATGTGACTCCAGTTGCTGTGGTTCTAGATGAGGCATTTCTACAACATGCGCAACTCTATTTTTATACATCAGGTTCAACGGGTGAACCTAAAAAAATTCCAAGAACCCTCAGACAATTACTTAACGAAGTTCAAGGGTTGAATCAGAGCTTTAGTTTTGGTGAACATGCAATTGCGATTGCAACGGTCAGTCATCAGCATATCTATGGATTGCTATTTAAATTATTGCTCCCACTTGCTACAGGCCGAAGTTTTTATGTGCCTCAAATGGCATTCCCTGAGGATGTGGTACAAGCCCAAAAACAATTAGAAGCATTGAGTTTAAGCAATTATTTGATCTCAAGTCCTGCATTATTAAAACGTTGGACAACCGATGTTATTTTACAACAGTGTCAGATGGTTTTTAGCTCTGGTGGCAAACTGGAAAGTGGTGTTCGTCCTTTATTAAATCGTCCGATTATTGAAGTTTTGGGAAGTTCTGAAACAGGTGGTATTGCTCATCGCGCTAAAGATGATGATGCTTGGACTGCTTTTAGCAATGTAGCAATTCGTATTGAAGCCCAAAAGCTCATGGTGAAGAGTAATCATGCCTATGAAGATGACTGGATTATCACAGGTGATGGTGCAGCATGGTCAGATGAAACGTGTCAGACCTTTAAGCTGATGGGACGTACAGATCGAATTGTAAAACTTGAAGAAAAGCGTTTGAGTCTAGACGTGATCGAGCAAAGCATTCAAGCTTTAGATGTGATCCAACAATGTCATGTACTGGTACTCGAACATGAGCATCGTCAAATATTGGGATGTATTGTTGTTTTAAAAGAACAGGCTCGGGAACAGTTACAGCATCTAGGAAAGTCAACTTTTGTTAGTCATTTAAAACAACAGTTGAAAGATCACTTGGAAACGATCGCGATTCCACGTCAATGGCGGTTCCTCAGTCAGCTACCGCAAAACTCGCAGTCTAAACTCAATAAAACCTATTTGCAGACTCTATTTAAGCCTATGTTACAACCGGTGGTGCTGTCTCAGTCTCAAAGTTCAGATGACTCTATTTTTAGTCTTGAGTTTCCACCTGAGTTAGCTTGTTTTAAAGGACATTTCCCAACACAACCTATTTATCCAGGGGTCGGGCAAATAGGTTTTTTACAACATTTTGCTAAATCAATTTGGTCGGACTTAAATTGGTGTCAGGGTTATGAACAACTAAAATTTCAAAACCTGATCCGTCCTTATGCAATTGTACAACTTAAGCTTTCTCGAAAAGAGCATAAAGTGAGTTTTGAGCTACGCGATTCAGAACAGATTTTGGCTTCTGGGCGTTTATTATTCGCTTTGCAAACGGAAGTAGAGGGTTAAAAATGCAGACCAACTATGGCTTTGTTATCCCAGTTTATAATCATCCACATTATTTAGCAGATTTGATTGCTTATCTGGACAGTTTTGATCTACCGATTGTGCTGGTAAATGATGGAAGTGAGGATGCTTGTAGCCAAATTTTAAGAGCATTGACAGAACAATATTCGCAAATTCATTTAATTGAACATGAAGTGAATAAAGGCAAAGGCCAAGCCGTAATGACGGGGTTACGTGCGGCTCATCAGCTTGGTTTAAGCCATGCGCTACAACTCGATTCAGATGGTCAACATTGCTGGGATGACATTCCAAAATTTATTGAGCAGTCTCAGAAACATCCAGAGGCCATGGTGATTGGTCAGCCATACTTCGATGAATCTATCCCCAAAAAGCGCTTATATGGCCGTTACATCACCCATTTTTGGGTGTGGCTGAATAGTTTATCTTTTGAAATTAAAGACAGTATGTGTGGGTTTCGAGTATATCCGCTTGAAAGCACGATAAAGGTATTGAACAGTGCTAAATTCCAGCCACGTATGGGCTTTGATAGTGAGATTTTAGTGCGTTTAAAATGGGAAAATATCCCTTTTATTAATGTCCCGACACCTGTGGTTTATCCAGAGCAGGGTATCTCTCATTTTCATGTTTGGCGAGATAACTTAGGACTAAGTAAAGCACACGCAACTTTGTTTATGGGCATGCTGATTCGCTTACCGAAGCTGTTAAAACAAAAGCTGCAAGGTTAACCATGACACAATCAGCTTCTCCAAAATGGAATGATATTAAAGAGCGAGGAGGCATGTTGCCCCTCATGCTCGTATTGTGGTTTTACCGTTTTGGTGGACGTTGGTTATGCAAGTTGGTGATGTACTTTGTCATTATGTGGTACTGGTTATTCGCTGCCACAGCAAGACAGGCTTCTTTACTTTATTTACAAAAATTGCATCATTTTGCTGGCACACAGTCACCTTTTAGCCATCAGCCTACTTGGGCAAATAGCTATGCGCATTTTATGCAATTTGGCGAATGTATCTTAGACAAAATTGAAGGTTGGCTAGGTCATATCTCCGAGCAAAATCTAGAAGTTTTTGGACATGAAAACTTCTCGCAGCATTATCAAAAAGGTGCTCTGATTATTGTCTCGCACTTTGGCAATATTGAATTGCTTCGGGCAATTAAGTCTGAGCATCCACAGAAAATTAACGTGCTGGTTTATCAAAAGCATGCGACAAAATTTAATGAGTTTTTAAAGAAACTCAACGATAAAGCTGATGTCTGTCTTTTATCTGTTGATGAGCTGGGCATTGAAACCGCGATGTTGCTGCAAGATAAAATGCAGCAAGGTGAGTGGGTCATCGTGGCGGCAGATCGAGTACCTGTGCAGTCAGATCGTGTACAGCACATTGATTTTTTAGGGGAGCCAGCAGCTTTCCCACAAGGTGCATGGATTCTGGCAAATTTACTTAAAGTGCCTGTCATTGCCGTATTTTGCTACCGCATGCAGCAGCAGTTTCAGGTGCATATTCATTCAATTGCCGAGCAGGTGAATTTACCCCGCGCTAATCGTGTTGAAGGCATGCAATCTTTAACTAAAACTTATGTTGCTATATTAGAACAGCATTGCATGCGTGCCCCTTATCAATGGTTTAATTTTTATAATTTTTGGACGAAATAACATGCGTGTGTTAACCGTAGGTGAACAGCCACTGAGTATTGAAGATGTCGTTTCTGTAGCAAGAGGCGAATGTCAGGTGACTTTACCTGAATCATCTTCGTGGCGTGAACTGATTCAAAAAGGCGCTGATTTTCTCGATCAGTTACTTGAAGAAGAAGGTGTTATCTATGGTGTGACCACGGGTTATGGTGATTCATGTTTGGTTGAAGTGCCATTACATCAGGTTAATGAGTTGCCGCTGCATCTTTCACGTTTTCATGGTTGCGGTCTAGGTGAAAATTTAGATGTCATCACTGCACGTGCAGTCGTGGTGACGCGTTTATGCTCGTTAGCTCGTGGTTATTCAGGCGTGTCGATAGCACTACTTGAACGCTTGGTTTGGTTACTGAATGAAAATGTAATTCCAGTCATTCCATCTGAAGGTTCAGTCGGGGCAAGTGGTGACTTAACACCGTTGTCTTATATTGCAGGAACTTTAGTCGGTGAGCGTGATGTCTATGTCGATGGACATATTGTTCCGGTTTCAGAAGTCTATATTGAAAAGAATATGCTGCCTTTAACGCTCAGACCTAAAGAAGGTTTGGCGCTCATGAATGGCACTGCGGTAATGACGGCGATTGCTTGTTTAAACTATAAAAAAGCAGAGCAGATTGCACTTGCGAGTACTTTGATTACGGCTCTAAATGTATTGGCTTTAGAAGGTAATCCTAGTCATTTTGATGAAGTCCTGTTTGCACAAAAACCTCATCCAGGGCAGCAGCAAATTGCCAAGCAATTACGTGACTGGCTGAACAGTGAAGTACAAACAGCACATCAAAGTCCACGCTTGCAAGACCGTTATTCGCTTCGTTGTGCACCACACATTATTGGTGTGTTTGAAGACTCAAAAGTATGGTTACGTCAGTTTATTGAAAATGAGTTGAACTCGAGTAATGACAATCCATTGATTGATCCAGTAGGGATGCGTGTGTTGCATGGTGGACATTTTTACGGCGGACACATTGCACAAGCAATGGATAGCTTAAAAATTATGATTGCCAATATTGCCGACCTGATGGATAGACAGATTGCACAGTTGGTTGATCATAAAATGAATCATGGTTTACCACGCAATTTAACAGGTGCAACAGCCGAACGTTTACCATTGAATCATGGTTTTAAAGCGGTACAAATCGGAGTGTCTGCGTGGACGGCTGAAGCCTTGAAAAACACTTTGGCCGCGTCAATTTTTTCACGCTCAACCGAATGTCATAATCAAGACAAAGTCAGTATGGGAACCATTGCTGCGCGTGATGCGAGCCGTGTGATTACCTTGACACAGCAAGTCATTGCAGCGCTTTGCTGTGCAAGTGTGCAGGCGATTCATTTGAAAGGCCTCACCACACAGTTAAGTCCAACATTGCAGGCATTTATGCAATGGACCTTACAAAGCTTTGCATTTGTCGAAGAAGACCGACCATTACAAACCGAATTACAACAGATTGTTGATCGTTTAGACCAACTTGAATTGTTTAATCAACCAGAATTTATGGGATAAGGTGAGCCAATGCATGCAGATGTAATCATTGAAATTCCATTTCATGATGTCGATACCATGAATGTGGTTTGGCATGGACACTATTTAAAATATTTTGAGATTGCGCGCTGTAAATTGCTCGATCAATTTCATTACAACTATATGCAGATGAAAGAATCGGGCTATGCATGGCCTGTGATTGAAAGCCATGTTCGCTATGCATACGGTATTGAGTTTGAACAAAAGATTCGGGTTCGAGCCATTTTAAAAGAATGGGAAAACCGTTTGAAAATTGATTATTTGATTTTTGATGCTGAGTCAGGAAAACGTTTAACCAAAGGTTATACCACACAAGTAGCGGTAAATATTGAAGCTCGTGAAATGTGCTTGCAATCACCGCAGGTTTTATTTGATCGTTTAAATGCTTGGTCTGAGTTTCAGCCGACGAGGGGCGTATGATGTCTAAATTTATCAAAACCTTAGGTTTAGGTACTGCGATTTGGATGGGTAGTTTAAATACAGTCTATGCAGCACCAACCCAGATCACGCAAATTTTTCAGCAATTGTCGCAGTCTCCTACCGTTCGTGCTGATTTCGAACAGCAAAAAAAACTACCATCGTTGAATAAAACTTTTGTATCGAACGGGTCTTTATTATTTGCAAAATCTGATGGTGTGGCATGGCAAATCAAACGCCCAGTACAGGCAGATTTAATTGTTACTCCGACCAAATTGGTACAAAAGACCCAGCGTACATTTAGCCAAATACAAGTTGATCAATCACCATATAGTTCAGTCGCGACTTTATTTTTGCAGCTCATGTCTGGTAATGAACAGGCCTTAGCAAAGAATTTCAATGTAGTAAGTGCGAATTATAGTCCAGCGGGTTGGAGCATGAGCTTAACTCCGAAAAGTAGCTTATTTAAAAAGTTATTTGTGCGTATTGATGCGCAAGGCCAACAGTACGTCAACCAAATCGTGATTACCGAGAAAGCGAATAATTTGACGACCATTCGCTTTAGTCACCAGACTTCTCAACCGACGACTCTAACGGCTGCCGAGCATGCGATTTTCCAACTGGCAAAATAAGTTCACTGTACTTTGGTTAATTGCTCTGCTACTGATTGCTGTGGGGCTTGGCGTGACTTGGCTGAAAAAAGACATTCATATTCAGACCAACATTTTTGCGTTATTGCCCAAAGTTCAACAAGACCCAGAGCTGGCACGTACTCAGCAGTACATGAATGAGCAACTCAACAATAAAGTATTTGTGGTGGTAGATGCCAAAGATGAAGCTGCGATACAACAAGCGACTCATTTCTTAACAGCGCAGGCCAAGCAAAGCCAGTTGTGGCAACCGCTGAAGCCACAACTTGATTTTGATCAATTTGCAAAACAGTTGTACCAACATCGCGCAGGCTTGTTGAGTGCTCAAGATCAAGCCTTATTGCAAAAAAAGGATTATGCTGCGCTGACTGAACAAAGTCTGATGCAGATGATGAGTCCAGGCATGCCTGTCACTGCTGAGTCACTTAAGCAAGACCCGCTATTGTTGTTTCCTCGTTATGCCATGCAGTTAGCATCGCCCTCACAACAAGATATTGAAATGGAGCAGGGCTTTGCCACCATTCATCATGAGCACGGCATTTCTCGGCTTTTCGTATTACAGTTGATGCAAAGCCCATACAATATTGATTACCAAGAACAGACCTCTACTTGGATTGAGCAGACTAAGCAAAAGCTAGCGGCAATGGGATTAAAATCTCATTGGACTGGAACTATTTTATTTTCAAATTTTGGGACGCAATCGGCTAAGCAGGAAATCTCAACCATTGGTGTTGGCTCAACACTGGGCTTAATTTTTCTGGTTTGGTTTGGCTTTCGTTCACTGCGACCTTTGGCGACCGAGTTTATTGCAGTTTCGACTGGAAGCTTTGTGGCGTTTGCGGTCACACATTGGGTGTTTGGTGAAATTCACCTGATGACATTGGTTTTCGGTGCAAGTCTGATTGGTGTCTGTGTCGACTTTTCATTTTATTTTATGGCGATGCAATCGCAGCATAGAAAGCTTGGTGGTTTTCAAATTTTAAAACCGCTATTACCAAGTTTGTTTATGGGCTTAATGACCACATTGGTTGCTTACATCTTTTTGAGTTTTACTCCGTTTCCTGGGTTCAAGCAGATTGCGGTCTTTTCAATTGTAGGATTAACTGCAGCGTGGATCAGCAGTGTACTTTTATTGCCAAGACTACCTGCACTCAATGCCCAGCCAGCCATACGAGCATTGTCTTGGATTGGACAAGCACGGTTATGGTTTCAACAGCGAACCAAGATACGTTATGGCTTGATTGCAGTCATTTTAGTCGTAGGTACAGCGAGTCTTTTCTATCTTAAAAGTAATGATGACATCCGTAACTTACAAGGTATGGACGCGAGTTTAAAGCAGCAGGACCAAGCAGTGCGTGGGCAATTTGGCCAGCAACAAAGTAGTGATTATTTTGTGGTGCGTGCAGCATCTGCAAATGAAATGCAGCAACAAGAGCAGCAACTGATTGGACATTTGCAACAGTTACAGTCACAAGGGAAAATCAGTGCATTTCAAGCTCTGGGACAATGGATTCCACCATTGGCGGCCCAACAACAGAATGTACAACTCTTAAGAAATATTCCAAAAGCGACTTTGCAGCAATATGCACAAAGCATGGGGCTAAATCTTAATGATGTTTTACAGTGGCAACAGCAACTGGCGACACAACCACTATTAGATTTTGCTGTATTTAAAGATCACCCTTTAGCTTTTTTACAGCCTCAAGCTAATGAACGATTAGTGATGGTGACAGGGGTGAAACAACCTGAAGCGTTAAAGCAACTTCAGAATGATCACATACATTTCCAGCAACCCATTACCGAAATGTCGCAAATGTTTGCTGAACATCGAGTACAGGCTCAACATCTTCTCATTTATGCCTTAATTGGTCTGGCGGTTGGTTTAGCGCTTATTTATGGTCTAAGTTCAATTGTGCCTTTGGTTTTGCCAGTCAGTTTGGCATTACTGAGCACTTTTGCTGTTCAAGCATGGTTAGGTGTGGAGATTAACCTGTTTAGTATTATGGCGACTTTCCTGATTATTGGGATCGGCGTCGATTATGCAATTTTCTACCGACATGGACATGATCACCCGCAAGTGGTTGGAATGGCATTATTTTTATGTATGATGTCGACCTTACTCGGCTTTGGATTACTTTCATTTAGCCATACTTATGCAATTCATTGTTTTGGTTTAACGGTTTTATTTGGAGTTATTTTCTCATTTATCTATGCGACGTTGTTAACCCCCGCAGATGAAAAACATATCGTGAATTTACAAGACCATTCATAATTTGAATAAATTAAAAAGGAAGTTGTGCTATGAGCACTTTAGAAAAAATTGATGTCGTGATTATTGGGGCTGGGCCATCAGGTAGTTCTGCTGCTGCACTTCTTCGAAAAAAGGGCTATACCGTTACAGTCATTGAAAAACAGTATTTCCCTCGTTTTTCGATAGGTGAGTCATTGCTACCGCAGTCTATGGCGTTTTTAGAAGAGGCTGGCTTATTAGAAACAGTCCGTGAGCATGTTGAGCAGTATGCTTTTCAATTTAAAAATGGGGCAGCTTTTTTACGTGGCAAACAGCGTAGTTTTTATGATTTTACAGAAAAATTTACGGATGGGCCGGGAACGACTTGGCAAGTTCGTCGTGCAGATTTCGATAACTTGCTTGCAAAACAAGCTCAAGCTTATGGCGCAGACATTCGTTTTGGACATGAGGTTTTAGATGTTGATGTTGCATCTGAACAGCCTTTGCTTACTGTATTAGATGAAGAGCAACAGCGTTATCAGATTCAAACTAAATTTTTGTTAGATGCGAGTGGTTTTGGACGCATTTTACCAAAGCTTTTAGATTTAGAGAGCCCATCAAATTTTCCAGTACGACGTGCGCTGTTTACCCATATTGAAGATGGTATTGCCGATGATCCGGAGTTTGACCGCAATAAAATTTTAATTACTGTGCATGAAAAAGATCATCGCGCATGGTATTGGCTCATTCCATTTGCAGACGGACGGGCTTCTTTTGGTATCGTTGCAGAACAAGACTTTTTTGACAAATACACGGTCGAAAATGCTTCGGATAATGAACCTGAAGCAATGTTCAAACGTATTTTGGCTGATGAACCAAGCTTGTCACATGTTTTGCACCGTGCAAAGTTTGATACACCAGTGCGAACTTTAGTGGGCTACTCAGCAAATGTAAAACACTTGGCAGATCGCAACTATGCGCTATTAGGTAATGCGGGTGAGTTTCTTGATCCAGTCTTTTCATCAGGTGTGACGATTGCTCTTAAATCTTCAAGTTTGGCGGTTCCTTTGGTTGAACGAGTTTTACAAGGTGAGCAAGTTGACTGGTTACAAGAGTATGAAAAACCATTACGCCGTGGTATTCAGGTATTTCGTGCCTATGTTGAATCATGGTACGAAGGCGAGTTCCAAGATGTGGTGTTCTCGCAAAATCAGAATGAAGGTATTCGCCGTATGATTTCTTCATTATTGGCTGGTTATGCGTGGGATGAAAAAAATCCGATTCATAAAAATGCTAAGCGTAGACTCAGCACCTTGGCAGAATATTGTCGTGAAGGCTTGACGCAAGAACAGGTACTTGAGGGATAACCATGCAGCGCAAATGGGCAACGATATTACTCAGCAGCTTTTTATTTTTAAATGGTTGTCAGGTCATGCCACATGCCAAAGGGCTACAAAGTCCTCTATGGCAGGCTCAGACTTATCAAAGGCAAGATCAAGTTGAAGTTCAGTGGAAGCAGCAAAGTTTTAGCTTCTTGTTATATCAACAGCAAAAAGGTGCTGTACTGGATATGGTCGCTTTAAGCCTGACAGGCCAGCAATTATTTAAGTTACAGTTTGATGGGCATCGGGTTCATGTTGAACAGCGTATTGATCAAATGCGTTTATTGCCTTTTGAGTTTGTGGTACGTGACCTTTTGTTCGCAACATATCCTCAATTTTCACATTTAGGACAACAAGCTGTAGAGATGAAACAACAAGCAGACAAGCAGGTTGTTTATATTGAAAGGCAACCTGTGTTGCAGCTTAAACAGGGGCAAGGAAGCATTGAATTGATTAATGAACAAGTCCCTTATACCATGACGCTGAGTTCGATTGAGAACACCTTGCAGACAGAAGAAAGTTCTACGCCATGAAACATTTACCTTCAGAAAATGCAGCTCCAATGGCAGTAGGCATACAATTTAGTGTTGGTTTATCTGCATTAGGCTGCGAACTTAATCAAATTAAACAGGCATTACAACAGCCGCAGCAAACCTTGAGTTTGCGAGATGATTTAATCGCTGATCGTGATGTTTGGGTGGGACAATATACGCATCCATTATGTTCGAGCGTACCTCATGCTTTACAGTCTGTAGATTCACGTAATCTACGTTTTGCATTAACCGCATTATCTGAAATTGAAACAGAGTTAAAAGCCTATACGGCATCCTTTGAAAATAAACGTTTGGCCATTGTGGTGGGCACATCCACTTCTGGTATTGCAGATAATGAATTATTGCTTAAGCAATATTTTCAAGGGCAAACCGATCTATCGATATCTCATTATCCCCAAGAAATGAGCTGTTTAGCGAAAGCATTGCAGCAGTACTTAGGATGGGAAGGGCCAGCCTATACGATTTCAACAGCTTGTTCTTCAAGCGCTAAAGCATTAGCCGCAGGGCAGAGATTACTTCACGCAGATTTAGCCGATGTTGTGCTGGTTGGTGGCGTCGATACCTTGTGCAAGTTGACCCTAAATGGATTTAATAGCCTAGAGAGTTTATCTGAACATGTTTGCCAACCCTGCGGTGTAAACCGTGATGGTATTAATATTGGTGAAGCCGCTGCGTTTTTTGTACTAAGTAAAGAACAAGCACCTGTCATGTTAATAGGAGCGGGTGAATCTATGGATGCATGGCACATTTCGGCCCCGCATCCTGAAGGTGAAGGTGCCGCTTTAGCTATGCAACGTGCATTAGATATGGCTCAAATTTCAGCTCTAGAGATTGGTTATATCAACTTGCACGGAACAGCAACTCCACAAAATGACGCAATGGAAATTAAGGCTGTACGACAAGTTTTTGGTGATTACCAAGTTGCTTTAAGTAGTACAAAACATAAAACTGGACATTGCCTCGGCGCTGCTGGTGCCATAGAAGCTTTTATTTGTGAGCAAGTTTTAAAAGATCAAAATTGGTTGCCTTTACATCAAAATGTTGAGGTTGATCCAGAATTGGCCGACCAAAACTATGTGCAAGATGCTGAGCTAAAACAGCCCATCCGCTATGTCATGAGTAATTCTTTCGCTTTTGGCGGAAGTAATATTAGTCTTGTTTTTGGAGTGAAGCCCTGATGAAACTAGATGCAATTCAATATATTCCTCATGAACAACCGATGGTATTTATTGACCATTTAACCGAGTTTGCAGAAGGGCGGGCGCAAGCAGAACTTACGATTACGCCAGAGCTCATGTTTTGTGAAGCAGAAGGTTTGCCGACATGGGCAAGCATTGAAATTATGGCACAAACAATTAGTGCTTATTCAGGCTGGCAAGGTCAGCAGTCAAAAGAAGCGCCAAAAATCGGTTTTTTATTGGGAACGCGTAAGTTAAATTTGCCGATCCCTTATTTCGCCTTGGGTTCACGATTGATCATTCAAATAGAACAACAATATTTTCATGAAGGCCTTGGGCAATTTTCCTGTGAAATTCAATATGCTGAGCACTGCATTCAGGCAACGTTAAGTGTATTTGAGCCAACAGAATCACCATTTGAATAACCACAAAGAATTAGGAATACATTGTGACAAGACGAATTTTAGTAACGGGTTCAAGTCGAGGAATTGGGAAAGCGATTGCCTTACAACTGGCAAAGGGTGGTTTTGATGTAACAGTGCATGCACGTTCGCGTCAGGCTGATGCTGAGCAAGTTGTACAAGAGATTCAAGCGTTAGGACAAAATAGCCATTATCTAATGTTTGATGTAACTGAACGCCAAACCGTTCAACAGATTTTAGAACAAGATGTAGAGCAGCATGGCGCATTCTATGGTGTTGTTTTGAATGCTGGTCTTACTCATGATGGCGCTTTCCCAGCACTCACCGATCAAGATTGGGATGAAGTTATCTCAACCTCATTAGACGGTTTTTATAACGTATTAAAACCATTAGTTATGCCAATGATTCACTTACGTAAAGGTGGTCGTATTGTCACCTTATCTTCAGTTTCTGGGATTATGGGTAACCGTGGTCAGGTCAACTACAGTGCTGCAAAAGCAGGTCTGATTGGTGCGACTAAAGCCTTGGCACTCGAATTGGCGAAGCGAAAAATTACTGTGAATTGTGTTGCACCAGGGCTCATTGAAACTGAAATGGTGACAGATGAAGTCAAAGAACATGCGCTTAAAATGATTCCGTTGCAACGCATGGGACAGGTCGATGAGGTGGCGAGCGTGGTGAAATTCTTGTGTTCAGATGAAGCCTCTTATGTAACTCGACAGGTTATTTCTGTAAATGGGGGACTCATCTGATGAAACGTGTGGTCGTGACGGGAATGGCAGGAATTACCTCTTTAGGTGAAACTTCCGATGAGATCTTTGCTCGATTTGACGCTGCTAAAAGTGGTATACGCTACATGCCAGAGTGGGAGCAATATGTTGACCTTCGGACTAAGCTTGCTGGCCCTGTTGAAACATTCCATGTCCCAAAACATTTTAACCGTAAAGTTACCCGTGGCATGGGACGCGTGGCCTTAATGTCTGTGGTTTGTGCCGAAACTGCTTTACAAAATGCTGGTTTGCTTGGACACGAAATTTTATCTAGTGGCGAAGCCGGGGTTGCTTTTGGTTCATCTGCGGGTAGTGTAGATGCCGTGGGTGAATTTGCGAGCATGTTACTTCATCAGAGCATGAGTAAGATCAATGCAACAACCTATATCCGTATGATGGCCCACACAAGCGCGGTAAACATGACCGTATATTTTGGCCTAAAAGGGTTAACTTTACCGACCTCAAGTGCATGTACCTCTGGTTCTATGGCCATTGGGCAAGCCTATGAAGCAATTAAATATGGCAAACAACAGGTCATGATTGCGGGTGGTGCAGAGGAACTCAGTGCAGCAGGTGCGGCAGTTTTTGATGTATTGTTCGCGACTAGTGGAATGAATGACCAACCAGAAAAAACACCACGTCCATTTGATGCTAAGCGAGATGGATTAGTGATTGGTGAAGGGGCAGGCTGTTTAATTTTAGAAGAATATGAACATGCCAAAGCTCGAGGTGCTCATATTTATGCAGAAGTGATTGGCTATGGTAGCAATACTGATGGCCAACATGTAACCAAACCAGATGCTGAGATGATGGGCCGTTGTATGCAATTAGCCCTGAAAGATGCATCTGTAGAAGCGAAGGACATCGCTTATGTAAATGCGCATGGCACCTCAACTGATCAGGGGGATGTGGCTGAAAGTCAGGCGACAGCAACAGTTTTAGGACGTAAACCGATCAGCTCTTTAAAAAGCTACTTTGGACATACGCTGGGGGCGTGTGGAGCTATTGAAGCTTGGCTGAGCATTGAAATGATGAATCGTGGCCGCTTTATTCCAACTTTAAACCTAGATGAAATTGATCCATTGTGCGGTGATCTAGATTATATCGTTCAGCAGCCGAGAAATTTGGATGCGAACATTATTATGAGCAATAACTTTGCTTTTGGCGGAATTAATACTTCGCTTATTTTTAAACGTGTTAAACAATAAGGAACACAACAATGTTAAATAAAAAACTTTTATTTGTAGCAATGCTAAGTGCGGGTTTTACTGCAACTGTTCAGGCTGGAGATGAAGTACATCAGTTAAATTTTAAAGAAGCTGTAGACCGTGCAGTTGCAGATGGGACTTTAGATGGTTCAGTAAAGTTTTATTTAAAGGGTACAAAGTCTGGCGGTAAAATTATTCAAAAAGATGCGGTGACCAATAAAAAGACCAATGGTTTTGGTAAGTCAGCAGCAACGTCTTGTGACTGGGTTTTACGTTCAGCACTGATCCAAATGCAAAACAATGCTAAAGCACAAGGTGCAAATGCTGTTACCAATATTGTGAGCTATTTTAAAGCCAATGAAACTACAAGTACGACAACTTACGATTGCTATAAAGGTGCCATGATGGCGGGTGTTACCTTAAAAGGCGACGTGGTTAAATTCTAATTAATTTTAAGTAAGGTCGGGACAATGTCTAAGCGTAATATTGAAGTCTATACACAAACATTGTCCCAGCTTCTTTTAAAATCTAAACAAGATTTCCCGGACTTTCGTACATTTAATCATTATAAAAAACAGCAAATACATGATATTAGAAATGAGCTTATAGCGCAGAAATTACAAATTACAATAACGGATTTAGAGTTTGCAAAGCATGAACATGGCAAACCATATTTATTGAATCACGATTTAGATTTTAATCACTCTCATAGCCAACAGTATTATGCTTTAGCGATGAGTCAGCATGTTAAAGATATCGGTATAGACGTCGAAGAGTTAGACCGTAAAGTACGTTTGGAAGCTCTAGCTCAGCATGCATTTCATCCTGATGAATATGCAACATGGCAAAGTCTAGACCAAGATAGAGAATATTGGTTTAAAGTCTGGACGACTAAAGAGGCTGTTCTAAAAGCTTCAGGCCTTGGTATCCGTTTAGATTTAAATACTTTAAATACTCAAGCACATCCTACAGACCGTGGCGGAATATGTTCTCATCCACTGATCGGGACATTTGCTTATCAAAACTTCGTTGTGGGTAACATGATTCTAACAGTGGCATGGCGCTCAGAATTATCTTGCCGTGGTTTTCAGTTTCCTACAATACAGCTTCATTCACTTGATGCTTAATAAGCGAAATAGCAGACATAAAAAAACCGCGAATTACGCGGTTTTTTTAGTCTAGAGCAAGCTATAAAATTAAGCTTGACCTTCAACAGCTTGAGCACGTTGCATATTAGCTTCGAACTCTGCATCAAAGTTGATTGGTGTAAGAAGTAACTGTGGGAAGCTACCTTTAGTCACTAAATCATTTACCGCTTCACGTAAGAACGGGAACAAAATATTTGGGCAATAAGCGCCTAAAATATAAGGTAAGCGGTCTTCTTCGATGTTATCAATCAAGAAAATACCTGATTGAGTGATATCTACAATGAACGCTGTTTCGTTGTCGTTATTGGCTTGTACCACAACTTTTAAAGAAACTTCAAAATGAGTTGGATCAATTTTTTCTGCAGCAGAAGAAAGATTGATATTGAGTTCAGGTTGCCATTGTTTCGTAAAAACCTGCGCCCCAGGAACCTCAAAAGAAATATCTTTTGTATAAATACGCTCTAAAGCTAATTGTGGTTGAACTTGTTGTTCTTCGCTCATTGTTTTTTCCTTAATATGGATGCGAGATTAAGCCAATAATTCGTCGAGTTTACCTTCACGCTCTAAAGCATAAAGTTGGTCAAAACCACCAATAAACTGATCGTTAATAAAAATTTGTGGGACAGTACGATGATTAGTGCGTTGCATTAATTCAACACGTACTTCCGGTGCTTCGACAGAAAGATTTACTTCTTTGTAAGCAATACCTTTACGCTCAAGTAACTGTTTAGCACGAACGCAATACGGGCATACAGAAGTTGAGTAAACAATGACATTTGCAGCCATAATAATTCTCCTTAAGCTTTTGGTTTGCTTTTAACAAGAGGTAAGCCTTGTGCTTTCCAGTTACTAATACCGCCATCAAGACGATAGCTGTCATGGTGAGCAACTTTTTGCAAAGCACTACCAGCAACTTGCCCCAGATTGCAAATAAATACCAATGGACGGTCACTTGCTTTTAATTCATCAGCATGACTTGCAATTTGACTGAAAGGAATATTGCGGCTGCCGCTAATATGACCTTCACGGAAGTCTTTACTATCGCGCAAGTCGATGAGTATGGCATTTTTCGCTTTCACTAAAATACCAAGCGACTGTGGTGAAATTTTACGACCGTTACGTTGACCTTCAAAAATGAAGAACAACACGACCAAGACTCCGAGCGTACCAAACAAAATGGGGTGATTCCCCATAAACTCTAACCAGCGTTCCACAAGTCACCTAAAAAAAATTAAAAACAAAATTGACCTAGAGTATAGCGTATATAGATGGTGATCAAAATCACCACTTCAAGGGCAAAGCGGGCAGAAAATTAGTTTTTTTGCTGTGCTTCTTGAATCTCATCATTTAAACGCAAAAAGCTATCTAGGCGCCGTGGTAAAATTTCACCAGATTCTACAGCGTGTTTTAACCCACAGTTCTTTTCATGGGTATGGGTGCAATTACGGAATTGGCAAGAACCCAAATGTGCTTCAATTTCTGGAAAGCCCATACGAATTTTTTCTAAATCAAGATGCCAAAGTCCAAACTCACGAATTCCCGGAGAGTCAATTAACGCGCCATTTTTACCGAAATTCATTAAACGTGTAGAGGTGGTTGTGTGCTGACCGAGTGCAGAGTTTTCAGAAATAATATTTGTTTTTTGCTCTGCATCTGGAATGAGCACATTAATTAAAGAGCTTTTCCCTACACCTGATTGTCCAACGAAAGCTACTGTTTCACCATCTAAACGTTCAGATAAAGCAGAAATATCTCCCTGTTTAGACTGACAAATCATCACTTCATAACCCAAAGTTTTATATTCTTCTAATAGCGTAAGAATTGGGTCATTCTCGGTTAATAGATCAGATTTATTTAAGACTAAAAGTGCCGGAATGTTAGCATCTGCGCAAGCAACTAAATATCGATCAATTAACGTTGGCGCAGGCTCAGGAAGTGGAGAAAATACAATTACAATCAAACTGATATTTGCTGCAACTGGTTTAACCTTGTGATAACGGTCTGGACGGGTAAGTAAAGAGGTACGAGGGTGAATGGCTGTAATAATGCCTAACCCCGTGTTTGGGTCAGCTTGCCATTTAACTCGGTCACCAGTCACAAGTAACTCAAGGTTTGTTCGAGTATGGCAGCGCCATACACTTTTGAGCTCGATAGGTTTCCAGAAGGGTTCTGGTTCTCCTTCGGCGACTTGAGGTTTTTCTGGGTGATGCTCAGGTACAGAGAGTGCCTGTACTTCGAGTTGGCGACCATAATGTTGTACAACAAGTCCGTCCAAATCTTGTGAAGTATCGGCCTCTTCTTGGCGAGTTTTGTGCTGTTTTTCAATACGACGTTGCTGTTGTTCAGTTAAACGACGCTTACGAATTAAAGCCATTCATATCCCAAAAAAACCACTGTTTGAAGATGGCAAAAATAGCATGAAGCGGCTATAGAATTACAGCGCAGATGCAAGAAATTTGCTACTATTGATGTTTTTACGGCATTTTAGAACGTACATACATGAGCAGTACTTTAAATACACGATTAATTTGGATTGATTTGGAAATGACCGGTTTAGATACCGATAATGACCAAATTATTGAAATCGCAACAATTATTACAGATGATCATTTAAATGTACTTGCCGAAGGTCCGGTTTTAGCCGTTCATCAGCCTGACCGTATTTTAAATGCAATGGATGAGTGGAATACCCGCCAACATGGGCAATCTGGGTTGGTTGAACGAGTTCGTCGCAGCAAATTAACAGCTCGTGATGCTGAGTTACAGACTTTAGAATTCCTAAAAAAATGGGTCAATCCAAAAGTTTCACCGATGTGCGGTAACTCGATTTGTCAGGATCGCCGTTTCTTACACCGTCTTATGCCTGAACTAGAGCAGTACTTCCACTATCGTAATCTTGATGTATCTACGATAAAAGAACTCTCAAAACGCTGGCGTCCTGAAATCATGAGCGGTCTGAAAAAGAATGCATCACATTTGGCAATGGATGATATTCGTGATTCGATTTCCGAGTTGAAATATTACCGTGAATACTTTTTTATTATGAACACTGACGGTAAAGATTAATAACTTTGCCCAAGTGATATGAAAGGGGGCTATTGCCTCCTTTTTTACTGTTTAAAGGACATTGTTACAATAATGCCGACCCTCTGATTTGGCTTTCATATTCATTTTGCTTAAAATGATGTTTTAAATTTTTTTATTATAAAAAGAGAGCATTTATGCAAAGTAATAATCCGATACTGACGCGTGTTGAAACGGTCAGTGACTATAGTCAACCGATGACTGTGCAAGGTGCGATTCAAAAATCTATTATGTTGACAGTCATTGCAGCGACTGTGGGCATTGCTTTATTTTTATACGCAGCTTTTACTGCAAATGTGGGTATTGCTTACGCCGCTTCAATTGTTGGTGCAATTGGCGGATTGGTTTTAGCCTTAATTGCAACATTCAAACCGACGACTGCACCCACCTTGGCAATTCCATATGCACTCTTTGAAGGCGCATTTTTAGGTGGTATTTCATTTACTTTTCAAATGAAATACCCAGGTGTACCGTTACAGGCCTTATTAGCAACCTTCGTTACGACTTTGGTGATGTTTGGTTTATATAAATTTAAGATTGTACGTGCAACGGAAAAATTTAAGTCAGTCGTGATTTCTGCGTCTTTGGCTATTTTTCTTGTATTTATTGTGCAGATGATCATGCGTTTAGCGTTTGGTTCAAGCATTCCTTATATTTTTGAAAGTAACTGGTTAGGCATTGGTTTTGCTGCATTTATTGCAGTCATTGCTTCACTTAACCTGATTTTAGACTTCGATTTAATTGAAACCAACGCAGCTTACCGTGCTCCAAAGTTTATGGAGTGGTTATGTGGTATTGCGTTACTCTCAACTTTAGTTTGGATGTATATCTCTTTTTTACGTTTGATTGGTTTGTTATCTGACGACTAAGATTATATTCATCTAGAAGTCGCTCCTCATGTGGAGCGATTTTTTTTCGTGCGATTTTTGAAAAAAGATGCATTATGCAATTTCGAAAAACGTTGAATATTGGCATTATGCTTTAAATTGTTTTGAGTGAGATCGGCATGACACAAGGACTTTTAGTAGGTAAACGCTTTTTGATTGCAGGCGTTGCTAGTAAATTATCAATTGCTTTTGGTATTGCCCAAGCATTACACCGTGAAGGTGCAGAGCTTGCGTTTACTTATCCAAACGAAAAATTAAAAAAACGTGTGGATGAGTTTGCTGAGCAATTCGGTTCTAAGCTTGTGTTTCCATGTGATGTTGCAGTTGATAGTGAAATTGACAATGCATTTGCAGAACTTGCAAAACATTGGGACGGTCTAGATGGCGTAGTTCACTCTATTGGCTTTGCTCCTGCACATACGCTTGATGGTGACTTTACTGACGTGACTGACCGTGACGGTTTTAAAGTTGCTCATGACATCAGTGCATACAGCTTTATTGCAATGGCACGTGCTGCAAAACCATTATTACAAGCTCGCCAAGGTTGTTTGTTGACTTTGACTTATCAAGGTTCTGAGCGCGTTATGCCTAACTACAACGTTATGGGTATGGCAAAAGCTTCTTTAGAAGCGGGTGTTCGCTACTTGGCATCAAGCTTGGGTGTTGACGGTATTCGTGTAAACGCGATTTCTGCAGGTCCAATCCGTACTTTGGCTGCTTCTGGTATTAAATCTTTCCGTAAAATGTTAGATGCCAATGAAAAAGTTGCTCCGTTAAAACGCAATGTAACCATTGACGAAGTGGGTAATGCTGCATTGTTCCTTTGCTCACCTTGGGCTTCAGGTATTACTGGTGAAATTCTATATGTAGATGCTGGTTTCAATACTGTAGGTATGAGCCAATCTATGATGGATGATGAATAAGTTTTAAAATTTATTCAGCCATAAAAAAGCCGTAGTTGAAGGACTACGGCTTTTTAAATTGGTGCAAGTTATTGAGGAAGTTCTTTTACAGAGGAACCCCCTAAAGCTTGCATGAGGGTGACATACGCGTTGTATTGACTTTGTTTGGTTTCAACAAGGCTTAATCTTGCGGTGCGTGTGGTTTGCTGAGCATCGAGAAGTGTTTTTAAAGCAACAGCACCATAACGGTAGCGGACTTCAGTTAAACGTTCAGTTTTTTCTGCAAGTTCAACATTACGTTCTTGTAAGGCTACTTGTTTATCCAGTTCGGTACGACTCGATAAAGCATTTTCGACATCAGCAAAAGCCTGATAAAGCGTTTGACGATATTGAATAATCGCTTTTTCATAATCCAGATTGCTAATCGCGATATCTTTCTTCATATCATTATATTGCAAAAATGGTAAGCTTAAACTTGCACCTAAAGTTAGGGCAGGGTTACGTAACAGTTCTGTCAACGATGTACTGCTTGAGCCCAAACTACTGGTTAAGCTAATTGATGGGTAGTAGCTTGCTTTAGTTGCATCTTTAGTCGCTAGCGCCTTTTTCAAACGAAGCTCAGAGGCTTGTAAATCGGGACGACGCGATAAAATATCAGCAGGTAAACCAGCACCAATTGCAGGTAGAGCAGTGCGTGGTAAGCGCTTTGGCTCTTGAATGTTTAATTGTTGCAATGGCTCATGCAATAACACCGCAATAGCCGTTCGTGTTTCAACCAATTGTTGTTCAATCTGGCTTAAACTCGCTTTCTGGCTTTGTACTGATTGTTCTGCTTGAGTCAGATCTACACCTGAAACAGCACCAGCTTTATATTGAATTTGTACCAAGTCATAAAGCTTTTGAGAGGTTGCTAGACTTTGCTGTGCAGTTGTGTAGCGCTCATTTAGATAACCCAGTTGCCAATAAAGTTTAGCAGTGGTTGCAATTAAACTTTGCCCAGTGGCTTGCAGGTCTTGTTCAGTCGCCAAAGCTTCCCATTTGCTTGCTTCAGTTTGACGTGCAAGCTTACCAAACAAATCAAGCTCATAGCTTACACCCGCACTCATTGATAGCCCTTTAGAACTGTCATCTCCTGAGTTCAAATCAAAAGAGTGTCCAGTTGAAACACTAGAGTTAGTACGTAAGCCTTGTTTATTTGCTGTTAGGTCAGCTTGTAGACGGGCTTGTTTTAAGGTAATGCCAGCAACTGCTAAATCGCTGTTACGTTCTAATACATTGCTTACAAGCTGATTAAGCTGTGCATCGTTGAAAAGCGTCCACCAACGATCAGAATATTGATCGGCAGACATGTTTTTTGCTTTTGCTGTGTCATATTGAAAACTACCCGGAACTTGTACCGCAGGTGTTTCATAAGGGGTTTTTACTACAGCTGCACATCCTACAAGAGAACTCGTGAGGAGAAGTGCTGTGCTGAGTTTAGTCATAGAGAAAGACATGCAATTTTCCTTATTCTCGTGATAGTGCGGCAACAGGGTCAAGTTTCGCGGCATTCTTGGCAGGCAAGAAGCCAAATACGACACCAATCAGTGTTGAACAGACAAATGCTGCAATAATAGAGGTGCTTGAATAAGCCACGCTAAAGTTCCCGCCGGCAAATTTATTAATGAGTTGTCCAAGGCCAAGCGATAGCAAGACGCCAAGCACACCACCAATTAAACACACTAAAATTGCTTCAATCAGGAATTGCTGCAAAATATCACTTTGTCTCGCACCCACAGCCATACGCACGCCAATTTCTTGAGTACGTTCAGTCACAGAAACCAACATAATATTCATCACCCCAATACCACCAACGACCAGTGAAATTACGGCAATTGCTGAAACTAGAAGAGTCATGGTACTGGTTGTTTTTTCGATAGTTTGACGGATACTGTCACTGTTCATGGTGAAAATATCTTGTGCACCATGGCGCTGGGTTAATAAGTTTACAATCGCATTTTCTGCGGCTGTAGTTGAATATTTGTCATTAATGCGGACCACGATATTGCGTACATTAGACTGACCCAGCATACGGCTCATTACGGTTGTATAGGGCATATAGACATTTAAAGTATCGTCTGAACCCATACCACTTGTTTGTGGTTCTACAACGCCAATAATACGCGCTGGTACACTACCAAGTAGTACCACTTGGCCAATTGGGTTGGTACCGTCACTAAAGAATTGTTTTTCAGTATTGGTATCAATCACAACATCCTGTGAGCGATCACGAACACTACGCTGATCAAAAGTTTGTCCATCTTTAAAAACAAGACCTTTTACATCGAAATAATCGTTACTCACACCATTAATGGTCGCATTTGCTTCATTCTGCTGATAACGCATGGTCTTTGAGGTGCTGACCATTGGGCTGACAGCACTGACATACGGCTGGGTCATTAATGCATCAGCATCGGCAGGCACCAAGGTTTTAAAACTGGCGGTTTTAGAATTGTCACCAAATCCTCGGCCTTGAAATACCGTAATCGTATTGGTTCCGAGACTACTAATATTACTTAAAATTTGTTGTTGAGAACCTTTGCCTAGCGCAACCACCGTAACAACAGAGGCAATACCAATAATGATCCCAAGCATGGTTAAAAAAGTACGCATGCGATGGGCATTCATAGACAGTAAAGCCATTTGGAATGCTTCTGACAGGCGGTCTAAAGTCGAGCGCCATGCAGAAATACTTTTGCCTTTCTTCTGTTTCCCTTGTAATGCTGGAGCAGCATCTGGATCAGATTTAATGGGCTCTGCTGCTTGATCAGGAACATTAGGACGGTCGCTAATAATTTCTCCGTCACTAATCTCGATAATACGAGTCGCATTTTTTGCAACTTGCATATCGTGGGTGACTAAAATAATAGTGTGACCTGCGGCATTAAGTTCACGCAAAATACGCATCACTTCAACACCACTATGAGAGTCGAGCGCCCCCGTTGGTTCATCCGCAAGGATAACGTCACCGCCATTCATCAGCGCACGGGCAATCGAAACACGTTGCTGCTGACCACCAGAAAGTTGGCTTGGTCTATTAAGTGTTTTAGTGCCTAATCCTAATTCGGTAAGTAGGGCCGTTGCACGTTGTTTACGCTCAGAAGGTGTAACACCTGCGTAAACCGCTGGAACTTCAACGTTACCCTCAGCAGATAAGTCACCGAGTAAATGGTAGCGCTGGAAAATAAAACCAAAATATTCACGGCGTAGTCGAGCGAGCTGGTCTGGTTCAAGTTTTCCGGTTTCTTGCCCACTCACCTTGTAACTACCACTAGTAGGGCGGTCCAAACAACCTAATATATTCATGAGGGTTGATTTACCAGAACCAGACTGTCCAACAATGGCAACCAGTTCACCTTCATAAATAGTAAGGTCGATCCCTTTTAAAATTTGTATTGTGCTTTCGCCAGCAGGGAATTCCCGGACCAGATTGCTGACTTCAAGCAAAGCTTGTTTTGTCATGCTTACATTCCCATTGGGCCACGGCGACGGTTATTACCACTATTTGCAGAAGCAGCAGAATTTTCTGAACTATCTGCAATCACAACTTGGTCACCTTGTTTTAATCCGGCAAGCACTTGTGCATTTACACGGTTGTTAATACCAACCAAAATTTGTTTCGGTTTGGTTGTACCATCAGCTTGTAATACGCGTACAACACTTAAAGTTAATTTGCCTTGTTCAATTAATTGTTTTTGCTCAGCAGTTAAATTTAAACGTTCTAAACGAGCACCATTACCTTGATGTTTGCGTTCTGTACTTGGAACCGAAGCAGCTTTATCTGTAGATTGACCTGATTTTCTTTGGCCTGAAAATTGTTTAGAGCTCAGTGCAGATGACGGAACGAGTAAGGCATTTTTAGCTGAATTTAATACGATATAAACTTGTGCTGTCATATCAATACGCAATTTACCATCCGTATTTGGCACATCGAATAAGGCATTATAGTAAACAGCTGAACTGGTCGTTGAGCTTGTATTACTTGTTGATTCGCTTGAAATTGAGTCAGGAGCAGGTTCAATCTGACGTAACGTTGCGTAGCGCTTAGTTTCATCACCTAAAGTTGTAAAGTAAACCTGTTGTCCTTTTTCAACTTTCATAATGTCAGCTTCACTGACCTGCGCTTTAATCGTCATGTTTTGTAATTTTGCAATTTTGACAATGGTTGGTGCGCTTTGGTTGGCGTTTACGGTTTGGCCTTCTTCGGTCACAATTGCGACCACTGTACCATCAGTTGGCGCAACAATACGCGTATAACCAATATTGGTTTGTGCCGTAGATTTTGTAACTTTTGCAGATTCGATTTGCGCATCTAAAGCTTTAATTTGTGCCTGAGCTGTTTTATAGCTTGCCTCGGCCGATTCTAAATCTGCACGTGGTGTTGCATCTTGCGCATACATTTGTTGCTGACGACGGTATTCAAGTTGTTTTTCATTTAAAGAAGCAACTTGTTGAAGACGCTGTGCTTCTAAATTTTTAATATTTGCATCAGAAGTTTTTAAACTATTTTCTTGGGTGGTTGAGTCAATTTGTGCAATAAGTTGGCCTTGCTTAACCTGATCGCCAAGTTGTACATACATCTTTTTGACCTGACCTGATACCTGTGCACCGACACTAATAAGTTTGGTTGCATCAAGTGTTCCTGTCGCAAGTACATTATTTTCAATATCCCCACGTGTCACCTCAGCAGTAATATATTGGGGCTGCTGTTGTTTAGGTTTTAAAAACTTCCACGCTAATACAGCAATAATGACTATACAGACGATGATAATAACAAGTTTGATTGGCTTTATTTTTGGCATGGCGAGAGGTCGAAAAGTTTAAAATTTAATTAAGTATAAAAGCGAAATGAGGATAAAACGTGAATTTTTATGATATTTCAGGAATGAAGAAAAATGATTCAGCCGAATTAATGTATAAATAATGTTTTCCCACATAATTCAGCAATCGCTTGCTGCATTAAATGTTCTGCATTTTCGTTCGACATTCCTTTAATTGCTGCATCAATTTGCAATAGCAGGGTAGACCAGCCTAAAAACTGTTGTGGATTTAATCTTCTCAAAGCTTGTTGATATAAACCCACCTTTGTTTTCCATATGCCAAGCTGTAAGGCATTATGAGGCTGTTCAAACAATTGCATTAACAAGCGCATTTCTTTACTTAAAGTCCATAAAATCAGACTATCAGGTTCGCCTGCTGCAATTAAATATTGAAAAATCTTAATAGATTGGCCAAGGTTGCCTTCTAATAATGCATCACTTAAATCATAGGTGGTATAGCGTGACTGATCTTGTAGACAAGCATATAAATGCTCAATCAAAATCAGTTTTTGATCTGGAAAGGTATCTCTTACACGCATCAAGCTGTTTTTAGCTGCGAGCAAATTGTGCTCATGATGTTGCATTAACCACTGCCAAGCATCGTTATCGAGCTCGATCTCAAGCTTTTCTGCTTCTACGTTTAAAATACGTTGACGGTCTTGTGGGTAATTTGCTGTTAAGGAAACAACTACGCCATTTGCTTCAACAACTTGAAAAAAAGCAGATTTTAAACTGCTACTATCTTGTTTGGGTAAAACAATTAACAGCAGGTTGTGTTCATTATGTTGTATATAACTTTTAAGTTGTTTTAAGCCATTCGCATCAGGTTTTATATTGCCATGTACTTCAATAGCAAGCTGCTGAGAGAATAAAGATAAGCTATTCAGTGCGTTAAAGACATTTTTCCAGTCGCTCACGCTACTAATATCATAACGCTGTCTTTCAACTTCTTGTTGCTGCCAGCTTTTGCGAAAAGCATCTAATAAATTTTGTTCTAGTAAGGGCTCTTGCCCATGCAAAATCCACGCACCCCGAGCTTCCGGAGTACGTTTTAAGGCTTGTAAATAGTCAATTTTCATTGCGGGCAAAAATACAGATTAAGGCTGAGCTTTTGGTAAACGATTTGCTGAAATCTGACGAGTAATCTGTTGTGCAATATCATCAATCACAAGACGTTGTAAGTAACTTTCTTGCTGATTTTCAGTGTTGACTGTTGCCAAGTCATATTGATAACTACGAGATGCAGTTAATGAGCGTGGTTCAGTAATTTTATTACCCTGACGATCTTCAATCTGGAAGGTTACAGTTAAGCGTAATAATACTTCTGTCAGTTTTCCGTTTAAAAGCTGACGACGTGGTGTGTACTCTAAAACACGGAGTACATAGGCATCATTATCATTGCTGAATTGAACACCATTGGCAGCCAAATATACTTTTAACTGCGTTTCCAAATCATCAGTTTTAGCTGGTAATTCAAGGCTTAACTTTTTATAAACAAGCGGAGTCGCAGTCGGGTTGGTTCCTTTTAAATGAAATCCACACCCGACTAAGCCTGCACTAAGGCCTAAGGTTAAAACAACAGCGGCTAAACGTTTGGCTAAGTGCATGCTTGATCCTCTCATCAATAATTTTAATTAAACCACGAGGTTAACTAATTTATTTGGAACCACAATTTCTTTTTTTGTTGGTCCAGTTAAGAATTGTTGAACTTCAGGTAGAGCTTTAGCTTGAGCTAATAGATCTTCCTTAGAAATATCAACAGAAACTTCAAGTTTACCGCGAAGTTTACCGTTAACCTGTACAACAATCGTTTGCGTATTACGTGTTAACGCAGAAGCATCCACTTCAGGGAAGGTTGCTTTAGTTACATCTGTACCAAATTGAGCCAATAAAGTTTGGCTTAAATGCGGTGCAAACGGTTCAAGCAAAGTTAAAAGTGTGGTGATCGCTTCACGCTCTACAGCAATGTCGTTGTCATCTTTTGCTTCAAACTTGTTGCTTGCATTTAATAACTCCATTAAAGCAGCAATCGCAGTATTGAATGCATGACGACGTTCAATATCATCACTTACCTTTTGAATGGTTTCGTGTGTTTTACGACGTAAATCTTGAGCTTCTTTAGATAAATTAGCTGTATCGATTGTAGAAGCTGAGTTGCCTTTTTCAAGGAAGCCAGCTACAAGGCGCCATACACGTTTCAAGAAACGGTTTGCACCTTCAACACCTGCATCAGACCATTCTAAAGATTGATCTGGTGGAGCAGCGAACATCATGAATACACGAGCAGTATCTGCACCGTATTGATCAATAATCGCTTGTGGGTCAATACCGTTGTTTTTCGACTTAGACATTTTTTCTTGTCCGCCGATGACAACTTCTTGACCGTCACCTGAATATTTTGCAGAAAGAATACGACCTTTCTCATCGCGCTCTAATTCGATGTCAGCAGGGTTGAACCAAGTTTTCTTACCATTTTCTGCTTCACGATAGAACGTATCTGCAAGCACCATGCCTTGAGTTAACAAGTTAGTAAATGGCTCGTTACCTTGTACTACGCCTTCATCACGCATTAATTTGTGGAAGAAACGTGCATAAAGTAAGTGAAGAATTGCGTGCTCAACACCACCGATGTATTGGTTTACAGGAAGCCAGTTTTGAGCAGCTTCAGGTTTAACCATACCGCCAGTGAAGTCAGGAGAAGCATAGCGTGCGTAGTACCAAGATGACTCTACGAATGTATCTAGAGTATCTGTTTCACGACGAGCATCGCCGCCACAGCAAGGACATTTAGTTTCATAGAACTCAGGCATTTTGTTAAGTGGATTGCCTGAACCATCTGGTACAACGTCTGTTGGTAATACAACAGGAAGTTGGTCTTCTGGAACTGTGACTTGACCACAAGTGTCACAGTTAATCATTGGAATTGGACAACCCCAGTAACGTTGACGAGAAACACCCCAGTCACGTAAACGGAATTGAACTTTAGAATTTGCTAAACCTTGTGGTTCTAATTTCGCAAGGAATGCGTCAAACGCAGCTTGGAACTCTAAGCCGTCAAACTCGCCAGAGTTAACAAGTTTACCTTCTTTAGAACCGTACCATTCTTGCCACTCAGTTGCAGAGTAATCTGCATCGTCAGTGCCTTTGGCATCAATCACTTGTTTAATTGGCAAGCTGAACTTGTTTGCAAATTCAAAATCACGTTCGTCATGTGCAGGCACAGCCATTACCGCGCCAGAGCCATAAGACATTAATACGTAGTTTGCAATCCAAACAGGAAGCTCTTCACCAGTTACAGGATGTTTTACAAACAAGCCTGTTGCCATGCCTTTTTTCTCGGCTGTTGCCAAGTCCGCTTCAGCAACTGAGCCCATGCGGCATTCTTCGATAAATGCAGCCAATTCAGGGTTGTTTTCAGCAGCTTTAAGCGCAAGAGGGTGTTCTGCTGCAACAGCAACATACGTCACACCCATTAAAGTGTCAGCACGTGTTGTATAAACAGTTAAGCCATCAGCATAGATTTCTGTATTGGCAGATGGGAAAGTAATTTCCATGCCAGTAGAGCGACCAATCCAGTTACGTTGCATGGTCAACACTTGTTGAGGCCAGCCATCTTGTAATGTGTCAAGGTCGTCTAATAATTCTTGTGCATAATCCGTGATACGGAAGTAGTACATTGGAATATCGCGTTTTTCAACCAATGCACCTGAACGCCAGCCACGACCATTTTCAACTTGTTCGTTTGCCAAAACTGTTTGGTCAACCGGATCCCAGTTTACTGTTGAAAGTTTACGGTAGATCAGGCCTTTTTTATAAAGCTGAACAAATAACCATTGTTCCCAGTGATAGTACTCTGGTGTACAGGTTGCAAACTCGCGGTCCCAGTCTACAGATAGACCTAATTTTTTTAATTGGTCACGCATGTAGGCAATGTTTTCAAATGTCCATTTTGCCGGAGCAACTTTATGGGCAATTGCAGCGTTTTCCGCTGGTAAACCGAATGCATCCCAACCCATAGGTTGGAGCACAGTTTCACCTTTTAAACGATAAAAACGGCTAATTACATCGCCAATTGTATAGTTACGCACATGCCCCATATGCAGCTTGCCGCTTGGGTAAGGAAACATTGACAGGATGTAGCGATGTTTACCTTCGACAGTGTCGGCAACTTTAAAGACTTTACGATTTTCCCAATCTTGTTGAACTGATGGTTCAATCGTGTTTGCTTGATATTCGGGGTCAATGTGAGAAATAGTCATAGACGTAAGCTATACAACAAAAATTGATATTAAAGATTGTTGCACAGCATAGCGCAAAATCGACAAAAATGCAGTTTTGGGATGGATTTATTTTCCGCTAAAAATTAAACAGGAATAAACCTGAAAAAAGCAGGGCAGTCATAAAAAAAGAAAAGTGGAAAAATCAAATAAGATGAAAAAATAGACAGTTAAAAAATAATCATAGAAAAGTGTTTCTTTAATCTTGACTTTAGTGAATTAAACAACAAAAATGCTCCTTTAGTTTTATATGCGATTATTTGATCACCCTTCGAATAACCGTCATGTTTTGTAATAGACATTCTCTCTAGCCGAGAGATTGATTTTACTTAAAGTATGTATATCCAGACATGCTTTATTAATGTTAAAAAAGCTTATACGGCTGAAAAACAGAAATTTTTCTATTGCAACGAAAACTAGACAATATGTGTGCTATAACAGTGCAGACAATTCAATGAATGAAACACTATTTGTGCCTTCCATAAATAGTGATAAAGATTTTAGGGTGAATCACGTTGGAACTTTTATCTGGTGGTGAAATGCTCGTTCGTGCTCTTGCGGACGAAGGCGTTGAACATGTTTTTGGTTATCCAGGCGGCGCTGTATTACATATTTATGATGCGCTATTTCAACAAGACAAAATTAATCATTACCTCGTACGTCATGAACAAGCTGCTGGTCATATGGCAGATGCTTACTCGCGTGCTACAGGTAAGACTGGCGTAGTACTGGTCACTTCTGGACCTGGCGCAACTAATACTGTGACTCCAATTGCAACAGCTTATATGGACTCAATCCCAATGGTGATTTTGTCTGGCCAGGTTGCATCACATCTTATTGGTGAAGACGCTTTCCAGGAAACTGATATGGTGGGTATTTCACGTCCTATCGTGAAACACAGCTTCCAAGTTCGTCACGCAAGTGAAATTCCTGCAATTATCAAAAAAGCATTTTATATCGCATCTAGTGGTCGCCCTGGCCCAGTTGTGGTCGATATTCCTAAGGATGCGACAAATCCTGCAGAAAAATTTGCGTACGAATATCCTGAAAAAGTGAAGATGCGTTCTTATCAGCCACCTTCACGTGGTCATTCTGGTCAAATTCGCAAAGCGATTGATGAACTTTTAAGTGCAAAGCGCCCTGTAATTTATACGGGTGGTGGTGTTGTTCAAGGTAATGCATCAGCATTATTGACTGAGTTGGCTCATTTGTTGGGCTACCCAGTGACAAATACACTTATGGGTCTTGGTGGCTTCCCTGGCGATGACCCACAGTTTGTGGGCATGTTGGGAATGCACGGTACTTATGAAGCAAACATGGCGATGCATAATGCTGATGTCATTCTTGCAATTGGTGCTCGTTTTGATGACCGAGTAACCAATAACCCTGCAAAATTCTGTGTGAATGCAAAAGTTATCCATGTTGATATTGATCCGGCGAGCATTTCAAAAACGATCATGGCGCACATTCCAATTGTAGGGGCGGTTGAGCCTGTACTTCAGGAAATGTTGACGCAATTGAAACAATTGAATGTGTCTAAGCCTAATCCTGAAGCAATTGCTGCATGGTGGGATCAAATTAATGAATGGCGTAAAGTTCATGGCTTGAAGTATGAAACACCAGCTGATGGCACAATGAAGCCACAGCAAGTTGTTGAAGCTTTATATAAAGCGACCAATGGTGATGCCATCATTACTTCTGATGTGGGTCAACACCAAATGTTTGGCGCGTTGTATTACAAGTACAAACGTCCACGTCAATGGATTAACTCAGGCGGATTGGGCACCATGGGCGTAGGTTTACCTTATGCAATGGCTGCGAAGCTTGCTTTCCCTGATCAACAAGTGGTTTGTATTACTGGTGAAGCTTCAATTCAGATGTGTATTCAGGAGCTTTCAACTTGTAAGCAATACGGCATGAACGTGAAGATCTTGTGCTTGAATAACCGTGCTTTAGGTATGGTTAAACAGTGGCAAGATATGAACTATGAAGGCCGTCACTCAAGCTCATATGTTGAATCGTTACCTGACTTTGGCAAGTTAATGGAAGCATATGGTCATGTTGGTATTCAAATTGATCATGCTGATGAACTAGAGTCTAAGCTTGCTGAGGCAATGGCAATTAATGATAAATGTGTATTCATTAATGTTATGGTTGATCGTACGGAACATGTTTATCCAATGCTGATCGCAGGTCAGTCCATGAAGGATATGTGGTTAGGTAAAGGGGAGCGTACATAATGAGACATATTATTTCTGTACTCGTTGAAAATGAAGCTGGTGCGCTTTCTCGTTTGGTAGGTTTATTCAGTCAACGTAACTATAACATTGAGACGTTGAATGTAGCTCCAACCGAAGACCCAACGTTATCACGTTTGACGTTAACCACTTATGGTGATGACCATAAGATTGAACAGATTACAAAGCAGCTCAACAAACTTGTTGAAGTTGTAAAAGTAGTAGATTTATCAGAAGGTTCACACATTGAGCGTGAACTGATGTTGATTAAAGTAAAAGCGTTAGGTGCTTCACGTGCTGAAATTAAGCGAACAGCGGATATTTTCCGTGCGCAAATTGTAGACGTGACACCAACTACCTATACCATTCAAATAGCAGGGACAACTGAAAAATTAGATGGTTTTATCGATGCACTTGCAGAAAACACTATTCTAGAAGTCGTTCGTTCAGGTGTATCTGGTATCGCCCGTGGCGAAAAAGTATTAGCCATTTAATTTTTTAAAAAGTATTTTAGCGGAGAACACAAATGCAAATTTTTTACGATAAAGACTGTGACTTATCAATCATCCAAGGCAAGAAAGTAGCGATTGTTGGTTACGGTTCTCAAGGTCATGCTCATGCACTTAACCTTAAAGACTCTGGCGTAGACGTAACTGTAGGTTTACGCGCAGATTCAGCTTCTTGGAAGAAAGCTGAAAATGCTGGTCTTAAAGTTGCAGAAGTGCCTGCTGCTGTTAAGCAAGCTGACCTCGTAATGATTTTGACTCCAGATGAATTCCAATCACAACTTTACCGTGACGTGATTGAGCCAAACATCAAAGAAGGTGCAACTCTTGCATTTGCTCATGGTTTCTCAATTCTTTATAACCAAGTTGTTCCACGTAAAGACTTAGACGTAATCATGGTTGCTCCGAAAGCACCTGGTCACACAGTTCGTTCTGAATACCAACGTGGTTCAGGTGTTCCTGACCTTATCGCAATTCACCAAGATGCTTCTGGTAATGCACGTAACGTTGCTCTTTCTTATGCTTCAGGCGTAGGTGGCGGCCGTACTGGTATTATCGAAACTTCATTCCGTGAAGAAACTGAAACTGACTTATTCGGTGAGCAAGCAGTTCTTTGTGGTGGTGCAGTTGAACTCGTGAAAATGGGCTTCGAAACTTTAGTTGAAGCTGGTTATGCTCCAGAAATGGCTTACTTCGAATGTTTACACGAACTTAAATTGATCGTTGACTTGATGTTCGAAGGCGGTATCGCTGACATGAACTACTCAGTATCTAACAATGCTGAGTACGGTGAATATGTAACTGGTACTGAAGTAATTAACGAACAGTCTCGTGAAGCAATGCGTAATGCGTTGAAACGTATTCAATCTGGCGAATACGCGAAGATGTTCATTCAAGAGGGTGCATTAAACTACCCATCTATGACTGCTCGTCGTCGTCAAAATGCTGCACATGGTATTGAAGTAACTGGTAATAAATTACGTGCGATGATGCCTTGGATTCAAGCGAACAAAATCGTAGACAAAGAGAAAAACTAAGTTTTTTCTTTAGCTTGAAACGTGCGTTAGCGAAGTAAAACTTCGCTCTTGCACTCGGGCAGAGCGGTGCTCTACTAGTCCTCGTTCATACCTTGGATTCAAGCGAACAAAATTGTAGACAAAGAAAAGAACTAATCTTCTTTTTCTAAAGCTTGAAAAGAACCCTGCTTAGTGCAGGGTCTTTTTTATACTGTTTTTGTTTTAATATGAAAAAGGGCGATTTGGTCAACTTGAATAGATTATAGAAATTCTATATTTTTCATATAATTGGCTGCTTAATTTTTGGTTACTCTATTGATTTATAAAGTAAAAAATACTTGACCAAAAGATAGATAATGTTATTGTTTATAACTGACTAAAAAAGTCAAATTTACGAAATTTTTTAACATGTTTAATTGTATTTTGGGCAATGAGTTGAACAAAATAAAAAAAAGTATTGAATAATCATGGAAGTCCAATATGGGTCATGTTGATTACGATAGCACATTGATCGTCGGCTCTTTTATTGCAGCTGGCTTGATTTGTTATCTCGTAATTTCCATGGAGCAATTAATATTTAAAAAAAACTATAAGAAATTTGAGTCCTTAATTTTATTTATCAACGGCTTATTACTCGCATCAGCAATTAGTATTGTTCATATTATCGGTATACAAGCTTATCATCTGTCTGAATCAGTCAACTCGAATATTCCTTTGATTACAGTTTCATTTGCCATTAGCGCACTGCTATCGTGCATTGCCATGTGGTTGACTTCGCGTTTTACGCTCCCTTTATTCCGACTCATTTTAAGCTCTATTATTATGGGAATTGGAATTTCGGCTTCATATTACATCAGTATGTTGGGCTGGAATATTAATATCTATAAAAAAGATTACACCTCTTTTTTGCTATTATTTTCTATATTAATTGCGATGAGCGGTTCCGGACTGGCATTTTTATTGGCCTATAAATTAAAAGATACCGAACGTCATCGCCTCACTTTAAAAATCGCATTTTCGGTTATGATGACCTTAAGTATTATGGGGATGCACTATACGGCGCTCATTGCGACGAATATTACTGATAAATTTATTAGCCAATATCAGGCTGAACATGACCTACTATTATTTACGATTATTTTAGTCACGTGTTTGGTGCTCGTAGCAAGTTTTATTGTTGCGATGTTGGAGCAGCGGCTCACTCAACAAAATTTAGAATTGCGTAAGGCCAATAAAGAGTTAGCAAACCTCTCGATACAAGACAATTTAACTAAATTACCAAACCGCCTTTATTTAGTTGATTATGCAGAAGTATTACTCTCGGATCATCGATATAAAGACCAGAAAATTGCTTTTTTATATATTGATTTAGACCGTTTTAAATCGGTAAATGATGCTTTTGGACATCATGTCGGTGACCAATTACTCATTCAAATGGCGAACCGTTTACATTGGCAACTCAATGAAAAATGTAAACTGCTTAGAATCGGTGGCGATGAGTTTTTGCTTATTGCAGAAAATACAAATGCAGAAGAAGCGGTTGTTTTAGCCGAGAAGGTTTTACAACTGATTCAAGAAAGTTACCAAATTTCTGGCAAGGAAATTAATATTTCTGCAAGTTTGGGCGTGGCGCTCTTTCCTGAGCATGGACAGAATGTTCAGGACTTACTCATGAACGCTGATGCCGCCATGTTGATGTCTAAAGAACAAGGCCGGAACACATATACCATCTTTAGTTATTCAACCCATCAACAAGAAACAAGAAGTCAGTCAAAACTGATCAATGATCTTTATAAAGCAGTAGAAGAAAAACAGTTCATCTTATATTACCAACCAAAATTTAATACGAATCTTGAAGTTTGCGGTGTTGAAGCACTTATCCGTTGGAACCATCCAGCCTTAGGCATACTTACTCCGCATATGTTTATAGAAGGTGCGGAAAAGACTGGTTTGATCATTCCAATGGGATATTGGGCACTTGAGCAAGCTTGCCAGCAAATTCAGGAATGGGAACGCACCAACACACCATTTTATCCAGTCGCTGTGAACTTATCGGCCCTACAATTTGAAAATAAAAAATTATTTAGTACGCTCGAAGCATTATTAAAAAAATATCAAATTCAACCTCACCACTTAATTGTTGAGATTACTGAATCAACCGCAATGCGGCATATCGATTTGAGTATTCGAGCCTGTGAGCGGCTACGTGACATGGGAATTCGAGTTGCCATTGATGATTTTGGAACAGGGCATTCGAGCTTCTTGTATTTAAAAGATTTGCCTGTAGATGAATTGAAAATTGACCGTGGCTTTATTGTTGATTTAAAACCAGGTTCAAAAGAAGAAGTTATTCTAGAAAGTATTATTCATTTAGCTAAAAAGTTAGGTTTAACCGTAACGGCAGAAGGGGTAGAAACTCAGCAGCAGGTCGAGATTTTAACCCGTTTAGGATGCCAGCAATTCCAAGGTTATTTATTAGGAATGCCTGTTCAGGTTGATCAACTCATTGAGTCTCAAGGCGCTCATTTTGCATAAACTAAAAATTAAATTAAATTATAAAAATACTAAATTATATAATATCTAAAACCATAATTTAGTTAATCTAATGAAAAATAATAAGAAATTTAAAAACTTGGCATAAATTCCACATTGACACTTCTAAACTCTCAGATTATGCTTTGCCTGCTGGCCTACATTGCCAGCCGGTTTTAGCAGACCGCATAGTAAGAGCATCAGATTATTCCTTCTGAGGAGTAGTCTTATGTATACAATCGTCCCTCGCTTGCTGCGGTAGGGCGAGTGAGGGACACCTTTGGGTGTGCTGGTTCTTACTATCAGTCTGCTAACCCTTGCTCGTTCTGCCACCATAATTCTAAATTAATGCTTTGGCAGAACTCCCAAGTTAAGGAGTTGGCTATGCATACTATTTTTATACCACCAGATTAGTCGTTAACAGGGTTTGATCACTTTTGAGTTTTCAGACTTTAGTTCGTCACGACTAAAAAATCATATCAACAATAAAACTTGAGATGCGCTAGGGCTATCTTAGGGCCTTCGTATGCCTTTTTTGCTTGTTAGAACTGCGGCAGTCTTATCTCATTTAGATACAACAAAAATTTATTTTATAACGGTCAATATATGCCACATTTAAATCTCTCTTCTCGTGCTTTAAGCGTGCTTCACACTTCAAGATATCTCTTTAATAGACATGGGTTTCATAACGTAGGAGTAGACCGAATTATTGAGCTGTCTAAAATTCCTAAAGCAACTTTCTATAACTACTTTCACTCTAAAGCACGACTCATTGAAATGAGCCTGACCTTTCAAAAAGATGCACTTAAAGAAGAGGTGTCTTCGGTTATTTACACACATGAAGATTTAACCCTGCATGAAAAACTTAAAAGAATTTTCTTTTTACATGCCAACTTAGAGGGTCTTTACCATTTGCCGTTTAAGGCTATTTTTGAAATTGAAAAGCTATATCCAAAAGCCTATCAGGTTGTAGTTGAATACCGAAACTGGCTGATTAATGAAATTTATACATTGCTTTTGACCAAGATTCCAAATGCCTCAAAAAAAGATGCATATATGTTTTTATTTGTGATTGACGGGGCAATGGTTCAGCTTTTGGGTGACAACAGTGTGGATGATAGAGAGGTATTGTTAGAATATATTTTAAAGAATATCGCTATGGTTTAATAATATATAAAGTATATATTTATACTCAGTAAAAATTTAGTTATTCTTAATAAATCTTTTATTGAAACTACTCAAATATATAGGTTTAAAAATTAAAATGAAAAAGCTGACAATAGCTCATGCATTTAAATTAGCAAAGGCTTTGCTTTTGTAGGGTTGTAGAAATAAGTTAGATAAGTTTTATCAGTAGAGCTGTAGTTCATGCTCTACTCATTTTTTTAATGATATTTTAATTCTTCTACAAAACACCTAAAAAATTATTAAATTGATATGTTAAGCGGCTGCATACGCTTGGGTTGCTTCAAAATTAATAAGTTTGTTGATATAAGACCATGTTTGCTCAGAATTAATTTTTGTTTTATTTATTGTGCCATCAATAATGATGCCATCAATAATATTAAGAAAAAGACTGGTAAGCGTATGGGCATCTTTGATTTCTAATTCTAGAAATGTTGAGAAAACCAATTTGTAAATCCAGTCTCGATATTCATTAACTTGATCTTTAACGGACGGGTACATTTGTAGAACTTCTATAGTCGCTTTTTTAAATAAGCAACCATTGAAATCATCTGTATTAATCCAATCTATATACCAATTGAAAATACTTTTAATTTTAATTAACGGATTGTTAATATTATTAATTTTTTCAAAAATTGAAGATTGGATTTCTAAATTTCTTTCGTGAAGACACACTTCAATTAAGTTTTCTTTAGACGAAAAGTACTTATAAAAAGTCATTTTCGCAACATTGGACTCAGCAATAATCTTATCAACACCAACAGATGTATAGCTTTTTTGGTTAAAAAGGGATGTTGCTGTTGTTATAATATTTTCTCTTTTTGTCATTGGGTACACCATCGCGAATATTTTTGATTAACTTTGCTATTGTATGTGTTAAAGCTTAAATAAAACTTATTTTATGATATTTAAAAAATCATATTTATTCAATAGTTTGGTTAATCTTAAAAAATAATATTTTATGTATTTAATTGGCAATAATTTACTTTTTTAAATATTATTAATTAATCCATTGATTTGTTGAGTTAATAGACATAATATCAGCTTGTTAAGGATGGGTATATAAATTTTATTTTAGCAATTGAATGCAACTTGAAATAAAGGGAATCCCCAACTTAACTATAAGAAAAAACTTTTTATTGAGAATGATTATGTCAAAAAAATTTGAAGATTTTAATAATCCACGAGAAAAAGCATTGCAGGGGATGAGAAATAGTATTCCTGCACAACAATGGGATGAAAATCTAAAGTTTCTCAAACAGTTAAGAAATAAAATTGCTGAGTTACCAGTTTGTAAACACCCTGCAATTGAAATGTTAAATAATGGATATCTAGATAAGAATACTTTAACTCATATTCATTTAGAATATCGTCATGCAATTGTACAGATTTTTACTGATGCTTTATTACAAGCGCAGTTCCAAACAAAACAACTGGAACCAAAACTCCATTCTGGAGCTAAAATGTTTCCACGGGTATTATTAAGTTTAAATGTACTTGATGAATTCGGTTTTAGACCAGGATTAGGCAAAGATGATTATTATTTGGGGAATCCTGAATATGCTCATTATCCATTGTATGAAGATTTGCTTAATGATTATGGCTTAACTGAGCTTGACCGTCGTAATTATAAGCCATCAAAAGCTGCCGATCAGGTGAGATCCTTTTTAGAATCATCTTATGACAGTTATATCAATGTAGTAGCATTATTAGCTGTTGCAGAGGAAGAGGTTATTCTTTTTAGCCCTCCATTACGTCAAGCGACTAAATTTGTGAATATTGATGTTGAAGGTGGTGGGTATTACCATGTGCATGGTGTATCTACTGATGAAACGTCTGAAGCGGCTGATGATGATCATCAGGACGATCTGTGGTTTGCGTTAGCCCAAGCAATTACAGAAGAGGATTACGAAGGTTTAACTCAGCTATGTCTTGATTATTGTGCCTTATGGAATGAGTTCTGGGACGTACAAATTGCCGATGTTCAATTTATTGAAGAAAAGAAACTGGCATAAGCTATTCTGCTAAGTTCTAAAAAAGCCCATCCATAATCAGATGGGCTTTTTTGATTGTAAAATTTCTAATAAACCAATTTATATTCTCAAAAAATGTTCAAAAATCTTATGAGTGACTGATGGCATATCAACAAACATTAAACAGTTCTATAAATCTGCTACAATTACGCCAATTTTTATTTTGATCGACTTTAGATCTTTGGCACTGCAATCTCCGCAGTAGGTGTATTTCATGAGTTTTAAAGATGAGTTAGCGGCACAGGTTGCTCAACGCCGCACATTTGCCATCATTTCCCACCCCGATGCAGGTAAAACCACCATGACAGAGAAATTGCTGTTATGGGGTAAAGCGATTCAGGTTGCAGGGATGGTAAAAAGCCGTAAATCTGACCGCGCAGCTACATCTGACTGGATGGAAATGGAAAAAGAGCGTGGTATTTCGATTACCACCTCTGTTATGCAGTTCCCTTATAAAGGTCATACGATTAACTTACTCGATACACCGGGGCATGAAGATTTCTCGGAAGATACTTATCGTACCCTAACCGCAGTTGACTCTGCGTTAATGGTAATTGACGGTGCAAAAGGTGTCGAAGAACGTACCATCAAATTGATGGAAGTGTGTCGTATGCGTGACACTCCCATCATCTCATTCGTAAACAAGATGGACCGTGAAATTCGTGAACCACTTGAGTTACTGGATGAAATTGAAAATGTCCTCAATATTCGCTGTGTGCCAATTACATGGCCATTAGGAATGGGACGTGATTTTGCCGGTGTATACAACATTATTGAAAATAAATTGTATGTATATAAAGCAGGCTTTGGTTCAACCATTACCGATATTGAAGTACGTGATGGCTACGACCATGCTGATATTCGTGAAAAAGTAGGTGATTTAGCTTGGGCATCTTTTGAAGAGTCGCTTGAGCTTGTGCAAATGGCGAATGAGCCATTAGACCGCGAATTATTTTTGCAAGGCAAACAAACGCCAGTTCTATTTGGTACGGCATTAGGTAACTTTGGTGTTGACCATGTATTGGATGCTTTCATGGACTGGGCACCTGAACCTAAAGCACATCCTACACAAGAGCGTGTAGTTGAAGCGAAAGAAGAAGGTTTTTCTGGTTTTGTATTTAAAATTCAAGCCAACATGGACCCGAAACACCGTGACCGTATTGCCTTCATGCGTATTTGCTCTGGTAAATATGAAAAAGGTCTAAAGATGAATCACGTGCGTCTTGGTAAAGATGTCCGCATTAGCGATGCTTTGACATTCCTTGCGGGTGAGCGTGAACATTTAGAAGAAGCGTGGCCGGGCGATATTATTGGTTTACATAACCATGGCACAATTCAAATTGGTGATACTTTTACTAGTGGAGAAAATTTACACTTCACGGGTATTCCTCACTTCGCGCCAGAAATGTTCCGTCGTGTGCGTTTAAAAGATCCATTAAAGTCAAAACAATTGCAAAAAGGTTTGAAAGAGTTGTCTGAAGAAGGGGCGACTCAGGTATTTATGCCACAAATTAGCAATGATTTGATTGTGGGTGCGGTAGGTGTGCTTCAATTTGACGTAGTTGCTTATCGTTTGAAAGAAGAATATAAGGTTGACTGTGTTTATGAGCCTGTAAGCGTTAATACAGTTCGCTGGATTCACTGTGATGACGAAAAAACTCTGAATGAATTTAAGAAGAAAGCACATGACCAGCTTTCTATCGATGGCGGTGGACACTTAACCTATCTTGCGCCAAGCCGAGTGAACTTGCAGATTATGCAAGAGCGTTGGCCTGATATTCAGTTCCGTAATACACGTGAACACTGATCATTTTAAAGTGACAAACAGCTTCGAATAGAAGCTGTTTTGTTTTGAAAAATAAGAAAGGATGATGAAATGAAATTGAATAGAAAAACAGTTAGTGCGCTTTTAGTTGCAGTAATCATATTAATTTTGGCTATTGGTCTTTTGGTTTGGAAAAGAACTCAGCCTTCATCATCTTCTCAAACAAAACTAGCGTCTACTCAAACTCAAAATATAGAAAAGGCTGAAGTACTACCATTTCTTAACTTACAACAAGTAAAAGCTGATTATGCTTTGCCATTTTGTGAGAAGAAAAATTGTATCGATGTCGATATTCAAACTGTAAAGACTCAAGACGCATGGCTAAATGATTGGATCGCTAAAAGTCAGGCTAAAGTCATTCAAGATCAAATTGATTTGAAGAAAGACTTGAGTTTGCAGCAAGCCATTAATGCCTATGTTAAAAAGTCTGATGAATGGCAAGATAAATACTCAAAGAATCGGGCTTATGAATTGCATCTTCATACGCGTATTGCTTCGCAACGTAATCAGTATGTTTTATTGCAATTGGGGCTTGATACCAAGCAAGAAGAGCTGACGATTAAAGATCGTTATTACTTTTTCGTTGCTGACCGAAAATTGCATAAAAGTTTAAGTTTATTAGATGTTTTAAAAAAGGATCAGCAAACGACTATGCATCAAATAGTGCAGGTCGCCTATCAAGACTGGTTAAAAAAGCAAACTGTTGAGATAAAGAAAGAGGCACCAAAAACTTTATATTGGGGACAAGCAGATTGGTTCTTTGATGGTGAAGGTGTTGGCTTACATTATCAGGCAAACCAAATTACTAAAGAAGCTCCACAGCTCGATATTTACTTATCTAAAGAGCAAACAAAAAAAATATTACAACCCGAGGTTTATGAACAAATGTTTTAAGATGGTTGCAGAATTTGCAACCTCTATTTATATGCGCTAATTTCTTAGAAAAGGCACTGCGTAATCTCCTTAGAATAAAAGGCAAAATATGATGTTATCTTCTAAAGCTTCACTGCGATTAACTTTGCTTGCTTCGGCTATATTTTTGGTGGCATGCCAACCTAAAGCCGATCCTAAGGATTCTCAAGAGCAACAGAAACCAGCAGTTGAAGAGCAAAAGCCGGTAGAGCTGACTTTGAAAGGCGAAACAATTCCTAGCAAGGTTGTTTTACCTGATTGTGATGGTAAAAATTGTCCGGAATTTACAGTAGAGCGTTTACAGAGTAATTTTCCATTTATTGATAAAATTATAGATCAGCAAATCTTAAAGGCTCTAGATCAAATTTTAGAGATTGCTGAACCCGATGCTAAAGCGAAGCAAGCAGATCAAAAAACTGAAGCTTCTGCGGTTGCGGGTGCAGAGCAAAAAAATAGCTTTGATGCTCAGGTTCAACGCTATGCAAATTCGTTCATTGGTCTGGACAATGAATTAAAAGCTTTAAGTAGCAATCATCAGATTAATCTTTTAGTTAAACCTAAAATCTTGCAGGCTCAAGGTAAAGTCGTCACGGTTGTACTTAATAGTAGTAGCTATTTAGGTGGGGCGCATGGCTCTGCTGCACAGCATTACTATAATTTTGACTTAAAAGAACAAAAGCAGATCAAGCTTGAAGACATGTTACGTCCACAGCAAAAAGCAGCGTTAGAAAAATTGGCGCATGAAGCCTTTAAGACTTGGGTAACGGACTCTAAATTAGCTGATAATGTTACTGACTATGAACAAGCTTGGCCATTTAAATTATCTGATAATTTCTTGTTAGGTGAGCAAGGTTTAATTCTTCAATATGGTGAATATGAAATTGGACCCTATGTGGTTGGGCTACCTCGATTAGTGATTTCATATGATCAATTACAGGAAGTCTTGAAAAAAGAGTATTTACCTCAGCCTAAAGCGCAACCAGCTTCAGCACCTGTTGCAAAAAGTGGAAGCTAATGCATCTGTTCGATACCCATACGCATTTTGATGTTGCCGATTTTGATGAAGATCGGCAACAGTTAGCGGTTAACGCCAAAAAAGCTGGGGTTGATGCATTGGTCTTAATTGGTTTTGTGCAATCACGATTTGATGAGTTAATACAAACGCATCACCAGTTAAAGAGTTGGGAAAATGTACCAACCTCATATTTAGCGCCCGGCTTACATCCTTTTTATATTGAGCAGCATCAGCCAGAACATCTTTCTCACCTTGAACACATTTTGCAGCAACAAGACTGTGTAGCGGTGGGTGAAATTGGCTTAGATACTTTTTTAAAAGAGCATAAGCACCCAGAAATATATGCTAAACAAAAACAATACTTTGCTGATCAGCTTGAACTAGCAACCCAATATCAAAAACCGGTACTGCTTCATATTAGAAAAGCCCATGGCGATGTACTCGCACTATTAAAAGCTCAAAAATTTAAACTGGGTGGAATTGCACATGCATTTAGTGGTGGGGTAGAAGAAGCCAAAGGTCTCATTAAACTTGGGTTTAAAATTGGTGTGACAGGACAAATTACCAATCCAAATGCAAAAAAGCTTCATACCGTTGTGCAGGCCATAGGGGCAGAGCACTTGGTGATTGAAACAGATTGTCCAGATATGACGCCGCTTTGTTGCCAGACCTCAACTGAACAGCGTACTCGTAATACTCCTGTTAATTTGCCTTATGTTTTGCAAAGTTTGGCAGAAAACTTAAACATATCAGAGTCAGATTTGTCGGAACAGCTTTGGAAAAACTCTCTCTCGGCTTTGAAATTATCGTAATAAAAATCAAAGATTAGAAATATTAACTAAAACAAAACACAGCGATTAAAAAAGAAGCTTAAAGTAAGAAAACAACATGTAAAAACGTGAAAAATAACATTGCCAGACATGGGAGGATAACCCAATGGCTAAGTATAGCAAGATCAATAGTTTTAATGCTTTACAGACGCTAACAGTAGGTTCCAGCAATTATCAGATTTTTAGCTTAGCCCAAGCAGAGAAAACGCTAGGAGACATTGCTAAACTGCCAAAATCTTTAAAAGTATTATTGGAAAACTTATTACGGTTTGAAGATCAGCACAGCGTTAAAACTGAGCACATCCATGCTTTAGCAGAGTGGCTAAAAAATCGAAGCTCAGATCAAGAAATTCAATATCGACCTGCCCGCGTTTTAATGCAAGATTTTACGGGTGTCCCTGCGGTGGTTGATTTAGCTGCAATGCGAGCAGCGATGGCACAAGCGGGTGGCGACCCTGAAAAGATTAACCCATTATCTCCTGTTGATTTAGTCATTGATCACTCTGTAATGGTTGACTATTTTGCTGACGATCAAGCATTTGAAGAAAACGTACAAATTGAGATGCAACGTAATGGTGAGCGATATCAATTTTTACGTTGGGGACAGTCCGCATTTAATAACTTTAGTGTGGTCCCGCCGGGTACGGGGATTTGCCATCAGGTCAATTTAGAATATTTAGCCCAAGCGGTGTGGTTAGGCGAAGATAATGGGCAAACCTTTGCTTTTCCCGACACGTTAGTCGGTACAGACTCACATACCACCATGATTAATGGTTTAGGTGTTTTAGGTTGGGGTGTAGGGGGTATTGAAGCGGAAGCAGCAATGTTAGGCCAACCTATTTCGATGCTGATTCCTGAAGTCATTGGTTTTAAACTTACAGGCAAATTACCAGAAGGGATTACTGCAACCGATTTGGTGCTGACCATTACTCAAATGCTTCGTCAAAAAGGCGTAGTTGGTAAATTTGTAGAATTCTATGGTGATGGTTTAGCAGATTTACCGCTTGCTGACCGTGCAACCATTGCCAATATGGCACCAGAATATGGCGCAACGTGTGGTTTCTTCCCGATTGATGAAGTGACATTAGGATATTTGAGATTAACCGGTCGTCAAAGTGATCGTATTGCACTGGTTGAAGCGTATAGCAAAGCACAAGGCTTATGGCGAAATGCTGGTGATGAACCTGTGTTTACAGATACTTTAAGTCTTGATATGAGTACTGTCCAAGCAAGTTTGGCAGGTCCAAAACGTCCACAAGACCGAGTGCTTTTATCAGAGGTGCCTAAAACCTTTAATGCGCTGATGGAGTTAACTTTAAAACCAGCAAAAGAAGCCAAAGAGCGTTTAGAAAATGAAGGCGGTGGTGGTACTGCGGTAGAAGCAAAAAAAGCGAATATTCAACATGAAAGTCCATCATGTACCATTAATGGGCAAATTTACCCATTAAATCATGGTGATGTTGTTATTTCGGCCATCACATCTTGTACCAATACTTCTAACCCAAGTGTAATGTTGGCAGCAGGGTTACTTGCTAAAAAAGCCATTGAAAAAGGCTTACAACGAAAACCATGGGTAAAAAGCTCGTTAGCACCAGGCTCGAAGGTAGTGACGGATTATTTACTGGCTGCTGGGCTTACGCCGTATTTAGATGAGTTGGGCTATAACCTGGTGGGCTATGGTTGTACAACCTGTATTGGTAACTCAGGTCCACTACCTGAACCAGTCGAAGATGCAATTCAATGTCATGATTTAAACGTAGCATCTGTACTTTCCGGTAACCGTAACTTTGAAGGACGAGTGCATCCATTAGTTAAAACGAACTGGCTTGCTTCACCACCTCTCGTTGTTGCTTATGGTTTGGTGGGTAATATTCGTACCGACTTGACCACACAACCTATTGGACAAGGTAAAGATGGACAACCTGTCTATTTAAAAGATATCTGGCCAAGTCAGGCAGAAATTGATGAAGTCTTGCAAAAAGTGAATACAGACATGTTCCACAAAGAATATGCTGCTGTATTTGATGGTGATGCAACATGGCAAGCGATCCAGATTCCACAAAGTAAAACTTACGAATGGGCAGATGATTCGACTTATATCCGCCATCCGCCGTTCTTTGAAGGAATTGGCGAGCCGCCAAAAGCAATTAAGAATATTGAACAGGCTCGTATCTTGGCAGTGTTGGGTGACTCTGTAACAACTGACCATATTTCACCAGCAGGTAATATCAAAAAAGACAGTCCGGCAGGTCGATATTTACAAGAGCAAGGCGTTGAACCGAAAGACTTTAACTCTTATGGTTCTCGACGCGGTAATCATGAAGTCATGATGCGAGGCACTTTTGCCAATATTCGTATTAAAAACGAGATGCTTGGTGGCGAAGAGGGTGGTAATACCATTCATGTACCAAGTGGTGAAAAGCTTGCCATTTATGATGCAGCGATGCGTTACCAACAAGAACATACCCCGCTTGTAATTATTGCTGGTAAGGAATATGGAACAGGCTCTTCAAGAGACTGGGCTGCTAAGGGAACAAACTTATTAGGCGTAAAAGCAGTGATTGCCGAGAGCTTTGAGCGTATTCATCGTTCAAACTTGGTGGGTATGGGCGTGTTGCCACTACAGTTTGTTGATGGTCAAACGCGACAATCTCTGAACTTGACTGGACATGAGGTGATATCAATTCGAGGTTTGTCGGATGGGATTGAACCTCATCAAATTCTTGAAGTCGATGTCAAAGGGCCAAATGGTGTAGCCAGCCACTTTAATGTGTTATGTCGAATTGATACCTTAAATGAGGTCGAATACTTTAAGGCAGGTGGTATTTTGCATTATGTGCTACGGAATTTGATTGCTGGTTAATTTGGCTAAGTTTGCGTAGCCTTGTAATGAGGGTGCTTTGGCTAATGTTGACTATATAGGCGTATCCTTACTTTTTAAGGATAATGAGCTGTGACTAAAACAGCGCAAGGCAAAAATCCTTTGTCGGGCTGATGGTATATCCTTATACCGCAGCCCAACTAGGCGGCATCCATGTTGCCTGTCACGTTAGTAAATGATGACTTAAATCTTAAATAATATAATTTGATTTATAATGAGAGACTTAACGTGAAATAAAGTATCCCCATCCCAAGTTTTCTTTGATATGAAATACACTTTCTTCTGAAAAGCAGTAAAATAGCCACCGTGTTTTATATCCCCCAAAGAGTAATAATGACCGATCTCCAACAAGATGAATATGAACGTCGTTTTGCAGGTGTAGCCAAAGTTTATGGTGATTCATCGTTCGAGCACTATGAAAAAAGTCATGTAATGGTGATTGGTATTGGTGGTGTCGGTAGTTGGGCAGTAGAAGCTTTAGCGCGGACAGGTGTTGGTGAGTTGACTCTGGTGGATATGGACGTGGTGGCTGCATCAAATGTGAACCGTCAGTTACCAGCAATGACGTCAACTCTAGGCTGTGAAAAAGTTGAGATTATGGCGGAGCGTTGCCGCCAAATTAATCCGCGTATTAAAGTCAATATTATTGATGACTTCTTAACACCTGAGAATGTCACAGAACTTTTAAATCCTGTACCCGACATTATCTTAGACTGTATCGACGACGTTAAAGTAAAGTTGGCTTTAATGCTTCATTGTCGTTTTAATAAAATTCCTTTGATTGTTTCTGGTGGAGCAGGTGGTAAGCTTGACCCACTTAAAATTCGTGTGGCGGATTTATCAAAAACAGAACAAGATCCAATGTTAGCTAAATTACGTAGCCAGCTCCGTGCTCGAGGCATATGTAAAAAGCCTAAAGAGAAATTTGGAATTACTTGTATTTACTCAATCGACAACCCCTTTTCAAGTGCGGATGTTTGTCCATCGGCTGGTTTACGCTGTGGTGGTTATGGGTCAGCTGTGGTTGTGACTTCAAGTTTTGCGATGATTGCTGTCGCTGAAGTTTTAAAGAAACTCGATTTAAAGAAAGCCTAATTTAAATATTAAAAAGGCATGTTCTTATCGTGAGGGGATGCCTTTTATTTTTTGAGAAAAACTATTTAATCATATAACTCTATTGTGTCGTGTTTGGGCTGTGTTGGAAGCTGCTGATCATAAAATTTAAAGCACCATAAAATTAGAATAATGATGGTGAATAAAGTAAAAAATTTTAAATACTTCATAAATAATTCAATCAGGTGACTGGTCTTGATAAAATTCTAGCGAAGCTAATCTATCTAATCTAATATGGAAAATAGACCTAATGATCTAATTTTGAGATAGTGATGCTTACATTAAAACAATTCCAATATTTCATAAAAATTGTTGAAGAAGGTAGCTTTACGGCGGCGTCAGAAAAACTCTTTATTGCCCAGTCAGCTTTAAGCCGACAAATGAAGTTATTAGAAGAAGAAATTGATTTTCAGTTGTTTGATCGTAATGACAAAAGAGCAAAACTCACGACAGCGGGAGAGGTCTTCTATAAGAAAATAAAAGATAACCTGCTTTACTTAAATGAAATTATTGACCTGTCTAAAAGTGTTTCGGAAGGGAAAAACCGTCAGATTAAAATTGCTCATTCAAGCAGCATTGTTATGGATCATAAAAAGATTCAAATATTAAAAGAAGTTAGCTTAACTCAGCAACTGAGTTTTGAGCTGAATACCTTGTCCTCGGAACAACAGATCTTAGCTTTAATGAATGGAGAAATTGATATTGGTTTTATTAGGCCTCCCGTTCGGCACACACTAGATGAGATGAGCGTTCTTAAGTTATATGAAGAACCGTTAATGGTGGCTGTTCATATTGATCATGCCAAATTTGCTAAAGAGGAAAAGGTTTATTTAAAAGACTTAAAAGATGAGTGTTTTGTATCTACACCTCATGCTGAAAGAGGGGGCTTAAGTTATTTAGTCGCAAATCTGTGTTTAGCCGCAGGATTTACCCCACAAAAAGCCCCGATTCAGTCACGGAAGGTTTCGCAGCTACAATTAGTTGCTGCAAATTTAGGAATTAGTATCGTTCCTCAAGAGTTTCAGCAGATTTTGCCTGCCAATGTAAAGTTGTTACCTTTGGCAGATCATCTATTCTTTTCAGAGGTCGTTTTAGTCTATAGGAAAGATAACGACGAAATTATTCAGCATTGTGCCGAATTCATTCATCAAATGTTTCAATCTTAGAAAATTGATTAAGCCAATCTATAGTAAGTGTAGGTGACGCTATCGTCTTTATAGACATCATAGCTATGTTGTTTGAAGTCAGAGACCCATTCACTTCCAGTGTAGCCAGCAATATGTCCATAAACATGGTTACGGGTTCTATGAATGATATAAATGTCACCTTCTTGAGGTTCATCAAAAGCTGGATTAATTTCTTTATAGCCGATCTTTTTAAGGGTATCACCCCAATCTGAAGCTGCGATTGGATGATTTTCGACATTGGCACCAGCAGATTCTAGTGCAAGGCGGATACTACGTGCGCAACGCGCTTTGCTGCGTCTAGAGGTAATACTTTCTAATTTTTCTACAAATTTATCAACATCTATAGCGGGAGTACTGGAAGTGTCTGTCTGATGATTATTGGGTTTCATGGTGAAGGGATAAGGAAGGCTTGGGGTGCTGTGCGATACAACAATGGCTGCCTGATTTGAATCCTGATACATGTAATTATCAGCTACTTGTCCGTCGTAAATAATCATCGTGAAATCTCTACCGTACTATCTATATCCATATTTAAAAAATCACCACCTACCTGTGGCGTTGAGAGATACTAATAGGCGTACCTTAAAAGTTTTGTTTATGTTATGTAATAACGTATCTTTTTCCCTAAGATTACGTATTGGTGCTAAAAAAATATTTATTCAAATAACCGACAAAAACAATTCAATCTAAGTTATTGATTATATTTACTATAAATAATTAATCAGAGCTTAAATTTGAATATTTTAATTCAGTATTTGCGAATATACTCAAAATCTAAGTCTCTGATTTAAAATGCCACATTTTCTTACAATTTAAGAAGCCATCACAAGCTTAGGCTTGGTGCTCTTTTACATACTCTTCAGTACGAATTAAAGCTGCTTGCATATTGCTAATAGCCTGTTCTACATCAGCTAAAGTTTTTGCATTTCCTCCACTTAGGGCCTGACGCCATTTGCGTGCACCCGGTAAATTCTGGAATAAACCTAAAATATGACGGGTAATAATTGATAGAGGAGCACCTTCAGCCATACGTTGTTCAATATACGGTAGCATTTGTTCCATAATATCGAATCGATCGGGAGCGTCTAAATTCCAAAGCTGGCCGAGCTCAGCAAGTAAATAAGGGTTGTGATAGGCTTCACGGCCAATCATAACGCCATCAACGTGCTGTAAATGGGTTTGAGTTTCAGCAAACGTTTTAATCCCGCCGTTGATTTCAATGGTGAGATTTGGGCGCTCTAGTTTTAAACGATAGACATCTTCATAGCGTAAAGGTGGAACTTCGCGGTTTTCTTTCGGTGAAAGACCTTTCAAAATAGCGATACGAGCATGCACTACAAAATGAGTGCAACCTGTTGCAGCGACTGTATCTACGAAATGCAGCATCTCTTCGTAAGAGTGCATGTCATCAATCCCGATACGGTGTTTGACTGTCACAGGAATGTTTACAGCCTTTTGCATGGTATGGATGCATTCAGCAACCAAATCTGGCTCTGCCATTAGGCAAGCACCGATTTTATTGTTCTGTACACGATCACTTGGACAACCTACATTGAGATTAACTTCATCGTAACCCCAGTCTTCAGCCATTTTGGTGCAGGTCGCAAGCTCTTGCGGGTTTGAACCACCCAACTGTAATACGATAGGGTGTTCTTGCGCGCTGTAGTCCAAATGGCGTTTAGCATCGCCAAAAAGAATCGCACCTGTAGTCACCATTTCTGTGTAGAGCACAACATTTGGGTTAAACAAGCGCGCAAAGAATCGATAATCCTTCGTTGTCCAATCCATCATTGGGGCTACACTGATTCTTGGAGATTTAATAGTTTCAATGGTTTTATTAATAGTCATTAAAAATCATGCCTTTAATCAGTGTTTTGCAACCTGTTTGAATCTGTGGGAACTCATATTTAGCTGCGTTAATTAGTTTGCATTTACACCAAAATTTACACCATAATGGAGAAAATGGTTCATGGTGTAAATTTATGGGGTCAATTACTGCCAGAAAAGGTGCAGATGGAAGTGTTAGTTACCGAGCTGCTATCCGGATCAACAAAAAAGGTTATCCAGCTTATTCTGAAAGCAAAACATTTCATTCAAAAAAAGTGGCAGAAAACTGGCTTAAAAAAAGAGAAGTTGAGATTCAAGAAAATCCAGACATTTTACTTGGCAAAGAACAACTGATTGATCTAACTTTGTCAGATGCCATAGATAAATATTTGGATGAAGTTGGGAGCGAGTACGGTAGGACGAAACGCTATTCTCTACTCTTAATTAAGAAGTTGCCAATCGCGCGCAATATTATCACAAAAATACATTCAATACATTTGGCTGAGCATGTTGCTCTAAGACGGAGAGGCGTGCCGAATCTTGGTTTAGACCCTATTGCAACAAGTACACAGCAGCATGAGCTTTTACATATTAGAGGTGTTCTATCTCATGCATCTGTTATGTGGGGCATGGAAGTTGATTTAAGTAGCTTCGATAAAGCTACGGCACAGCTTAGAAAAACTCGCCAAATCTCCTCTAGCAAAGTGAGAGATAGACTTCCTACAAATGAAGAGTTAATTGCTTTAACAAAACTTTTTGCTGAGCGTTGGAAATTAAATAAATATGGTACTAAGTATCCAATGCATTTAATTATTTGGTTCGCAATTTTTTCATGCAGACGTGAAGCAGAGTTAACACGCTTATGGCTGCAAGATTATGATTCTTACCATTCATCATGGAAAGTTCATGATTTGAAAAATCCGAACGGTTCTAAAGGTAATCACAAGTCTTTTGACGTGTTGGAACCTTGTAAAACAATAATTGAACTTTTATTAGATAATGAAGTGCGGAGTCGTATGCTTCGATTAGGATATGATGAACAACTCTTATTGCCTCTGAACCCAAAAAGCATAGGAAAAGAATTTCGTGAAGCATGTAAAATATTAGGAATTGAAGATTTACATTTTCATGATTTGAGACATGAGGGATGTACACGATTGGCAGAACAAAGTTTTACTATTCCTGAAATTCAGAAAGTGAGTTTGCATGATTCGTGGAGTAGTTTACAGAGGTATGTTTCTGTTAAATCAAGACGAAATGTAATTCAGTTGGAAGAGGTGCTACGCCTCATTGATGAAACGTAGCAAAATCTTTAGAAGCTTCAGAATACTTTTTATCTAAAATATCAGCCAAGTCTTTAATGTGTACTAGAAAAGGTGCACGTTTGCTTGAATCTATTTTAAAGACTGAGAAAGGAAATTCTTGATGATTTGCCTTTCTCAGAGCCTCTGCCTTACTTAAATGAGGATAATAGTCTTGTACTACACTCATTAATTCGACAGTCATAGATCGATATTTCATGAATAGGTAGTCAGCGGTATTTAACTGAAATACACCCATTGTGAAATAGCCTCTTAGCTAGTTGGTTGTAAACTTGGAAAACAACACATCAAAACTGGACTGTGTATCCCAGATTCGAAGGATTGTATCGGTGCCAACCAGATACGTTTTGAGCAACTTAATAAGGTCTTTACACTTTGGATCGTTTTTTAAAAAACGATTGGTTTGCATAAACCCATTTAATGGCATAGATACAGGATATGCTTTGCAATTAAAAAGGCTCTCCAAATTACCATGTAAGGCTGTGAAAGCATTCTCATCAGACCAACCAACAGGATCATTTATAAACTGACGTTCTAGTAAGAACACTAGTCTGAGTGCTAATTGTCCTTGGGGCGTAAGTTCCCATTTTGAAAATACCGCAACAACATCATTATTACCGCCTTCATTAATGAAAAGGGCAATCATCTCTTTCTTCTGCTGATCTAAATATTGCTGTTTAGAATACGTTGTTGCATTCGTCGAAAGCGTAAATAGTATTGGCAGATATAGCTCATGTATCTCGAAGCCTGCATAGTTCTTGTATAGAGCCTTCATTGTTAAATCAAATAACTCTTCAGTGCGAACTTGCTCTGCATTCCACGCCATTAACTTCTCATTGAACTGTCTCGTGATGAGCGTATATTGATAGCCCATAATTTGATACGAAAAGTACTGATCGTTACAGTAAATCCCACCATTGAGCATAGGCCCTATCTGTTTAATAAACTGAATAAACAATTCATTCTCTGGCTTTAGCCGAACAGATAACATCCCATTAGTGACAGGGGAGCCTGTCACTAATGGATATACTGACCTAATCAACTCAACAGGTTTACTGAGAGATAATGCCTGATTACTATTTTGAGACTTTTGTTTTGCAAACATGCTCGTAGTTTTTGATCCCCCAAGAGCTTTTGCTGACTTCTCAGAACCAATCAGATCGTAAGCCCAAATAGGTTGAATGCTGCATGACGAATGTGTAGCTGCAATTAAAGCATCTGATGCGTACTTAGTCATGTTACTGTCCTCCTACTTGAGCATCATCTGACTGATCAGAGTCTAGTAGGTTAAGTTGCTCGAACTTGCGTGGACGGCCAAGTTTGGTAGCAGGAACTTTTGGTATTTGGCTTGTTCGGAAGCTCCGAATTTGTTCTCCATTAGTAAAGGCGAAGTACTGATCATTTTTGCATATGTAGTCAAACGTAGCCTTGAGATTCTTAAGCATTTCATGGTCGGTATACTCCAAAATGCCTAAGGCACGATAGCGGTACTCATCTTTCTTCATATTGCAGATAAAAGCAGTCCCAAGATTGTTTGTAGCAACCCTCCATTTCTCAGCAATATATTGCCCCCACGTGATGTCCTCACGATGGTCATTGGCATTGAAGAAGTAATAAAGATGTCCATGGAATCCCTTGGTTGGGGTGTGTTCAATACGCAGGATATACCCGAGCGCTTGCTTAAGCTGATTATGCTTAGATGCATCATAGAACCGAATAAAAGACTCTTGCATAAACTCACTATCATGTTCAGCCTGAGCAAAATCAGTTGAGATAGCAAGCTGTTGAAGCTTAGCTGGATCGCGTATTAATCCTAGGTCTACTCGAACAACAAGGATTCGAGAATGGATCTTGAGTAGAGTCTCTACAAGCTCAACACAACGCTCTTTAGAACGGCGTCGATTACTAGCACGATTCGAAAGTTGTTTACGAATTGAGGCACTGCTCATTCTTATTGCAAACAACTTCTGAAATTTAATTAAAGCTGCAACATAAGCCTGAGCCTGTTCAGATGTGTAACACTGATTGATCAGAGAAAATTCATAAAGGGTATATTGTTCTTCCTTTGAAAGTTCTAAGAATGAATCCTTAAAGGCCTGTAACTCTATGCCCATCTTGTAATTGCCAGAGCGAGCAGACACAAAGATTGTTGTAAGCTGGCACTTAAGCAAAAGTGGAATATCCTTCGCATATTCAACACGTAGTTGCTCTTTGCCCTTAAAACTTTGAACAGATTTAAGAGTAGCGATTGGGCGCTCTTTCTCAAAATACTTGATGAACTCAACACGACTGAGCATTTTTTCAACTTCAGGGTTTATACTCGTTTTGAATATTTTAATCTTACCGTTTTCTGTCATGTACTCATGAGTTGAAAAATCTTCCTTGAGCTGTTCTAGGAATGCATCTCTATCTGCAACTGAGAACTGTGCGATAGGTGGAAGAATTGGTTTAGCTGTGTTGTTCAGAGATTTCATAGTATACCTACATACAAATAATTAATTACGTATCAGGCGTCATGAGGTAAATGCTCTCCCTATGGACATCGTTTAGAAATGTCCATTAGGGTAGGCGTAGAGTGGATATTGGCTAATCTATCTGGAGTGTATTCATCTCAAATGGATACACAATTAAATCAATCTAATCTATAAGCAGTATTTGCTAAGGCACACTGCTTATGACAATAAGTATCTAGTAGATTAATTACATATATCTAATATTACTTATTACAATTGTATTTAAACCGAAAAGCCGATTGCACTTTACTTCGAGAATGCTCTACCAAAAAATGACGGTAATACGAGGACTTTTTAAAAGTTGTGATGTCCTGCGTTATGCAGCATTTAAATGGCTTCGTTGAGCTATTCTTCGGGTGACCCACACCCGTAAATTGCTAAGCTTCCAATTGAATGTACTTATTAATTTGATGTGTTGCTGGCTTAGGTTTGAGTTGGTCATATTGGTTCCTTATGTAGCAAGTTTTGTATGCTTGATTGCATAAGGGAAATTCTAGAAAAAAATTAAGCACCCTCTAAAAATCTGCGAAGAATTTATTTAAGCTACTGATATATATGTATTTAAAATCTTTAAAATATAGAAATTTCATTGTAATTATTACTCTTTTAAAAATTTATTAATTTTTTTTAAGAGCATGTCAGTGTAGAACTAACAGGCTCTAAATAAACTATGTGAGTGATCGGATTTTTATTGGGGTGGGAGGGGAATTCTAAAGTTTTCTACCTTTCTTTTCTATAAAAATGTTCAGCGCATCATATAGGCTTGGCTCGCTTTCCTTTAACCAAGATTTAGCGCTATTCAGTAACTTCATTCTCTGATCGTCGGTTCTAATTTTACTTTTTTGAGTTTCTAAGGCAGAAATCTTTTTCTGATAAAATACTCTTATTTCCTTATAACGTTCGATAGGGCGACCTGCAAAAGAAGTTAGGGGTTGATCACGGTTCTGAGCTTGTATGATTACAGTTTTTTTACCATATTCTTCAATTTCTTTGACTTCAGCTGTAGATAGATCATTTCGAGCTGCAAAAAGAAAATATTCAGCTTCTTCTTTTTTTCGTAAACAATGTTCTATTTCAGCATTGTATTCTTGAGTGAGGTATTCTGGAATTTTTGAGATAGCTTGCTGCTCAATGGCTCCTAGAACCGTATCCATACTTGAGTAAGTTTTTTGATTACTGGTAATAAAACGTTGAACAAGTGAGAGGTAAGTTTTTTTTACCCTCTGGGATTTTTTATGGCTGTTTCGGGCTAATTGAGATTGCCTAATCTGTTTATAGATATCTTCTGGTAGCGTGTAGATATAGAAAGAACAATCATAATGTTTGGAGTAGAGACGAAATGCTTCTTCAAAATGTTTCTCAGCTTGTTGTGCTGTTTTTTTGAATATTCTGGTTTTAGTTGATACCAAGTTTTTGAATTTACGAATTTCAGTCGCGATTTCGCCATAGTGTCGGGCAAGTCGGTCCTCTTCGGGAATGTAGATGTAAATTTCCGATTTACCTCGAAGTAATGGTGGGGGTAATCTCCATGCCTGTTGACGGAGAGCCTTTTGTTCTGGCGATTCTTTTAATAAGCCTTGATCAAGCTGTTCATAAAACCACTTTCGGTCATTATCCGTCATTTCTTCACTGATAGGTTCCATTTGTTCGGGTAAATAAGCTTTGTAGTGTTCGGCATAGGCTGATGGCAAACCATAGGGAAATTTATGTCTTTTAATAATATGTTCTTCAAGTTGGTCAATTAAGCCAATAAGTTTTTTGATGTTACTCGTAGATGTGGTTTCTTGTTTAGCCTTAGCATTTTTTTTAGCTGAAGTTGCCATGTAATCAAGTTCACTTATTCATTTTAAAAGAAGTGCATATATTATAAGTCGTAACTACTTATAATTTAAAAATGATTTAGCTTAACTTGAGAGTGAATTATGAGCATTTGTAGAGGGGTGTTAGGTGTTAAACTGCACTCCATTTATGTACCGACTTATGATGATTCTGTACCGACTTGCGATGTTTTGGGTGAAAAGTAGTCAAAATCAAAATGTAGCTTAGAGTTATAATTGTTGGACTAAACTTGTAGTACTGTGAAGCATTCTACTGGATTATAAATTTATTATGGACTGAATCAAGTGCTAGAAAATCACTCATTATTGGTTAGTTAATAGTATGTCTTTGTATTACTAAAAGGTCTCAATAGCGTTTCATTAATTGCAATGCAAGATTGTAGGCTACGGTTGTAGAAATTGACTCTGCTATAAAGAACTCTTGGGGTGGGGTGAAGTTTAAAGCCTGCTTTCGATAACGCGTCTGCTTTCCTGTCTGTTTGTCTTTAAAAATAAACTCATCCTGAGCATGAGAATATTCTTGTCCATACAGTGGACCACCAAGACACTTTAACCGAAACACTGAATCATCCTTAAATTTACCTAATGGTTAGTTTAAAGAATTAATCTAATGAAAAACAATAACAATCACTTTACGACTTAGTCGATAGATCATTGACACCTTAAATATTGCACATTATCCTTTGCTTGCTGGCCACATTGCCAGTCGGTTTTGACAGACCGTTTTATTGGGTTGCATCAGAGTTATTCCTTCTGAGGAATAATTTTGAGGGTACATCTCGTCTCCTCCCGTTGCGGTAGGACGGGAGAGGGACACTTTCGAGTGTGCTGGTGTCAATCCAATCCGGTCTGTCAACCCTTTCTCGTTCTGCCACCATAATTCTCTAATGCTTTGGCAGAACTCCCAATATAAAGGAGTTGGCTATGCATATTCTTTTTATAACGCCTGATTAGTTTTAATAGGATTTGATGAACTTCTAGTTTCTCAAGCTTTAGATCTTTTCGTCTAAAAATTTACTTAAAAAAATGTCATGTGAGCTACACCATGGCAAGGCTTCGTGTTGCCTAAAAAAGCCTAAGCTCCATGACGACGTCACTGGATAAAATGATGAAAAATAAAATTTTGATGGGTTTGGTAGGTGTCAGTATTTTGTTGGTTACTGGTTGTTCTTCTGATTTCGAAAAGGGTATGAAACAAAGCTGTAGGAATACGGGTGGTAGCCGCAGTTTCTGTTCCTGCTTCTACGACAGGATGGAAGAACATTATGGTGAAGAAAAGTTGGAGGCGATTGGCATGATGCAAGTCAAGATGCCAGAGGACTTTGAAGAGGTGTCTTTTAAGTCTGGTCAGCAATGTGCACATAAACTTTAGAACTCGTATTCACATTAAATCTTAGTTTGTCTTTTGATCTCACCTGCTGCCATAGAGCAGTGGGTTGGATAGGCTTACCTAAAAAAATGAGGAATTTACAATGAAACATCCATTGATTGGCCTTTATTTCACCATTGTGATTGGTTATTGGCTGTATTTGATTTGGCAGTACCCTATTTATTCTGGTTCATATTCTTTGGGTCGGGCACTTGTTTGGCCTGCTGATTTTCTACGTTGGTTGTTTTAGTCGCTAAATTGGGGAAGTTGCCATGACAATCATATCGAGAGAATCACTCCAGAAAAGCCGTTGGATGTTGATGTTAAGAGCGAGTGACAATATTTATTTTGCACCCGCTATTCCTTATAAAAAATTGCAAGGGGCTATGAGTTATCTCCCTCAAGGAATTCATCCAGATGAAATCCTTATGCTAATTGACGATACGGTATTTGGCAGTGCTAAAGCTGGACTTTGTGTGACGGCGACAGGACTCTTTTATAAAGAAAGCTTTGGAGATGAAGCGGTTTATCTCTTTAAAAGTATTCATCATGTCGAGGCAGATATTGGCGTCATTAATCATGGCATCGTACTGAATCGTATAGAAACCCTGACCTTTACCCAACTGGATAAGGGCACAGTACGAACATTGGCTTCATTTCTAAATGAAGTTTGTCAGGGTGAAACAGAAACCGATCGGGCTCCACCACAGATTGATGCAGAACTGAAGGTAATTATTGATCTGTTTGCTTATTTCATCACATTCAATATGGGTAAGTGGAATCCTGAATCTAGTCATGCAATATCTAAACATTTTGTAAAGCTGAATGATGAAGCATCACAGCACTATATTAAAAGGTTACTGACTGAACATCCCAACTTTGAATATGAAGAATTATTACATCGCTTTGCAGAACTGAAAGATGTGCTGGCTTACAAGCTTCGTACGGAGATGATCGAACAACTGGTTTATGCCATGGCACTGGGTCAGGTTGAGCAGAATCAGGCGGATCTCTTCATGACCCATTTATGTCGTGTATCCAATGTTTCTAAAGCCGTATTTCCTGATCTGGTCAAAATTATCTATCAATGTCTGGCTGATGAAATGAATCAGTCTACTACTTCTACTTTCAACGGTGGACAACTTCAAGCGTGCAAACTTCTTGATATTCAGCCTAATTCACTGACTGAGCAGAACTTACAATCTGCTTACCGAAAAAAGATGGCTGAGTTCCATCCCGATAAATACCAGAACTTACCTGAATCTGTTCGTCAGTTGATTGAAAGTCAGGCACAGCAACTGAATGAAGCAAGAGCTTTATTAAAAAGCTATTTGGACAATAACTGAAAATAAAGAATTTTTACTTACATATTACCCCAGTGAAGGCAGCCCTAAAGCGCCGTATATCCTCTATTTCAAGGTAATGATATGAATATGATAAAGAACAGCACTAACTCAACTAAAAAGATACCACCGTTATATTGGTTGTTAACTGTAGTCATGATGGCGGTGTTAATTGCAGGCGGTATTTTATTTAATCAACATCAAAAACGACAAACTGAACTTCAGTTAGCACAACTCGCTTTAGAACAATCTAAGGTACAAAATCAATCTGCCACAACACAAGCAGCATCGGAACCCGTTGAATCAGGTTTCACCGGAATTGAAAGTATGGTGGAAAACCCGGAATCAGAATCTACTCATTCACAAGCTGAAGATGAAGTGGTTGCGGGGGCAATAGCCGCAGTGGATCAGGCAAAAGCACAAGATACAAGTCTAGGCAATCTCAGTTCAGAAGTTGATGCTGAGTACCATGAAGGAAAAACCTTAAGTTCGAACACCTCTCGCTATGGCTTAAAGCCAATCAAATCTGCTCCAGCTGATTTAAAGTCAACCATCCCGAATATTGATCAAATGTTAGCGTCACACCTTATGAATGTATGGGGCCGCTCAAGTCCAGATCAGGTGAGTAAACGAGTTGAAGGATGGAGCCAGCAAGGTAATACCATGACCTATCGTACTGCATGGGACTCTGACCGTTACCAATGTACTTGGTATGTGGTGAGTTGGGATAAGAACAGCAATCAAGTCCTTCACGAAGGATACCAGCCATGCTTTGGTCACTAATTAAAGCTGGCCTGTAGCATTCGTTTAATTATTACTTTACTTAATCAGAGAAAATACCATGAACCCAATCAAACTTATCGCTTGTGGAGTTTTAAGTCTTTCACTCAGTTCTATTGCTTTTGCTAAAACTGAGCAGATTACACTTAAAGCCAATGTCTATTACGGCGAAGAGTCAGTTGTATTTCCAACCACTAAAGGCGAAGTCATTTTAAATAGCTACGCTATGCCAGCTAAAGTCGTTCCACAAGTTAAACCTTTTAAGAAGGGGCAATGTTTAGAAATCAAATCAAAATATGGTTTCTTTAAAGACACTGGAGATGGTCAATATATTGAAAGTATCCAACCTTGTAGCAAGAAAGGTTTAGCGACTCCAAAAGTAACTCGTTAATTTGACTTAATCTAAAACGACATAAAGCTCAATCAAACCACAAGCATTTGCTTGTGGTTTTTTTATGCCTTTTATTTAAGGAAGAAGACCATGCACCAGTGTCCTTACTGTCATTCATTACACATCACTTTACTCCGCCAGACTGAACCCACTTCGGGCGTATTTGCAAAGCTTTCATCGTTCTCGCCCATGTCTCTGGCAGCAGCCTGTATGCAGTTGTCAAAACGCAGTCCCGTTCACCCTTTGGTGGGTGGATTTGTGGGCTTGGTGATTGGGGGCATGTTTCTGCTCTACGTTCAGCATCAAGAAAATATGGTGACCTTGTATTACCAGTGTGAGCAATGTCTGGAGCATTTTGAAATCCAGCAATCAGGCTTCGCTTAATTCTTATCGTTTACAACTTTCAAATTATTTAAATCACTTCATTTATATTACTTAAAGGAAATCAATCATGGCACATCAAATAGAAACGATGGCATTCGTTGGTCAAACCCCTTGGCATGGCTTAGGTAATCAACTCCCTCAGAATCAACCAATAGAAGTATGGGCACAACAGGCGGGTATGGACTGGCGAATAGAATCATCCAATGTCAGTTTTATGGCAAAGAATGAACGTGGACAAAATATTCTGATGCCTTATGAAGAGCAACGAGTACTTTATCGCTCAGATACTCATGCGCCGTTATCGGTAGTGAGTCAGCGTTATCAGGAAGTGCAGCCCAAAGAAATCTTGGAGTTTTACCGAGACCTGACCGAACAATCAGGCTTTGAACTGGAAACGGCAGGTGTACTTAAAGGTGGACGTAAGTTCTGGGCATTGGCTAGGACCGGACAATCGGCAGCATTAAAAGGCAAGGATGTCAGTAATGGCTACATTTTGTTGGCAACCGCATGTGATGGCACACTAGCCACCACGGCGCAATTCACCAGTGTTCGTGTGGTGTGTAACAACACCTTGGCGATTGCCTTACGCGGGCAGAATAGTAGTGCTGGTGTAGTGAAAGTTCCACACAGTACCAAGTTCGATGCCGAGAAGATTAAACAGCAATTGGGTATTTCGGTTCATGCATGGGGCGAGCACATGTATGAAATGAAACAACTCAGCCAGCGTAAAGTTACCCAGCAGGAAGCAGCAGCTTATTTTGATGCAGTGTTTAATAACACGAACCTGAGTATTGCTGAACAAGATGAAAGTATCATTCAGTTCTACCGTAATGTAGCTACGCCTAAACAAATCAACTCATCCAAAGCCGACAATAAAACAGAACCAAATGGACGTGCTATGTCTAAGGTCATGGCCATGTTTAATGGGCATGGTCGTGGTGCCGAGTTAGCTTCAGCTAAAGATACGGCGTATGGACTGCTTTGTAGTATTACGGAGTTTGTTGATCATGAGCGACGTGCGATCTCAACAGATCACCGACTAGATTCAGCATGGTTTGGGGTAGGAGCCAACCTTAAACAACGTGGGCTGGAACAGGCATTAAGAATGGTTGTATAAGGTATGATTATTTATTTAAGTTCATTTATAAATTAATTACAGAAAATCATGTAATTAATTTATAAAAACAAAGGCAGATTATGGGGTAAGTAATTTTACCCCTATATTTTAAAAGATTTGAGACTCTATAGTCGTACACTACACTCTACTTACAATAGTAAAGCTTATGGAGTTAGAAAAAATATCAAGAATTGAACCAGTAATGAAATCAAACAGAATCAGATAATTTTTTTCATTTTACTTTTTAAATTTCTATATACCTATTTAATCAATTCCCACTACAGTTGTAATATATCCAGTCGTTAAAAGGATCATTAGGCCTAATGACATTTCAAATAAAATAGCATAACCCAACTGTTTGGCAAATTTCGGGTCTTGTAAGCGAGGAGTAAAATACCATTTGTTAAAGGCAGCTAATAATAAAACGCTTAGAACAAATACGATCTTAATAATAAAACCATGCCCATAAGGAGTATTTAGTAGAGTATTGAAATCTTTAATGAGTAACAGAGCAATACTCGCACCGCAAGCGAGTAGTATTCCTACAACAAATGCTGCGATTCTTCCAAATAGGTGCATGCGATCTTTTAATGGAATACCTGTAATTTTTTTAGTTGTTCTCCATAGAGGGAAAAGTGATCCCATCCATAAGGACATTACTAGTATATGTATTGATAATAAGAATTGAGCGAATAAAGGTAAATTTGTAACATGGCCTAGTTGTGAAAAACTAAAAACTATGGGGATGAGCAGGATGGTAAAAATTGTCCCTTCTACTTTAGAAATCTGGATAGTCCCTTTACCAAGCTTTACGATCATAAATAATAGTAAAAGTGCAAAACTAATTGAACGGATGATATGGACATGCCCAGTAGGAGTATTTATTAAGATATTAATGTAGTTGCTATTCCACATTCCAGAAAAACCTGTATTGGAAAAACTTCCTATAAGAACGAAGAAGCTTAAAGCACTTGAAATAAAGCCTACCCCTGCACCAATAGTAATGTACTTTAGGATAGCTTGCTTGATTTCTACATAACGACCCAGTAGAAAATAGCTAAAGGCACCACCAACAATAAATGCTATTCCTAAATATAAAACGACTTTAATCAGCCACGTTGCATACATCCAAGCTTCAGGAATCATATTTTCACCCCAGTGATAGCAATATGCCAGCAAGCTGCTAGCATATTGATTATTGATATTTTATTTTTATTTCGCTGATTTAATGGTGAAGCTATATTCACCATTCATGTTATGGCCATCAGTACCCATTGTGGTCCAAACCACTGTGTACTTACCTTTCTTAAGTTTAGGTATAGCTACTTCAAATGATTTTTTTAAATCATGAGTTACTTGGTAATTTAAAGGGATGTCTTTACGTTGAGCATCAAGTAATTTGACATTCATTAACATGACTTCTCCACCAAAATTTAGAGTTATATTTTTTGGTTGACCTGCTACAGATGCATTAATAGCTGGCGTAGCACTTTCAAGTTTGACATGAGCAAATGCACTTGAAGCAGCTATAGCCATAGTCGCACCTACTAGTACATTACGTAGAACTGACACTTTATTTTGGAAAATTTTCATTTCATCACCTTTTAAAATTAATACATGCTAAGTAATGACCCAGTGAAGTTCCTAAATTGATCGCGTTGGTCATCACTCTTTGTATGCTTATTATTTAAGAAAGAGAGAAACGTCTTGATGACTCCAAAATTACATTTTTGTCATTTTTAGAATTGAAAACTCACAAGTGCTACACTGACTTTATCAAGAAAAATGTTCATTAAATATTCAAATAACCGGAAATTTATTTCTATCCGAAGCTAATTATTTTTTTTTAAATCAAATATGAAGGAGGTTTATATATGGACCATTATCATGAAAAGAAAACTATAAATGACACGCATAACGATCCTGTCTGTGGCATGGCTGTAACAGAGGAGTCTAAATTTCATGAACAAGTTGGCAATAACACCTTTTACTTTTGTAGTGAAAAATGTCAGATAAAATTTAAGCATGATCCTGCTTTGTATCTTGCTAAAGAAGATGGATCTGCTTTCACAAATGTCTCTCTAAATAAAATGGAGGCACAGTCAAATAGTATAAATACCTCATCAATTTATACTTGCCCAATGCATCCAGAGATCCGACAAAATCATCCTGGTAATTGCCCCATTTGCGGTATGACATTAGAGCCTTTGCTTCCAAATTTAGATGAAGTAGATGAAAATCCTGAGCTCAAAGATTTTAAAAGAAGATTTTGGTACACCTTACCGTTGACCCTAATTGTAGTATTTTTGGCGATGTTTGGTCATCAACTGAATTGGTTTGAAATGAAGGTGCAAAGCTGGATTGAACTTGTCCTTACTTTACCAATCGTTTTTTGGGCAGGTTGGCCATTTTTTGTAAGATGTTGGCAGTCAATTTTAAATCGTAGTCCTAATATGTGGACTTTAATCGGAATTGGGACTGGGGCTGCATTTCTATATAGTCTCGTTGGGACTTTGGCCCCACAAGTATTTCCAGATTCTTTTATTTCTATGGGGCGTGTCGCTGTATATTTTGAAGCTACAGCCGCCATTATTTCACTGACCTTATTAGGTCAAGTACTTGAATTAAAAGCTCGGTCACAGACATCGGCAGCAATTAAGTCTTTACTTGGGCTGGCTCCAAAGACTGCAAGAAAAATTAACGAAGATGGTCGAGAGGAAGATATCCCACTTTCCCATGTACATGTTGGAGATTTACTGAGAGTGCGGCCAGGTGAAAAAGTACCTGTTGATGGAGTAATTACAGAAGGTTCAAGTTCTATTGATGAGTCGATGTTAACGGGAGAGCCAGTTCCAGTAACAAAACGTATAGGTGACCAAGTAATAGGGGCGACAATGAATATGAACGGTTCATTAGTGATGCGCTCTGAAAAGGTTGGTTCTTCAACAGTACTTTCGCAGATAGTTCAAATGGTGGCACAAGCTCAGCGTTCTAAAGCTCCTATGCAAAGAATGGCGGATCAGGTAGCTGGTTGGTTTGTACTGGTGGTGATCGGTATATCTATTCTTACCTTTTTTGGTTGGGGAATATTTGGTCCAGAACCGAGTTGGGTATACGGTTTAATCAATGCTGTTGCAGTTTTAATTATTGCTTGTCCGTGTGCTTTAGGATTGGCCACGCCAATGTCAATCATGGTAGCAACAGGTCGTGGAGCATCCAATGGCGTACTCTTCCGTGATGCCGCAGCAATAGAAAATTTACGTAAGATTGATACATTAATTATTGATAAAACAGGCACCTTAACAGAAGGTAGCCCCTCATTTGATAAGGTGTTTGCTTTATCTGGATATGAAGAAAATGAAGTACTCAGATTAGCTGCCAGCTTGGATCAAGGTAGTGAACATCCGTTAGCAGATGCAATTGTACGGGCTGCCCGTGAAAGAAATCTTGTACTAACAACACCGACATCTTTCGAGTCAAGTTCTGGAATTGGTGTTAAGGGCGAGTTAGAAGGACAACAATTATCATTAGGTAATACAGCTCTAATGGAACAACTTGGCATTTCAGTTGATGCATATATCCCTCAAGCTGAGCAATTAAGAGCAGAAGGTGCGAGTGTTATGCATTTGGCTGTTGATGGGAAGCTCGTAGGGTTATTGGCTGTTTCTGATCCAATCAAAGCCAGTACACCTGAGGCTGTGCATGCTCTGAAGAATTCTGGTTTAAGAATTATAATGGCCACAGGAGATGGTTTAACTACTGCAAAATCAGTTGGAGCTAGATTAGGTATTGATGAAGTTTATGGAGAAGTTAAACCGGCAGATAAACTGGAACTGGTTAATAAATTACAAAAAGAAGGAAGAATGGTTGCAATGGCAGGTGATGGCATCAATGATGCCCCAGCTTTAGCTCAAGCGGATATTGGTATTGCAATGGGAACAGGAACAGATGTGGCCATGAATAGTGCTCAAGTCACTTTAGTCAAAGGTGATTTACGGGGGATAGAGATCGCTCGTTCCCTGTCAGAGGCCACGATTAAAAATATGAGGCAAAACCTGATGTTTGCATTTCTTTATAATGCTTTAGGCATCCCTTTAGCTGCGGGTATTTTATATCCATTTACCGGTTGGCTACTTTCTCCTATGATCGCAGCTTTAGCAATGAGCCTAAGTTCAGCATCGGTTATTGGTAATGCTTTAAGGCTACGTAGTTAGGAAATGATCATTTCTGACTACTCATAATTTTTTAGATATTGGAAATGAGTAGTCAGTTATATGTTGTTTACAAATATTTAATTTTTAAAAGTTATTTTAAAAACTATACGGCTGTTGCTATAGTCAGCTTGAATCATTGCGCCATGTACATCAAGAATTGACTTGGTAATGGCTAAACCTAAACCTGTGCCTTCCTCAACTCTTTGTCTGGATGCATCCGTGCGGTAAAAACGATCAAATAATCGATTCAGCTGCTCAGGTGTTATTGGAGAGCTTTCATTTTCGATTGTAAATATAGTGGTATCAATATTTTGTTGGCAGTTAATCTTAATTACTGAATCAGGTTTACCATATTTGATCGCATTTGATAGTAAATTACTCAGAGCACGACGTAACATTGACGGATCGCCTTTTACGTATCCTTGTCCACTCTGTTCTAGAAACATTCCCTTTTCAGCAGCGATAGCATCATAGAAGTCAAATAAAGCAGAAATTTCTTGTACCAGGTTGACCTGTTGCAGGTTTGGTAAGTGTAGGCCATGTTCTGCTTTTGCAAGAAATAACATATCTGAAACCATTCGGGCCAAACGTTCAAATTCTTCCAGATTAGAAAAGAGGACTTCTTGATAAGTATTAATATCCCGACTACGAGACAAACACACTTGAGTTTGAGTCATTAAATTATTAATTGGTGTTCTAATTTCATGGGCCAGATCAGATGAGAAATCTGAGAGTTTTTCTACAGCAGTTTCTAGCCGATCTAACATATCGTTAAAGGCTATGGCTAATGATTTTAGTTCAGTGGGGGTATTATCGACTGCTAATCGTTCAGATAGATGCTGAGCTGAAATGCCTTCTGCAACTTTTGCCATTTTTTGAACTGGACGTAAGCCCCTCCATGCAGCAAACCAACCTAGAAACATTAAACAAATTGTGCCCACAACTCCGATATATAACAATTGTCGTCTAAAGTCGTTTAAAAAATGTTGATGTTCAGATGTATCGATTCCAACAATAATCTGAGCAGTTGGAATGCTCATATTTTTATCAAATGACTTTTTATAAACTAAGCCGCGGTATGTTTTACTTTGGATTTTCCATTCTATCCAAGGAGTATGTTTAGATTTTACTAATGTCTGGGGCTTTATAACGGCGGGTGCTGAACTAAAAATGATTTGACCAGTTGGACGTTCAATCTGGACAATTAGGTCATGATGACCAACTAAAGCATCTTTTAAATATATCTTTAGTTCTTCGGTATTTTTCGGATTCTGTTCCAGTAAATTTTCTAAAAGCTGAATTTTCCCTTCTAGCTGAGTGCGGTCCTGAGTTTCAAAATGATGCATAACAAGCTGATGAATGACCAGCCCCATAATCATTAAGATAATAATGGTAGATAATGAGAAGATGAGTGCAATACGGAAACTGATCGCATTAAACAGTTTATGAGTCATCTTCTACCTCTAAGACATACCCCATTCCGCGGATGTTTTGAATCAACTTAGGACTAAAATTACTATCTATTTTATTTCTTAGACGTTTAATAGCGACTTCTACAACGTTTGTATCACTATCAAAATTCATATCCCATATTTGAGAAGCAATGAGAGCACGAGGCAGAATCTCTCCACGTCTACGCATGAATAATTCCATCAATGCGAACTCTTTAGCTGTAAGGTCAATTCTTTGTCCAGCACGTGTGACGCGGCGTTTACGAAGATCAAGTTCAAGATCAGCAATAGTAATAATATTGCTATCTTCCTTTTGTTGACCGCGACGAAGTAAAGTTTTAATTCGGGCAAGAAGTTCTGCAAAAGCAAAAGGCTTAACGAGATAATCATCAGCTCCTAGTTCCAGGCCTTTAACTCTATCTTCAATTTGATCACGTGCTGAGAGAAAAAGGATAGGCATAGTTTTGCCACTTTTGCGAATATCATTAATGATATTCCAACCATCTAACTTCGGTAACATTACATCTAGTATAATTAGATCATATTCTTCAGAAAGAGCTTGATGTTTACCTGATAAGCCATCTGTAACCCAGTCTGTAATATATCCTGCCTCAGAAAGACCTTGCTTTAGATAATCACCAGTTTTTTGTTCATCTTCAACTAGTAAGATTCTCATTTATTAAGCCCCGTATCGCATATTAAGACCATAATAACGTTATAAATACAGGATGCGATGTAGATTACAAAAATGTCATTTTCAAGTCACATAGATGTCCGGTTCCAACCTATAAGTTAGTTATATAAAATTTATTTTTGGAGCAATCAATGAAAACTCTATTCCGTCGTAGCTTTACTGCTTTTATGTGTGTTGGGACTTTAATTGCTGGAACCCAATCTTGGGCTGCGGATGCTCAACAGAAAAATACTGTAAGTACAGAAGTTAAAGTAAATTCAAAAGCACAAGAGAAATGCAAAAAGCCTTGTGATATGAAAGATGGCAAGGAAAATCAACAAAACCATAGTCAGCATGATCACAGCCAAATGTCTGATATGTCCCAAATGGATCATTCTAAAATGATGAACATGGATCATTCTCAAATGAGTGAGATGGACCATTCTAAAATGAATATGCCAAATAAATAATTAATACGCGAAATAAGATATTGAGGGAAAGTATTTTATCCACCTGCTTAGCCCTCAATTAACTATAGATAGGTGAAAATAAATGTCTAGAAAATTAAGTCATGTCCTTTTAATAGGAGTCGGATTGTTTTCGTCGACTTGGGTTATGGCAGCGGTTAAAGAATATGATTTAACAATTGCTGAACAGACGGTGAATATTACAGGAAAGCCTCTAAAACGAATTACTGTAAATGGTAAGTTTGTTGCACCTCTTCTTGAGTTTGAGGAAGGTGATGATGCCGTTATTCGCGTACACAACAAGTTGAAAAACCAAGATTCATCTATTCATTGGCATGGTTTAATTTTACCTGGCATTATGGATGGAGTACCTGGGTTCAACAAGTTTGATGGTATTGCACCAAATAAAACCTATGAATATAAATTCAAGGTTCGTCAGAATGGAACCTATTGGTATCACTCGCATAGTAAAGGCCAAGAGCAAGATGGCTTGTATGGTCCTCTAGTTATTTATCCCAAAAATAAAGTTCCTTTAACGGCTGGAGAAAAAGCTGATAGAGATTACGTAGTCTTACTCTCTGATTTTCACAATTCTACTAGTGGTCAGATTATGAGTAATCTCAAGAAAGAAGCTGATTATTACCAGAATCGAAGAGAAACGGTTATTGATGTTTTCAAGCAGATTAAAAGAGATGGTTTAAAAGCAACATGGAAAGATCGTTCCATGTGGAATCAGATGCGAATGCTTAAGACAGATATGTCTGATGTAACAAACTATACGTTTTTAATGAATGGTAAGACTCCAGAACAAAATTGGACTGGAAATTTTAAAGCTGGAGAAAAAGTACGTCTTCGTTTTATCAATGCTTCGGCAATGTCTTTGTTCGATGTAAGAATTCCTAATCTGAAAATGACAGTAGTCAGCGCGGATGGACAACCAGTAAAACCCGTGCCAGTGGATGAGTTCCGGATAGGAACCGCTGAGACTTATGATGTTATTGTAGAACCGAAACAAGCAAGTTATCAGATTGAAGCTGAATCTATTGATCGAAGTGGTTTTTCTATCGGTACATTACATGATGAAAATACTTCACCTGTAAAAAATATAATGATGCCGACACCTCGTCCCCGTGCTTTACTGACGATGGAAGATATGGGAATGAACCATGACATGTCTTCGATGGAAGGTATGGATCACGACATGTCTTCGATGAAAGGTATGGATCACGACATGTCTTCAATGAAAGGTATGAATCACGACATGTCTTCGATGAAAGGCATGGATCACGACATGTCTTCGATGGAAGGTATGGATCATGACATGACTTCGATGAAAGGCATGGATCACGACATGTCTTCAATGAAAGGTATGAATCACGACATGTCTTCGATGGAAGGTATGAATCATGACATGTCTTCAAAAACAATGAGCTCTTCTGGATCAGATGAGGTGGTTTACGGATGGGCGAATGCCTCAACCCCAGCTGGACTAAAAGCACTTCAATATAGTGATCTACAATCTTTAACCCCTCAAAAAGATACTCGTGCTCCAGAACGTGAAATTGAAATCCGTTTAGGGGGAAATATGGAGCGCTATATTTGGACAATTAATGGTAAGAAGTTTAATGAAACTGAACCATTTAAAGTGAAATATGGTGAGCGTATACGCTTGAAATTTGTTAACGACAGTATGATGGCTCATCCAATGCATTTACACGGCATGTTTATGCAACTGGAAAATGGCCAAGATCCAAGTAATATGCCGAATAAACATACAGTAATTGTTCCACCAGGTAAAACAGTTACAACTTTATTAACTGCTGATGAGTTAGGTGAATGGGCCATCCATTGTCATTTGCTCTATCACATGTCTGCTGGAATGATGAATAAACTTATTGTGGCAAATGTCGATAGTAATAGTACATCTTCGAAAGATGTTGTTACTCAACCTAATACTAATGATAAGGGGGTAAATCAACATGCGCACCACTAAAAAAATATATTCTAAGACACTTTTATCTATAGCTTTAATTGGATTATCAGGTCTAGCTTTTGCAAATAATACTGATGTTCAACGTACGGATAATAGTATTAAATCCTCTCAGTCCGAGAGTATGAAAATGCTGTTAAAAGAGCCTGGTGGGCTAGGTTATGTTGACCGTAATACTTATCAAAATTCAACTTCTGGTAATGATGGAGATAACAATGCAGGTCTTGAAGTTGAAACATCTAATAGCCGAAATCATGATAAGCATCTGAAAGAACATGGTGGACAAGTTTTTCAAACGACTAAATTTGAGAATGAGTGGACTGTGGATGAAGATGGCAAAGGTACTTTAGGATCGAAAATTGAAACATTGATAGGCACAGATGAAAATCGCCTATTTATTGAAGCAAATTTGGATAAAGTAGAAAGTCATGATCCAAAATATGATGTGTCTGCACTTTATAGCCGTAATGTAGCACCCTTCTGGGATGTACAGGCGGGGGTGAGATATAGTGAAGATAAAAATAACAGCAATAGTGATCGGGTTGATGGTGTTATTGGCGTATTGGGATTGGCTCCCTATTTCTTTGAAACCCAAGCTTATTTGTACGGTGGTGAGAATAATTTCTGGGGAGCAAGCTTGGAAGTCGAGCGTGATTTCTTGTTAACACAGAAATTGATCACACAACCTTATCTCGAAGTAGATACTGTGTTTAGCGATAATTCTAACTATGCTGCAAAATCAGGTTTATCTGAATTAAAGACAGGTATTAAAACCAGATATGAAGTTACTAAGAGAATCCGACCTTTTGTAGATATTGCTTATCAATATGAAAAAGGACAAAAAGCTACCACTATGCAAGAAGCTACTGAGTCTGAAAAAGGTTGGAAATATGGTGCAGGTATCGAATTAGTTTTTTAAGGTAATATGACTTAGTATCATGAATGATAGCTGAAGCTATCATTCATGAACTTGTTGCTATTTATTTTCGAATCTGTAAAACTAAAAAAGCTTAAATTTTGGTCTTATCTTTATGCAGTGGTTAAAGACATGCTTATCGCTGTTTTTATCGTTTGCTATCCTATTAGTAGGATCGGCTGCTGCTGCTTCGTCTGTACATAAGCGATGTTTAATGCCATCTGAACAGATATCCATGCAAATGGAAATGTCTTCAAATCAGGGCATGATGCATACTGACTGTATGAAAACCGAGGTGAAGATAAAAAAAGATATACATGATCCATCATGTATGTCTGAGCAAGATTGTATTATGTCTTTTGCCAAGATTGCTTATGCCAACATTGCTCAAGATATTTCGCACTCAATTGTGTTCTCTCCAATAGAACGATCTATTTTTTATTCTCCAGATCAAGACCTTCCTTCTCCATACCCTTCTGGTTTATGGAAACCCCCACGCTCTAACTAATCTGATGATTTTTTTATCATTCATAGAGTTTTCTATGGATGTTCTGCACGCGCGCGTGTACATCTTTTTAGAGCTAGAAATATGGACTTTTATAAAGAAAAACTGTCTCGAAAATGGGGGGGATTGTCAATTGCTGTGGCTTGCTTCTCTTTGACCTATGGTCATGCTTATGCCCAGCCACTGACCTTGGATACAGCTTTGAATCTCGCTGAGCAATATGCACCTACCCTAAGAGCAAATAGCGCCCAGATTGAAGGGGCCGAGAATGTAGTTTCAGCTTCAGGTATTTTACCCAACCCTAAATTATTTGTAGGTTTAGATAATTACCCTGTATCCGGCGATGCCGCATGGTCAGTCACACGCGAAGGTATGACTATGCAAAAAATTGGCGTGATGCAAGATTTTCCAAATCGTGCCAAAAGACAAGCTGAGGTCGATTTAGCAAAAGCTGAACTAGGTTCGGCCAATGCTCAAACTGAGATTCTGCGTATTGAGTTACGTCAGAAAGTCGCATCTGCTTGGCTTAAGCGCTTTTATCTTGAACGTAAATTAGCACTATACGATGAACTGTTTTCAGAGAATCGATTACTTTCTCAAATTACTCAAACACAGGTCATCTCTGGTCGTACAATCATTGCCGATGCACTTGATCCAAGACAAGAAGCCACGGTATTGCTTGACCAGAAGGATGATTTACTTCGTGATTTAAATAAAGCCAAGTTGGAGTTGCATCGGTTAGTCAGTGCAGAACCTACTGAAAATCTCTCTCAAATTGAAACCTTACCTGACCAAGCACCATCTATCTACCTTGATAGATCAAAGCTATATCATCATTTGCATCAACATCCTGAATTAAAAGCATTTCAGGCAGAAAAGCAAACTGCTGAAGCAAAACTGAAGCAAGCTCAGGCTTTACAGAAACCAGATTGGGGTATTGAACTTGCTTATCAGCATCGAGCACCCGAATTTGGCGATATGATCGGGGTGCAACTAACAACAGAGCTTCCTGTGTTTTCAAAAAGACGTAGTAGTCCACTCATTCGGGCAGCTTTAGCCGAACAAAACAGGATTACTGCCGATCAAGAAGTCCAATACCGTGACCATCTCACTATGCTAGATGATGGGTCATCCGATCTTGATGCACTTGATCAGCAAATTAGACGTGCGATGCAAACAAGTATTCCACTCGCTAAACAAAAAGTGGGTTTACAGTTGGCAAGCTATCAAGCAGGTAAAAGTAATTTATCTAATGTTATTGCTGCTCGACAAGCTCTTTTAGAACAGCGTTTGCGTCTCATTGATCTCCAACAGCAACAGGCTGTGACTAAAGCCCAACTTTATTATGCCTTTGAAGAACCGACCTTAAACCATGTTGAGGGGCAGCCATAATGTTAAGAAATAAATTAGCACTTACTGTCATGGGCGTTGCGGTAATTAGTCTGGCTGCGGGTGGTGGCGCTGGATACTGGATTGCACATCAGAAATACAATCCTCAATCAGGTCCGCAACAGGCTGCCAAAGTGTTGTATTGGTACGACCCAATGAAACCTGAACAGCATTTTGATAAACCGGGGAAATCGCCATTTATGGACATGCAACTGGTTCCTAAATATGCAGATGAAAATACTATGATGACTGAAGACAGTTATCCTGCGGTTAAGATTGATCCATCCCTCCAACAAAATTTAGCAATCCGTTATGCTTCAGTCGAACAAGCTGTGATGGGAAATGCTTTGTTAACCAATGGTATATTGCAGACCAATGAACGACAGGTAGCTATTTTACAAACAAGGGCAAGTGGTTTCGTCCAACGAGTGTACGGACATGCCGTTGGGGATATGGTGACGCAAGGCAGTCCCATAGCTGATATTTCAATACCCGAATGGACAGGAGAACAAACTGAATTTCTAGCTGTACTTCGAACTGGAGATCGTTCTCTTATTCAGGCAAGCCGACAACGTTTACAGCTTTTAGGAATCCCACAAAATGTGATTAATCAAGTCGAGCGGACACATCGAGTGCAATCCAATATGACTTTAAGTGCACCTGTGAGTGGATTTATTGATTCGTTAGAAGTCCGCAATGGAATGGCTTTAGCTATGGGGCAAACGCTTGTCACCATCAAGGGGATAAGCCCAATCTGGTTAGAAGCATCTGTTCCAGAAGCACAAATTGCCGGGATAAAACGGGGAATGAAAGTTGAAGCTACTTTTGTTGCATACCCTCAAATAGTGTCCGGTAAAGTTATTGATATTTTACCAACTTTGGATAGCACGAGTAGAACCATAAAAGTTCGTATTGAGTTGCCCAATAGAGAGGGAATGCTCAAGCCGGGAATGTTTGCTTCTGTTAAATTCTCCAACAACCCACAAAGCAATTTAGTTATACCAGAGCAAGCTGTTATACGTACAGGTACTCGGAACGTTGTCATTGTGGGACATGAGCAAGGGCGTTTTGAACCTGTTGTAGTACAGTTAGGTCAAAGTGATGGCAATAAAATTGCAATTCTACAAGGGTTGAAAGCTGGTCAGAAGGTAGTAATTTCAGGGCAATTCCTGATTGATTCTGAAGCAAATTTACAAGGTGTATTGGATAAGCTGAACACTGGACAATCGATGACTTCATCCCAAGTGGTTAAGACATCAATATATCAAGGCATTGGTAAAGTTGAAAAAGTCACAGCTCAAGACATTACCATTTCACATCAGGCGATTCCTGAGTTGGGTTGGGGGGCTATGACTATGAGCTTTAAACAACCAGTGCAACCATTTACCCAAATTCAGCAAGGCGATCAGGTCCGTTTTAGATTTACACATGCTAGAGATACTTACGTTATTTCTGACATTTCCAAGATGTCTATGACATCTATGAAGAACTAAACGGGAGGACGATTATGATTGCCCGTGTTATTCGTTTTTCAATTGCGAATCGTGTATTTGTCCTGTTAGCCGCTTTAATTCTGGCTGCTTGGGGAACTTGGGCCGTAAAGAATACTCCGGTCGATGCATTACCAGATTTGTCTGATGTACAAGTAATTATTCGAACTAATTTTTCTGGTCAGGCACCACAAATTGTTGAAAATCAGGTGACCTACCCTTTAACAACAACCATGTTATCGGTACCGGGTGTTAAAACTGTTCGCGGTTATTCTTTTTTTGGTGACTCATTTGTTTATGTCATCTTTGATGAACATACTGACCTTTACTGGGCCCGTTCTCGTGTATTGGAGTATCTAAATCAAATTCAAGGGAAAATGCCTGCAAATGCGAAATCTTCATTGGGACCAGATGCCACTGGCGTTGGTTGGGTTTATGAATATGCATTAGTAGACCCAACAGGACAGCATGATCTTTCGGAGCTGAGAAGCATACAAGACTGGTTTTTAAAGTATGAACTGAAGACATTACCTAACGTGGCTGAAGTTGCCACAATTGGGGGAATGGTTAAGCAATATCAGGTTGTCTTAGACCCAAGCAAGATGGCTACTTTAGGTGTCACACAAAACAATGTCATTGAGGCGATTCAAAAAGCTAATCAGGAAACTGGTGGTTCAGTTCTGGAAATGGCTGAAACGGAATATATGGTGCGGGCTTCTGGTTATTTAAAAACTTTAGATGATTTTCGCCAAATTCCTTTACGAACAAATAGTTTCGGTGTTCCTGTTTCTTTAGGTGATGTTGCAACTATTCAACTTGGTCCAGAAATGCGTCGTGGCATCAGTGAATTGAATGGGCAAGGTGAAACGGTTGGGGGTGTCGTGATTTTACGAGCAGGTAAAAATGCACGTGAAACGATTACTGCTGTGAAAGCGAAGCTAGCTGAATTACAACAAAGTCTACCGAAAGGTGTACAAGTTGTTCCTGTATATGATCGCAGTCAATTGATTGATAGAGCAGTAGAAAATCTCAGCCATAAATTAATTGAAGAGTTCATTGTGGTGGCTTTAGTCTGTGGACTCTTCCTCTGGCATTTACGTTCAGCAATGGTGGCTATTGTTTCTTTGCCGCTTGGGATTTTATCTGCTTTCTTGGTGATGCATTATCAAGGGCTAAATGCCAATATCATGTCGTTGGGTGGTATTGCTATCGCGATTGGCGCTATGGTCGATGCCGCAATTGTAATGGTTGAAAATGCACATAAGCATATCGAAACTTGGCAACACGAACATCCTGAGCAAGTCTTGGAAGCACAAGTCCGTTGGAACATCATTACACGTTCTGCCAGTGAGGTCGGGCCAACTTTATTTTTCTGTCTACTCATCATTACCTTATCCTTCATTCCTATTTTTACTTTACAGGCACAAGAAGGTCGCTTGTTCTCACCACTGGCATTTACTAAAACCTATGCAATGGCAGCAGCAGCAGGTTTATCCATTACCTTGATTCCCGTTTTAATGGGTTATTGGATTCGAGGGAAATTACCTTCTGAACAGCGTAATCCACTGAACCGTTTTCTGATCAAAATATACAGCCCTATGTTGGATAAGGTTTTAGCTCATCCAAAGACAATTTTACTTGGTGCATTGCTAATTTTCCTTATTAGTCTTTTCCCTTTAACACGGTTAGGTGGGGAGTTTCTACCCAATATGGATGAAGGTGATTTACTGTATATGCCTTCAGCTTTACCGGGATTGTCCGCAGCAAAAGCTTCTGAGCTACTCCAACAGACTGATCGAATGATTAAAACCGTTCCTGAAGTTGCAACAGTATTCGGTAAAGCTGGTCGCGCTGAGTCAGCCACAGATTCTGCACCATTAGAAATGTTTGAAACCACGATTCAGTTCAAACCACGGTCTGAATGGCGTTCAGGTATGACACCTGACAAATTGATAAAAGAACTAGATAAGGCAGTCCAAGTACCGGGTTTAACAAACATTTGGGTGCCACCTATCCGTAACCGGATTGATATGTTGGCAACTGGGGTGAAAAGTCCAATCGGGATTAAGGTTTCAGCAAATGATCTGCAAGATATTGATCGGGTAGCACAGCAAATTGAACAAGTGGCTAAACAGATGCCCGGTGTTAGTTCAGCTTTAGCTGAACGGCTCACAGGTGGTCGATATGTTGATGTTGATATTAACCGTATGCAGGCTGCGCGATATGGTCTCAATATTAAAGATGTACAGCAAATCGTCTCATCAGCGATTGGCGGGGAAAATATTGGTGAAACTGTTGAAGGCTTGGCACGGTATCCCATTAATGTACGTTACCCACGAGAGATTCGAGATTCACTGGAAGCCTTAAGAAATTTACCGATTCTAACTGAATCTGGTCAACAAATAGTCTTGAGTAGTGTTGCGAATATTCAAATTACAGATGGGCCGCCAATGCTTAAAAGTGAGAATGCCCGTCCAAGTGGTTGGGTCTATGTCGATGTACAAGGACGTGACTTAGCTTCGGTTGTACAAGATTTGAAGCAGGCCATAGACCAAAAAGTAAAACGTTCTTCTGCCATGAGCATTAGCTATTCAGGACAGTTTGAGTTCATGGAGCGTGCGAATGCTCGCTTAAAAGTTGTTATTCCAATTACTTTGATGATCATTTTTCTATTGCTCTATTTGATTTTTAGGCAAGTACAAGATGCTGTTCTGATTATGGCAACACTACCTTTTGCCTTGATTGGTGGTATTTGGGCTATGTACTTGAGTGATTATCACTTTTCGGTTGCGATTGCTGTTGGTTTTATTGCACTTGCTGGTGTTGCCGCAGAGTTTGGTGTAGTCATGTTGTTCTATTTAAAGCAAGCAATTGAGCATGCACAGCAAAGCCTATCTTCTTCAACGGCATCCTTAACAGAGCAACAACTCAATGAGGCAATTCATACAGGGGCCGTGCTACGTGTTCGCCCTAAAGCAATGACAGTCGCTGTCATTTTGGCGGGGTTAATCCCTATTCTGTTGGGGACTGGAACAGGTTCTGAATTAATGAGTCGTATTGCTTTACCTATGGTTGGGGGCATGATTTCAGCCCCTCTCTTATCTATGTTTGTTATCCCTGCGGCATATCAGCTTTTAATCAAAAGAAAACTATCAAAGAATTGATAGTTTTATTATTTCGTCAAAAGAGGTTTTATTATGTTGAAATTTATGAAAATTGTGGCTCTTGTTGCAACTGTTGCTGCGTTAAGTGCATGTAGCAAAAATGAGGCATCAGAGCAAAAGAAATCGGAAGCACCGATGGAGCAGATGAGTAAAGAGTCATCTACAGTTGCAACAGCTCAAGCTGTTGGTGTGATTACTGCTATTGATACGAAAGAAAATATTCTAACACTCGACCATGAAGCAATTCCTGCAATTAAATGGCCTGCAATGACCATGGGCTTTAAAGTTGCAGATCCAGCATTATTGAATGGTTTAACTGTAGGGGAAAAGGTTGACTTCGAATTAAAAATAGAGGGTGAGAGTCAGATTATTGTTGCTGTGAAAAAAAGCTCATAATCAGTTTGATACTTAAAAGAAAAATGGATGCGAAGGCATCCATTTTTCTTTATGAAATATTCTTATTTTGATTAAAGTCTACTAATAAGCTGATATGTAATGAAGGCAAAGAAATACGCAAGCCCAAATAAGTAAGTCGCCATAATAACAGGCTGTTTCCAGCTACTAGTTTCACGACGAATGGTCGCTAATGTTGCAAGACAATGTGGTGCGAAAATGTACCAAACTAATAATGACATCCCTGTAGCTAGCCCCCAACCATCAGGACCAGAGATTTGACTCAACAATGTTTGAGTTACAGTATCTTCATCTCCAGACATAGCATAAATTACACCTAAAGCAGCAATGACAACTTCCCTTGCAGCCATAGCAGGAATTAATGCGATACAGATTTCCCAAGTAAAGCCAATAGGTGCAAATATAGGCTGAATAATGTGTCCAAGTTGTCCAGCTAAACTATAGTTGATAGCAGGCATCGTGGCATGCTCAGGTGGTTGAGGGAACGTAACCAACACCCAAAGCAATATAGATAATGCTACGATAATACCACCAACTCTTTTTAGAAAGATCGTAGCTCGATCATAAAGTCCTAATGCAACGTTTCGAATATCTGGCAATCGATAAGTAGGCAACTCAAAGATAAAAATACTTTCTGTTTTATCTTTTCTAACTAGTTTCAAAAATAAAGAAACACATAATGCTGAAACAATTCCAGCCATATATAGTCCAAAAAGAACTAAACCTTGTAGGCTCAACCAACCATAAACTAATTTGTTTGGAATGAATGCCGCAATTAGCAAAGCATAAACAGGTAATCTTGCAGAACAAGTCATTAATGGCGCAATCATAATGGTTGCTAAACGATCTCTTTCCGAACTAATGCTTCGTGTTGCCATGACACCAGGAATAGCACAGGCAAAACTAGATAATAGTGGAATAAAGGAACGTCCACTTAAACCAGCTTTGGACATTAATTTATCCAAAAGGAATGCTGCTCGTGGCAAATAACCTGATTCTTCTAAAATTAAAATAAAGAAGAATAAGATAAGGATCTGCGGCATATAAGCCAAAACACTACCCGATCCAGCGATTACCCCATCAACAATAAGACTTCTAAGTAATGGATGAGTAATAAGCGGGCCAATTGTATCTCCTAACCAAGCAATTGCATTTTCAATTAATGAGATAAAAGGTTGTGCCCAGATAAAAACGGCTTGGAACATGACAAACATGGTAAGCGTTAGGATGACTAAACCAAGTACAGGATGTAAGAAAATTTTATCCAAGAAAGCTGTTCTTGCATCACCGTTATCATTTTTTAAAATTACCTGTTTAGTAATATTTTTAATCTGATCAAAATGATTCAGATCAGAATGATAAGGAGTGACAAATAGATTTTTTTGATCTAATTGATTTAGTAGTTCTTGCACGCCTTTAGTTTTAACGGCAACAGCCTCAATAACAGGGATACCCAACAATTCTGATAGCTTATTAATATCTATCGAAATACCACGCTTTTTGACCTCATCCATCATATTTAAAACAAGAAGCATTGGTCGATTCAATGCCCTTATTTCAAGCACAAGACTTAAATGTAAATGTAAATTAGTGGCATCAACCACACATACATATATATCAGGTAGAACCTCACCCTCAAGCTCACCTAAGCATACAGCCCTTGTTACCTCTTCATCTAGACTCGTAGGCTTTAAGCTGTATGTGCCGGGCAAATCTAAAACTCGAACTGATTCACCAGAAGGTAGTTTAAAGAAACCTTCTTTCCGCTCAACAGTAACACCAGCATAATTAGCTACTTTTTGACGAGTGCCTGTTAAAGTATTAAAGAGAGATGTTTTCCCACAATTTGGGTTACCAATAAGTGCAATATTTTTACTGTTCATTTGAAACAATCTCTACAAAAATTCGTTCAGCTTCATTCTTTCTTAACGCAAATCGAGAAGTTTCAATTTGAACCAATACTGGATCACCACCGAAAAGTCCCTTAGCTAGAACTTGTAAAGTTTCACCAATTCTGAAACCTAACAATTCAAGTCGTTCTAGAACTGGATCATTTTTATCTAAATATTGGTTACCTTTTTTTAGGTCAACAATTTTGACAAATTGATTTGGTTTACCTTGGAATAAATTCATTTTTACGACCCTTATTTCAATGCCAAAATTTTTCGAGCACCGTTAAGTACGAAAAGTGAAACAATTATTCCTATAACAAGATCTGGATATGCGGAACCTGTCAACGCAACAAGGAAGCCAGCAAAAATTACACCTAGATTGACTATGATATCATTGGATAAAAAGACCCAACTAGCCTTCATGTGTGCACCATCATTTTTTTGATGAGACATTAGGTATATACAATAAAAATTGGCAATTAGCGCTAAAGCAGCAATTCCAATCATCAAGAAAGACTCTGGCTCACTACCATAAATGAACCGACGCACAACATCTACAATTACAGAAGTAGCGAGAATTAACTGTAACCAGCCTGAAAGATGCGCTGCTTTTAATTGTTTTTTTACACTTTTACCAACAACAAACAGTGCTATTCCAAACACTGTGGCATCAGCAAGCATATCCAATGAGTCGGCAATCAAGCCTGTAGAAGCAGCAACTAAACCACTGATAAATTCGATCATGAACAGTAAGAGATTAATTGCTAAAAGAATTTTTAAAACTTTTGCTTGTTCAGATGTATCTGCTTTTTCCGGAATTTCACCGACAGATGTAACAGTACTTTCTAGTTTGGCACCAAAACCAAGGGCCTCAAGTTTGCTAGTAATTTCATTAAGACCATCATTATGAAAAACTTTTAATTTCCTATTAGGTAAATCAAATGTCAGACCTTTGACTTCATTCACTGAAGATAGTGCCATTCGAACCATTTGCTCCTCAGCAGAGCAATCCATTTTCGGAATCAGAAACGTACTGACTTCTTTTGCATGCTCTTTATTTACATCGGCTTCAGTTTTATTTAATTTTGCTCCAAACCCAAGAGCTTCAAGTCTTGCAGTGATTTCATTACTTTCACCATTATGTATAACTTTTAGGTTTCGATTCGGCAAATCAAAAACTAGCCTCTTAACATTTACCAAAGAAGATAAAGTCATCCGAACCATTTGTTCCTCTGCGGAACAATCCATTTTAGGGATGTTATAGTTACTGATGAAAGTCGCCACACCCTCATTATCACTAACTGTCTCAGATGAACTTATCGAATTTGGGCCACAACATGAGTTTGACTGCGTAGAACATGGCTGAGTACTAGCACAAGAATCTTTTTCATCTGTTTTAGATTGTTTAGGTACTTCTTCATTACCAAAACAAGAGCTTTTACTTTCTTCAGTAGTTAAATCTTTATTGTTACCAGAATTTGTTTCTGATTCATTTTGATTAGTGTCTTCACAAGAACTTTCTTTATTACAACCGCAACCACTCATTGATGTGCCCATAGTCATATCTTTACTTATTGCATATTAAAATCTCTATAGCTACTATAGAGTCAAGTTGGATTTTGAGTATTTCATAATGTTTATGAAGATAGGCGAGCTCTCTGAAAAAACGTCGTGCTCAGTACTGACAATACGGTTTTATGAAAAAGAAGGTTTAATCCCGAAACCTGATCGAACTCAAGGTAACTATAGACTATATACTGAAGATTACATTGATCGGTTGAAATTTATTGTGAATTGCCGTTCTTTGAATATGAACTTAACTGAAATTAAAAAATTACTAAATTATAAGGATCTGCCTAATCTAAATTGTTCTGATGTGAATGAGCTTATCGATTCACATATTAACGATGTTAAGGAAAATATTCGGAATCAGCAGAAACTCATACAGCAGCTATTAGAAATAAGAAAGACTTGTGATGGGTTATGTACAGTGGACAAATGTGGTGTATTGAAGAAGTTAGCCTGAATAAAAAGTTAGTGATCACATTTGTTTCTCAAACTTACTGATACGTATATTAGCTTATTTAATATTATTGCTAAATTATTAATCTAAAATGAATTGTTTACAGCAGTTTTTCAAATTTAACTAGCTTATTTAATGGATTGTATTTTGCAGACCATCATATATGAAGTTGCATATATATGCTAATTCGTATATAAAGATATTAATATATTAAAGGTCCCAGTTTCATGACAACTTCATTAGATGTAAAGATTTATCACAATCCTGCTTGTGGCACCTCTCGGAATACTTTGGCTTTGATTCGCAATACAGGAATTGAACCAACCGTTATTGAATATCTCATTACACCACCTAGTCATGACGAATTAGTTAAATTGATTCAGGATGCAAACTTAACAGTAAGAGAGGCTATTCGTCAGAATGTAGATCCTTATCGGGATTTACAGCTTGATCGTAGTGATTTGAGTGATGAACAACTACTCAGTTTTATGCTTGAACATCCTATTTTGATTAATCGACCATTTGTTGTTACTGAATTAGGTACTCGCTTAAGTCGTCCTTCAGAAGCTGTCTTAGATATTCTGCCATTACCACAAAAAGGTGCTTTCACTAAAGAAGATGGTGAACAAGTGATCGACGAAAATGGTCAGAGAGTAAATTAAAAAATTTAGTTCTTGTATGTGATTATCTGCATATCCAATTTTATAGGTAGCAAAGATGGATCAAGTTAATTTTTTTAAATGCTTATCAGATGAAACCCGTCTCAATATTGTCACTTTAATTGCTGAGAATAATGAACTCTGTGTTTGTGATCTGACAGAAAAGCTACAACTGAGTCAACCAAAGATTTCTAGGCATTTAGCTTTATTACGCTCTTCTGGTCTCTTACAAGACAGACGACAAAGCCAATGGGTGTACTACAGCATTAATCAACAACTTCCAGCATGGTGTTTTGAAATTCTAGATACTTTAAAAAAAACATCATCTAGTCAAGTTGTAAGCAATACCAACACGCTTTCTATAAATAGTTATTGTGAGTAATAGATTATGAAATTCCTGTTTTTGTGTACTGGAAATAGTTGTCGTAGCATTTTGTCTGAAGTGCTTTTTAACAGTCGTGCTCCTCATGACTGGAAAGCATACAGTGCAGGTAGTAAGCCATCAGGACAGGTGCATCCATTGACTATTGAAACTTTGGAAAACCTTGGTCTTTCAACAGAAGGTTTATGGAGTAAAACCATTGATGACTGTGAGCAATATAAACCTGATGTAGTGATTACTGTGTGTGATTCAGCAGCTCAAGAAGCTTGTCCTCTTTATTTAGGGGGAGCGATCAAGGCACATTGGGGCTTGGCTGATCCATCACATTTAGACTTGCCTAAAGAGGAAAAATTAAAAGCTTTCCTAGTGACAGTAGACCATATCAACCGTCGTTTAGATGCTTTATTTGCACTTGATACAGCAAATATGTCTCGTCCTGAATTAATTGCTGCAATCAATCACATATCAGATATTGAATGAGAAAATCATGGCTCAACAAAGACTGTCATTTTTAGATCGTAACCTTACGCTATGGATTTTCATTGCGATGGGGGTGGGGATTGCGATAGGTGTCTTCTTACCTCAAGCTTCTGTTACTTTAGACAAAATGAGTGTGGATTCTGTCAATATTCCAATTGCGATTGGTTTGATTCTGATGATGTATCCACCGTTAGCCAAAGTGGACTATGCAGCTCTACCACAAGTATTTAAAGACAAAAGAACATTAACTTTGTCTTTAGTACAGAACTGGATTATTGCTCCTGTATTAATGTTTGCATTAGCAATTATTTTTTTGCATAGCTATCCAGAGTATATGACTGGACTAATCCTGATCGGATTAGCTCGTTGTATTGCAATGGTTTTAGTTTGGAATGGTTTAGCCTGCGGCGATAACCAATATGTAGCAGCATTGGTTGCATTCAATAGTATCTTTCAGATTTTGTTCTTTAGTACTTATGCTTGGTTATTTCTTACCTTCTTACCACCTTATTTTGGTATTGCTGGGCAAGTAATCAATGTGGATTTTTGGACGATTACCCACGCGGTATTGATTTACTTGGGTATTCCTTTTTTTCTTGGTTTCTTGACCCGTTTGATCTTAGTCAACGCCAAAGGCTTAGAGTGGTACCAAAATGTCTTTTTACCGAAGATCAGTCCATTAAGTCTATTGGCATTACTGTTTACTATTGTTGCTATGTTTAGTCTCAAAGGTGGAGATGTAGTGAGTCTGCCTTTGGATGTAATTCGAATTGCGATTCCATTAACAATTTACTTTATCGTAATGTTCTTCATTAGTTTCTTTATGAGTAAGTGGATGGGTAATGACTACCCAAAAACTACAGCAATTTCATTTACTGCTACGGGTAATAATTTTGAGTTAGCACTGGCTGTAGCCATTGCAACCTTTGGTTTAGCATCGCCTGTGGCATTTACTACAGTCATTGGGCCATTAGTTGAAGTACCAGTTTTGATTGCTTTGGTCAGTGTCTCTTTATGGCTAAGAAAAAAGTATTTTGAATCGGTGTAAATCTATGAATCTCCCAAATGTTGATATGAATCTTCTTGATCGACCTACTTTAGAGAAAGTTCAAGCTAAAGCACTGGATCATGCACCACGCATCTTATTGTTGTATGGCTCGAATCGTGAACGTTCTTATAGTCGTTTAGCGGTGATGGAAGCAGGACGAATCTTGGAGGAGTTTGGTGCTGAGGTGAAAATTTTTCATCCGAAAGGATTGCCTTTGCCAGAAGATGCCGATACTGAACATCCAAAAGTAAAAGAATTGCATGAACTTTTGGCTTGGTCAGAGGGTATGGTTTGGTGTTCACCTGAGCGTCATGGTTCTATGAGTTCTATTTTTAAATCCCAAATCGACTGGATTCCTTTGGCTGGTGGTGCAATACGTGCGACGCAAGGTAAAACTTTAGCACTTATGCAAGTTAGTGGTGGTTCACAATCTTTTAATAGCGTTAACCAGATGCGTATTTTGGGGCGCTGGATGCGGATGATTACAATCCCGAATCAATCTTCAATTCCTAAAGCCTTTTTAGAGTTTGAAGAAGATGGACGTATGAAAGCATCTTCTTATTACGATCGTATAGTAGATGTGATGGAAGAACTCTATAAGTTTACATTACTTACGCGTGGACAAAGCCTGTATCTAACTGATCGATATTCTGAGCGTAAAGAATCTGCTGAAGAATTATCTAAACGTGTTAACCAGCGTAGTCTGTAATACATTGGAGAGAACTAAATGCAAAGTAGACATTCACGTCTGATAATTCTCGGTTCTGGCCCTGCGGGCTATAGTGCAGCAGTATATGCAGCGCGTGCAAACCTTAAACCTACTTTAATTGCAGGTTTACAGCTTGGCGGCCAACTTACAACAACAACCGAAGTTGACAACTGGCCGGGCGATCCTGAAGGTTTAACAGGTCCTGCATTAATGGATCGTATGCAAGCACATGCTGAACGCTTTGGTACAGAACTCGTCTATGACCATATTAACGAAGTGGACTTAAATGTACGTCCTTTCGTTCTTAAAGGTGATATGGAAGAGTACACATGTGATGCTTTGATTATTGCAACTGGTGCTACAGCTCAATATCTTGGCCTAGAGTCTGAACAAAACTTTATGGGACAAGGCGTAAGCGCATGTGCAACATGTGATGGTTTCTTCTACAAAAACCAAAAAGTAATGGTTGTAGGTGGTGGTAACACTGCTGTTGAAGAAGCACTTTATTTATCAAATATTGCTTCACATGTAACGCTAGTACACCGCCGTGATAGCTTACGTTCTGAAAAGATTTTGCAAGATCATTTATTTGTCAAAGAAAAAGAAGGCAAAATCAGCATTATCTGGAATCACGAAGTTGAAGAAGTATTGGGTGACAATACTGGTGTAACAAGTGTTCGCCTTAAATCAACTCAAGATGAATCTAAGCAAGACGTAGAGGTTCATGGTCTATTCGTTGCAATTGGCTACAAACCAAATACTGGTATGTTTGATGGTCAATTAAACTTACGTGATGGCTATATCCAAGTACAAAGCGGTACTTCTGGTAATGCAACAGCAACCTCTGTAGCTGGTGTTTTTGCTGCTGGTGACGTCGCTGACAGCATTTATCGCCAAGCGATTACTTCTGCTGGATCAGGCTGTATGGCTGCTCTAGATGCTGAAAAATATCTAGATCAATTGAACGATTGAAAAGCTAATTCAATCACTTGAAAATTTTAAGAAATAAGCCCAGTCTGTTTAACAGATTGGGCTTTTGATTTTGTTTATGACAATAAAGAAGGGGGGAGCGATACTTTGTCTCAATTACAAGCTGAAGTAGATGTAGTCATTATTGGTGGTGGACAAGCAGCTCTTGCTACAGCTTATTTTTTAAAACGTAAGAAAATTCCATTTGTGATTTTAGATGACCAAAATCAGGCAGGTGGTGCATGGTTACATGCTTGGGAGTCTTTACGTCTTTTTTCTCCAAATACTTGGAGTTCGTTGTCGGGCTGGATGATGCCAAAAACTGAACAAACTTATCCAACGCGGAATGAGGTGATTCAATACTTATCTGCATACGAACAACGCTATCAATTTCCTGTCATTCGACCTATACATGTTGATCATATTGAGAAAAAAAATGACTGCTTAGATGTATATGCGGGTGATAAATATTGGCGAGCAAAGGCGGTTGTCAGTGCTACAGGTACATGGAGTCAGCCTTATATTCCACATTACGAAGGATTAGAAAGATTTAAAGGAATACAAACCCATTCAGCACATTATGTTAATCCAGAACCTTTTATTAATAAAAAGGTTCTAGTGATAGGAGGAGGTAACTCTGGTGCTCAAATTCTTGCTGAAGTCTCAGAAGTTGCAGACACTATTTGGATCACAGTAACTCCTCCTCAATTTTTATCGGATGATGTTGATGGGCGTGTTTTATTCCTTCGAGCAACAGAACGTTTGAAGGCACAACAGGAGGGACGAATAGTTGATCAACCCATTGGTGGTCTAGGGGATATTGTCATGATTGACAGTGTCAAAGATGCACGTGAACGTGGGGTATTACATAGCAGAGAACCCTTTAAAGCATTTAAAGAACATTCGGTTGTTTGGGAGGATGGTTCAACACAATTGGTCGATGCTGTGATTTGGTGTACAGGTTTCAAAGCTTCCCTAAATCACTTAAGGAGTCTTAGAGTGATAGAACCTAATCAGACTGTTGCTGTCAATGATGGACGTTCAATAAAAATAAACAATCTTTGGCTAGTTGGTTATGGTGAATGGACAGGCATGGCATCGGCAACATTAATCGGAGTTTCTAGAACAGCCAAAGCAGTAGTCGATGAAATAGCTGTTTACTTAGCTATAGATTAAAAATTCTTAAATAAAGGATGGCTGAGGCTATAGAAGGTTTATATATTTTTATATCAAACACTTATGTTTTTTTGGTGGTATTGGTTCTAATTTAGTAAGTGATCAATAACTGGAAAATTTTAACTAGACTCTAGTTGCTTAATATAATTCCCAATAAAACTAGTCTACTGTTTATATACTCTTTCATGAGAAAGGAGGTATCTGAGTACTATAAAAGTTATTATTACTCAGATACCGACAGATTTAATTGAGCTAATTACACTGTAAGCAGAACCAATTACAGAGATGAAATCATGAAGTCTATAGATGAAATAAAAGCTCAAGAGGTATGTGTAGCTATTCTATTAGATAAAAAAGCTACTAATACGCAAGCCAAGATACTTCCTAGTGAAAATATAATCATTGATAGGTTACTTGAGCGTAAAGTTGAGTTACAACATGCTTATAGTGAGTTGTATTCAAAACTAGGGAAATATCATCAAGCCCTCACAAATTTTTTAGATTTGTTAGTAGGAATTACTTCAATGCATAGTCCAGAGGAAGTAATAAAGTCTAGGGCTGCTCAGAAAAAATTGAATGAGATTAATCAGCAAATTTCTATTAAAGCTCATGAATTAGCAGCTCTCCTAGAAACTAGATCCGAGTTAATAAATACTTCTGGCTTTATGACAGATACCCATTATCACATTGGTAATGTAATTCGTGAAGCATCTCAGAATAATCCGTATTTTAGAACATCTTTGCTAGATAAATTAAAGCAACTCCAAGGTCAGTTTGATCTTAAATATTGGCCTCGGTTAGATGATGTAATGAAAGTTATCGCTGAAGATGCAAGAATGGCCGTACCTATTGCTATTGATTCTATTACTGAAGTGGCAACAATAGGTGAGAGAGCTTCCTTAGTTGATTATTTTAGAGCTTTATTTGAAGCTATTGAATGTAATCGTCAGAAAGAATATGGTTTCTTACCTAATGACTTTAAGTTAACAGATAATACAATTGCTACCTTAGCGAATTGCGCCTTAGCTTTAGAGCCAAAAGAAATGATTGATGGCCTATATGTGAAAAATTTTAGAAGTCGTGAGCGCAAACGCATAGGTAGTGACTCCTAATTTTAAATATGTGGACAAGTCTGGATTTGTCCACATACATAAAACAATCTATAGACTACCTATCCCTATAACAGAAAGTATTTTTACTGTTATTTATTATTTAAGATCATTAGAGGTTAGTCAGACTGTAATTCTGTTAGAAAGACCGTGACTAAATTAGGTTTTGAATGAAGGAATTATGGGCAGCTTATGTCAATTCAATATCTAACATATCAAACTTTAAATATTGATTTATTTAATTAAATTTATTCTTTTATTTCAAAAAAATCTAACAAAGACCATATCACTGATAAATATTTAAGCAATTAAAGTAGTTCTCAATAATTAGTTTATGATAATTACCAAAATGGGAATTGAGTTGTATTTTGAAATGGTGTAATTTATTCCCAAATTGGGAATATTTTTAAATGAAGCTTTTAGGTCTTGAAAAAATAACAGTGATTGAGTGTGAGTTTGCTAAAAAATGGCTCATAAGTTGGATCTCTGAAATACGTGATGCTCATTGGCGGGGCGCGGAAGATATTCTGAAACAATTTCCAAAAGTATCTATTTTGGAAAATCAATGTTTCGAATTTTCGATACATAACTCTAAATGGGTTATTTGTCTACAAATCGCGTTTTCTCAAAGAATAGCGATTATTAAAGCTGTAAACATTAAAGGTGCTAACAATGGAATTTAAAGTTATTCGTACAAGAGAGCAGTATCAAGCTTATCTTGACGAAGTGCATTCTTTAATTATGCTAAATCCGGCTATAGGAAGTCCTGAGAGTGATCGGTTGGAATTATTATCGGTTTTAATAGAAGATTATGAAAATAAACAATATCCGATAGAGGCGCCTGATCCTATTGATGCAATTCTATTTAGGATGCATGAGAAAGGGTTAAAACAAGCTGATTTGGCCCCATATTTTGGTACTACTAGTAGAGTTTCTGAAGTTCTTAATCGAAAAAGAGCTTTAACCGTAGATATGATCCGAGCATTATCTGTAGGGTTGGGACTGTCGGTAGAGACATTAATTGGTTTATCAAATTCAAAGAATACATTAGATAAAAATAATATTGATTGGTCTAAATTTCCTGTTAAAGAGATGAAAAATAGGGGGTGGTTAAAAACATTTCTTGCTGATACGGCAGCATCAACTGAGAGTATTATCCAAAAATATATTGCTCAATCAGGGTTACAAATCGGCTCAGCTTCTTTTAAACGAAAGTTGTCTGGTGATGCCCAAACACCTAATACGATGTATGCACTGTATGCGTGGCTAGCTAGAGTCATTCTCCAAGCTAGAGATAAGAAAGATAGTCTAGGAAAATATGACCCTAATTTAATAAATAGTAATTTTTTAAGAGAGTTAGCTCAATTAAGCTGGTTTGAGCATGGGCCAATATTAGCAATTGAATACTTAGAAAAACATGGAATTGCTGTAGTCATTGAGCCTCATCTTAAAGGTACGCATCTTGATGGAGCGGCATTGAAGGACAGTGACGGCACTCCTATTATTGGGCTAAGTTTACGATATGACCGATTGGATAATTTTTGGTTTACGTTACTACATGAATGCGCACATATTTGGAAGCATGTTGATGAAACAGAAGCATTTCTCGATGATTTAGATTCATCAAGTATGGAGGATCGGAGGGAGGCTGAAGCAAATCGATTGGCAAGAGAGGCATTTATACCAAGAGGAGTTTTGAGACGTACAGAGGCATTTATCTCACCAAGTAAAGAATCTATTGAAAAGTTGGCTAAAGAGTTGAGAGTTCATCCAGCAATCATTGCAGGGCGTATTCGAAAAGAGTTGGGAAATTACACCTTATTTTCAGACTTGGTTGGTCAATATCAGGTCAAGGCATTATTAACCAATTCTCATTTATTAAGTGTTGAGGAGTAGAGATGATGAAAATTCCAGAATATGTCCCAATCATGAAAGCGAAGCAAGGTGAATTTGATGCGATAAAACCTATTAGGTCTGAGCAGTTAGAATATCAAATACAGCCAACTTTCCACCCTTTATTTGAAATGCCTAATATTTATAAAGAAGGGGTTTCAAGACTTGTTGATATTAATAGCCGTTGCGAGAAAATAGGGAAATTATGGAGTGGAAATATTGCTTTAGTGGATGGTTATTTTTGGAAACCATCTGAAGCTTTATTGGAGAATGGTGAGCATTTCTTAACCTATACGTATAACAAATTGTTTGCATTAGGAGTAAAGGTAGTTCCTGTAATTGGTTATGACCGTTGGTTTGATCAAATGAGCAGTCTTTATCATCAAACAATGAAAAATTTAAATTATCCAGAGGCTCCTTATTTTTGTATTAGATTAGATGGTGAGGCAATGTATGATATTGATGAACCTGATTTTTTCAAAGAACAACTAGAATCAATTATTTCTGATTTAAAATTAGCAGAAAATAATTGTTCTATATTATTAGATTTTGGGGATGTAAGTGTCAATCGTATAACAATTGAACAGATGCTAAGCAAGTCTAGAGACTTTTTAGAAGTATTAACTGAATATGATTTTAAATACATTTCTATCAGTGGAGCTTCATATCCTTCAAGCGTTGCAGAAGCCATTGAAGATCATGATACGGATGGTCCAGTACTTCGAAAAGAAATGGTTGTATGGCAGACTTTAAGAAACATGTTCCCTAATGTTAAATTGAAGTTTGCAGATCATGGAGCAAGACATCCAGCTCCAGAAAAGCAGATTATTAATCAACATACGAATGGAAAAATTATCTACACTATAGATAAAAATTACTATGTCGTAAGAGGCCATCCATTTTCTAGAGATGGTGGAAGTCACGGGCATAGAAAGCAGCTAGCAATGAGATTAATTAATTCTATCTATTATGAAGATGTAAGCTTTAGTTGGGGAGACAATAAAATCTTTGAATGTGCGCACGGTATTAATAATTTTATAGGAAATCCTACGCAATGGGTTGCAATTGATACGAGCCACCACATTCGGTATGTCTTAGAGGAAATAGGATCTTTTGAGCTAGCTTATCAAAAATAGATCAAATAAAAATCCAGCCATTCATAAATGGGCTGGATTTTTAAATTATTTTTCAGTAATTAAATTTTTACACTAAATTTACACCATAAATTTTATTTTTGTTTCTAAGTTTTTAATAATAAATGATATTTTATTTTAGTTGATCCTATCCATCATGGGTGCGACAGAAATACGAGGTTGTAACGATTGAAGTGATTGCATAACCAATAGCCCAAAAGTCGCTAAATTAATGAAAGGGCAGCATTATACGAGGTTTATGCTTGAATCGACAGGGGCATTTAACCGAGTAATTTATAACCACCCTTGGGTTGGATATAGGGAGATGATTTATAACAAGTTAGCTTATTGGGAAACCATTTTCTTTTTTTGTAAGATCGCATCAAACATACTAAATAAAATACAAAGAACAACTAACCCAATACCTGCAAGGCAAGTCATAGTCCAGCCACCATGGTTCCACGCAAAAATTCCTAATGCCGAACCACCTGCACCTCCAATAAAGTAAGTCGTCATATAAATGGCATTAATACGAGATTTTGCATCTGGTCGTAAACGGAAAATAATACTCTGGTTACTGGTGTGTACGAGCGCGAGTGCTAATTGAATTAAAGCAAAACCAATAATATAAGCAGAGAGTAGAGTTTGCCCATAATAGAAACAAGCCCAGCTCACCAAGAATAATCCACAGCCCATCCATGTGAGCAAGCCCGTATGTCCTCGATCTGCATATTTACCAATGTAGCGCGTTGATAAGGCCCCAAAAATCCCGACTAAAGGCACCAGTCCAATAAACAGGTCAGGTAAGTGATGTGCTGAGGTTAAGAGTAAAGCGATAGTAGAATATAAGATACTTACTGCTGCAAAGGCGAAAGCACCAGTAAGCGCTCTTAATAATAATCGCTTTTCCTCTTTTAAAAGTTGAGCCATGGAACCAAAGATCTGTCCATAGTTCATTTTCATACGCAAGACATAAGGTAGGCGACTTTTTAAGGTATATGCCAACAGAAGCATTAATATACCGCTTACGACATAAACCACTTTCCAGTGGAAAAGATTAGAAAATAAACCCGCTAGACTGGTTGAGAGTAAAATCCCGACCAATAAGCCGCTCATTAAGAAGCCAATGATCTCACCAGTTTTTTCAGGTTTTACAGTCATTGTAGCAAGTGGAATCAACACTTGAGCTGCAACCGAAAACAAACCCGCTAAAATTGTACCGATCCATAGCATGGGTAAGTTAACAGCAAAAGCAGAAGTAAATAGGCCGACGGCACAAAGCACCATCAAAAAAGGAATAGCCTTGGCTTTATTGACGATATCTCCCATTGGGACAATGAAGAGCAGTCCGAGGGCATACGACACCTGTGCAAATGTCACCGTTAAAGCTGCTTGTGCTTGAGTTACAGCAAAATCTTGCTGAATCGAGTGAATCAGGGGCTGACAATAATAATTCACACCTGCACATAAACCACATGCTGCTGCCATCAACCAAAGCAAAGGTTTATTTTGACTGATATCTTCAGGGGTAGACATGATGTTCTCTCGATTTTATTAGGTGTATGCGGTTGCTTCGACTTCAATGAGCATATGCTCTAATGCAAGGCGTGGTACAGGAATGAGTGTACAGGCTGGAAAAGGATGATTTTTCCATAAACTTTGCATAACTTTAATTAAAATTTGATGTTTTTCGACCGAATGGTCAACCACCAAAACTCTTAATACGGCAATGTTGCTAAGCTCTGCATTTGCAGCGATTAAAACATGTTGAATGTTATCAAAAACCTGAGTGGCTTGTTCTTTAAAATTTGGACCTAATTCACCTTTTGAGTTTTCGCCTCCTTGACCTGCAATATGAATAATCTTTTTAAAATTTTCTACCACAGCAACATGACTATAAGCATTTGGGGTAGGGTCATATAAAGTGGATGGATTTATTATTTTAAAAGTTTTTTGAATCATGGAACTCAACCGTTCAGTAAAATTTAGATGAGTATCCAACCTCAACTTAAGTTGAGGTCAAGAAAATTTAATGTTTTAGTCTTTTCTTTCTGAGTGTAATCATCATCACACCAATAATGTTGAGAAGACAACCGACCCATTGCCACATATTTAAATGCTCATTTAAAAAAGCAACGGCAAGCAAAATCGTTAAAACGGGTCCGATTGAAGCAATCATTGCCGATTGAGAGGCTCCAAGTCTTTCAATACTTTGCATGAGCATAACGGTAGGCAAGACGGTAACTAAGAAGCCTAAACCAACCCCATACCAAATCACACTCGAAGGTAGTTGTAATAGTAGTTGAATAGGTTGAGGTGTGCTGAGTGCATAGTGCGTTAGTGTACCGATACAAGCCACAGTTAAAGCTAAACCTGTGAAATTCCAAGAACCAAATTTCTTAATTAATGGTGGGGTTAGTAATAAATAGCCTGCAAAAGCCACCGCACTTGCAAAGACCAAACTTGTTCCTAGCCAAAAGTTGCCCTGAATTGGTGCGTTGTTGTGCTCTTGAAGCATGACCAAAACGGTTCCACCATAACTAAGAAAAATGGCACATAAACTTTTTGCATCTAATTTTTGTTTGTATAACAAGCTTGAGACTATGACTGTAAGCGTGGGATATAAAAATAGAATAATTCGTTCTAGAGAGGCACTAATAAACATAAGACCCGTAAAATCGAGCCAACTGGCAAAGTAGTAGCCTAATAGACCAGCAAAAATTAAAATTAGCCAATCCTTCTTTTTTATGCCCTGATTATGATGCCTGTTAAACCAACAAATTAATAGAAAGAACGGTAAAGCGCTTAACATGCGTAAAGCCATCAGGACGGTACCGTCTACTAATGGAGAAAGGGCATAAGTCTGTTTAATAAAGATTGCTTTTGTACTGAATAGAAAAGCAGAGCAAAGAGCAAAAAAAGACCCGATTTGAAACGAAGATAAAGAAATTTTCATATACAAGACTGTATAAGAGAGACTGTTGTCTGCAAAAAAAGAAAAAGCTTCCTATGTTACACCTCAAATCAAACAACGTGAATCATCAGTTCAAAATATGGGTATTTATTAAATAAATATTGGGTGGTATTTTAAAAAAGTTCAATTAGAATCCAAATTCTGTACAAAGAATACACATGGGGGAAACATTGCAGCTTGCAATGTTTTTGACAATGAGAAATTAGCTTGAGGAACGCTCATGCAGATCGGAATCCCAACCGAAACTGTCGTCGGTGAAAATCGTGTAGCTGCTACGCCAGAGACAGTAAAGAAGTTGATTAGCGCTGGTCATAGCGTTGTGATTGAACGTGGTGCTGGTGAAAAGGCCGCGTACATTGACAGTGCTTATGAACAGGTCGGTGCAACCATTACGGATGATGCCTATACAGGTAGTCAAATTATTTTGAAAGTTCGTGCGCCACAAGGCGGGGAAATTCAAAAACTTGCAGCAAATACTGCTGTTGTAGCCATGTTTGATCCTTATCGTAATACCGAGCTAGATCAGTTTGCGAGTCAGCAAGTTTCTGCTTTTGCTCTGGAATTGCTTCCTCGTACGCTTTCTCGTGCGCAGAATATGGACGTATTGTCTTCGCAGGCAAACCTTTCTGGTTATAAATCAGTTTTGCTTGCTGCTGCTGAATATCAGCGTATGTTCCCAATGCTTATGACTGCTGCCGGTACTGTAAAACCTGCGCGTGTTGTGATTATGGGTGTGGGCGTTGCAGGTCTTCAGGCAATTGCAACCGCAAAACGTTTAGGTGCAATTGTTGAAGCGACCGATTTACGTCCTACTGCAAAAGATCAGGTTGAATCTTTAGGTGGTAAGTGGTTAGACGTACCAATGTCTGAAGAAGAACAACAACGTGCAGCAGATGCCGCTAAAAATGGTTATGGATGGATGCCAGGTGAGCAATATATCAAAGACCAAGCCGCGATTGTTGATAAAGCGGTTTCTAACGCTGACATCGTGATTACTACTGCGTTGTTGCCAGGCCGTGATGCTCCACGTCTGATTAAGGCTGAGACTGTTGCCAAGATGAAACCGGGTTCTGTCATTTTAGATATGGCTGTTGAAACCGGTGGTAACGTTGAAGGCTCTAAAGTAGGCGAGACTGTTTTTACAGAAAATGGCGTGAAAATTTTGGGTATTCCAAATATTCCGGCAACTGTAGCGACAGAAGCTTCTGCGCTATATGCACGTAACGTTTTCAATTTCGTAGAGACTTTATTCGACAAAGAGAAAAACTTTGCGATTAATCAGGAAGACGAAATCCAAAAAGCCCTATTGGTCACTCATGGCGGTCAAGTACTGCTTAAGCGTGGTTAAGGAGATTTCTCATGGTTGAAACTATTACAATTTTCGTCCTTGCCATCTTCGTAGGTTATTACGTAGTTTGGGGTGTTACACCAGCTTTACATACGCCACTTATGGCTGTAACCAATGCGTTGTCATCTATTATTGTGGTGGGTGCGATGTTGCAAACTGTGGGTCTACCTATTTTGGGTGTAGATGCTAACGTTGCATTTCAAAGTGTGAATGTGGTGAGCGTACTGGGTGCGATTGCAGTATTTTTGGCAAGCATTAATATTTTCGGTGGCTTTGCAGTAACTGCACGCATGCTGGAAATGTTCAAGCCTAAGCAAAAGAAATAAGAGGGCTTTGACATGGAATTTATTCAAGCAAATGCAAACTGGTTGTACCTTGTTGGCGCAATCCTCTTTATCTTGACGCTTCGTGGCTTGTCTGGCCCTAAAACAGCAATTCAAGGTAACCGTTACGGTATGATCGCGATGGCGATTGCAGTTGTAACGACTTTCTTTGTTGCGAATAACCCAGTGATCTGGATGATTGTTGGTGCAATGGTGTTGGGCGCAATCGTAGGTATTGCACGTGCTCGTACTGTACCAATGACGCAAATGCCGGAAACTGTTGCGCTTATGCACTCTTTAGTTGGTTTGGCTGCTGTTTTAATTGCAATTGCTGCGATTTTACACAACAACCAATTAACTGAATTGTTTGCTCAAAATGAGGCGGCTTTAACGGCAGCTGGTGTGCAACATGTGCATATGAGCAAAGTTCACTTATTTGAATTGTTCGTAGGTTGTTTCGTTGGTGCGATTACCTTTACTGCGTCTGTGTTTGCGTATGGTAAATTGGCTGCGAAAAAATGGGCTAAAACAATTTCTGGTGCATGGGTTAAGCCTGTTCAAGCGCTTATCTTTATTGCGATGTTGGCTTGTGGTTTTTACTTCTTCACGACTGGCAACATGACTGCTTTCTGGGCAATGACAGCTCTTGCGCTTGCATTTGGCTGGGTATGGATTGCACCAGTCGGTGGTGGTGATATGCCTGTAGTGGTATCGCTTCTTAACTCATTCTCGGGTTGGGCTGCGGCAGGTATTGGTTTTACCCTTGAAAATAACATGTTGATCGTTGCGGGTTCTCTCGTAGGTTCATCTGGTGCGATTCTGTCGTACATCATGTGTAAAGCAATGAATCGTTCGATCATCAACGTATTGTTTGGTGGTGCAATGGGGGGTGCAGCGGTTGCTACTGCTGCTAAAGGTGAGCAAGTTCAGCGTAACCATCGTTCTGGTTCTGCTGATGATGCTGGCTTCTTGATGTCAAATGCTGACAGCGTTGTGATTGTACCTGGTTATGGTATGGCGCAAGGTCGTGCACAAAATGCTGTAAAAGAGTTATGTGAAATTCTAAAAGAGCAAGGTGTTCGCGTTCGTTTCGCAATCCATCCTGTTGCTGGTCGTATGCCTGGTCACATGAACGTATTGCTTGCTGAAGCAGACGTAGCATATGAAGACATCTTGGAAATGGATGAGATTAACTCAGACTTCCCAGCAACAGATGTTGTGCTTGTAATTGGTGCAAACGACGTAGTTAACCCTGCTGCAAAAGATGATCCAAGCTCACCAATCTATGGTATGCCAATTCTTGAAGCTCATAAAGCGCGTACAATCATGGTGATTAAGCGTTCTATGGCAACAGGTTACGCGGGTTTAGACAACGATTTGTTCTATAACGAAAAAACAATGATGATCTTTGGTGATGCGAAGAAAGTTGTGGAAGATATGACTAAAGCAATCAATGGTGGCGGTCACTAATCTGACCTTAATCAGGATTGTAAAAGCCACCCTCGGGTGGCTTTTTTATTGGCTTATTTGTTTAAAGGAATTTGTCTACAAGGTCTATTGACTGTTGGTAGAGGTCGCGTGCCAGTTGCTGGTTTTTGGCGTGTGAAGATTTCCAGTCTGGCATATGCGCACTGACATATTCGCCATTACGATTCTGCCACGCATCTCCGATAGCCATTTCTGTAATGAGCTTTGCTGGCACTGAAGTTGGCACTAAGCCTAATTTCATCGCTGCATAAACTGGTTTTGGTAATTCACGATAAATGTCAGAAGCAACACCGCCAGGGTGTAATGCATTGTTGGTAATAGAACTACTTGCTAGTTGCTCTGCTAACGCGTTGCTGAACAATAAATTCGCAAGCTTTGATTGTCCGTAATAGAACAGGGGATTGTAAAAACCTTCTGCACGAAACTTGTTGGGTTTAATTGAGCCCACCCAGTGAGCAATAGACGCAAGATGGATAATACGTGCTTTTGGAGACTGCTGTAAAACTGGAAGTAGTTTTTGAGTTAGTAAAAAGTGACCTAAATAATTAACACCAAATTGCTGCTCAAAACCATCCACAGTCAGTTGTTTGGTTTTAGCAAATAACCCTGCATTGTTAATGAGTACATCAAGGCTGCCATAGCGGTCAGCAATTTCATCTGCTGCTTTTTGGGTTAACTCAAGGCTGTTTAAATCGAGCGAAACTAAATCGACTTGTCCTTGGTTAAGGGTGCGTAATTTGTTTTGTGCATCTTGTGCTTTTTCTGGATTTCGGCACGCTAAAATAACATGTTGCCCTTGTTTAATGAGTTGCTCTGCTGTGGCGAAACCAATACCTGTGTTGGCGCCTGTAATTAATATCTTCACTTTCTGTGCTCCGGTTATGCTATTTATTGGTGGGGACTTCAAGAGTTTGTATATTGCTGTAAAACTGACAATTTGTCATGTCAAATTTAGAAGTGGGTGATGACTGGCTATTTGCAGTAGGTGTTAAAGTATTTAGGTAAGAGGGGAAAGTTATTTAAGAGTTATTAACATGACTTTTAGATAAACAAAAAAGCGGCTCAAAAGAGCCGCTTTTTTTAAAAGCAAAATTTTAAGCAACCGACTCTGGAGCGGTACGCCATAAGCTTTCTAAATCATAGAATTTACGAGCTGTTGGTAGCATCACATGTACTACAACAAAGCCAAGATCAATCAAGATCCATTCTGCATCTCGTTCACCTTCAACGCCAATCGGGCGGAAACCGGCTTTTCGAGCTTCTTCTGCAACATTGTCTGCGAGTGCCTTCACATGACGAGTAGAAGTACCGCTCGCAATTACAATAGCATCAGCGACATTGCTAATTGAGCTAACATCTAACTGGAGAATATCTTTTGCTTTTACATCAACTAAAGCGTCGTGGACGACTTTGAGACAAGTTTGTACGTCTTTATTTGAAGCATTCATTGCGAAATCGTGAGAATTAGACACGCTGGGCGATGGTTCTAAATTCATATAGGGTATATTTTCCTGACAATTACTCACTATCTAATATAGTGGTTTTTGAACTAAATTTCAAACAGAACTCGTAACAGTTTATATATTTACATCATCTGAAAAATACTTTTTCTTCCAAGTAAATGACTGATTTGAAGAATTTTCAGGTTTATATTCTGCTGCAATATAGTTTTGATAAGTGCTTTGCTTTAACCAAGAAAAAATTTGTTCATAAGGAATTTGGGCTGTATCTGGCTCATGACGACCCGGACAGTCCGCAAACTGAATATGTCCAATTAAGTTAATATTCTCTTGCAAACCCTCAAATACATCTTCGCCCATCATTGCCATGTGATAGCAGTCATATTGCATTTTTAGAGCAGGATGATTAACCGCTTCAAGCATCTCTTGTGCTTGCGCAATGTTCTGCACTAAAAAACGTGGCATATCTGTACCGTTAATCATTTCAAAAACGGGTTCTATCTCATGTTCACTAAGCAAGTTACAGGCAAATTTTAAATTAGCTGCTAAAGTTTTTAAACAAGGAAGTAAATCGGCATCTAGAGGTTGTTTACCCGCTAAAATATTAACACGAGGGACCTTTAAAGCAGTGGCATAGCTAATGGCTAATTCTAAAGCTTCATAAAAAGCTGTTTCTTGCCCAGGTATGCCTGCTAAACCATTCCCACCTTGCATCAGATCACCAGCAGGCACATTGATTAGACAGAGACTAAGATTGTAGCGTTCGAGTTGAGTTTGAATGTCGGAAATAGCCAATTCATAAGGGAATTGAATTTCTACATATTCAAAGCCCTGTGCATGGGCCAGAGCAAAGCGTTCAATTAAAGGAACTTCGGTAAAAATCATGGATAAATTGACTGCAAGGCGACCCATACTCAAACTCCGTTTATTTTTGCTCTATTAATTGAATCATAGTAGCTAAATCTTTCTCAGCAAAGCCATTTTTTTGGTGAGTTTGTAGCTGTAATAGAGCTTTTTGTGCAACTGGGATGTCTAAATTAACATTGTTAGCCAATGTTACTGCGTTGTTAAGATCCTTAGATAATGTTTGAACTTTCCACTGAACTGGCTCAAAGGTATGAGTTGCCATACGTGGAGTAAGAATTTGAAAGGGTTTGGAGTCCGCAAATCCGCCTGCTAAAGCTGGAGCGAGTAAAGTCGTATCTACACCCGCTCGGTCTGCAAGCGCGACAGCCTCTGCAATAAGGGCGCTGTTGGCTGCAACGATCAGTTGATTACAAATTTTGGTGGCTTGGCCTGTTCCTGTGTCGCCCATTCGGGTCACGCGTTGGGATAGAACATTATAAATAGATGTTAGGTCTGTAATCGTTTGAGCATCACCGCCTGCAAAAATGACAAGTGTGCCTTGTTCTGCTCCCGCTGTTCCACCTGATACAGGTGAGTCAATCCAGGTGACGTCATGGCTAGCAGCTGCTTGAGCAAGTGTTTTTGTTGCAGCAACAGATAAGCTTGAAAAATCAACAATAACCTGTCTAGCTTTTAAGTTAGGCTGGATTTGCTCAAATACAGCTTGTACGGCTTTATCATCTGCTAGGCAGGTTAAGATAACTGGATATTCACCAATCTTTGAAAGTTCTAAAGGTTGTGCACCGATGTCAATCAGTTCTTCACATGCAGAGAAGGTTCGATTCCAAACCGCAACTTGAAAGCCGGCTTGAATAAGGCGGGTTGCCATCCGACTTCCCATAAGGCCCATACCTAAAAAAGCAATAGGGGTGTTGCGATCAAAATTCATAATCTAAGCTCTTATTTATATTGGCGTGGTAAAAAATTAACTTCCGGGTGTTTGTCTTTTTTACGAGCAAGTTTGCTATTTTTACCAAGTAATAATTTAAGTTGCCAGATTTTTTCTAAGCGTAATGATTTTTCTGGTTGATGTTCCATTGCATCAAGGACGCGTTTTGCCGCTGTGAGGGCATCAGGTGAGCGCTGCAACATTTCAGAGGCAATCTCATGTGCTCGCTCTAGAGGAGAGTCACTTAAATGAGTCACAAGACCAATTTCTTTTGCATAATTTCCATCAAAAACACGGGCAGTTAAGGTGAGTTCTTTTGCAAGATCAACGCTAATTAAGCCTTTTAATGAGCGAGTAAGTCCCATATCAGGGACTAAACCCCAACGGCTTTCCATAATCGACATTTTAGTTTCTGGGTGAGAAATTCGGATGTCGGAAGCCAAGGCGAGTTGCATACCCGCGCCGAAACAATATCCTTCCAATGCAGCAATAACTGGTACAGGTAAATTCTGCCAAGTTAAAAATGCTTTTTGAAAAAGGCTTTGTCCAGGTTTTACAAGTTCCCAAATGGCAAAAGCAGAGTTTTTGGGGTTGTTAAGGTCAGATAAATCAATGCCGGCACTAAAAACATTCCCTTCGCCTGTCAAAATAACACAGCGAATATCTCTTTCTTTTTTAATTGCTTTTGCAGTGGAAACTAACTCTTTTAATAAGGCAAAACTCATCGCATTGCGTTTGTCTGGACGGTTTAAATATACCGTTGCAATGCCATTATTTTTTTCAATACGTAAGAGTGCCATGAGATTCCCGCTTCTTTTTTTATAGATGAACGGAGCATAACATGGCTGTAATTTGGAAACATGACAGCTCAGTCATGCCTATTTGTTAGATATGTTAGTCAGGTATTACCAAGATCTGGTGAGCAGCACTTTCTACCTCTTTAACGACCAGACCTAATTCATCAAAGCGCTGCATAACCTCTTCAATAAAGCTTTCATCTGCTACACGGCGTTCTTTACGTAGCGTTGAAATAAATTGCTCAAAGTCACCCGTCACTTGTTGTAGTTTCGGGGCGCCTACATAGCGAGTAGCACCATACAGGCGATGTAAAACATGCTCAAGTTGAGGGAAGTCTTCAAGCTCAATGAGTTGCTGCATTTCATCTAGCTCAGTTGGGAAACTATCAACTAACATTTTAAGTAGATCTTGCGCTAAGTCTTCTTTATTTGCTGCGAGCTGCAAACTTTGTTGCCAATTTAAAATTTGTGGGTCTAACGCTTCTGCGACTACATGGTGGTCTTTATCTAAGGCTTTTGCTGTAAAGTTATTTTTAGTCCATTGCGTTAAGATCTGGATGATTTGTTCCATTTGAATTGGTTTGGTGACATAGTCATTCATACCAACTTTAAGAAGCTTTTGCTTTTCATCTGCAAGGGCGTGGGCAGTTAACGCAATAATTGGAAGCTGCATTTCCCCATCTAAAGTCGACTCTAAAGAACGGATCGCACGAGTTGTATCAATGCCTGACATAACAGGCATTTGAATATCCATAAACACCAAATCAAATGGTTTGAGTTTCTGATCAATTCGCTCTTGGATCAGGTTAAGAGCTTCTTGACCACTGAGTGCTTTAGTTGTTTTAACGTTTAGTTCACCTAACAAAGCTTCTAAAACAATTAAGTTGGGTAAATGGTCATCTACTGCCAGAATGTGCAAACCCTGACCATTGAAGTCTTGTTGTTCCTCTTCAAAAATAGGTTGATCATTTAATAGTTGAATGAGTCCACTTCGGCTTAATGGTTGATATAGAGGGCGAGCACGGTATTCACTGAGCATGTTTGGCTCAAGTGTCATTTGATAGCCATAGACGGCTAAATTGCCTTGATAACGGCTACGAATTTCTTTTAATAACGCTTCTGTATCACCACTATGATCAACAATGAGCCATGTATTATCTTTCTGATCAAGATGTTTTAAACGACTAAACAGGTCCAGAATCGATTGTGTTTCGATATGAGACACATGGTAGTTTTCAAGGTAGTAACGTAAAACACTTGCTGTAGCAGGATGCGCAAGATAAGACACCACTTGTAAATGCTCAAAGTGTGGATGTTCGATTTCATAATCTTCATCTACCACAAATTGTGCAGTAAACCAGAAAGTTGAGCCTTTTTCTGTGGGTGCACGTTCCTGATTATCTTCAAAGCCAATTTGACCATGCATGAGATGAACAAGCTGTTTAGAGATGGCAAGACCTAGACCAGTACCGCCAAATTGACGTGTAACGGATGCATCACCTTGCGAGAATGATTCAAATAATTTTTTACGATCTGTACCACTTAAGCCAATACCACTGTCTTGAACACTAAAATGAAGCAGACATTGTCCAATATCATCATGTTCCATACGAACACGAACAATAATTTCTCCGTCTGGAGTGAACTTGATTGCATTAGAAATTAAGTTGGTCAGAATTTGTTTGAAACGTAAAGCATCACCAATAACTTCTTGTGGAATGTTATCCGCATAATAAAAAGCCATGGCGATATGTTTTTGAGCAGCCAATGGAGACAGCATATCCATGACATCAAAGATGGCTTCTTCTAAATCAAAAGGTGCTGTTTCAAGTTCTAACTTACCCGCATCAATTTTTGAGAAATCTAATACATCGTTAATTAATGCCAATAAATGGGCAGATGACTTGCGAATGGTTTGTAGATAAAGATTCTGTTCGTTATTTAAATTTTGTTGACGAAGTAATAAATGAATAAAGCCATCAATACTGTTGAGAGGTGTTCGAAGCTCATGACTGATATTGGCAAGGAAAACAGACTTCGCTTGGTTTGATGAAATCGCTTGGTCACGTGCTTGACGATAGGTAATGTTTTGGACTTCTAGGGTATCTAATGTTCTGCGTAAGTCTTCTTCTGTTTGTTCAGTGTGTTCTTTTAACTCTAAAAAACTAAAGTGCAATCGCTTAACAACATTTGCAATATCACGCTGTAGTAGGCGGAGCTCGCCTGTACTGTTAATCACGAGGTGTTGGTCTAAAGTATCAGCATTTAAACGTTGTAACTGCATGCGAATTTCATACATCGGCGCAATCCAGCGACGAGAATAAAAATTCAAGCAAAGTAAAAGTAACAGTAAGGTCATTAACCCAGTAATGACGAGAGCAATCATAATGCGATAACGTGCCAGCTCGAGAGGCTGGTTATCCATTTCAATGACTAGCCAGACTGGCGCTTTTCCTGGGGTATTGCTAATTTGCAGTCCATAAATATTGTTGCGGTTATAAGAAATTGGACCAAAAAAATTATTACTACTAGGAAAACTAGGCCAATAACGATTATCACGATAACCAATACTTAAATAAGTTTGTCCGTTGTTATCGATGAGTACCGCACGTCTTAGATTTTTTTCGCTAAACATGCTTTGCATGATGTGCTGGGCATGATCGTATTCATCGGGCTCTAGTTCGACTAGCGTATACAAATCTTTCGCAATTTGATTGTAGCGAGCTAAAATTGCTGAGGCATGATGTAGCTGTTGTTGTTTTACCGAATGGGATGTTTCAGTTAAAACCAGAAAAGCACCGACCCCTGTTAAAATCATAATCGGCACAAAGATGAGAGCAATCAATTGCCCATATGCATGATTTAGACGTAAGCGTTTCGATAAGGTTTTATTGAAATTAAACATGGCTACATCAGATTTATCTCTCTGTACGGCATCTTATCACGCTTTATTTTAAAACAGACGGCATTTTATAAATGACCGAGCTTTAATCTCTTTCATGAAAAAGCATATTGAAATGGGTGCAGTGCCGAGCATTTTTTCATACAATAGGCCCACCTCGATATAGGTGTTGATCATGAGTAATACACAACCTGATTTTTTAGCCGACGAATTTTTGTTAGATCACTATGTAGGTAAGACACCTCTAGTTCGTTTGCAGCGATTAGCTTCTCATACGCAAGCGACAGTTTTAGCAAAATTAGAAGGTAATAATCCGGCAGGTTCTGTAAAAGACCGTCCCGCATATAACATGATTATGCAGGCAGAAAAACGTGGTCAAATTAAGCCAGGAGATACATTGATTGAGGCAACCAGTGGGAACACGGGTATTGCTTTGGCAATGGTTGCTGCAATGCGTGGCTATAAAATGAAATTAATCATGCCGGGGAATTCAAGTCAGGAACGTAAGGATGCTATGCGTGCTTATGGGGCAGAATTGATTGAAGCGCCAAATATGGAAGCTGCACGAGATATGGCATTGCAAATGCAAGCTGAAGGTCTAGGCTTGGTCCTCAATCAGTTTGGCAATCCAGATAATGTCGAAGCTCATTATTTAACAACTGGCCCTGAAATTTGGAAGCAAACGGGTGGAAAGATTACCCATTTTGTGAGCTCAATGGGTACAACCGGTACCATTATGGGTATTTCAAAATATTTAAAAGAACAAAACCCAGATATTCAAATTATTGGTTTACAGCCTTCTGAAGGTTCAAATATTGCTGGGATTCGTCGTTGGCCACAAGAATATTTACCTACGATTTTCGATCCAAAGCGTGTTGATCAAATTATGGATATTCCGCAAATTGAAGCGGAAAAAATGGCTCGCCGTTTAGCACGTCAGGAAGGAATTAGTGCAGGTACATCTTCTGGTGGTGCGGTGTGGGCTTCAGTAAAAATTGCAGAAGAAAATCCAGATGCTGTTATTGTTTGCATTATCTGTGACCGTGGCGACCGCTACTTGTCTACAGGACTGTTTTCAGTACAGGACGATAACTCATAATTGAGAGAAATAATGCGTTTCCCTACCTTAGTTTTTGATATTGAAACTTTAACTGATTTAAAAGCGGGAGCGCATTTATATCATCTTGATTTACCAGAGGCTGATGTAGAGCAAGCATTGACTAAACTGCGCCGTCAAGAATCAGGCATGGATTTCCAGCGCTTACCTTTGCATGAAATTGTTTGTATTTCTGGCCTATGGATTGATGAATCTGGTTTCAGATTATTCTCTTTTAGTCGGGAACAATATTCTGAAGCTGAGATTTTGCAGAAGTTCTTGTCAATTTTTGATAAGCGTCATCCGACTTTAGTAAGTTGGAATGGTTCGCAATTTGACTTACCCGTTATTCTATTTCGCGCGATGTATCATGGCCTTTCTGCACCGGGCCTATTTGATCAAGGCGAAATTGATAGCCAGAAGCGTTTTAATAATTACCAAAACCGTTATCACCATCGCCACATTGATTTAATGGATGTGATGGCAATGTTTAACGGACGTAATTTTCAGAAGCTCGATGATATTGCCTGCATTTTAGGTTTGCCGGGGAAACGCGGTGAGTCGGGTTATCATGTGCCGGAATATGTTCATACACAGCAGTGGTTAAAACTGACCAGTTATTGTGAAGGAGATGTACTGAATACATGGTTTATCTATATACGTTGGTTGCTATTAAAAGGGCAATTAACTGTAGATGAGCATAATGATTGGGTAAACTCTAGTATTGATTATTTGAAAAATATTCCTCAGCAAGCAGATTTTCTTGAAGTATGGGAACGTACCTCGAAACATACTGAATTTACTTCACACTATTTTAATCCTTTAGATTTTTAGGTTCATTCTTTGAAACAACAAGCCAAATCTCGCAAGCCCCAACAACCTGAATATATTTTTCAAGTTGAAACACTTTCTCATGAGGGGCGGGGAATTGCGCATTATGGTTCTCATCCTGATCATCCAGCAGATAAGCATGGCAAGAAAGTTTTTATTCGTTATGCATTGCCCGGAGAAACTGTAAAGGCTCAGATTACCCATCAAGCGAAGCGTCTTGAAGAAGCAGAGATGGTGCAGTTATTAGGAGAGCCTTCAACTCATCGTATAGATGCAATTTGTCCTCATTATGGTATTTGCGGTGGCTGTAGCATGCAGCATATTCATCCTGATGAACAAATTCGTTTAAAAGAAAGTGTGCTTCAATCGCATTTACAGCATTTTGCAGGTATTCAACCTGAACAGTGGTTAGAGCCGATTCGATCTTTACAAAGTGATTATCGTCGTCGTGCACGAATCGGTGTGCGCTATTTGCCTAAACCAGATCGCTTAATTATGGGGTTTCGTGAACATCATAGTAATCGCTTAACTTCTATCCATAGCTGTAGTGTTTTGGATAAAAATTTATCAAATAGTTTGCCTGAGCTGCGTATTTTACTCCAAAGTCTAAAAGGCAAAGCGCATATTGGTCATGTAGAATTAGCAAAAGGTGATCATGAAATTTCTTTATTGGTTCGTCATGTAGAAAAATTAAACAATTCTGATGTCAACCAATTAAAGCAATTTGCGTTAGACAAGGGGTGGCAGTTGTATTTGCAACCTAAGGGGCCTGAAAGCATTCATCGTATTGATGATGAAAAAGGCGCTTTACGTTTACATTATGCTTTAGAGAGGTTTAATGTAAATTTTGCTTTTTCGCCATTGGATTTTACTCAGGTCAATGCCACAGTAAATGAACAAATGGTCCAATTGGCATGTGAATTGCTTCAATTGCAACCGGGTGAAAAAGTACTTGATCTATTTTGTGGATTAGGCAATTTTTCGCTCCCGTTAGCTCGATGTGTTGGTGAGAGTGGTCAGGTTGTTGGTGTGGAAGGGAGTGAAGAAATGGTGAAGCGCGCAACAGCTAATGCAAAAAGCAATAGTTTGGTGCAAGCAACCTTCTTTACACAAGATTTAACAAAAGATTTTTCGCATCATTCTTGGGCAAATCAAGGATTTGATGCATTATTAATTGATCCTCCTCGTGCTGGTGCATATGAAATTATGCAATATGTATCAAATTTTGGAGCAAAAAGAATCGTTTATGTATCATGTAATCCAGCTACACTGGCAAGGGATGCGGGTGTTTTGGTCCAATATGGTTACCAGTTAAAAAAAGCAGCGGTGATGGACATGTTTACGCATACAGAACATGTTGAATCCATTGCACTATTTGAAAAAATTCAAGAGATAAACGATTAAAAACATGAGTTACATATTGAGGAGAATGGTATGGTCACAGTACGTGAACAGTTACCTGAACAACTAACTGAGTTGTCCGAGGAAACGACTGTAGAGCATGCCGCCGAAACGCAAATCGGTTTAGCCTCATGGTTGGATCGGGTGCGTGAAATATTAGATGGGGCGAAGCTTGAACAGCTTGAAAAGGTTGCGAATGAGACCCTGCAAAAAGAGTTAGACTCAACGGTTAATCATCGCTCCAATACTTTTGCTACAGGCGTTGGAATGGCCGACATTCTAGCGCATCTCCATGTAGATGAAGATACTTTATCGGCAGCAATGCTCTATCGTAGTGTTCGTGAGGACATTACTGATATAGAAGAAGTAAAACAGAAATTCGGAGAGCAGGTCTATAACCTTGTCAAAGGCGCTTTGGCAATGGGTAAACTCTCGGAACTTATTGAGAAAAATAAGCGGTTAGAAGACCACTTTAATAACAATCAACGAGAACATTTAAGTGGCATTTATAAAATGCTGATTTCGGTCACCGAAGATGTTCGTGTTGTTTTAATTAAACTTGCTGAACGTACCTATTCTTTACGAGAGCTGGCAAATTCCTCTCGTGAACGTCAAGAACGCGTAGCACGTGAAATTCTTACTATTTATTCGCCATTGGCGCATCGACTCGGTATTGCCCAGCTTAAATGGGAACTTGAAGATTTAGCTTTCCGTTATTTGGCTCCAGACCGTTATAAAGAAATTGCTTCATTACTGAATGAAAAACGTTTAGAGCGTGAACATTATATTCAGTTCGTCATTGACCGTTTAAAAAATGAGTTGGCGTCTTACGGAATTGAGGCAGAAATTACAGGTCGAGCAAAACACATTTATTCGATTTATCGAAAAATGAAAAGCAAAAACCTGAGTTTTGATCAGCTTTATGATATTCGTGCCTTACGTGTATTGGTGAATAGTGTTCCTGAGTGTTATCACTCTTTAGGTATCGTTCATCAAATCTGGCGTCATATTCCGCATCAGTTTGATGACTATATTACCAACCCAAAAGCAAATGGCTATCGATCTTTGCATACTGCTGTAATTGCCGAGAATAAATCGCTTGAAGTACAAATTCGTACTCATGAGATGCACGACGAAGCAGAGTTAGGTGTATGTTCGCACTTTAACTATAAAGAAGGTTCGAAGAATACTGACCATTCCTTTAATCATCGTTTGCATTCATTGCGTGCTGTTCTAGAACACTACCAAGAACGCAATGAAACGACGGTACATCAAAACGAAGATGAAACAGAAGGCTTTGAACAGTTACAAGACTTTGAAGGCTTTGAAAAGATTTATGTTTTCAGTCGTGATGGTGACATTAAGGAATTGCCACGTGGCTCAACAGTTTTAGATTTTGCTTATCATGTGCATACGGAAGTAGGAAATAAATGTTACGCAGCGCGAGTTAACCAGCGTTATGTGCCACTTACCTATACTTTAAAAACGGGTGAGCAGGTTGAGATTTTAACTAAAAAAGATCGTGATCCAAACCGAGATTGGTTGGTGAATTCTTTAGGTTATATTAAAACCTCTCGTGCCCGTGACAAGCTACGCCATTGGTTCAGACAACAAGACCGTAGTAAAAATCTTGAAGTAGGCCGTGAGCTTCTTAATAAAGAGTTAGCTCGTCTAGCGATTCATCCAAAAAGTATCGACCTAAACGATTATTCATCACATTTTAACGTGAAAACGGGTGATGATATTTTGGTGAGTCTGGTAAGCGGTGATATTAGCTTACATGCCTTAATTAATCAGGTGAATCGTCAAATGCATCTAGATCAGGATGAACCTGAACTAGTGCTTAAACCAGCATTAAATCCACGTGCTAGCCATACGTTATCGGCCCACGGAATTTTAATTGATGGTTTAGACAATGTAGAGCTGCATATCGCGCAGTGCTGTCAGCCCGTACATGGTGAGTCAATCGCTGGATATATTACTTTGAATCGTGGTGTTAGCATCCATAAAGTCATTTGTTCAGACTATCAGCGTATGATTAAGCAAGAACCAGAGCGTGCTGTTGAAGCCGATTGGGAAATGCAGCCAACACGTGGTCAAAGCGTTCAAATTGTGGTGGAAGCTTATGATCGTCGTGGTCTGCTTAAAGACTTAACTCAAGTGATTTTCTCTGACCAAATCAATATTCGTCAGGTCAATACAATTTCTGAAGCAGATGGTATTGCGAATATGAAATTGTTAATTGAGGTTAAAGGTTTAGCCCAGCTTTCTCGTTTGTTGGCACGCTTAGAGCAGCAGCCGGGAATCATTAGTGCGCGACGCATGATTCAAGGTGTTTAACCAAATTGAGTAAAAAAAGGCTGTCAAATGACAGCCTTTTTATTAAAAATCACTTTCTTGATAAATAAATATTGGTTAGTCGATTTAAAAACTGCGGGCTTAAGGTCGAGAGTTGATAAAGCAGCTTAGTTTTTATGCCAACTGGAGTGTGAGTAGGTGTCCAGAAATGAGCCTTTTTCTCTACGAGCGTAAGTACCTGTTGAGCAATATCATTTGGTGTCAAATCTATCCCCATATTTTGAATAGTGCCTGCATTCATATTGTTGACCATTGCAGTTTGTACGAATAGCGGCATCACATCTAAAACACGAATACCATATTTTTTCCATTCTACATCTAAGCCTTCAGTAATCCCCCGAACAGCAAATTTACTGGCTGAATAAGAAATCAAATCGGCTTGTCCATAAATTGCAGAAGCTGACGAAAGATTGATAACACGTGCAAAAGAAGCTTGCTTTAAATAGGGGAGTGCCGCGTGGCAGCCATTGATAACGCCGTTTACATTAATATTTATTGTTCTTTGGTGAGCTTTAATATCAGTTGTTTCAAATGCACCAGAATATAAAATGCCAGCGTTATTCACCAAGATATTGAGTTCGCCAGCCCAGTCAGTAAATTCTTTTAATATGCTTTGCCACTGACTGTAATCACTTACATCTAAATAGCCAGCACAGGCATTTGGCCCCAAGTCGTTTGCCAATTCTTGAGCAAGCGACTCATTAATATCATAAATACCTACTTTATATCCCTGTTTGTAGAATACACGTGCAATTTCAGCCCCAATACCTTGAGCGGCGCCACTAATCAGAATACTGTATCTCATCTTTTTTCTCTTTGTCAGTACAATAGTGCGACTGATTTAATCGCTTTGATTTTGATCATAACAAATTAAAATCTTAGTTTGACTGACCGACTTTTTGAACTTGAGGGTTACCATGGATAAGTTGCTTAAAATTATGCAAGAATTACGTGAAAAATGTCCGTGGGATCAGGCGCAAACACCTATGACTCTTACTAAATATGCGATTGAAGAAGCCTATGAGGTCGAGGCTGCTATTCGTCAGGGCGATATCGATGAAATCAGAAATGAGCTGGGCGATTTGTTATTACAAGTTGTGTTTCAATCACAAATGTTTAGTGAGCAAGGCGCTTTTAACTTTAACGATGTGGTGGAATCGATCTGTGAAAAGTTAATTCGTCGTCACCCACATGTTTTTCAGGCGGATCAATTTAATAACTTAAGCTCTGAACAAGTAAGTGAGTTATGGAAACAAATTAAACAGCAAGAAAAACAAGGAATGCCGCAATCAAGGTTAGATGAAATTAAACATGGGCCAGCACTAAATCAAGCTCAGGAAATTCAAAAAAATGTCGCAAAAATTGGGTTCGATTTTGAAACCGTAGAAGATGCTTATACAAAACTAGAAGAAGAGCTAGATGAATTCAAGCAGGCACTAAAAAATCAAAATATGGATGAAATTCAAGATGAATTTGGAGATTGCCTGTTTTCATTGGTGAATGTAGGACGTAAACTTGCGATTTCAAGTGAAACTTCACTTTTATCAACAATACATAAATTTAGAAGCCGTTTTGCTTTTATTGAAGATCAAGCGCACAAACAGCAAAGAACATTAGAGGACATGACCTTGTCTGAAATGGATGAATTGTGGAATCAGGCAAAGCGACAGTTAAAGTTAGGGGAAAAAACACATGCAGATCAGCATGAGTCTTTGGAAGAGTAAATATTATATTTTTATTATTTTATTTGGGAGCTTGATTTCATCAACAATGATTCAAGCCCAATCTTTTGATCAAAATTTTAAGGAGTGGAAGGCTAAACAGCAGATGTATGATCAGAAGTTGAGCATGCAACACTCCTCTCATTCTAATGCTGCAAAAAGTACAACAATGACTGATTCTTCAGGGCAAATTCACTTGAATCAAGCCACTATTGATGAGCTTCAAAAGCTAAAAGGGATTGGTGAGAAAAAGGCTCAGGCGATTGTAGAATACCGTCAAAAGAATGGTGGCTTTAAAAATATTGATGAATTTAAAAACGTAAAGGGCATAGGTCCAGCCATTTTTGAAAAGAATAAAGCGCGGTTGAGTTTATAAATCATGTGTTTGTCAATTGTCATTTCATACGCAAACTACAGAGAATCAAATTGCCCTTTGTGTGCGTTAGAGCTATGATTAGCGACAACTTGTTATTTACGTACTGACGTAGGAGACAGCGTCTTTTGCAAACCTTGCGAGCGTCAAAATGTGGTTTGTCCACAGCCCAACTTCCTTCTTCGATTTTAGATGTGATCGATAGCCTGAATAAAGCTGGCTATGAGGCTTATATTGTTGGGGGTGGTGTCCGTGATTTAATGCTAGGGCTTAATCCTAAAGATTTCGATGCAGTCACCAATGCGACACCTTCTCAAATTAAAGAAGTTTTTGGCCGACGTTGCCGAATTATTGGTCGTCGATTTGAATTAGCACACGTGTATTCTGGGCGTGAGCTTATTGAAGTTGCAACATTCCGTGCCCCCCCTAAAAAAGCAGTTACGAGTGCCTCGGGCATGATTTTACGTGACAATAACTGGGGTACTATCGAGCAAGACTTTGCTCGACGTGACTTTTCTATCAATACGTTATATTACCAACCGCGCAAGAGTATTGTGCTCGATTTCTGTAAAGCGATTGACGATGTTAAAAACAAAACTTTGCGTTTATTGGGCGATCCCGCACAGCGCTTTGAAGAAGACCCTGTGCGTATGCTTAGAACGCTACGCTTTGCAGCCAAATTAAATTTCAAAATTGATTCAAATATTCTCGATATATTTAATGCCGAAATGACGCAACTATTGCGTGATGTCTCTCCGCATCGTTTATATGATGAATCTCAAAAGCTGTTCACAATGGGGCATTTGGCGCGTGTTTTGCCAATGTTGATTGAGTTTGGTGTCTGGAAGCAACTTTTTGCCGATGTTCAGCCTAATCTTACGCCATTCATTCAAAGAGCAGCAAAGAATACAGATCAACGTATCCAAGTAGGTAAAACCATTAACCCTGCATTTTTCTATGCAGTGTTATTGTGGCAGCCGTTTTTAGAGCGTTGTGAATTTTATTTATCTAAAGGTATCGTGCCAGCTGAAGCCCGCGCACAGGCTGGTTTAGATGTCTTAAAACGTCAAGCAACACGCACAGTTATTCCTCGCTTTGCAGAAACTTTTATTCGTGAAGTTTGGGAAATGCAAACCCGTTTGCTCAATCCAAAACCACAGCAAATAGAGGCATTGGCAGGACATGCTCGCTTCCGTGCTGGTTTTGACTTCTTGTTACTTCGTGAAAAGTCAGGTGATGACACAACACAAGGAATGGGAAGTTGGTGGGAAACCTACCAAGAAATGTCAAATGACGAAAAAGAAGCTGCTATTAGCCAATATAATCGTCAAAAAGCTAAAAACCGTCGTAAGGTAGCTGCTGAGCCGATTGAAAGTAATAAAGTTGAAACGGAAATTGAACCTTTGGTTGATATTCCGGAACCACGCACTCGTCGTGGGAAAAAAGAACGTACGAGAACAGATCAGGCAGTAAGCCGATTTGTTGAAAAAGCAACTACTTCCGAAGCAGGTGTGACGGGTGATCATCCAATTTTAAAACGTAAGCGGGTACAACGCGATTTAAGCCAAGTTGTTTTTGGGCCAACGCAATGACAATCACCACTTATATTGGTTTAGGAAGTAATTTAGGCGATTCACGTCAAATTTTAACTGAAGCCATTGCTAAGCTTAAAACATTAGGAATGGTTAAAGTTTCTAGACTTTATCAAAGTCCACCTATGGGACCTCAAGATCAGCCAAATTATTTAAATGCAGTTGCAGAATTAAATACGAATCTTGCACCTTTAGATTTGCTAGATCATTTGCAACGTTTTGAGCAAGAAGCCGGTCGTGTGCGACTTCGCCGTTGGGGTGAGCGAACCTTAGATCTGGATTTGCTTATATATGGCAATGAAAAAATTCACAATGAGCGCTTAACTGTGCCGCACATAGGAATTTTACAACGAGATTTTGTTGTAATTCCCTTATTAGATTTAGATGCAGATTTACAATTGAATGGTCAGCCACTCAAAGATTTAGAGCTGATACAGCAGCCGACACTGACTGTACTTGCTGATGAGTCTTGGGCTTAAGCTCTCGATTCATTATGTTCTGCGAACTCCTGTAGAGGATATCATCATGATTAGTCTAAGTGACTTAAGAAAATTTAAAACCGAAGGACGCAAGTTCTCTTGCCTGACTTGCTACGATGCAAGCATGGCAAAAGCAATGGAACTTGCCGAAGTTGATACAATCTTAATTGGTGATTCTCTTGGAATGGCAATTCAAGGGCGAGATTCAACTTTGCCAGTAACTGTTGAAGATATGGCTTATCATACGGCAGCTGTTCGTCGTGGTAACCAGCATGCCTTGATTATGACTGACTTACCGTTTATGAGTTATGCAACATTAAATGATGCTTTGCAAAACGCAAGAACAGTCATGCAAGCCGGCGCTCAAATGGTGAAAATCGAAGGTGGTGCATGGTTGAGTGAAATCGTGCAGGTTTTAACCCGTAATGGTGTGCCTGTTTGTGTACATTTAGGCTTAACACCTCAATCTGTACATGTATTCGGTGGCTATAAATTACAAGCTAGAACACGTGAAGCAGCAGATCAGCTTATTGCTGATTGTACAGCAGTAGTTGAGGCGGGCGCAGCGGTATTATTACTTGAATGTGTTCCTGCTCAGTTGGGACAAGAAATTGCTGAATTATTCCCAAATACGCCTGTAATTGGTATTGGTGCAGGTAATGCAACCGATGGCCAAGTATTGGTTGTACAAGATATGTTAGGTTTAACTTTTGGCCGAGTTGCGCGTTTTGTACGTAACTTTATGAAAGAACAATCAGGTGAAACTGCCATTTTAGATGCTTTTAAAGCTTATCATGCTGCGGTACTTGATCAGTCATTCCCTGCTAAAGAACATACTTTTCACGTTGAGCTGTAATTCATGAAAACAGAAACCACCATACAAGGTCTTGCAGCTTCTTTAAATCCTGCTAGAGCTGCACGTAAAATTATTGGTTTTGTCCCAACCATGGGAAATCTACATGAAGGACATCTCACTCTTGTTCGTGAAGCGAAAAAGCTATGTGATGTTGTGGTTGTAAGCATCTTTGTAAATCCGACTCAATTTGGACCGGGCGAAGATTTTGACAACTATCCTCGTACTTTAGAGCAAGATAGTCGTCTACTTGCCGATGTCGGCTGTGACATTATTTTTGCGCCATCAGTTGAGCAAATGTACGGTACACAACCGCGCTTAACTAACATTAGTGTCAGCCAGATTACCGATGCTTTATGCGGTAGTTCACGTCCAGGACATTTTGATGGTGTAGCTTTGGTTGTAACTAAGCTTTTTAATATTGTGCAACCGAACTACGCTTTCTTTGGACAAAAAGATTACCAGCAGTTAGCCGTTATTCGCCAGTTTGTACAAGATTTAAATATTCCTTTAGAAGTAATTGGTGTACCAATTGTTCGCGCAGCAGATGGTTTGGCACTTAGCTCAAGAAATGGTTATTTAAGTGCTGAGCACCGTCAGGTGGCTCCGGTTATTTATCAAAGTTTGAAGCACGCTGAGCAACAGTTACATCAAGGCAAAGATTTGCAACAAGTTATAGAAGATATCAAAACTCAGTTGACAGATAATGGTTTTGTTGTTGATTATGTCGAAGCTCGTCAGACAAATCTGTTACCTGCTACTCAATTTGATCGTGATATTGTGTTATTTGTCGCGGCAAAACTGGGAGCAACACGTTTGATTGATAATTTAGAAGTCGCCTTTACACCCCAATAAAAGAGATCAAAGGACAGCCATGCCATGAAGCGTATACTTATCGTGACAGGACAGTCTGGTTCAGGAAAATCTTCAGCCCTTCAAGTATTAGAAGATTTGGGCTATTACTGTATTGATAATTTGCCTTTGGCATTGCTGCCTGAAATTGTAGCAAAGCTTGATCATGAAAATAATCTGGAACAATTAGCTTTAGGTGTGGATGTGAGAAGTACTCGGGCAGATATGCAAGAGTTCGACCATGTTTTTGAGCAATTACAAAGACATGGCACTGTTGATGTTATTTATCTGACTACGCAAGATCAGGATTTGATTGCACGTTTTAGTGCATCACGTCGTCCACATCCACTCGCTAACCGTTTTAAAAGCCTGTTGCAATGTATTCATGAAGAAAAGCAGTTGCTGCTTCCTATCCAGTTCCGCGCTACGGTTCACATTGATACAACGGATAAAAGCGTTCATGATTTAAAGCATATTTTACTGTCTAAATTAGGGCAGTCAGATAAGCTTATTGTCATATTGCAGTCCTTTGGATATAAACATGGTATTCCTTTAGATGCCGACTATGTTTTTGATGTACGGCATTTACCAAATCCCCATTGGGATTTAGAATTAAGACGTTTTTCTGGTTTGGATGAGCCAGTAAGACAATTTTTAGAAGCAAGTCCCCAAGCAAACGAAATGTTTGATGATATTCTTCACTTCTTAAAAAAATGGCTTCCAGCATTTGCTGAAGGACATCGTCACTATATGACGATTTCTATTGGTTGCACTGGAGGTCAACATCGTTCGGTTTATATCGTAGATAGACTAAAACAAGCACTTGAGGCAGAATGGTCTGTTCAGGTCTTACACAGAGAAATGAAGCACTGGTCATGATAGACACAACTGTTGATGTAATTAATAAACTCGGTTTACATGCTCGTGCATCAGGAAAACTGATAGAGGTCACTACAAAGTTTCGTTCGTCGATCCAGATTGGAAAAGGCGATCATTTGGTAGATGCAAAAAATATTATGTCTTTGCTGATGTTAGGTGCAGGTAAAGGGACCACTTTGCGATTGGTCATTGATGGCACCGATGAAGAACAGGCATTAAATGAAGTACAGGCGTTATTCGCAGCAAAATTTTATGAGGCAGATTAATCGTGGCACGTGGTTCCCAACGTTATACTGAAGAAGATTTCGGTTCTTTAGAAGGACGTGCAAGTAAAACTGAACAGAAAAAAGCAGTGCAACGCATGGCTGCTTTAGGTGAGCAACTCGCACAACTTTCTATTAAACAAATTCAGAAACTTCCAGTTGATGAGCGTTTAATTGATGCTTTAATGGAAGTGCAGAACATTAGTTCTTTTGAAGCACGTCGTCGCCAATTTCAACGTATTGGTAAGTTATTGCGCAATGAAGATGAGACGATTATTTTGTCTTATTTAACTCCGCAACAAGGCGCAAAAAGACAGGCTCAATTAATGCGTTGGGTTGACCGCATGATTGAACAGGGTGATCCTGCAATTAATGAATTTAGTAAAATTTATAATGCATCGGAACGTCATACCTTGCGTCAGCATGTGTTGAGAATCAATCGCGATAAAACTCAACAGGCGAGTGAAGCAGATATTGAGGCATCAAAAGTTAAATTTGTTAACTATGTGCAGCAAATTGCATTATTGTCTGATCAAGGCTAAATGCACTTAAATAAAAAAGCGACGCTCAAAGCGTCGCTTTTTTTATCTATATATTTTCTGCGCGTTCTTTTGCCCATTCACGCAAAATAAACTTTTGTAATTTGCCGGTCGATGTTTTTGGAATTTCTGTAATGACCACATCTTTAGGAACTTTAAAGCGTGCTAATTCTTTTTGGCAATGTGCAATAATTTCTTCAGGCGTTGCTGTCGCACCCATCTTTAATTCAATAAAAGCACATGGCACTTCTTGCCAACGAGCATCGGGTTTAGCCACTACCGCAGCGGTTAAAACAGCGGGGTGTTTATATAAAACATCTTCTACTTCTAGAGATGAAATATTTTCTCCACCTGAAATAATAATGTCTTTCGAGCGATCAGTAATTTTTGCATAACCATCAGGATGGAAAACGGCTAAATCTCCCGTGTGGAACCATCCGCCAGCAAAAGCTTCTTGGGTGGCTTGGGGATTCTTTAAATATCCTTTCATGACAATATTGCCACGAAACATTATTTCTCCCATAGTTTGCCCATCATTGGGTACAGGCTGCATCGTTTCTGGGTCTAACACACGCATACTGTCTTGCAAAGGATAAGGTACACCTTGACGAGAATGAAGCTGAGCTTGCTCGGCAATTGAAAGCTCATTCCATCCCGATTGCGAAGCACATAAGGCAGAAGGACCATAGGTTTCTGTTAAGCCATACACATGGTTCACATTAATTCCCATATTTCGCATGCCTTCAATAATAGCGACAGGGGGAGCTGCTCCGGCAACCATTACTTCAACATGGTGGTCAAAGTTAGTTTGTTTTTCTTTAGGTAAGTTAATAATCATCGAAAGAACAATAGGTGCACCACAGAAATAATCAACTTTATGTTCTGCAATGAGTTGCATGACTAATTCTGGGTCGACTTTGCGTAAACAAATATTGGTTCCACCGCTGGCAGCGATACTCCATGCGAAACACCAGCCATTACAATGGAAAAGCGGTAATGTCCATAAATACACAGCGCGAGGTTTCATTCCGCAGGCCAATATATTACTTGCAGCATTGAGGTAAGCCCCACGATGATGATAAACAACGCCTTTAGGATTACCTGTAGTTCCGGATGTGTAGTTTAAGCTAATTGCATCCCATTCATCTTCTGGTAAATGCCAAGTAAAGTTAATGTCGCCTTGGGCAATCCATTCTTCATATTCAAAAGATCCGATAAACTGATTTTCACCTTCATATTCATCATCAGCTACGTCAATCACAATAATGTGTTGGTCCGGAATAAGAGAGAGAGCTTCTCTTGCCAAATTAACAAATTCAGGGTCAACCAACAGTACTTTGCTTTCAGCATGTTCAAGCATGAAAGCTATTGTTTTTGCATCTAAGCGTGTATTGAGTGTATTGAGTACGGCACCAGCCATCGGAACTGCAAAATGTGCTTCAACCATGGCTGGAATATTTGGCAATAAGACTGATACCGTATCATTTTTTTCAATTCCCAGTTGTTTGAGCTGAGAAGCAAATTGGCAACACCGTTGGTAAGTTTCTTTCCATGAAATTTGGCGTTTACCATGAATAATCGAAGCTTGATTTGGATAAATATAAGCTGCACGTTCTAAGTAGCGTAGCGGTGATAATGCAACAAAGTTTGCGGGTGTGCGTGGTAATTCATCATAAGCACTAACCATGGTAAACAACTCCGTGTTCTATTTTTAATTCATTCTTTGAAAATATGACTTAATACTCATCAAAGCATCTATGCTTTAGTCTTAAAGAGAAATACCCTTCAGTCAGAAAATGAGCAAAAATGCTATTTTCTTCATCTTAAACCACTTGCGTTGAGCGTGTTTAAAAAATCTTCCCAATATATTTTTTAAGTCATTTATTGCTGTTTACCTGATAAGCAAAATGTATTTATGATTTTATGGGTTCAAAGGTTTTCACTTTGCTTGAACAAGTGTAAAATCTTTCAGGTTTTTTTAATTTTGCTTTACACCGTTTTTATATTTTGAGGTTCGCCTCGATCATAATCTCGCGGTGAAATGCTCCTTCGTATAGGGCATCACTCCTTAAGGATTTTTTTATGCCAATTATCACATTGCCAAATGGCGATCAAAAGAGTTTTGATCATGCCGTATCTGTTATGGAAGTTGCCCAAAGTATTGGGCCCGGTCTAGCAAAGAATACTGTTGCCGGACGAGTAAATGATCGCTTAGTTGATGCATGTGACTTAATTACCGAAGATTCAACCTTACAAATTATCACTCCAAAAGATGAAGAAGGTCTTGAAATCATTCGCCATTCTTGCGCGCACCTTGTAGGACACGCTGTTAAACAGCTATTCCCTGAAGCCAAGATGGTGATTGGTCCAGTCATTGAAGAAGGTTTTTACTACGACATCTGGATGCCTCGTCCGTTTACATTAGACGATATGGCAGCGATCGAAGAGCGTATGAAAAAGCTTATCGATCAAGATTACGATGTCGTTAAAAAAATGACACCACGTGATGAAGTAATTGCTGAATTTACTGCACGTGGCGAAGAATACAAATTACGCTTGATTGCAGACATGCCAGAAGAAACACAAATGGGCTTGTACTACCATCAAGACTATTTGGACATGTGCCGTGGTCCACACGTACCAAACACCAAATTCTTAAAATCATTCAAGCTGACAAAAATCTCTGGCGCTTACTGGCGTGGCGATGCGAAGAATGAACAGCTTCAACGTATTTATGGTACAGCATGGGCTGATAAGAAACAGCTTGCTGCATACATTAAGCGTATTGAAGAAGCTGAAAAACGCGACCACCGTAAAATTGGTAAAGCTTTAGACTTGTTCCATATGCAAGAAGAAGCACCAGGTATGGTGTTCTGGCATCCAAATGGTTGGACGATTTATCAAGTTCTTGAACAATACATGCGTAAAGTTCAGCAAGACAATGGTTACCTTGAGATTAAAACACCGCAAATCGTAGATTTTACGCTTTGGGAAAAATCAGGTCATGCGGCAAACTACGCTGACAACATGTTTACGACTCATTCTGAAAGTCGTAATTATGCGGTTAAACCAATGAACTGCCCATGTCACGTGCAAGTTTTCAACCAAGGTTTGAAGTCTTACCGTGATTTGCCAATTCGTTTGGCAGAGTTTGGTTCTTGCCATCGTAATGAACCATCTGGTTCTTTACACGGTATTATGCGTGTACGTGGCTTTACACAAGATGATGCTCATATCTTCTGTACGAAAGAACAAATCGGTCAAGAAGTTGCAGACTTTATTAAACTGACACTTGATGTTTATAAAGATTTTGGCTTTGAAGAAGTGCAAATGAAACTTTCTACACGTCCAGAAAAACGTGTGGGTGATGATGCGCTTTGGGATATGGCTGAGAAATCTTTAGCAGATGCTTTAGATGCAGCGGGACTTGAGTGGGAATTACAACCAGGTGAGGGCGCGTTCTACGGTCCGAAAATTGAATTCTCATTGAAAGACTGTCTCGGACGTGTATGGCAATGTGGTACTATTCAGTGTGACTTCAATTTACCAGAACGTTTAGATGCTTCTTACGTGACTGAAGACAATGATCGTGATCAGCCTGTTATGTTGCATCGTGCAATTCTTGGCAGTTTTGAACGTTTTATTGGTATACTAATTGAACACTACGCTGGTTTCATGCCACCTTGGTTGTCGCCGTTACAAGCATGTGTTATGAATATTACTGACTCTCAAGCTGAAGCTTGTGAGAAAGTCGTAGCAAAACTCAAAGAAAATGGTCTTCGTGCTATTTCTGACTTGAGAAACGAAAAAATCGGATTTAAGATTCGTGAGCGTACTCTAGAGCGTATTCCTTACCTGTTAGTTCTTGGTGATCGAGAAGTTGAAGAAGGTACAGTGAATGTACGTACGCGCTCAGGAAAAAATTTAGGTACTATGTCAGTAGATGCATTCATTGACTTAGTGAAGTCTGCCGTCGCCGAACGCGGCCGGTATATTGTGGAGTAAGAAAGATTAAACAGCCTGACCGTAACCAACAACAAGGTGCAAAAAGCAACCGTCCAGCAATTAACGATGAGATCCGTGCAAAAGAAGTACGCCTCGTCGGTGCTGAAGGTGAGCAAAAAGGAATTGTTTCATTAAGTGAAGCACTGCGTGCTGCTGAAGAGGTTGAACTTGATCTTGTTGAGATCGTTGCAAACGCCGAGCCGCCTGTTTGTAAAATTATGGATTACAACAAGCACTTGTTTGACCTTAAGCAGAAGCAAAAAGATGCGAAGAAAAAACAGCATCAAGTGCAAGTGAAGGAAATCAAACTGCGCCCTGCAACTGATGTTGGTGATTATCAAGTTAAGCTTCGTGCTATTTTGAAATTCCTTGAAGAAGGAAACAAAGTGAAGATCACTTTACGTTTCCGTGGTCGTGAAATGGCTCATCAACAGCTTGGCTTAGCTCAATTGCAAAAAATTGAAGCAGATGTAGCTGAGTTTGGGGTTGTGGAACAAGCACCGAAAATGGAAGGCCGTCAAATGGGTATGTTACTTGGACCGAAAAAGAAAAAGTAATACTCAAAAAAAGCACTGCAAAAGCAGTGCTTTTTTATATCCTCATAACAATAAAAAAAGATCATTTAACTTTTCTCTATTCAGTTTTATTTACGACAATTGGTGTATTTTTTTAAGAAATTCAATTCACGAATTTTATGTATTTTTTAGTGTTGGAAATCTAATCGTCTCTCTTAAAACATGATATAACGCAAGACGCAGTCATGATAACGATGAATAGGAAAATAGAATGATTGATCTATATTATTGGGGAACGCCCAATGGACATAAAATCACAATTGCCTTAGAAGAAATGGGACTGGATTACACCCTTTACCCAATCAATATTTTAGAGAATGACCAATTTCAACCAGATTTCCTGAAAATTTCCCCAAATAATAAAATTCCTGCGATTGTGGATCAAAATGGACCTCGTGGTGAGCCGATATCTATATTTGAATCGGGTGCTATCTTGCAATATTTAGGTCGAAAAACTGGGTTATTTTATCCAGCCGATGAGCAAGAGCGAGTTGAAGTTGAGCAATGGCTTATGTGGCAAATGGGTGGTTTAGGGCCTATGCTTGGGCAAAATCATCATTTCAATCGTTTTGCCCCAGAAAAAATCCCCTATGCTATAGAGCGCTATGTAAATGAGACTAAACGTTTATATGGTGTACTTAATAAGCAATTAATTGGTCAGAAGTTTGTTGCAGGTGAATATTCTATTGCTGACATGGCAATTTTGCCGTGGATTTTACGTTATGAATGGCAAGGTATTCAAATTGAAGACTATCCATACGTACAAGAATATATTGTCCGCTTAACAGCACGTCCAGCCGTTCAGAAAGCACTATCAATTAAAGTAGCTTAATTTCTTGCCTAGATTTAGTAAATGTTTAAAGTGAAAAGTCGTTTGGTGTAATTGATTATGCTGAGTTACTTTTTGCTTTTTATCAGTGCTTTTGGCGCTGCCACTTTATTGCCTCTACAGTCTGAAGCGGTATTGGTCACCTTATTATTGAAAGAACAATATTCAGCTTTGCTTTTAGTTAGCATAGCGACTTTGGGTAATGTATTGGGCTCTTGTGTCAATTGGTGGTTAGGCCTAAAGATAGAGCAATTTAAGCACCATAAGTGGTTTCCTGTTTCTGAAAAGCGTTTAGAACAAGCCCAACGCTTTTATCATAAGTATGGATTTTACTCCTTGCTTTTGAGTTGGGCGCCTATCATTGGTGACCCAATTACTTTGGTTGCTGGACTCTTCAAAGAAAATTTTTGGCGCTTCCTTGGTATTGTCATTATTGCTAAAGCAGGGCGCTATTTGTTTATTTACTGGGTGGTGATGGGTTTTATTTAAAATAAAAAAGCATCCGAAGATGCTTTGATTTATAACTATTTAAATTAATCTTCTGAACTTTTGGTGATATCAACTTTAAATAGATCATTCGTTTTGATCCAACAGAAAGTCACAACAACCAAAGTCATACAGCCTCCAAAAATTGTAGCGGTAATCGTGCCTAAATATTTAGCCGCTAAACCTGATTCAAAGGCTCCTAATTCATTACTCGAAGATACAAACATACCGTTTACGGCAGCAACGCGGCCTCGCATATTTTCTGGTGGGAAAATTTGCAAAATAGTTTGTCTTACAACAACAGAAATACTGTCACATGCGCCTGTCATAGCAAGAGCAAAAAGAGATAACCACATATTATTTGAGAAGGCGAATAGAATAGTAAATATTCCGAAACCTGCTACAGCAAGTAACATGTTACGCCATGCGTGCTGAGTTGGCGGAAAGCGAGTCAAAGCAATCATGGTGATAAGTGCGCCAATAGATGGAGCTGCTCGTAAATATCCAAGCCCTTCTGGGCCGACTTTTAATATATCTTCTGCGAAAATTGGTAATAACGCGATAACACCGCCAAATAAAACAGAAGCTAAATCAAGAGAAATCGCCCAAAGAACAATTTTGGTTTTCCAGATAAAACGGAAACCTTCTCCTAAACTTTTTAAAACATTGTCAGTTTCAATTTTAGGGAAATTACGTTTGTGCAATAAGTTAATTAAAATAAAGCAAATAGTAAGTAAGGCAGCCACACTAAATAGGCTAGTTTCCCGGCCTAAATAAGCAAGCATAAAACCACCCAACATTGGTCCAATAATTACACCACTTTGCCAACCAATCGTTGTCCATGTCGCACCATTTGCATAAAGTTCGCGCGGAATTAAAAATGGTTTTAAAGATGTTGCAGAAGGATTGTAGAAACCGCGGATTGTTCCTAAACCAAAAATAACAGCATAAATGCCCCAAGAAAGGAAATTAACACTGATATGGCCTAAACCATGTAAGTGGAAAAGTAACCATAAAACCAGAGGAAGCGGAACCGAGAAAAATAAACAGATTTTCATAATAATCTGTTTATTAAACCTATCTGCAAAATAGCCTCCCCAAAGAGAAAGGGCAATAAAAGGAATAGCTTCTGCAAGTCCGATTAAACCTAAAGTCAGTGGGTCTTTGGTGATTTGATATAATGAATAGGCAACAATAATTTCTTGAATCAAAATTGCGAGCGTTAAGCAAAACTGATTGATCGTAACGATAGAAAAGTCTCGATACCGCAATGCAGCGAAAGCATCATTTTGTGTATTCATATTCTTTTGAATTTAGGAGATTGCACTTATTATAGGCGATGATTTTATGGATTTTCTCATAATTTGATAATTGATTATAAAAAATATCGTTTATATAAAATAGACAATTTACTATCAAAAAATGAGCATTTTACTTTTGTTTTAAGTTGGGATGCTTTAGAATATCGGCTCCCTTACCTGCAGGTCGTTTTTGCAATGGTGCAAACGTTCCGAACAGGTGTTCAAAAGAGGTTGTTATGCCTAAGATGAAAACTCGCCGTGGTGCTGCTAAACGCTTCAAAGCGACTGCACACGGTTTCAAGCGCAAACAAGCATTTAAGCGCCACATTTTGACCAAAAAATCTGCTAAACGTATCCGTCAATTACGCGGCTGTGTAATGGTTCATGTTTCTGACGTGAACTCAGTTCGTCGTATGTGCCCATACATCTAAGGAGATTATAAATGGCTCGTGTAAAACGTGGTGTAGTGGCTCATCGTCGTCACAAAAAAATTCTTGCTCGCGCTAAAGGTTACTATGGTGCTCGTTCACGCGTTTACCGCGTAGCGTTCCAAGCGGTAATCAAAGCTGGTCAATACGCTTATCGTGACCGCCGTCAAAAGAAACGTCAATTCCGTGCTCTATGGATTGCGCGTATCAATGCTGGTGCTCGTCAAAACGGTTTGTCTTACAGCCGTATGATCGATGGCTTGAAAAAAGCTCAAGTGATCATCGACCGTCGCGTATTAGCTGACATCGCTATGCATGATGCAGTAGCATTTGCTGCTTTAGCTGAAAAAGCTAAAGGTGCATTAGCTGCATAAGCTTAGAGATTCAAAAAAAGACCGCTTTTTAGCGGTCTTTTTTATTTATTTAAAGCCCAAAATAATAAGCCAGAGCACAAATAATAATCGTTAGAATAATCAGCTTAATAACGCCTGAACCAGTGCCTTTATGGTGGTGAGATTTCAACTGTTGTGGAATTTCATTTGATTGCTCAAACGGAGAGACCTTAGCAACTGGAATTATTTGAGCTGTTTGGTAGTGATTAGCAGCCTTAACAATAAGTTTGGCAAACAAATCATCAGTCTTTTGCGTAAAATTTCTTAAATTAATGAGTTGTTCTTGGTCTAGCTCTTCTCCTAACGGATCATTTGCAAGACGTTTTTTTTGTTCTAAATAATTGGCTAATGCTTGAGTACGAGATAAAAGCTGGTGAGCATAATCTGCAGGATAAGTCTCTGGAATTAAAGCAAGCCTTGGTTCTTGGCTCGTAATGTTGGTGCCATCAAAGTAAATTTTTTGAAATTCTGGTTCCTCAAAGCCTGCTGCATATTTACTACGAAATAACTCACTATCCATAAAGTCAGCTATTTCTTGCCATGGTGGATTTTTTAAATCTGCGTCTACTTTTTTTGATAATTTTTCATTGAGTTCAAAACGCCAGAAAGTTTCTAAACGAAGCTCGCAGGTTTGTGAAGCGGGGGCTTCAAACTCATTGTCATTGTTATACCATTCAGCAAGTTCATGGCCGAAAATCCATGCAAATTTCTTATCATTTTGATGGCTAACGATAAAATGAGTGTAAGGTAAAAGCTCAACATTGCTGTTTGGATTTTGCTCTTCATTTAGAAGGCTTGATAAATGTAAACTGAGTTGCGTGGTACCTTGTTTTTTTAGGGCCTCTAGCCAAACTTGAAAGTGTTGAGCAAGTAAATGCTGCGAAGCTAAGTCACGAAACTGAAAACTATGATGATCAAAAATATGATGTTGTCGCCATTGGGTGAAGCTTAAATTTTGGCGGAGGTATTCATTACCATATGTCACAAGCGTAAGTTGTTGTTTCCAAATTTGATTGAGCGCCATAATAGTTGATCTCGTTGACGATGCTATTATCTTATACGTTTTATCTTTTTGTTGCCTAATACATTTTTCATGATGGATAAACTTCATCAATCTGATGAAAAACTGTTAGAATGCAGTGTTTTATTATATTTTTTTAATTTGTTGCTTTGAGAGTTAATATGTCACTGGAAGCCCTGACCACAGAAGCGCTTGCTGCCATTGCAGCAGCTCAAGACCTTGTTGCACTTGATCAGGTGCGTGTGCAATTTACAGGGAAAAAAAGCCAGCTTGCAGAACAATCGAAAGCATTAGGGAAAATGGACCCTGAGGAACGCAAAGTACAAGGTGCTGCGATTCATGCTGTTCGAGAAACAATTAATACTGCTTTAACAGAACGTCAAGCGGTATTACAACAGGCAGCACTTGAGCAAAAACTAGCAAGTGAAACGATTGATATTACTTTGCCGGGCCGCGGTCAACGCGTTGGTACAGTTCACCCTGTCACTCAAGTACAAGAAAGAATTTGTCAGTTCTTCACTAAAGCTGGTTTTACAGTTGCGACTGGTCCAGAAGTTGAAGATGACTATCATAATTTTGAAGCATTAAATATTCCTAGTCACCATCCAGCGCGTGCTATGCACGATACTTTCTATTTTGATGCTACTCATTTACTGCGTACGCATACGTCTGGTGTACAGATTCGTACAATGGAAACAAGTGAGCCACCAATTCGTATTGTATGCCCTGGGCGTGTTTATCGTTGTGACTCGGATCAGACGCATTCGCCAATGTTCCATCAGATCGAAGGTTTGTATGTTGCTGAAAACACCAGCTTTGCTGAATTAAAAGGTTTATTAATTAACCTGCTGAATGAATTTTTCGAGAAAGATTTAAAGGTACGTTTCCGTCCATCATATTTCCCGTTTACTGAACCAAGCGCAGAAGTAGATATTATGGATGAACGCGGCCGTTGGTTAGAAGTTTTAGGCTGTGGCATGGTGCATCCAAATGTATTAAGTGCTGCGGGTATTGATCCTGATAAATACAAAGGCTTTGCTTTTGGTTTAGGGGTAGAGCGCTTTGCTATGTTGCGTTATGGCATTAATGACTTGCGTATGTTCTATCAAAATGATGTGCGTTTCTTACGCCAATTTGCCTAACAGTTTTTCAGGATTAAAAAAGGTTTATAAAGATGAAGATTAGCGAAAATTGGCTACGTACATGGGTTAATCCGGCAATTGATAGTGATACATTGTCTGATCAGTTGACGATGCTTGGTCTTGAAGTTGATGAATTGGCACCTGTGGCTAAACCATTTACGGGTGTAGTAATCGGTGAAGTGCTCACGGTTGAGCAGCATCCAGACGCAGATCGTTTGCGCGTTACAACTGTGAATATTGGTTCAGGTGAGCCACTACAAATTGTTTGTGGTGCACCAAATGTCCGTGCTGGAATGAAAGCACCTGTGGCAACCATTGGCGCGGTATTACCTGGTGATTTTAAAATCAAAAAAGGTAAACTTCGTGGTGTTGAGTCACAAGGAATGCTTTGTGGAGCTTCTGAGATTGATCTAGAAGATAAAATCGATGGTTTACTTGAATTACCAGCTGATGCTCCGGTAGGCGTAAATATCCGTGAATACTTAAAACTTGACGACAATGTCATTGATATCAGTATTACACCGAACCGTGGTGACTGTTTTAGTATTCGTGGTATTGCTCGTGAAATTGCAGTTATTAATAAGCTGCAAATGAATGAACCTGAAATCAAGTCAGTTGATGCCACCATTGCTGATGAGAAAAAAGTAGTTATCAGTACTGATGGAGCTCCACGTTATTTAGGGCGTGTAGTTAAGAATGTTAATGTAAAAGCTGCTACTCCTGAGTGGATGGAACAAGCTTTAGCGCGTTCAGGAATTCGTACTCATAGTATTTTGGTTGATGTGACTAACTATGTCTTAATGGAATTGGGTCAACCAATGCATGCATTCGATTTGTCTAAAATCGAAGGGACTGTACATGTTCGTCAAGCAACACAACAAGAAAAGTTACAACTCTTGAATGATCAAGAAGTTGAGTTGCAAGAAGATATAATGGTAATTGCTGATGACCAAAAAGCTTTGGCAATTGCTGGAATTATGGGTGGTTTAGCATCAAGTGTAACCGATGATACAACTGATATTTTCCTAGAAAGTGCTTTCTTTGCACCACTTGCGATTGCTGGGCGTGCTCGTCGTTTCGGTTTACATACCGATTCTTCGCAGCGTTATGAACGTGGGGTAGATTTTGAGTTACCTTTACTTGCCATGAATCGTGCTTCGCAGCTTATTCAACAGTTAGCAGGCGGCGAATTTGGTCCAATTACTGTAGCTGAAAAAGCGGAAATTTTACCAAAACGAGAAGCAATTGAACTAAAACAAGTTCAGGTTGACCAGTTGTTAGGATATCAAGTGGCGGGTGAGTTCATTGCAGATGCTTTAACTCGACTAGGGTGTAAGGTAACAGTTAAAGCTGAAGGTGAATGGAGTGTAGTGCCCCCCTCACATCGTTACGATATGGCTATTTATCAAGACTTAATTGAAGAAGTAGCGCGTATTGATGGTTATGACAATATCCAGATTAGCTTACCAAGCATGGATGTTAAATTTGCTAAATATCAAGATCGCTTTGAACTTGCTGAATTGCGTCAAACGATCGTGACTTTGGGTTATCAAGAAGCAATTAGCTTTAGCTTTGCTGATGCGAAACTTGAAAAGCAATTAAATCCTGAAGTTAAGCCATTGATGTTAGCAAATCCAATTTCAAGTGATTTGGCTGCAATGCGTAGTACTTTGCTTTCTAGTTTAATTCCTTGCGTACAATATAACCTCAACCGTCAGCAAAGTCGCGTGCGCTTTTTCGAATTCGGACTGCGTTTTGATTATCAAAATGCGAAGAACATTGAAGACTTACAACAGACTCCTACTCTGGCTCTAATTGCAGTAGGCTCGCAAGAACCAGAAACATGGCATTCTAAGCCTCAACCAATGGATTTCTTCGACTTCAAAGGAGAGGTTGAAGAGATTTTAGCTGCTGGTCGCGTCAAAGTTGAATATGTGCGTTCAGAGCGTGCATGGTTGCATCCAGGGCAGTCTGCTGAAATTTTAGTTGATGGACAATCAATTGGTTACTTAGGTCGTTTGCATCCATCTTTAGAAAATGAGCTAGATTTAAGCACAACTTGGGTTGCTGAACTCGATCAAACTGCTGTTTTGCAATCTTATGTATCTAATTTTACAGAATTATCACGTTTTCCTTCGATCAGACGTGATATTGCGCTTTTAATCTCTGATAATATAAATGTTAGAGATATTCAGCAGTTAATCGAACAAACTGGTGGAGAGCTTTTAGACTCTACATGGCTGTTCGATGTGTATACGGGGCAGGGTGTCGAAGAAGGTAAGCGCTCATTAGCGTTTGCACTATTATGGCAACATCCTTCACGTACGCTTGAAGATGCTGAAATTAAATCTGGTATGGACAATATAATCCAAGTGTTAGAAAACACTTATCAAGCGACATTGAGGGCCTCATGACAGCATTAACTAAAGCAGACATGGCTGATCATTTAAGTGAGTTAACCAGCTTAAATCGCCGTGAAGCAAAACAAATGGTCGAGTTGTTCTTCGATGAAATTAGCCAAGCACTTATTGCAGGAGAGCAGGTTAAGCTCTCTGGTTTTGGTAATTTCGAGTTAAGAGATAAACGCGAACGTCCAGGACGTAATCCTAAAACAGGTGAAGAAATTCCAATTTCGGCACGTAGGGTAGTGACCTTTAGAGCAGGTCAGAAGTTTAGACAACGCGTTGGAAATGAGCAGATCGATTGATCTGCTTTTTTTATTTATAGTTTTTATATTTTTCTAAAATTTAAGCGTAAAAAAAGAGGACAAAATGTCCTCTTTTTTTCTAATCTAAGTATAGATTAGTGTGCAGCAGAAGCAGCAGCAACGTCAGAAGCAGAAGCAGCAACGTCAGAAGCAGCAGCAGCAACGTCAGAAGCAGCAGCGTCAACAGCTACAGCAGCTTCAGAAGCAGCAGCAGTAGCTTCAGAAGCAGCAGCTACAGCTTCAGAAGCAGCAGCAGGAGCTTCTTCTTTCTTAGAACAACCAACGAAAGCTAAAGTAGCAGCTACAGCAGCAGCAACAGCAAATTTTTTGAATAACATGGCATCACTCTCACAAAAAAGATTTGAGATTAAAAAAACCTAAGTTGGACTGTTTTGCTTTTATTATTCCTAAAACGTAGCTAGGTAACAACGCATGGAGCAGTCTAACTGGTCTGCCGCTATGCTATCACTGCAAATGCTGAAATACTACTGTCGTCTATCAAAAAAACGTATGAAAAAGAGAAAAACAGTCTGTTTTTTAACAGAAAAAAACAATCAATCAGTCCGACTGTATTGGAAAAGGTAGAGATAAGCTACTAAAAAACTTAATTTTTTTAATTCAAAAATATTTATTATCAAAAGCTTATAAATAATTTTACATAAAAAGCTGCAAAATGTATCTTTGTGTAAAGTTTGTCAACCAAATAAAAAGCCACTCAAAAGAGTGGCTTTTTATGGAAGATTAATCGTTTAAGTTGAAGCTTTACGTTTCATTTGATCGAAGAAATCATCATTTGTTTTAGTTTCTTTCATACGGTCAAGTAAGAATTCCATTGCCGCCAACTCATCCATAGGATGGAGAAGCTTACGGAGGATCCAAACTTTACGTAAGTTATCATCATCCATTAAACGCTCTTCACGACGGGTGCCGGATTTCTTAATGTTCATGGCAGGGAAGACGCGTTTTTCAGCGATACGGCGATCAAGAGTAATCTCTTGGTTACCTGTACCTTTGAATTCTTCATAAATGACGTCATCCATTTTACTGCCTGTTTCAATCAAAGCAGTTGAGATGATCGTAAGAGATCCACCTTCTTCAATATTACGTGCAGCACCGAAGAAGCGTTTAGGGCGTTCTAATGCATGAGCATCCACACCACCAGTTAATACTTTTCCTGATGAAGGAATGACAGTGTTATATGCACGCGCTAAACGGGTAATCGAGTCAAGCAGAATCACAACGTCTTTTTTATGTTCAACAAGACGTTTTGCTTTTTCAATTACCATTTCTGCAACTTGCACGTGGCGAGCTGGAGCTTCATCGAATGTTGAAGCAATGACTTCACCGCGAACAGTACGTTCCATTTCAGTTACTTCTTCTGGACGCTCGTCAATTAATAGAACAATCAGGAATACTTCAGGATTGTTTCTAACAATAGATTGAGCAATATTTTGAAGTAACATTGTTTTACCCGCTTTTGGCGGTGCAACAATAATAGAACGTTGCCCTTTACCAATTGGCGCAACTAAATCAACAACACGAGCAGTTAAATCTTCTGTCGTACCATTACCTAGTTCCATAACCAATTGTTCAGTCGGGAAAAGTGGAGTTAAGTTTTCAAATAGAATTTTATTTCGAGAATTTTCTGGCGTGTCATAGTTAATCTGGTTAACTTTGAGCAACGCAAAATAACGCTCACCTTCTTTTGGAGGGCGAATAGTACCTGTGATGGTATCACCTGTACGCAAGTTAAAGCGTCGGATTTGTGAGGGACTCACATAAATATCATCCGGACCTGCTAAATACGAACCTGCGGCAGATCGCAAAAAACCAAAACCATCAGAGAGAATTTCAAGAACGCCATCACCAAAAATTTCTTCGCCATTCATCGCATGGCGTTTCAAAATGGCAAAGATAATATCTTGCTTTCGGTTACGAGCCATACCTTCCAGGCCCATAAATTCAGCAATTTTAATTAATTCACCAATTGGTTTTTTCTTGAGTTCAGTTAAATTCATAAGGGTCAGAATTAGGAAAGAGTAGAGTGTGGTTTAAAAAGAAGAAAAATCGCTCGCATACAAAAAAGATTATCGCAATTGTATTTACACAATAACAATTCAGAAGTCTGATTGATTGTTTCGAAGAAAAATGTGAAAAAACAATTTCTGTTGCCGAGTGGCGATCTTTATGTTTGTGTCTTGTAAGAAGCCGGACGAAGATGATTCCCTTCAGTGCCTCTTGAGCATGCAATATAAGCCAGCTTAGTTAATTTGTCAATTTATAGCCGAAAAAAATACGCTATAAAAAAGTATAGCGTATTTTCATTCTTAGCATTTTGACTTAAACATTTTCATCAATAAAGCTAACAAGTTTAGAGCGAGGTACAGCACCAATTTGTTGAGCTACAACCTCACCATTTTTGAAAAGTAATAAAGCAGGAATATTACGGATATTGTATTTCACCGCAATATCTTCGCAAGAAGTCACATCAACTTTAACAATTTTTACTTTACCAGCATATTCACTTGATAGGTCTTCAAGAACAGGTGCAATTGCTTTACACGGTGCACACCAACCTGCCCAGAAGTCAACAAGTACTGGTGTTTCAGCATCTAGAACATCTGCTTGGAAGTTATCATCAGTTGTATTTACAATAGTCGCAGACATGGTACGGCTCCAATTTTTAGAAAAAGTGCTATTACTACAGGAGAAAATTATCTCTATCAGTATTACATAGCTACTTAGTTCAATGTAAGGGTTTGATGCTATTATTCAAGGCTTCACTAAATTTGTCTAATGGATGCTCACGATATTCATCATCGACTTGTACAATCAACTCATAAATAGAAAAATATAAATGACAGTTAATTGTTGATGAAAATGACTTTTCAATTGCATTCGTGTGAATTACTCTAGGCGTGAATTGTTATGGGTTTAGTTCAATAATGTCTGACTTTCTGATTGATGAAGAATTACTTGCCGCCATAGATATGGGGTCGAACAGTTTTCACCTTGCAATTGCACGGGTAGATCATGGTGAAGTTAAAAAAGTTGCTTCGATGTCAGAAAAAGTACAGCTTGCAGCTGGTTTAGATGAGAATAAAAATTTAACAGAAGCTGCTCAGCAACGTGGTTTGGCATGTCTAGCACGTTTTGTCGGAAGATTGAGTTCGGTTCAACCTAATCGTTTACGAATTGTGGCTACAAATGCCTTGCGTCAGGCAAAAAATGGACATGAATTTATTCAAAAAGCTGCAGAAATTTTACCTAAACCTATTGAAATTATTGCAGGACGAGAAGAAGCCCGTCTGATCTATCTGGGCGTATCGCATACGATGGCCAATGGCGGGCGTCGCTTAGTCGTCGATATTGGTGGTGGTTCTACTGAATTCATTATCGGCGAAGAGTTTGAACCTATTTATACAGAATCATTACAAATGGGTTGTGTGGCCTATACAACAGCTTACTTTTCTGATGGGGAAATTACCCAGAAATCATTTGATAAAGCAGTAGTTGCTGCCCGTAAAGAACTTTCTGCTATTGCAACGACTTATAAAATGGAAGGATGGGATACTGTCGTTGGTTCGAGTGGAACGATTAAAGCCTGCCGCCAAATTATGGTGAATATGGGCTTAAGTGATGAACAAGAAAATGTCACTCGGGAAGGGCTATATAAACTTAAAGATAAACTGCTTAAGTTTAAAAATGTTTCTGAAATTGATTTTGAAGGGTTAAGAGAAGATCGACGAGCAGTTTTGCCAGCCGGATTGGCAATTTTGTACGCAGTTTTTGAAGTTCTAGAAATTGATCGTTTGGCATATTCAGATGGTGCTTTACGCGAAGGTGTTATGTATGACCTATTAGGTCGATTTAAACATGAAGATATCCGCGACCGCAGTGTCCAAGCCCTAATGGGCCGTTATAATGCCGATCCTAAACAAGCAGAACGTGTGGTCAAAACAGCACAACACCTATTTGATGGTGTGGCTAAATCCCTGAATTTAACGAGTGAAGACAGTGACTTACTGCGTCGATCAGCTTATTTGCATGAAATTGGTTTAGCAATTAGTCATGGTGGTTATCATCGCCATGGTGCTTATTTATTACAGCATTCTGATATTCCTGGTTTCTCACAAATTGATCAAAATCATCTTTCACATTTAGTTGCTCATCATCGTCGTAAATTGCGAAATGATGTAAAAAACGAAATTTTGAAGGCTGGTGGTCATAAATTACTTTACTTAAGTTTATTGCTTCGCCTAGCAGTTTTACTCAACCATAGTCGAAGTGATCAGATGCTTCCTGCCATTGAACTGACCATCATAAATGATCAACAATGGCAGCTTAGTGTTTCTGGTGATGCCAAACAATGGCCATTGTTAGTTGCCGACTTGCACGATGAGCAAGAGCAGTTTAAGCATTGGGACATTGAATTGAATATTCAGTCGGAAAAATTTATCGATTAAAGGGATAATATTCGACCTATGAAAAAATCTACTCAGTCCAAAGCTTGGACAACGGTTCAAATTGCACGTCATCCTGAACGTCCGCAGTTTCTAGATTATGTCGGTGAAATCTTTACAGAGTTTGACGCCTTGCATGGTGATCGTTTGTTTGGTGACGATGGTGCGATGGTAGGTGGTCTTGCTCGTTTTGACGGTCAACCTGTGATGGTCATTGGACAACACCGTGGTCGTAGTACCCGTGAAAAATTAAAGCATAACTTTGGTATGGCTAACCCTGAAGGTTACCGTAAATCTCAACGCCTATTAGATATGGCTGAGCGTTTTAACCTTCCGGTTTTCACATTTATTGATACGATGGGTGCTTACCCTGGTGTTGGTGCTGAAGAGCGTGGACAAGCCGAAGCAATTGCAACGAGTCTAGCTCAACTTTCAAGTTTGAAAGTTCCTGTTGTTGCAACAGTACTCGGTGAAGGTGGTTCTGGTGGCGCTTTAGGTATTGGCGTTGCTGACCGAGTAATTATGTTATCGCATAGTATCTATTCTGTGATTTCACCAGAAGGTTGTGCATCTATTTTATGGAAAACTGCTGAAAAAGCGGCTCAAGCAAGCGAAGCTTTAGGTTTGACTGCTGATAAATTACAATCTTTAGGTATTGTTGAATATGTAGTAGATGAAGGCGAAGGGGCACATTTAGACCCTGAGCAAGTTATGCAAAACCTAAAAGTAGTTTTGAAGCAAGCTTTGGATGAGTTGCTACCAATGGATGCAAATGAACGATGCGAAGAACGTTATCAACGTTTAATGAAGTTTGGCAGCGCAAACTTAGGCATAATGTCTTAAGGCAAGCTCAACAGTTTTCGGAAAGTAGTTCTTTTCTTATTGGATGTAGTGGTGGCATGGATTCTATGCTGCTGCTACATTTGATGTCTCAAATTTTCCCTCAAAAGATCCGAGCAATCTATATCGATCATCAACTGCAATCACAAAGTGCAGAATGGGGCAAACTCGTTGCTGAACAAGCCACTCGCTTAGATATTTCTTATATTATTCAGAAAGTTCAGGTTACCGACGGTAATCTGGAAGCCCAAGCACGTCAGGCGCGTTATCAAGCTTATCGACAGCATTTACAAGCAAACGAAATTTTAGTGCTTGCTCATCATCAGCAAGATCAGGCTGAAACGGTAATACTACGTTTATTGTCAGGTGCGGGCGTTGATGGATTAGCTGCTATGCAGTCTATTGATTATCGTGTGGATATGACGATTTGGCGTCCTTTTTTAGACTTATCTCGTGAGCAAATTGCTGATTGGACTACTCAACTTGAAATTGAGTATGTAAATGACCCGACAAATTACGATATTCATTATGATAGGGCGTGGTCACGTGAGGAGCTTTGGCCTTTTCTACAAAATCGCTTTCCTAAAATGCAGCAAGCCCTGAGCCGAACAAGTTATCTCATGCAAGATGCTTCTGAAATTTTAGAAGAAGTTTTGAAAGTCGATTTACAGTATTGTGGTAGCGCTGAGTGTTTAGACTTAACTAAAATTTTAGATTTATCAGCTGCTCGTCAACGTCAATTACTTTCAGTTTGGATGAAAGGTGATGGACAATATCGACCTGCATTTGAAATGGTTGAGCGCTTAAAAAATGAAGTGATTGATTCAAAGTTGGATGCACAAGCAGCATTACACTGGAACCACTTTTACTATGTCCGTTATCAACATCATCTTTATAAATTGAATAAGCAGACTTTTCTTGCTGAAACATTAAGTCCAGTTGAAGCTAAATCAGAGCATCATTTCCAAATGGGGGAAATAGTGCATTACGCTTCAGGAAATTTTCAGATTACACAGAAAAATATCGGGTTGGCTCCATCTTTATTAAATAAAAAATTGACAATAATTCGACGTCAAGGTGGGGAAAAAGTCCATTTATATGGTCGTGTTGGGCAATGGCCATTAAAAAAAGCAATTCAAGAAGCACATATTTTGCCTTGGCTTCGTCATACAATTCAAATATTAGTCATAGATAATGTTATGCTTGGGGTTTTTACACCGAAAGGATTTTGGTTGGCTCAGTCTCCGTATTGTGAGCAAGGAGGATGGCAACCAGATTTAATTTCTCATTCTTGTAATCTGGTAAATGGCGAATATAGTTATGGCAAGTGCAGTAAATAGTAATATCTGTTTTATTGGTGGCGGTAATATGGCCCAAGCTTTAATTGGCGGGCTGATTTCAAGAGGTTTACCACCGACACGTATTACCGTTTCAGATCCTGTTGAGCAGATCCGTCAATTATTACAAGAGAAAGAAGTCCACGTAACACAAGATAACGTGGTTGCAATTCAAAATGCTGATGTTGTTGTGCTGGCGGTAAAACCACAAGTTTTGGCGAATGTTTTACGTCCGTTGAAAGGTCTGTTATCAGATAAATTGGTCATTTCAATTATTGCTGGTGCTGAAATTCAAACGATATCAAATTTAATTGATAGTGATCGAATTGTGCGAGTTATGCCAAATACACCAGCTCTGGTTCAAACAGGCGCACATGGTATCTATGCAAATGATGTAGTAGGTGCTTCGGATCGTGAATTAACAAGTCAGATTTTGGCAGCCACAGGCTTAACAATTTGGGTAAACTCCGAAGCTCAAATTGATGCGGTAACAGCAGTTTCTGGCTCAGGTCCTGCATATTTTTTCTATCTCATGGAAAGCATGATCCGTGCGGGTAAAAATTTAGGATTGGATGAAAAAGTTGCGACCGCGTTGACTCTACAAACGGCGTTAGGTGCAGCTCAAATGGCAATTACCAGTTCAAACACTCCATCTGAACTTCGTAAGAATGTGACATCGCCAAATGGTACAACACAAGCTGCACTTGAAGTTTTTGACCGTGCACAAATCTCCCAAAATATTCAATCTGCATTGGCTGCTGCACAGAAGCGTAGCCAAGAATTGGCTCAAGAATTGAGTGACAGTGCGAAATAGCTTAAATAGGATAAGACAACTATGGGTGCAAATTCTGCGCTAATTTTTGGAATTTTAATTAATGTCGCGATTTTATTGGTCTTTTTCCGTTTTTTAATGCAATTGGCGGCAGTAAGTCCTTATAATCCTGTGGTTTTATCGACCGTAAAGGCGACTAAAATTGTTGATATTTTTGGCCGAATTTTTCCGACGGTCGCAAAAGGCCGATTTAATTTGGCTGCGTTGGCTCTCTTAATTATTTTATATTTACTGAAAATTTTCGGTGTAATGTATCTTTCTGGTTCTATGCCAAATAGTCCGGTTCATTTAGTGATTCTGACTTTTGTGACAATGATTCAGGACTTGATTCGTTTCTGCCGTTATTTAATTTTTGCAACAATCATTTTGAGTTGGGTGGTTATGTTTACTCAATCGCGTTCGCCTTATATTGAGGTGATTCAAGATTTGGCTGAACCATTACTCGCGCCATTCCGTCGTTTATTGCCTAATATGGGAATGATTGACTTATCTCCAATTTTAGCATTTTTGGCACTCTATATTGCCGAGATCTTAATGAATGAAGTCGCAAAAGTTCTATTAACAGGACTTTAAGCTGACTCAATAAAAAAGGGCTGTATTTCACAGCCCTTTTTTATTTCTGTTAATTAATGGGCATCATCCCAGTTTAGTCCCTGTCCTACTTCAACAAGTAAAGGCACAGAAATTTTTACTACTGACTCCATAACATTTGCAATTTGCTTAGAAAGTTCATCAGCAATGTTTTGATCTGCTTCAAAAACTAATTCATCGTGCACTTGAAGAAGTAATTTTGCCTGATCTTTTGGCAGCATTTTATCGACTTCAATCATTGCAAGTTTAATGATATCAGCTGCACTACCTTGCAAAGGTGCATTAATCGCAGCCCGTTCAGCAGCTTTACGTACCATCACATTTCGTGCATCAATATCCGGAGTATAAAGACGACGGCCTAAAATAGTTTCAACAAATCCTTGCTCTGATGCAACTTGACGCGTGCGTTGCATATATTCATAAATGCCAGGATAACGTTGGAAATATTGCTTGATATAGTTTTGCGATTCTTGACGTGTGAAGCCTAATTGGCGAATCAAGCCAAACTCAGACATACCATAAAGTAGACCAAAGTTGACTGCCTTGGCTTGACGACGCTGATCATTGGTTACATCTTCAATTGCAATACCCAACACTTCTGCTGCAGTACGGCGGTGAACGTCTTGTCCGTGCTGGAACGCATGTACTAAAGCATCATCTTGAGAAAAATGTGCCATTAAACGTAGTTCAATTTGCGAGTAATCGGCAGCCAATAAAACTCGGCCTTCTGGTGCAATGAATGCTTTACGAATTTGACGGCCAATTTGTCTACGAATTGGGATGTTTTGTAAGTTAGGATCGGAAGAGGAGAGGCGACCTGTCGCTGTGAGTGCCTGATGATAGCTCGTATGTACACGGTGCGTGTCATTATGAGATTGTTCAACCAGACGGTCCGTATAGGTACTCTTTAGTTTTGCCAAACCGCGATGCTCTAGAATAATTTCCGCTAAAGGATGTTCAATTTTTTCTAAAACACTTTCACTGGTGCTGTATTGCCCAGTTGCAGTTTTTTTGCCGCCTTTGATTCCTAATTTATCAAATAGAATTTCGCCTACTTGTTTAGGTGACGCAATATTAAAAGTTTCATCTGCAATTTCCATGGCCTGATTTTCAAGACCTTCCATCGTTTTTGCAAATTCAACGCTTAGTTTATCTAGGAATGCATGATCTAGACGAATACCATTTTCTTCCATGCCTGACAGAATTCGGGCAACTGGCATTTCGATGTTATATAAAATATTTTCTAGCTCAGGAAATGGCTTAAGTTTATTTGAAAGTACTTCATACAAACGATAGGTCACATGTGCATCTTCTGCTGCATAGTGGGCAGCTACTTCAATCTCAATTTGATTAAAAGTTTTCTGCTTTGCACCCTTGCCAGCAATTTGCTCAAAAGTGGTGGTTAAGTGGCTTAGATAGACGCGAGCAACATCATCCATTCCATGTCGAGTAGCTGCTGCATTCAGTACATAAGATGCCAGCATGCTATCGAAATACCAGCCTTTAAGTTCTATACCATGATTGGCAAAAATATGGGCATCATATTTAAGGTGATGTCCGATTTTTTTAACCGCTTCATTTTCTAGTACAGGTTTAATTTGAGCCAGAATTTGTTCACGGTTCAGTTGCTCAGGAGCATTTTCATAGTTATGCGCTAAAGGCACATAATATGCATCTTCTGCGTCAAATGCGATTGAAAAACCGACCATTTCGGCAATACGATAATCAAGGCTTGTAGTTTCTGTATCAATGGCAAAATGATCAGCATTTTGCATGCGTTGCAAGAGTTGATCCCATGCTTCTTGAGTTAAAACAGTATGATAATTTGCAGTTCCAAGCTGATCATCTTGGCTGGTTAAGCTAGCTTGATCTTCAGTTTCTATAGATTCAGCAGGTTTAACTTCATTTTGAACAACAGTCTGCGAAGCTTGTTGTTTATAAGTAGAACTGTTTGGGTTGTTTGGATGATCAAGTGACTGTAACTGATTTCTAAACTCAAGCTCAGTATAAAGATTACGTAGAGCTTCTACGTTTGGATCAGTAAGCTTTAACTCATGCCAGTCGAGTTCTAAAGGAAGATCACAAACAATACTGGCTAACTGGTGATCAAGTTTAATATTGTCTAAATTATCTTTAATATTTTGGCTAATCTTACCTTTAAGTTGATCTGCATTGGCAATGATATTGTCTAAAGTGCCATATTCAGTCAGTAACTTAGCTGCTGTTTTTGCACCCACGCCCGGCACACCCATAATGCCGTCAGACGCATCACCCATTAGCGTTAAATAGTCGATAATCTGATTTGGCCAAACACCAAATTTTTCAAATACACCGTCAGTGTCGAGTACACGATCTTTAAAACTATCTTCGAGTTTTACATGATCATTGACGAGCTGAGCCATATCTTTATCTCCGGTCGAGATAAGCACATGATGGCCTTCGAGTACGGCACGTTTAGCAAGTGTACCGATAATGTCATCTGCCTCTGCACCAGGAAGACTATATAAAGGAATTCCTTGAGCTTTAATCAATGCATGCAAATATGGAATCTGTTGAGACAACTCTTCAGGCATGGTTGGGCGATCACCTTTATAGATTGGTGAAAGCTTATGACGGAAAGTTGGTTCTGGGGTGTCAAAAATTACGGCCATATGCGTCGGTTGCATACGACGCATAAGTTTTTGAATCGCAGAAATTGCTCCACGTATTGCATTGGTATGTAACCCTGTAGAGGTCGTCAATGGTGGTAATGCATGATATGCACGAAATAAAAAATAGGACCCATCAACCAAGACAAATGGTGGCATTGAACAATTCCTTAATTTGAATTACGGCTATTTTACGTGAAAATGGCTATGAATGCAGGTTTATGATTTTTGCAGTATTTTGTATGTATAAATATACGCTTGTATTGGCTTGAAGTAAGATGACATGTAATGAAGGTGTCATATTGCTAAGCCCATGTATAAAAAAGACAAACAGGGAATGATCATCGTTTTGATCGCTTTGACTTTGTTTTTAGCCATTTCAATTGGTTTTAAATTTCAGAGTGCTGTTGCTGCTTTATCTATTGCACTCGTGGTAGTACTGGTTCAGTTATTATCAAATCTGCATCAGCGTCTAACTCATTTAGAACAACAGTTTTCTCAGCAGAAAAAACCACTTTATTCTATTCATACGCAAACAATAGTAATTTATGCGGCCGCCTTGGTTGCATTAGTTGCTTATATGAATCACTGGATGTGGATTGCTGGTGGGGCATTCCTAGTTTTATTGCTATGTTTGGTCCAAACGATTAGTGCGTTTCATACTCGACTATTATATCTCGAGTCAGTAAAACAAACTGTTCATGTAAACGAAACTCTACAAACAGAAATTATAACTCCAGCGTTAGAGCAAGTTGATTCCAATAATACAGACATGTTAATTCCTGTTGAAACATCAGTTTTAAATCAAGAAGAACAACCAGCTCAGGTACAGAGTACATGGTGGCAACCAGCAGTCGACTGGATGGTCCATGGTAATCCAATTTTAAGAGTTGCTGTTGCTGTACTCATGGTTGGGGTGGTGTTGTTATTGCGTTTCGCAAGTGAGCACTGGCAACTTAGTTTAGGTGTGAAACTTGGTTTTATTGCAATTGCCGGAGGCGTATTAACGGCATTTGGATATAGCTTGCAAAAGAAAAATCAGCTTTTTGCTGTAGCATTGCAGGGGGTAGGACTAGCTGTTGTATTCCTAACACTTGTGTTCTCGCATCATTTTGGTGTAATTGCCAATTTAATGACAGCGAGTATTCTATTTACGATTTTATTAGCGATCACCGTATTCTTAAGTTTAAAACAAAAGGCAATTTATTTAGCAATTTTAGCACTTGGTATGGCTTACGCAGCACCATTGGTTATTCCGCAGTATCGTCCCGATGTGGTTTTCTTATTTAGCTATTACTTGGTCATTAATCTTGCTGTTGCTGCGGTTAACTTTATACAGCCTTGGAAAATCTTAAATCAGATTGCTTTCTTTGCCACAATGTTTATTGGTGGTAGTGCGATAGGTTTTTATGCAGAACCTGCAAAATTTGACACATTAGACTGGATTTTATGGCTACATATAGCATTGTTTATTTGGCTCAGTGTGCGTTATAGCCAAAATATCTCTCGGGTTTCAGCACACGAAAAACAAGAAGGGATTCGTTTACCTCCGCTCTTAGATGTGGGTCTTATTTTTAGTGTGCCTGTATTAGGTTTTACACTTCACGCTTACTTGGTACATGAGTCTACACAAGCATTGACGATTGGTGCTGCTGTTTTGGCTGGTACCTATGCAGTATTAACTTTCTGGATCAAAAAGACCCATCCTCAACTTTCGGTACTTGCAAAAAGCTTTTTCATTCTCGCCGTTGCATTTTTTGCCTTAATCTTTCCACTCGCGAAAGGGGCGCATTGGACCGCGATTGGTTGGGTTGCTCAAGGTACGGCCCTCATTGTGTGGGGAGTAACTGAGCGCTACCGTTTAAGCCGATATATTGGTGTAATTTTAGTTTTACTCAGTTCAGTTGCATTGTTTTATCAATTTTGGGCGAATGCAGAGTTCCCGACTCTAAGCACAAGCATTTATGCAATGGCTCAATTTATTTCTGCCTTCTATTTGTTGCAATACAACAGTAAAGAGCAACACTATTTTAGTGCCAGCATGTTTAGCGGTATTTTCTTGTGTTTAGGGATGTATGCAGGTGCTATAGCGGGTATAGAAATTTTGACATGGAAACATCACGGCTTAAGTCCATATTTGATGATTGCGATACTCTTATTATCAATATTTAGTGTAGTTGTTCACTACAAACTAAGGGTCCAATGGCAGAGTCTACAGTTAAGTTTAATTAGCCTGTTATTGTTGTTAATTTTGGGTGAGGCTTTTACCAGTCAAGTATTCAGCATGTTTAAATGGCCGAGCATATTGCAGCAGGGTACTTTCCTCATTGCGGCAATGCTCCTCAGTGCTTTATTCATAACGGCTCAACCACAATCAGGTCAGTTTGGATATTTAAAATTATGGGCTGGTTTAAGCTGGTTAGCATTAGCCGTGACTGGACTGGCGATCTTTCCTCAAATGCCAATTGTTGCTTTGGCTTTTGTACCTGTGGTTTATTCGTTTTGGGCGTATAAAACTCATAAAACTACATTGTTACATCAAATTCCGGTGTGGTGTCTAAGCTTGGTCTGGTTGCTTGTAGTCAGTGTTGATATGCATTCTGCCCAGTATCTTTATTTTATTCCTTTGATTAACTTAACTGACTTTCTCTCAATTGTGGTATTTGCAGGTCTACTCTTTATTATTTATCAACATACTTTTGATCAAGATAAATCATTGGAGTGGACTTTTAAGATTACAACAATTCTAGTGGGGTTATTAGTATTCAGTAGTGTGGTGGTCAGAGGTTTGCACCATTACTGGGCAACGCCACTCTGGAGTGCTGCAATTTGGACAAATGGCGTAGTGCAGTTAAGTTTGACATTGCTCTGGGTAATCTTGGCATTCATTTTAACCACCTTCTCAAGTCGCAAAATGATTCGTCAATTGTGGTTTGTCGGCGCTGCACTTTTAGGAATAGTCGTATTAAAGTTAATTTTGCTTGATCTATCGCAAAGTGCGACATTAACTCGGGTCATTTCGTTTATTGCAGCAGGTGGGGTAATGTTGATTATTGCTTATCTTGCGCCATTACCGCCGTCATTTGCTATACAAAAAAATGAAGAGCCTAAGCTTTAGGCTCTTGTTTTAATTCTCTTTGATTACTGTATTGATCGATATCATCTTCAGCAAAAATACTAGATGGTCGATCAATCAGTCCCATTTTAGGAACAGGAATTTCGATTTGGTTATTTAAAAATCCATTTCGAATTCGTTCTTGCATCTCATCCCGAACTTTTAAAGAGTTTTCTTGTCTACACCACATTGCAAATAAAAGCTCAATCGATGACTCTCTAAACGCGGTAACTGTAACTGCAGGTTTTGGGTCATCTAACACAAGCGGATAATGGGCTGCCACATCAAGCAGAACCTCGCGGACTTTAATAATGTCTTCATGAAAGTTGATTGCGAGTGTAATTGGAATGCGCCGTATTGGGTATTTAGATAAGTTATGTACGGGTGCACGAATAAGTTGTTCATTCGGCAAACGGATATAGACATTGTCTAATGTAAGTAGCTTAACCGAAAGCAAATCAATCGAGATCACTTCACCTTCAATTGTATTGCCACGAATGAGCGTAATCTGGATCGTATCACCGACTTCAAATGAACCTTCACCAATCAAAAATAAACCACTAATCAAGTTACTGGCTGATGTTTGCGATGCGAAACCGAGCGCTACGGTTAAAATACCTGCTGCACCAAGGAATACACTAAGTTTGAATCCTGCTTCTTTTAAACTCGTCATAATGAAGAGTAAGAAAATAAAATAAAAAATACCGCGGCGCCACACCAGACGTTGATGAGCATTAAAACGTGAACCAACGGTTCTAATAAATGTATTTGAAATAATACGGGCAAGAACAAAACCAATAAAACACAGCACAACACCGACTAAAATTTCACTAATACGTTCGGTATTAATATTGGTAAATATGCTTGTGAGGCTATCAGCGATATCCTTAGGAATACTTGTATCAGCCATATAAACCTCTTAAAAGAATGAATCAAACATATTGAATAATGCTCCACCAGGTGAACGTGGTGGATGAACATAGGTCACCTCACCAGCAAGTGGTGGCGTACGATTTTCAATACGAATGCGTGCGGGACGATCAGAGCCTTCATAATAAACTTTAATTTGAGAAGTCCATAAACGCCCCGTACTTTCACTATAAAAAAGAGGCAGGGCGGTAACTGGTACATTCATGCGGTCAAAACGCAATTGATGGTTACTGGTATTGTGAAAATCAATCGGTGTAACCGCACGAAAAGCACGTGGCGTTAACAGGTTCAAATCGGTACGCCCATCTACTGAAGTGGCATAACAAATTTCGCCTTGCTGGGCATTTGGACCAAACCATGTATCTTTGGGCTGAATTAGAGGAATTTCAAACAAAGGCTCATGCTGACTTTCAACCAACCCGGCAATCCATAAGGGCGTACTAATATAAAGAGTTCCGCGTTGTCCCGCTGGAATGTAGATAGGGTCAACAGGTTTAATGACCACAGAGCGGTCTGCTAGACGTGGCATCAGTAGGAATTCTGGATTAGTTTTCCGAAACATGTAGCGTTCTACTTGAACCGTATGCGGAAAGGCAAAATTCGGATCTGCGATTGGGTGCCAATCTTGCTCATTATCATCTTGAAGAGATGGGCGATAATATTCGATGCGCCATTCTTTTATACCGCGCGTTAGACGAAAAAGCATTGAACCAAATTGCCATGCTTTAGACTGGTTAATTTCAAAGTGCTGTTCACCCCACCATTTTAAAGAATTCTGGGGGCGAGGCTGATATTCATTATTTTCAAACAAGACGTAAAATTCCTCTACCGAGTTGTTAAACAGACTTCACGCTGTAATCTGCTTAGAGTACACTCAAAATCATCTTACTCATCATTATAAATTGTGATGCAAATATTGAAACAAATACAAGTTCCATATAGTTTTGCCAAGCGTCATGGTGTTTTATTTCGTTATGACGGTGATCAAGTATTTATTATTAGACGTCAAAATACTGAAAAAATTGCATTGCAGGAAGCAAGACGAATTTTAGGTAAGCCAGCTCATTACCAATTATGTACTGAACAAGAATTTAATACACTCTTAAGTACCAGTTATGCAGGTGATACAGGGGAGTCACAACAAGTTGCAGCAGGTTTAGAAGACCATCCAGATTTATTAAGCTTGGCCGATCAGGTTCCTGAAACAGAAGACCTGATGGACCAAGAAGATGATGCTCCAATTGTTCGTCTTATTAATGCGCTACTTTCAGAAGCAATTCGGGTGGGCGCTTCTGATATTCACATTGAAGCTTTTGAAAAGAAATTATCTGTGCGATTGCGTGTAGATGGTCAATTACGTGAAGTTGTACAGCCACGCCGTGAGTTGGCACCGTTGCTTGTTTCACGTATTAAAGTCATGGCAAAGCTCGATATTGCAGAAAAGCGGGTACCGCAAGATGGGCGTATTTCTTTACGTCTTGCCGGACGAGAAGTAGATGTCCGTGTTTCGACTTTACCTTCATCACATGGTGAAAGAGTTGTAATGCGTTTGCTTGATAAACAAGCGGGTCGTCTTAATATGATCCATTTGGGTCTAATGGCAAATGACTATGAGCGTTTAACTCAATTAGTACATCGCCCCCATGGCATTATTTTAGTAACTGGTCCTACCGGCTCGGGGAAAACGACGACCTTGTATGCAGCCTTATCTGATCTAAACGATAATACGCGCAACATTTTGACAGCGGAAGATCCGATTGAATATCAACTTGAAGGCATTGGTCAAACACAAGTTAATACTAAAGTGGATATGACGTTTGCTCGTGCTTTAAAAGCAATGTTACGTCAAGATCCAGATGTGGTCATGGTGGGTGAGATTCGTGACCTCGAAACTGCTGAAATTGCAGTACAAGCATCATTAACGGGTCATTTAGTGTTGTCTACACTACATACCAATACCGCTATTGGTGCGGTCACTCGACTTAAAGATATGGGGATTGAACCATTCTTATTATCTAGTTCTTTAATTGGTGTTGTTGCTCAACGTTTGGTTCGTACCTTATGCCCACATTGCATGGCATGGCGTGAAGCTGATACTTTTGAAAGACAGGTTTTTCAACATGTCCATAGTGAACCTGTGTTGAAGTTACCTGAAGCTAAAGGGTGTGATCACTGTTCTCACTTGGGCTTCAATGGGCGTACGGCTATTTATGAAATCGTACCTGTTGATGAACCTATGCGCCGTCTGATTCACGGTAATGCAGCTGAATTTGAATTAGAAAATCATGCTCGTCAGTATTCGGGTTCTATTCGTGATGATGGTTTACGCAAAGTACTTACAGGTAAAACTACACTTGAAGAAGTGCTTCGAGTAACCAATGAAGCAAGTGAAGTATAATTTGTAACACGTAATAAAAATGCCCGATAAGATTCGGGCATTTTTAAAACTTAAAAAATTACTCAGTTACAATATTAAAAGTTACATCAATATTGTTGCGAGTTGCATTTGAATATGGGCATACAATATGAGCTGCTGCAACTAACTTTTCAGCCTCTTCACGATCCATGCCAACCAAGTAAACATTTAAAGTTACTTCAATACTAAAACCTGTAGGAATTGGACCAATACCTACTTCGCCTTCAACATAAGCATCTTTGGGAATATTAAATTTATCGCGGTTCGCAACAAATTTTAAAGCTCCTAAAAAGCACGCTGAATAACCAGCTGCAAATAATTGCTCAGGATTTGTTACAGCACCGCCGGCACCACCCATTTCTTTAGGTACACCAAGTTGTACATCTAATACACCGTCAGATGAGGTTGCACGGCCATCACGACCACCGGTTGCTTTAGCTTTTGCACGATAAACAACTTTTTCTAATGACATCGTTTTTATTCCTAAAATAAATTGAATACAAATATATCGTACACGACTTAATTATTTTGACAAGTATATTTTTTGAAAAAATTGCTGTTTATTTGACTAGGTTTGTACGGAGTTTAGTAAGTTGATCTTTTAGGCCTAGTAGCGTTGTCATATCACATGAGCTTGCGTCTAATACTTCGGCTGGAATATCCATTGCTCGATCTTTTAATTTTTTTCCTTCATCGCTTAGCGTAATAATAACTTGGCGTTCATCTTGTGTTGAGCGAGTACGGTGAAGAAAGTGTAGGGCTTCTAATTTTTTCAAAATGGGGGTGAGGGTAGATGATTCTAAAAATAGCTTTGCGCCAATTTCTGAAACAGTCACTTCATCCTGTTCCCATAAAACTAACATCACTAAATATTGAGGATAAGTAATACCCAAAGGTACTAGAAGTTTTCTGTAGAGCTGATTAAGAGCTAAATTTGTTGAATAGACGAGGAAACATAGTTGATTCTCAAGCTTTAAGTTTTGACAGTCTTGGTCCATATCTTCCTCAAAGAAACTAATATTGCTTTTGTAGTATATCGCGTTCTATTCAGTTTCTTAAATGTTCATAAGAATAGGTTATGAATAAAATAAATTAAAAGATATAAAAAATGGAATAATTGAATCAATTATTCCATAAGATAAAAAATATTTTAGATAAAACTGGCTACCATAGATCTGCGATTTTTTTCATTAAACGCGCGCGATATTTAGCAGTAGGATTATTCGCATTACGTTGTTGCTCTTGTTCATAAAAATCTTGCCAAGCAGTGATCATTTCAAGTGTTGTTCCTTGTTTTTTAATCATAGAAACATCTGCAGGTTGAATATTTTCTAAACGTTGTCTCGCACCTTCTGCGCCCGTTCCCCATCCAATTATTCTCTGACCAAATGCAGGCAAAGGAATATTTTTAGGAGTAGAGGGGAGAATATCTGAGTTGAGCTGTGCAGTTGGTGAAACGAAATGATTCGTTGTACCGAACTCTGCATAACAATGAATATTTGCCCCCAAGCAAAAAAAGCTAAATAAGTATTTCCACATGAATAATTAAACTTTTAATAGTGAATCAATTTACGGTGTGTCATTAGAGGCATTGAAGAGCGGACAAGTTCTTGTGCAGTTAAATCAAAGGGTACAGTAATTAATCCATTCCCTTCATTTTCAATCATACTTAAAATTTGACCACGACTATCTGTTGCCCCAGAGTGTCCCCAGGTTTGTCGTTTTTCACCATGCCAGCCTTGTTGTGCTGCACCTAAAACATAACATTGGCTATCCATTGCCCGAGCCTGTAGCAAAAGCTGCCAGTGCATTTGTCCAGTTGTGTAGGTAAATGCAGCAGGGGCAGTAAGAATATGAGCGCCTTGTTGTCTTAGCGTTAGAGCAAGCTCTGGAAAACGTAAGTCATAACATACCATTAAGCCAATATTGCCAAAAGGAGTAGATGTGACTACTACGTCTGTTCCTGGTTCAAAGAAACGAGACTCTTGATAACCACCGACAGCATCACCAACTTGTACATCAAATAAATGGATCTTGTCATAACGTGCTTCTGTACGTTCAGGACTGATACAGAGGCTAACAGTTCGGACACGCCCATCTTGAATGATGGATCCATCTGGACGAAAAGGGCATGGTAAAGTACCGGCTATAATCCAGATTTGATATTGATGAGCTAGTTTCTCAAGCCTTTGCTGAATAGATTCAAATTGCTCAGCAGTTTCACGTTGTTTTCCAGCGGCAAAACATACAAAGTTTTCGGGGAAAACAATCAAACTGGCATTTTGCGCCTTGCTTTGTTGAATCAAAGACTCAATGACTTGAAAGTTATTTTCAATATCATCTTGAGAGTTCATTTGAGCAACAGAAACAAGGGTCATATTCTAATCCGGCTTAATGGTGAAAATCAGGCATTTTGCTTGTCAGAAACCTGTTCAAGCGTATCTTGTTCTTTCTGTAACTGCTTCACAAGTGGCTCAAACATATTCTGATTATTTGCATTGAGTTTCATCAATGTCTTATGTGCATCCAGAACAGTTCTTAGCATTGCATTATGAGTGATTTGTTCATCTGTTAACGTTAACGTACAAACATTAGGATCACCACAATAATTCAAAATAACAAAAACCTGCCCTAGCCCCATACTGTTGGCTAAGGTTGTGATATCTGGATTGGTAGATAGCATCACAGCTTGAATATGATGAGTCTGTTTAAGCTTTAAACCTAGCTTAGCTAGGATGCCTAATACAGTACTATCAATAAATGTTGTTTGGGTTAAATCAACGATTGCACCTACAACATTCTCTTGCTGTTCAATTCTGTTTAAAAGTTTGTCTAGACTTATACAAGAATGGGCTCGCACTTCACCAATAAGTTTGAAAATATGCGTTCCATTTAAACTTGCATATTCAACATGACCTGTTGACATATAAATGCCATTTTCAGAGAAGGATAGAAAAATTATCACATAGTGCCATCCCAGACTCAAGAGTCCTTAGGTCGTATATTATGTAATTAATTGATTCGTAAATTAATTCATTCGACAAAGACTGAAGATGGCAATATCGTCGGCCACGTGATCGGGTGCTTGAAATGATTGATTTTGCAAATGATGGACCAATTGTTGGAATTGATCATTCAAACCACCATCAAAGGGTTCAAGAGCTCCATCTGAGCAAACAATGAAGCGTGCGTGGCGATTTAATGTACAAACATGCTCTTCAACTTCGAGTTCATCGGTTAAACCTAATGGGAAACTACTTGTTGTGAGAATCTTCGGTGCTTGATTGGGCTCAAAAATGATAGGAGGGGGGTAATGTCCAGCACTTGACCAGCGAAGAGTATGAGTTTCAAGATTTAAAATACCCACCACAATCGTAATGTGCTTTTCAATATTTTCTTGAACTAACATCCCGTTTAATTTTTTAATTAATTGTCTCGGTGTTTTAGATCGACCATGAAAAGCTGCCATCCATGATGTTAATAAACTACTGGTTACACCATGACCTGAAACATCAGCAAGGTAGAATAAAACTTCCTTATCATTTAGCTTCCAATAATCATACCAATCACCGGAAAGATAAGCCGAAGGCTGAAAGAAAGTTTCGACTTCATAATTTAATAAATCAATTGGATTGGGTAATAACCGTTTTTGTAGTTCAGCAGCTGAAGGTAAATCACGACTATCTTGATTTCGCTTATATTGGGCATCGATTCTTGATAATGCTTTGTTTAAATCGTTAGGTAGTTGATTCCATACCCAACCTGCAAGAGCACCTGCTTCCCATGCATGAGCTAAAGCACTACCTTCATTTTCAAAAGCAATTACAATAGTGGGTAAATTCCACTTATAAGTTAGAAAATCTTGTACATCTGCAATTGCAATGATGGTTGGATCATATAAGTCTAAATCATCTATGTTAATGACTTGTAAGCCTGGTAGTTTATCCAAAGCTTGCTCTAAATAAGGAATAGAGCGTGTCGGTTTAATAAAATACATAGAAGATATGGTAGTCCTTTTATATGATCACTTTATTCATCATAGAGTATGTATGACCAAAATCAAGGTATTGCCGAACTCTCAATTCAAGCAATACCTTTATTTCATCTTTTAAGGGTTTTGATTCTCATCAGGTGTATCTTCTGAATCATCATCAATGAAAGATACATCCGCTGAGTCGCCCTTTTTCTCTGCAATCTGGAATGCTTTACGTTGGAGATATAAGTCTCGAATCATAGCGTATTGATCACCTTGTAAGGTTTGATCTAAGTCTAGATATTGAGCACGAGTATCAACAGCTTGTAATAGATTACTTGACCAATAAAGCCCATCTTGGTCATCCATAACATATTTTTGTGGACGAGCTTGAGCATCTACTGCTAAACCAAAACCATCACGTAAGGTACTTGGTCCAAAGAAAGGTAACATAAGGAATGGTCCCGAAGGCACACCATAGTAGCCTAGAGTTACACCAAAATTCTCTTCCTCAGTCGGTAAACCTAAGCGGCTGGCTGGGTCAGCTAAACCAAGAGTAGTTAAGGTATTAATTGTAAATCGACCTAAAGTTTTTGCTGCGCGACCAGGACGGCCTTGAATAAGCTGATTAACGGCATTCCAAGGTTCACCAAGATTTTTACGGAACTGGCGATAAGAACCACGTACATCTTCTGGGGTCTTTTCTCTATATTGAACAGCAACAGGACGCAAAAAATTGCGGTCTAACATATCATTAAAAGAATAAATTGGACGGTTCAACGACTGCAAAGGATCTTTTACAGGATCTGGTTGCGCTGCATTCGCATTAATTTTTAAATCCTTAACTTTAATATTTTTTAAATCTTTAATAATTTGTGAACGGGGATGATTCGACCCTGTTTCTTCTAATGAACTAGCATTAGCAGATTCACTTACCGTGTTTTCTTGAGCATATATAGAGGTACAAACACCTACAGATAACACGCTGAGTAAAATTAAATTAGAATAATTCATATAATTCCTTAACCGCCAGCCAGGCTAATACTTAAGTGCAGTTGGATGGAGATATGCTTTAATACAAAATTGATAACCTATTATCAATGTAAAATTGATCAAATAATATAGATAAAATGCTAAAAAGGCTAAAAAACAAGCATACGATAATGTTTGTTTAAAAAAGGGGTTGCAAAGGGATTGGGATGGTCTATAATGCACATCCATCGGCGGTGATGCAGATAGAAACTTGTTGAAAAACAGTTACTTGGAATTGAGTTGATTACTTTAAGTGATGAATTTGATGAGAAGTTGGTTTAGAGATTAAGTTTTAAAAATATCGAAATTACCTGTTGACTTTTAAGAGATTAAGAGTAATATAGCCGACCTAGCTTGCTGGTGACGAACCAGGAAGAAGATCATTAAGAGAATTGAAGAACAACTTGTGTGGATTTTTACTGATTGATTAATCGAAATATTATCATTGATTGATTGGTTTAAATTACTCGAAGTTTATTTGAGCGAAATTTAAGTCAGAAAATTAATGAGCCAGAATTGGCACCTTGTCTTTAATAAGGTGCAAAATGATTTTTAACTGAAGAGTTTGATCATGGCTCAGATTGAACGCTGGCGGCAGGCTTAACACATGCAAGTCGAGCGGGGTGATGGTGCTTGCACTATCACTT
>NZ_AMSS01000049.1 GCF_000313935.1 Acinetobacter sp. WC-141 | reverse complement strand
GCAGATATTATAAAATACATTGAGTTATTTTATAATCATCGAAGAATTCAAAAGGGTTTGGGTTTTAAGACACCAAATCAAATGGCCGAAGACTTTTATAAGTTGGCTGCCTAGAATCTCCCAAGGGAAAGTCTCCTGATAATTCAGCGTATATCAAGTAGATTTTATATATTTTTTAGTAAACAACAACTAAGTTATATAATATTAAAATATACTTCATCATTTTTATAAGTTGCCATCAAATATACAATTAAGAGCAAAAATATCAATTAAATTTCTAAAAAAATTTTTATCATCCAAGATCTTCCAAATTATGAACTTTTTTATTATTAATATTTTTTTCATCCAATAAAATAAATATTTCATTATTTTTATTTCTCTTATTAAATACAGATATATTTTATTCTTCCACTTCCTTACAATTTTCAAAATTTTTAATTTATGTAAAATTAAAAAGGAGTCTCCTGAGGATTAAATATAGTTATAAAATACACACGCAAGTTCTCAATTTTTGTATTTTCATCCCATGGCTCTTCATTAGAGAACTCCAAGATTATTCCCTCATAATTTCTACTTAATATACTTTCATAGAATTCATCATAATAAAAGCTACTATCTTTCCCAAAAATATCTTTGGCTTTATCTCCAACAAATATTATTCCATTAAATTTACCTTGATAACCAATACCCGCAGAAATTTTATAAATCTTATCAAAATCTTTTTTTACGAATATTTCTACTGGCAATTTTCCAAAAGTAATTTTTCTTTCGTTAGTATCTATGTTCTCAATGAGGATTTCCTTTTTTATATTCTCATCAATCATATTTAGATAGTCAGATAATGTATCACCTATACATATATTTCCTATTGATTTTGAAGGAATAATAGGGGCATTTATATCCAAATATTTCATTTTATTCCTCTACAAATTGAATAGTACATTTTTGCCATTTTACTCGATTTTCTTAAATTCTCCCCTTTTGAAGTCATTCCTTTATACTTAACCAATCGACTGTCACTTAGCTTAAAGTTCTCATTATTTTTTCCTTTTTAGAATAGATTTATTTAGTAACTATTTAATCTTAACAGTATTCCCCCTCCCCCAAAACCTTTCCAAAACCACATCCCGTTCATCCAAACGATTTGAACTCAAAACCTGTAGCATCAAGCCATCAATTAAGTTTAAAACCATGTTGGCATCAGGTTTAAATGCAGTGCTTTCCAGACTAAAGACCAGATCAAAAAGCTCTCGAAGTAGCCATTTTCGATATTCAACGGCCATGCGGTAAGCCGTTGGATAAAGCTGTTTTATTTCAAAAATGGCTTTAAACAACAGGTGGTAAAGGCTATTTACATCGGCATGTAAACGCACAATTTCTTTGAGATTATCGGTGGGTTTTGAGTAGCGGTGTGAATAGACAATTGCCAGCACTTCTTCTTTCAGTCGGCTTTTTTGAAAGCTTATGCACGATTCTATAAGGCGTTCTTTTGAGTGAAAGTAGTTATAAAGCGTGGCTTTTGGAATTTTAGTTTCTTTGGCGATCAGGTCTACGCCTGCATTATGGAATCCATGCGTCGTAAAGAGTTGGATGGCGGTATGTATTACTTTTAATTTTTTTGAAGTCGTTTCTAAAGTTTGCATAGGTTTACCGTTTTAAATTCTTGTTGTTTCTAAATGAGATAAAAAGCCTGTGCCTTTTCTGGGAGAAAAAAAGGCACAGCAAAGCCGTAAGACGGTGCTTGGCACATCTCAAGTTTGTTGTTGCTAAGTTTTAAGTAAAAATGACTTAAAGCCTGAAAACCTTATGGCGTTCAAGCTGCTTTAATTTTTTAAGCTGTGTCGTTATAGCTTTTGGCAATGAGTGCCAAGAAATGATAGATGTGCATAGCCAACTCCTGTTTTTGGGAGTTCTGCCAGAGCATTTGTTTGGAATTATGGTGGCAGAACGAAAGAGGGTTGACAGACTGGTTTTCGAGAACCCAGCACACCCGAAGGTGTCCCCCTTCCGTCCTACCGCTACAAAAGAGGGACGAGTGGGTCTACATCAAAAAAAACAAGTTTTTTCAATGTACTCGAAAAATCAGCCTGTCAAAGCCGGCTGGCAATGTGGCCAGCAGGCAAAGAATAATCTGAGAGTTTAGATGTGTCAATGTAGCTTTTATGACAACTATTTAAATTTATTATTATTTTTCATTAAATTAAATTAATTATTATTTTAGATATTATATGTAATTGTATTTTTAAATTAAGTGAAGCGATCCATGCTTAATTCATTTCTATCATTTAACTTTTAATATAAGACAACAACACGAGTGGGATTAGACAATCTCCGTCTGCCCCACTTGGTGATAAGCACGATTAAAATAAACCAAGCTTTGGTCATGCTGGCTTTGTTTAATCGCCACAATCGGACAAATCAAAATGGTGTGTGTACCGACTTGTTGAATTTGTTCAATCTCACAATCGAAACTCACCAAAGCATCTTCTAACACAGGTGAACCCGTTTCTAACTCAATCCATTCGCCATGTTTAAAGCGTTCTTCTGGGGTTAGCTTAGATGAAAATGCTTTTGAAATATGTTCGTGGTGTGCGCCTAAAACATTCACAGTTAAGATTTTGTTATCTAGGAAATGTGCATGTGAGCTCGCAGATTGGTTCATACACACCAATAATGTCGGAGGTGTGTCAGTCACACTACAAACAGCAGAGGCAGTAAATCCAAAACGGCCAGACATGCCTGCCGTAGTCACAACACTAACCGCACTTGTGAGTAAAGACATTGCATTTCTAAAGTCTGTTGCTTGAACCATGACATTATTCCTAAATTGAATCGTACCTTGTCCTGAGTGTTTGCTATACCGCCCAACTCCATCAGGAGGGTACTTTATCGACATGAGTCCTAATTAGAACTACATGTAGTAAGTAAAATGAGGGTTACTTGTTTGATTATCAACTGCCATCAAAAAAGTAACCCTTTATACCACTTATTGGTAAATATTAAGCAGTAAGATCATAACCCGTAAGTTCTCTGCGAACGATTTCTGCACCTGCTGTTAAGGCATTTAGCTTGCCACGTGCCACTTCACGTGAAAGAGGCGCCATACCGCAGTTTGTGCAAGGGTAAAGCTTGTCAGCATCTACAAACTGAAGCGCTTTACGAAGTGTGTTTGCCACTTCTTCTGGTGTTTCAATCTGGTTAGATGCGACATCAATTGCACCAACCATGACTTTTTTACCACGAATGAGTTCGAGTAAATCGATAGGCACATGTGAGTTGTGACATTCTAACGAGATGATATCGATGTTAGATTTTTGCAGTTTCGGGAAAGCTTCTTCGTATTGGCGCCATTCCGAACCTAATGTCTTTTTCCAGTCAGTGTTGGCTTTAATGCCGTAACCATAGCAAATATGGACCGCAGTTTCACACTTAAGACCTTCAATTGCACGCTCTAAAGTCGCAACGCCCCAATCATTTACTTCATCAAAGAAGACGTTAAATGCAGGTTCGTCAAACTGAATAATGTCTACACCAGCAGCTTCTAACTCACGCGCTTCTTGGTTCAAAATTTTAGCAAATTCCCAAGCAAGTTTTTCACGGCTCTTGTAATGACCATCGTAAAGCGTATCAATCATAGTCATTGGGCCAGGTAATGCCCACTTAATGGGTTGATCAGTTTGCTGACGTAAAAACTTAGCGTCTTCAACAAACACAGGCTTTTGACGAGACACTGCACCTACAACAGATGGCACGCTTGCATCGTAACGGTCACGAATTCGAACTGTTTCACGCTTCTCAAAATCTACGCCATTTAAGTGTTCGATAAATGTGGTCACAAAGTGTTGGCGGGTTTGTTCACCATCGCTCACAATGTCGATGCCAGCAAGTCGCTGTTCGTGCAATGCTAAACGTAGCGCATCTTTTTTACCTTCAAGCAGACCTTCGTTTTCGAGTTTCCAAGGCGACCAAAGCTTTTCAGGTTCTGCAAGCCAAGACGGTTTAGGTAAGCTGCCAGCGGTTGAAGTTGGTAATAATTTTTTCATGATCAATGACCTATATGTTGATTAATTAAGAGCGTAATTAGCAGACCACTGCTCAAGAATCGCTTGGTATGGTTTGATAAATTGCTCTTCAACAAACTTCCCTTGCTCAATAGCGAGGCGGCTACGTTCTTCACGGTCATACACAATTCGAGTAAGTGAGTAATCTTGGTTCTTTAAGCTTGGCTGATAAGACTTTCCAGCCACTGAATTTGCGTTGTAAATTTCAGGGCGGTAAATCTTTTGGAACGATTCCATGGTGCTGATGGTGCTGATCAACTCAAGGTTGGTGTAATCACTCAGCAAATCACCAGTAAAATAAAACGCCAAAGGTGCAGCACTGTTTTTAGGCATGAAATAGCGAACTTTTAAGCCCATTTTTTGGAAATATTCATCAGTGAGTGAATAGTCTTCTTGCTTGTATTCAACACCTAAAACAGGATGTTCATTTTCAGTGCGGTGGTACACTTTAGTTGTTGAAACGCTTAAGCAAATCACAGGTGCTTTTTTAAAGTTGGCTTTGTAAGTTTCAGAGTTAATAAAGCTCTTAAACAAGTTACCGTGCAATTCACCAAACTTTTCTGGCGTGCTAAAAGTAGACTTGTTTTTGTTGTGATCTAACAACAGCACACTAAAGTCATAGTCACGTACATAAGACGAGAAGTTGTTGCCTACAATACCTTCAATGCGTTCATTGGTTTTTTTATCAACAATATTGGTTTTCAATATTTCGATTAAAGGAAGTGAACTGTTTTGGCTTGCTGCATCAACATTCATTTCAACTGAAATGATTTCGAGTTCAACGCCATAACGGTCGCCTTTCGGGTTGTCCCAATGAGCTAAGGCATTAAAACGATTGTCGATCATCTGTAAGGTGTTGCGCAGATTCTCTTGACGGCTCATCCCTCTCGCCAAGTTAGCAAAGTTGGTTGTAATACGCGTATTGTCTGCTGGACGATAGTTCTCATCGAAACAAATACTCTTAATCGTAAATGTAAATTCTTTACTCATTTTGATCAGTACCCTAATTTCTGAGATAAACCTAAAAATATTTCGAGCTCTTTTTAAACTTTCCAGCCTTGTCAGATTTGTGCCTTAAGGTCTTATCAAAAGTGAATTACTGGAATGCTTCAGAGCGTGAATAGATTTATACCGCAATCACAACATGAATAAAAATGATTTAGTCTCATTCAAAACTGAGTGAAATTCATGTTTAGGGTTTAATAAAGAAGTATGAAGTTAAATTTTTTTCATCTTTGGGAATTTTAGATAGCAGAGATTTAATATATGGCGCTTACACAGCGCCTTAATTATTTTAAATATTAATATTATTTTCAAAAACTTAAACAATAAAACTTTATATGAAATGGTTAGACTTAAAGTAATTTATGCTGACTCTCATTCATCTCTGCTTTTAACCATTCTAAAAATATGGTTTTACGTGAATCTTCCTCAAAAGCACTATGAGAAAGTAAAAAATAGGCTGAATTATCTTGTACAACAGGTGAAATTTTTTGCAGTAAGTTCCACTCAAGCTCTTTTTCAATCATATAAATTGAGATGATAGTCGCGCCGAGTCCAGCTAAACAACCTTCTAAACATAGATAAAAATGTTCGAGTTCAACTTTGGTATAGCTTTTTAAGCTTTGCTTTAACTCAGCAATACGGCTCATACTTTTGAAAAAATTTGGTCTAGAAGTCGAGATGAGTACGTCGTTTGTTTCCGATGGCTTGGTTGCTTGAACTAGAGCAATATATTCATCGGCAATTTTTTCGCTATAGATATGCTCTCCCCAATCAAAGTCATTTCTACGAATTGCGATATCAATATTATCTTTTTCAAAATCGACTACGCCACCTGCGGTAAGTAGAACCACATCAAAATCATGACCGAGCTTTTTAAATTTTGATAACCGTGGAATAAGCCATTTCATGGAGAGAGTCGGTTCACACGATAAAACCAGTTGCTTGTTGTGAGTTTTAGGCTGACTGAGATGAATCAAACATTCATCGAGTTGACCAAACACCTGATGGCAACAACTCAATAAAATTTCGCCCTGCTCAGTCATCACAAGTGTTTTATTTTTACGGTCAAACAAAGCCGTATTTAAAGTCTCTTCTAAATTATAAATCTGTTTACTGACCGCACTTTGCGTCACAAATAATTTCTTTGCAGCTAAAGTCACACTGCCATACTTCGCCACAAAATAGAAAAATTTTAGTGAATTCAGCGATATTCTTTCAATCATTCCAAAAACTCATAAATGTGTAGTCGTTTTTATCGATTTTTATTTTTAGATTTCTGTTCAAAATAAAAATCATCTTTATTAAAACCTATTTTAGATGATGAAAAATATATTAGATATCTATATCTATCTTCGAAGACCTAAAGCCCCAATCTTTCTCACGAAAAGAATAATAGCTTTCAGTAAAACAGCTCTCCTCTTGAATACATTCCAAAAAGTACAGATGAATTTCCTCGTTTTCAGCGAGGGTGCAAGATAATGGCAGAGTTCATTGCGGTTATTCTCATTACGATTTTGGCAGTGGTAAGCCCCGGCGCTGACTTTGCGATTGTTACCAAAAATAGTTACTTGTACGGCAGAAAAATAGGTGTGTTCACTTCACTCGGCATATCGCTTGGCGTGTTGGTGCATGTGACTTATACGTTTGTCGCCGTTGCGTTTGTGATGACATATACACCGCAAATTTTGAATATTGTTAAGTATATTGGCGCGCTTTATTTGATTTATATTGGCTATAAAACTTTTACTCAAAAACCAGTTTTAGACACTGCTGCTTTAACCGCTATCGGTACTTTTCAAGCCATAAAATACGGTTTTTTTACCAATGCCCTCAACCCTAAAACCACGCTATTTGTGATTAGCACCTATACGCAAATTGTGAGCTTAACTACGCCTAAAACCATTCTTTTGGCTTATGGCTTTTTTATGTCTTTTGCCCATTTTGTATGGTTTTCACTGGTGGCTGTGCTCTTTTCATCAATGCTGTTGAGACAGAAAATGTTAGCCAAGCAAGTGCAGATTAATAAGGTGATTGGTTCAATTTTATGTGTCTTAGGCGTGATTTTGCTTTTTACTAAGTTTCAGTAAGAAACTCATTTTATGGAAGAATAAGTTGCTTATGCTTCTATATAGTTTGTACTTTTAAAAAGGCTTTTTATAAGACTTTTCCAAAAGAGCTATTTAATTTTTAAGGAACTTTTATATTTTTTGCTGTTAATATTAAAACGCATGATAGATTTTCCAATCCTTCATATCTATATAAATCAAGGATGATGAGCGAATACATTTATTATGGAAATCAAACAAATAAAATATTTTTTGACGGTGGTTGAAGCAGGCAGTATTGGTAAAGCTGCCCAAAAACTCGATGTCGGTGCTTCGGCCATTAGTCAGCAAATTAGTAAGCTAGAGCAAGAGTTAAGCATTCGCTTATTACAGCGTAATGCTTTTGGTGTCACGCCTACACCCGCGGGTCTGGCCTTTTTAAAACACTCTCAACTTATTTTGCGTCAAGTTAACTTTGCTATAGACGCTGCACATTCAGCTCGGCTTTCAGGCCATGTGAGCCTTGGTTTTCCACCGACCATTACCGCTTTAATTGGCATCCCTTTAATGAAACTAATGTCTGAACGCTATCCAGACATTCGTCTAGAAATTGTGGAAACCCTGTCGGGTAACCTGATTCAGTCAATTAATTCGCGTCAGCTTGATATCGCCATTATTTTTACTAATGAAATTGATAAACAGTGGTCGATCCAGCCTTTGGTCCGCGAACAAATGTATTTAATGGCACGCAAAGAAGTGCTTGAAAAATATGGTCTTGCCGACTGTATCAAAAGTGGAATTATTCAGTCCCAACAAATCGGTGATATTCCTTTAGTGTTGCCACGACAGCGTCATAGCTTAAGAAAATTGCTTGAACACAAGATTGGGCAGCTCAATGTCGTCTATGAAATTGATGGTCTACACTTACTTATGGACAGCCTGATTCACCTTGACCTTGCAAGTGTTCGTCCCGGAAGTGCTTGTCTGCAAGAATACAAACATAAACTTCAATTACTCAAACTCATTGACCCTGAAGTTGAGCGAATCAATTACTTGGTGAGCCTTGCCGAAGAAGAATTATCACCTGCTGCACTCGCTGCAAAATCGGCAATTAAAGCCTGTGTGAAAGAGTTGATTCAAAACCAAATTTGGCCGTGTTCTGAAATTATTTTATAAAGGGTCATTAATTTTATTAAATACCTAATTAATTTTGCCCTCTCACTCCCTCCTGCTTTTTAAGATTACATTTTCATCCGAATGATAAGTGAATTTCTGTTTATCAAATTATAGATGTGTAGTTTGAACTGGAAACAAGGCATCACATTTTCTACGAAGGACATCTTTAAATCTCATCTCTAACCCATTTGCTATTTAGGTTTATTGAATGAGTCGATTTAAGGCCAATCATTGAAAATCGTGAATGTTTCCATTTTGTCAGGCCAAGGAGGTCTCCAATGGATGTCGTGAATAACCGTAGGGCTACTTTTAAAAAAATATTAAATGTAACGAGTGGCAACTTTTTAGAACAGTACGATTTTTTTCTTTTTGGTTTCTATGCCACTTATATCGCAGCAAAATTTTTCCACTCTGAAAATGAATATGTCTCTTTAATGATGACATTTACCGTGTTTGCTGCGGGCTTTCTTATGCGTCCTCTCGGCGCTATTTTCTTGGGCGCTTATGTCGACAGAGTTGGTCGACGTAAAGGTCTTATTGTGACTTTAAGCCTTATGGCAATCGGAACCATCTTAATTACCTTTGTACCGGGTTATGAAACCATTGGTATTATTGCGCCAATTTTGGTGGTGATTGGACGTCTATTACAAGGCTTCTCGGCAGGTGTTGAATCTGGCGGTGTATCGATTTATCTCGCTGAAATTGCAACAGATAAAAACCGTGGATTTATCACAAGCTGGCAATCTGGCAGCCAACAAATTGCGGTTGTGTTTGCGGCATTACTTGGCTACTGGCTCAACACTATCTTAACTACTGCTCAAGTGGGTGAATGGGGCTGGCGTATTCCGTTCTTAATTGGTTGTTTGATTATTCCTTTAATCTTCTTGTTCCGCCGTACGTTAGAAGAAACTGAAGACTTTAAAGCACAAAAAACGCATCCATCGACCAAAGAAATTTTCAGCACGCTTGCGAGCAACTGGCGCATCGTACTTGCGGGCATGATGATGAGTGCCATGACCACCACCACGTTCTATTTCATTACGGTTTACACCACCGTGTATGCAAAACGTACTCTAGAAATGTCGGTAACGGATAGCCTTTTAGCAACTGTGTTTGTCGGTTTATCAAATTTCTTCTGGTTACCAATGGGTGGCTTACTTTCAGACAAAATTGGTCGTCGTCCAGTTTTAGTCGGCATTACAACCCTTGCCATCTTTACAACTTATCCAGTTTTAAGCTGGTTGGTGAGTGACATTAGTTTTACCAATCTGATTATTACGCTTGCTTACTTCTCGTTCTTCTTTGGTATGTACAACGGCACCATGGTCGCAACGCTTGCCGAAGTCATGCCAAAACGTGTACGTACAGTTGGCTTCTCTTTAGCGTTTAGCCTTGCAGCCGCTATTTTTGGTGGTATGACGCCAATGGCTTGTACGTACCTTGTCGAAAACACAGGCAACGCAAGCACACCAGCATTCTGGCTGATGTTAGCAGCGGTATGTAGCTTAATCTCAAGCTTGTATTTATGCCGTGGTTCTAAGCAGAAGAATGCTGACCCAATTGCTGAACCTGCCAAGGTTAGCGCTTAAAACAACAACTATTTAACCTGAAATTTTAATGAACAGTACGGCGCATGTTGCAGCCGTACTGACTCTCCTATCATTAAAGCGAGATACTATGAAAAAGTCCCCTATCTTCATGACCATTTGCCTAGCTGGTGCAGGTTTAGGCTCAACGCTTGCTAACGCAGATACACTCGAAGTGATTAGCTCAGGCGGTTTCTATTCATCTATGGAAAAACTCATTCCAATATTTGAAAAGCAAACTGGTCACACGGTTCACCTTTCATCTGGTTCATCAATGGGCGCATCGCCAACTGCAATTCCAAATCGCCTCGATCGTGGGGAACATTTTGATGTGGTGGTGTTGGCTGCTCCTGAACTAAACAAGCTTGCAGAAAAAGGTTATGTCGACCCAAATTCACAAAGTCCTTTAGTCAATTCAAGCATTGGCATGGCTGTACCTAAAGGTGCGCCAAAACCAGACATTAGCTCTGCGGCAAAATTCGAAAAAGTTTTATTAAATGCTAAGCACATCGGCTATTCAGCAAGTGCGAGCGGTACGCATCTTGAAAAAGATGTTTTCCCAAGCTTCCCGCCTGTCGAGTACAAAGTGATTTCTGGTAAAGCAGAAAAAGTGGTCGGTGACCGGGTTGCAAAACGTATTGCTGAAGGTCAGTTTGATATTGGTTTCCAGCAAATTAGTGAAATCAAACCTTTTACTGGTCAATATGGTCAGGTTGAGTTAGTGGGTCCAATTCCTGCGCCTTATCAAAAAGTCACTGTGTTTGCAGCAGGCATTGGTAAGAACTCTGAACATGAAAAAGTCGCAAAAGAGCTCATCAAGTTTGTGAAATCACCACAAGCAACACAAATTATTGAAGAACAGGGTCTTGAGCAGGTTAAACAATAAAAGCTCTAAAAGGCAACGTCTTGAGGTGATGTTGCCTTTACTCTGTTGGTAGTTTACTCAGCCTAATAGAACAAAATGTATAGCGATAAACCAGTGTAGAATAATCAATAAAGGTCAATGTAGTATTTGCCGTGGAACTCAAACAATTAAAGTATTTTATTGCGGTGATCGAGTCAGGAAGCTTGGGTAAAGCTGCAAAAAATCTTGATATTGGAACTTCCGCATTAAGTCAGCAAATCTCGAAACTAGAAAGTGAGCTTTCTATTCGCCTTTTACAACGCACTGCTCTTGGTACAGTTCCCACCCCTGCGGGTTTAGCTTTTTTTCAACAGGTTCAACTGGCGCTTAGGCACTTAGACCATGCTGTAGATTCTGCACACTCTTCACGTTTAAGTGGTCATGTCACCGTCGGTTTTTCGCCAAGTGTCGCGTCGGTTATAGGCACGCACTTTTTAAAACTCATGAGAAACCGTTATCCCGACATTAAAGTCCGTTTAATCGAAGGATTGTCTGGTGACCTCAAGGCCTTAGTGAATGCAAGGCAGCTCGATGTTGCCATCATCTTTAGTGACGATGTCGATCCACAGTGGGCCATACAGCCTTTAGTCAAAGAACAGATGTTTTTAATCTCGCCTAAAGAAGTGCTGAGTCAATACCACCTTGAAAGTTGTATCGACACTCAAACCATTACTCATCCACAGCTTAAAGAACTTCCGCTTATTTTGCCGAGCCAACGACATGGACTGCGCTTGTTGCTCGAACAGAAAATTCATCAGCTTAAAGTGGCCTATGAAATTGATGGGCTACACTTGTTAATGGAAAGCATTAGCCAACTCGAAATGGCAACCATTCAACCTGCGGGTGCATCATTAAACTCAAGGCAAGACTTATGTTTACTGCGTGTTGTAGAACCTGCTATTGAGCGTATTAACTATTTAATTAGTCTCTCTGAAGAAGAACTCTCGCCTGCTACTTTAGCCACCAAAGTGGTGATTCGTGCTTGTGTGACCAACCTGATTAATGAAAAGCGTTGGCCCGGTGCGAAACTCATAAACACTTAAGCCTTTAGTGTTTATTTTTACTAAACACCCATTCAAGCTTAGCCTCTCACTTCATCGTCCCTTTTAAAGCTACATTAGCCCTAGCTGAGAAAGGGAGAAATCCATGCATGATGTGATTGTAATTGGTGGTGGGAATGCCGCACTGTGTGCTGCGCTCACGGCAAAAGAAAGTGGCGCGTCTGTGCTTGTCATAGAAGCAGCACCTAAAGAATGGCGTGGTGGTAACTCACAACACACTCGTAATCTCCGTTGCATGCATGATGCCCCTCAAGATGTATTAGTCGATGCCTACCCCGAAGAAGAATATTGGCAAGACCTCCTTAAAGTGACTGCGGGCAAAACCAATGAGCACTTAGCTCGTCTGGTTATTCGTAGCACGGCGACCTGTCGTGACTGGATGCGTAAACATGGCGTGAATTTTCAGCCGCCACTATCGGGTGCTTTACATGTTGCACGTACCAATGCCTTTTTTATGGGTGGCGGTAAAGCCCTCATGAATGCCTACTACCGTAGTGCCCAAGAACTTGGCATTGAGATTTTATACAACACAAAAATTAAAGATCTAAAATTAAACCAAGGACATTTTGAAGCCGCAATTACGGAAGATGGTCGTGTATTTAAAGCTAAAAGCTGTGTATTGGCCGCAGGTGGTTTTGAGTCAAATCTGGAATGGTTAAGAGAAGCATGGGGGCAAAATGAAAACGGCGAATGGCCTGCCGATAATTTCATTATTCGTGGAACCCGCTTTAATCAGGGCAATTTGCTCAAATTTATGATAGATCAAGGCGCCGATATTATTGGTGACCCATCACAATCGCATTGTGTCGCTGTAGATGCACGCGCACCATTATATGACGGCGGCATCTGCACCCGTATTGACTGCGTTTCACTAGGAATTGTGGTCAATAACAAAGCCGAACGTTTTTACGATGAAGGCGAAGACTTCTGGCCAAAACGTTATGCGATTTGGGGCCGCCTTGTTGCCAAACAACCTCAGCAAATTGCCTATTCTATTATCGACTCAAAAGCCATTGGTCGCTTTATGCCACCTGTGTTTGCGGGTGTAAAAGCAAATAGCATTCAAGAACTGGCCGAAAAAATCGGGCTAGATGTAAAAACCTTCTGTCACACCGTAGAAGAATTTAATCAAGCCTGCGTACAAGGCACCTTTAACCACACGGTTTTAGATGACTGCACCACCGAAAATATTGTTCCCAACAAAACCCACTGGGCCGTTCCTCTCGATCGCCCGCCCTTCTATGCCTATGCGCTTAAACCCGGCATTACCTTTACCTATTTAGGCTTAAAAGTCGAAGACGATGCTGCGGTACGTTTTAACAATAAAGCCAGCCGCAACCTGTTTGTCGCCGGTGAAATGATGGCAGGTAACGTACTCGGTCAGGGTTATACCGCAGGCGTTGGTATGTCGATCGGAACAACATTTGGGCGAATTGCCGGAAAAAATGCAGCCCACTATGCACTTTCACAAGGAGTTGAACATGAATGCTAGTACTAAAGCCCTAATTCCCGTTGTTCAGCTCTCTGACCATGAGCAGGAAGTTCAAAGAGCCCTACAGATTTGTAATGCTTGTCGTTACTGTGAATCGTTTTGTGCTGTATTTGCGGCGATGACCAAGCGCCTTGAGTTTAATCAAGCCGATATTCATTACCTCGCAAACCTGTGCCATAACTGTGGTGCTTGTCTACACGCTTGCCAATATGCCCCGCCACATGAGTTTGGTGTAAACATTCCAAAAGCGATGGCGCAAGTACGTTTGGAAACTTACCAAGAGTTTGCGACCCCTCAGCCTTTAGGGCGACTTTATAAGTCTGTCGGCATTCCTTTTGTTTCGTCGTTATCAGTTATTTTCTTTTTATGCATGTTAGCTGTGGTCTGGCACAAAGGCACCGACCTGTTTGCAGGCTATCAAGGTAATTTCTATGCGATTTTCCCGCATAACTTTTTAGCTCTATTGTTTGGAGCGACCTTTACAGTTGCGATTGTTTTGCTCGGTATCGGAATTAGTAAATTTTGGCGACAAACATCTAAAGTTATTCACGGCAAAGTTGAGAAACCAGATCTAGTTCAAGCTACCCAAAATGTATTAACACTTAAATATTTAGACGGTGGACATGGCAAAGGCTGTAATGAGCAAGATGACCGTTATACACAAATCCGCCGTGTGTTCCATCACCTGACTTTTTATGGCTTTATGCTTTGCTTTGCAGCCACGGGCGTAGCGACGTTATATCACTATTTCCTTAACCTGCATGCGCCGTACCCTATCTTTAGCTTGCCTGTTATTTTGGGTACGTTGGGTGGACTTGGCTTAGTGGTTGGGCCATCTGGCTTGCTCTATTTAAACCTTAAACGCCACCCATTACATGGTGACCGTGAGCAAAAACCTGTAGATCGAGGCTTTATTTTCCTTTTAATTTTAGTCAGTGCTTCAGGGTTAGCACTCATGGCATTTCGGAATTCTCCTTACATGGCACTTTTACTGATTTTCCATTTAGCTACGGTCATGACATTCTTCATTACTATGCCATTTGGAAAGTTCGCACACGGTTTTTATCGCAGCGCTTCTTTACTCAAATTTGCCATCGAAGAACGTATTTCTAAAAAGTCATAATTTCACTCAAAAGTATTCACTATCTTGACGTAGTGAATACTTTCATTATTTTAAGCTCCGAATACTTCATGCCTTCCCTAATTTTTACTATTTAAAATTCCTAAACCATACATCGGCCACTTGTTACTCGCTTTAATATTATTAATGAGCATCGCTACCAAAACTAAAGACACTGCACCGACTAAAACAGGGAAAATCAAAAAGCTCCACTCGTAATGTATGCTACTCGCGGTGAGTAAAATAACCAAAGGATTGGCCCCAGCAGGTGGATGAACGCATTTAAAAATCTGCATGAGTGCAATGGCACAGCCCACTGATAAAGCAATTGTAAAAATGGAAACACCAACAAATTTTAGAAAAAACAAACCTACAAAAGCCGAAATAAGATGCCCAAATATAATATTTCTCGGCTGCGCCAAAGGTGACTGCGACACGGTATAGAGCAACACACAGGTCGCACCAAACGGTGCCATGATAAAGATATTGTGTGTGAGCTGACTCAACCACAGAAGTATAAAAATACTGAGCGTACCTCCAATAAGGCTTCTTAAAATATCAATTTTATTGGGCGATGGAGCCAGTTTTTCTTTGCCATAAAAGATCGAGAACATGGTTTTTTCCTCAAACAAAAATTTGCTTTTTAAAAAGCATATAGATAAAATTTCAAATAGTACAGATCTGTACTATTTTGTTTTTTGGAAAAGACACATGTCAAAATCTGCCTTAAAAATATTAGATATAGCCGAGAAGTTATTTAATGAAAATAGTTTTGTCGGGGTTGGTGTCGACCTGATTCGCGATGAATCTGGCTGTTCCAAAACCACCATGTACACGTACTATAAAAATAAAAATCAACTAGTTCAGTCTGTACTCATTGCACGTGATGAACGATTTAAGCAAAGCCTTTTGGGCTATGTAGGAGATGCAACGGGTTTAGAAGCCATCAATAAAATTCTGGATTGGCACACCAATTGGTTTAGACAAGATTTTTTTAAAGGCTGTTTATTTGTAAGAGCGGTGGCTGAATCTAACCAAGACGATCAAGACATTATTTCTATTTCTAAAGTCCATAAACAATGGATTAAAGTATTGATTGCGGAAAACTGCAATATACCGAATGGTGAAGCTTTATCTGAGCTGATCTATACGGTGATTGAAGGATTAATTAGCCGCTTTTTAGTCGATGGTTTCGATGAAACACTTGCGATAAACATGAAAAAATCGATTAACCAATTATTTAATATTAACCAAAATTTATAATTGCAGCCCTAGAGCTGCAATTGAATAAATGAAATTTTAATTAAGCAATTTTCCCATCAATAATGCCCTTTTCCTTTAACACGATGAGTTCTTCTGCGGTTTTAAATCTCGATAAGATTTGAGCAGTATGTTCACCCAGCTCTGGCGGTGCATGATGATATTCAACCGGAGTATCAGACAGTTTGATGGGTGAGCCAATAGTTTGAAAGTTTTCATTTAAACGATGAGGAATGTTCACCACCAAATTGCGATGTACGATTTGTGGTTCAACCAAAGCATCTTCAATGGAGTTGATGACACCTACGGGCACTTTAAGCGCATGAATCCTCTCAACCCATTCTTTGGCAGTTTTCTGCAAAAAGTGCTTCGACAATAAAGGAATCAGTTCATCTCGATATTTTACGCGGTCTTGGTTGCGCACAAACTTTTCATTTTCGAGTAACTCGGGATAACTAATCGCAACACACAAATCTTTAAACTGTTTATCGTTACCGCAAGCAATAATAAATTCTTTATCTTTAGCCTTAAAAGTTTGATACGGCACAATACTCGGGTGTTGATTACCCATGCGCTGCGGGGCTTTCCCTGAAGCTAAATAGTTCATTCCCTGATTTGCCAGTGCCGCGACCTGTACATCAAGGAGTGACATATCAATATATTGACCGCGCCCCGTGTGTGAGCGTGCAATCAATGCCGCTTGAATGGCAATGGTTGAATACAAACCAGTTTGAATATCTACCACAGCCACACCAACCTTTTGTGCACCACCACCGGTAACATCATCAGGCTCGCCAGTAATGCTCATCAAACCAGACATACCTTGAATAATAAAATCATAGCCGGGTTCTTCTGCACGCGGGCCATCTTGTCCAAAACCAGTAATCGAGCAATAAACAATATTTGGATTTAACGCACTTAATGAAGCATAGTCCAGACCGTATTTAACCAAAGAGCCTGTCTTATAGTTTTCAATCACGACATCGGCAGTTTTAGCAATTTCATAAATTAAAGCCTGACCTTCTGGTGTGGTAATGTCCACGGCAACAGAATATTTATTGCGATTCGTGCACTGAAAATAGCCAGATTCACGGGTCATGTTTCCGTCTTGATCGGGCATCCATGGTGGTCCCCACATGCGGGTGTCATCACCGACTCGAGGACGTTCAATTTTAATGACTTCCGCGCCAAGGTCTGCCAAGATTTGCCCACACCATGGCCCCGCAAGCACACGACTTAAATCTAAAACCCGAATTCCTTGTAATGCACCCATAACGATACCCTTATCTTTTTAGAAGGCACTCAACGCACCTTCTTTTCATTGTCTATGATTGTTTTTGCGGATCGTACTGACGATCTTTAATAAATAAACCTGGCAATACACCCGCAACAAAATACGCAGCGCCCATCACAATAAAGGCCATGGTAAACGTACCGCCCGATGCCAAGAAACCAATGGTGGCTGGTGCAATAGCAGCCCCGACACGACCAATGTTATAGGCACCGCCAATGGCTGTTCCGCGTACATCAGTTGAAAAACTTTCAGCCATATAAGTCGCGTTTACACCATATGGAATGCCATATAAGAAGCCAAAAGTGATTAATAAATACAAAATATTGTCAGGGGTATTGAAGAAAATAATGATGGGTAAGAACACTGCACTGGCAATTGTTCCAAACACAAAAACAGCACGGCGGTTAAATTTGTCTGCAAGATAACCCGCTAAAATTTTTCCTAGAATCATTGCAGTATATGAACCCACCATATAACTGGTTAAGTTTTTAAAGTTCATATGCACTTCTGTTTCTAAATAACTTGGCATCCAGTTGTTAATGCCGTAATAACCAAACTGTAAGAAGAATGCTGTCGTCATCCACAACAAAAACATCTTACGGTGCTTAAAGTTATTAAAAATTTGCTTATAAATACTGCCACTTTTAGGCTTTTCGGCCACGGCTATTTCTTTAGGTTGCCTATTGCCTTGTAAGCTTTCAATTTTGGTGAGCTGCCAAGATTTTGGTTCTGGTACAAATCGTTGCAGGAAAATATTAACGAAAGCAGGTACTACAGTCAGGAAGAATAAAACACGCCAGCCATGATCTGGAATAATCGCGCCAGCTAATAGCGTCGCAGCAATATAACCCACCGTTTGACCCGTCTGTAATGTACCCAAGACCGTTGTACGGTAAGTGGTTGGCACATATTCAGCCATTAAGGTATTGCAGGCCATATAGAGTGCTCCGATTCCCAAAGCACCAATAAAACGTAAAGCCATAAATTGCTCGAAGCTTTGCGTAAAGCCTAATAAACAGGTCGCTACAGAAAAGAAAGTCACTGAGTTGGCAATGGTCCGTACACGACCAAACTTGTCACATGCCCAGCCACCTAAAATACCGCCGATCCCCATACCCGCTAAAGAAGCACTACCTAAGGCACCTGCTTGAAAGGTACTTAAACCAAACTCTGCCTTTAAACTGGTCAAGCTATAAGACAGCAGCATAATATCAATGCCATCGACCACCATTGCAAAATAGGCAAATAACAACGCCCATTTCCATGTATTTGGTCCAATCTTTTCATATGTTCCAAGGTTACTTGGAAATGTAGTTCTTAACTCTTTCGATATTACTTGAACGTCATTGTTCATCTTTAGTTCCTCATTTTCCCAAATGAGTCATCGATAGCTTACTTATGTTTTCTGTATGACTTAATCTTCTATATTTTCATCATCTTACTTTCAAATTTAAGTACACAGAGGCACATCTTTACATGAGTATCCTTACGATGAATCTTGTCATTATCCATAAATTTTTGCGTAAAAATCCCTAAAGGCGTTCTCGAAAGAACACCTTTATCTTTTTAGAATTAACGAGTTAGTTACTAAATGCGGCGATACCTGTTTGTGCACGACCTAGAATTAAGGCATGAACGTCATGTGTACCTTCGTAAGTATTTACGACTTCAAGGTTAACCAAATGACGTGCCACACCAAACTCGTCACTAATGCCGTTTCCACCCATCATGTCACGTGCCATGCGAGCAATATCAAGTGCCTTTCCGCAGTTGTTACGCTTAATTAAAGATGTGCCTTCAACTGACGCAATGCCTTCATCTTTCATACGACCAAAACGTAAAGCCACTTGCAAACCTAATGCAATTTCAGTTTGCATATCAGCCAGTTTCTTTTGAATCAATTGATTTGCAGCCAACGGGCGACCAAATTGTTTACGGTCCATGGTGTATTGATGTGCAGTATGCCAGCAGAACTCGGCAGCACCCATCGCGCCCCATGCAATGCCATAACGAGCGCTATTTAGACAGGTAAATGGGCCTTTTAAACCTCGAATTTCAGGGAATGCATTTTCTTCAGGTACAAAAACGTTATCCATCACAATTTCACCTGTAATCGATGCACGTAAACCGACCTTGCCATGAATGGCAGGTGCAGATAGGCCTTCCCAGCCCTTTTCTAAAATGAAACCGCGTATATCACCAACATTGCCTTCAGCAGAAACTTCTTTTGCCCAGACTACAAATACATCGGCAATTGGGCTATTGGTAATCCACATTTTTGCGCCACTTAAACGATAACCACCGTCAACTTTTTTAGCACGGGTAATCATACTGCCCGGGTCTGAACCGTGGTCAGGTTCAGTCAAACCAAAACAGCCAATGTATTCACCAGTAGCCAGTTTAGGTAAGTACTTTTGCTTTTGCTCTTCAGTACCAAATTCATGAATCGGTACCATCACCAATGAGCTTTGCACGCTCGCCATAGAGCGGTAACCCGAATCGACATATTCAATTTCACGCGCAACCAAACCATAGCTCACATAGTTCAAACCCGCGCCGCCATATTGCTCAGGAATGGTTGGGCCTAGTAAGCCTAGCTCTCCCATTTCACGAAAAATAGATGGGTCTGTTTTTTCATGACGGAATTGTTCAAGTACACGGGGTTGCAGGCGTTCTTGGCAATAGGCATGAGCCGCATCACGAATCATGCGCTCATCTTCGGTAAGCTGTTGCTCAATTAAAAATGGGTCTTGCCAGTTAAATTGAACTTTTGCTTTTTTTGTTGTCACCATGTGATTCATCGCATCCTCTGCTTGATTTGATCTTCTTTATTTAACTCGATGTTATGCGTGAAAAATGCAGTAATCAAACGATAAATGTTCATGCAGATATGCGGCTTACGCATATTTAAAATAAGATGTATTAAATTTAGATATTTAATTCGTTGTATTTCATTAAAAATGGCTTATTTTTATACTAAACTCTGCTCTCTGCATTTAGGTCATATGCTGTTTTGAAATATGACGACAAATAAAAGGATTTTATTTATGCGAAGAAGCATCCCGTCTATTCAGGGTCTAATTTGCTTTGAAAGTGCAGCAAAACATCTAAGTTATACCTACGCTGCGCAAGAGTTATGTATTACCCAAAGCGCAGTTTCTCGCCAAATTCAGCAGTTAGAAGATTTCTTGGGCGTTGAGCTATTCATCCGTACTCGGCATGGAGTTGAACTCACGATTGCTGGTAAGCAGTATTTTAAAAGTATTAAACCTTACTTATTAGGCTTAGAGAAATGTACGGCCGATGTGATTTCTCATAAGGGTTTAGGTGGAACATTAAAGTTAGGCGTGGTTCCTACCTTTGCAACGCGCTGGCTGTTACCCAAGCTTCATCTTTTAAATCAAAAACACCCTGAAATTACGGTTCACTTAGAAACCAGTACTAAACCTTTTTTATTTAACGACAATATTTTTGACGCTGCCATTTTTGCAGGGACACAGCAGCAAATTGACCATTGGCCCGGCATACAAGCACATTATTTAATGGATGAAGAAATTGTACCTGTGTGCTCACCAAAACTGATCGAAAAGTATTTTCCAGATGCAGTCATGATCAATGAAAATACCTATGATTTAAGTTCTGAAGATTTGCTGAAAATTCCCCTGCTACAACAAACCACTCGACCTAGCATTTGGCAAGAATGGTTTATTACCCATCAGATGCAGCATCCGAAACCTTTTGATGGACAACGCCATGAGTTATTTTCAATGCTTGCGGTTGCTGCAAGCCATGACATGGGAATGGCCTTAATTCCACAAATGTTGATTGAATCTGAACTACAAAAAAAAGAACTGGTAATTGTTTCCAATAAGAAACTAAAAGGTAGCCGAAAATACTATCTCATTCACTCAAGCCAAGATATCTCACCGACTATTCAAAAATTTGTTGACTGGATTTGCCAAGAGCTAGAACAACTAAAGAGCAATACAAATTAGCTCAGCAGGTTTTATTTATGCTCAATATTGCGCTCTATACGCATAAAAAAAGATTGTGATTAATAAGATCACAACCTTTTTAGTTGAGTATAAATGACTTTAATTTAATGACTCATTAATTGAATATCTGAACCACTACGTTTTGGATCAATCAAGATTTTGGCATGCTGTTCAGGATCACGTAATGCTTCAAATGCGCTCGTAACGCCCTCTAAACCGACAACACCGGTAATTAGCGGTGAACAATTCACTTTACCTTCCGCAATCATGTGTAGTGCATCTCGAAACTCAAGTGGTGTATAGCCCAACACGAACTGAATTTCTAACTCTTTATTAATTGCAAGTGCGGGTTCTATTTTGTCACTTTGCATGCATACCCCCACCCCAACAATTCGGGAAAATAAAGGTGCACCTTCAATAATTTGCTGCAAGACACCTGGTACGCCCACGCATTCAAAAATAACAGGACGTTTTGGCAAAGCGCCTAATTTATCAATCATGCGCCATCCATGCCACCAAGGTAAGCGTGTCGCTTGCAACTTATCAAACAGTCCCATGCCCATATTAATCGCATCAGAAACATTGCCAAGCAAGCCAAACTCTTTCCAGTTGGCAAATGGCGATGTTTCTTTAGGGTCTACCACAATATCGGCACCGCATTGCTCGGCAAGCTTACGTCGGTTTGGTGAAAAGTCGCTGGCAACTACAGTTTTAACCCCAGCTGCTTTAAGCATTAATATGACACCTAGCCCGACAGGACCACAGCCAATCACAATAGCAGGTTCACCAGTTTTCACACGGCTACGGCGAACAGCATGTAATGCAACCGCCATAGGTTCAGTCATGGCAGCACTATCTGCATCTAGACCGTTAGGTACTTCAAACATCAAGCTCGATTGAGCCAATACTTGCTCGGCATAACCGCCCGAAGCATTTGGAGAAAGCCCTGTAGATAAATAACCATGCTGATCTACATTTAAAAGTGGCATTGCACAAACAAGTGTATCGGCTTTAAATTTATGACGTGTTTTTGGACCGTAGTCTAAAACCTTGCCACAAAATTCATGTCCAAGTACAAACGGATCTGTAGACTTGGCTAAACCATGAAACCCGACACGTGCAGCCAAATCATGCATGTGGTCGCAATGATGCTGCATATGTAAATCAGAGCCACAGATCCCACATCGCACCACTTCCAATAACACCTGCCCTTTTGCAGGCGTTAATTTCGGCTGATCTACCACTTGTAATTTTGCTTGATGACAAAGTACCGACTTCATTTGAGCGCTTCCTATTTCTTCTTTTTCATTTACTTGCCAGAAATAGATTTCTACAGATAAATTAATCGCTTTATCAGTTTGGTCTTTAGCAAGCCTTTATTCATCTTTACAACTAAAAAGCAAAATACCAATGACCATTTTTCAGCCAATCTTTTGTTGAAGAGTCAACAAAAACAGGCTCAGCGAAATTAAAAACAATAAAAATCTTGGTGCTTGTATCTTACACAGACTGCGTTGTCTTCTTAGGCCAGAACAATGTCATCAAAATTAAAACTTATACAAATATAGTAAGTTCAAAAAACTCAACTCAACGCTTTTCACAAAAACATAGCAAATCCAAACTTTTATCAGTGCATCTAAACAGGCATGATAAATTAAGACGAACAGATAAGAAGAAATCTATGATTACAAAAACGCTTCCCCTTACAGATATACACCGCCACCTTGATGGCAACATCCGCATTCAAACCATTTTAGAGTTGGGGCAACAATACAATTTGGATTTACCTGCTTACGACATTGAAACGTTGCGACCACACGTACAAGTGATGAATAACCAACCTGACTTATTGAGTTTTTTATCGAAGCTAGATTGGGGCGTAAAAGTATTAGCAAGTTTAGATGCCTGTAAACGTATTGCATTTGAAAACATGCAGGATGCTGCCCAACAAGGCCTAGATTATGTAGAGCTGCGTTTTTCACCGGGTTATATGGGAATGACACATCAACTTCCCCTTGAGGGTGTAGTGGAAGCTGTGATTGCTGGTGTAAAAGAAGGCAGCCAAGCTTACGGGGTAAAAGCGAATTTAATTGGCATTATGAGTCGTACTTTTGGTCAAGAAGCTTGTGAAAAAGAATTAAATGCCTTGCTTGCCCATAAAAATGATATTAAAGCGTTGGATCTCGCAGGTGACGAACTTGGTTTTCCGGGCAATTTATTTATTGAGCACTTTAAAAAAGCGCGTGATGCGGGTTGGCATATTACAGTACATGCAGGCGAAGCTGCTGGTCCAGAAAGTATTTGGCAAGCTATTGAAGAATTAGGTGCAGAACGAATTGGACATGGTGTTAAAGCAGTTCAGGATTTAAAACTTTTAGATTATTTGGCTAAACATAAGATTGGTATTGAATCTTGCCTCACCTCAAACATTCAAACCAACACAGTACCTTCTTTAGCAGAGCACCCATTAAAGACATTTTTAGAACATGGTGTGCTTGCCACTATTAATACAGATGACCCTGCGGTAGAAGGCATTGAGATACAACATGAATATTTAACTGCTGCCCCATTAGCTGGTTTAAGCCCTGAGCAAATTTATACAGCTCAAGAAAATGGCCTAAAAATCGCATTTTTATCAGATCAAGAAAAAGATGAGTTAAGACAGAAATATCAATAACAGAGAACAGAGAACAGAGAACAGAGAACAGAGAACAGAGAACAGAGAACAGAGAACAGAGAACAGAGAACAGAGAACAGAGAACAGAGAACAGAGAACAGAGAACAGAGCTTATATAAACACGTTCAAATATTGGAGTGCGATTGAATTAAAATTACGAACTAGAAAACAAAAAAATTCCTTCTATCAATACGACAAGAAGAAATTCTTTTTAATCTTTGGGATATTTTTTTAAAGCTTGAACGCTTTTAAAATATGGTCGGAGCAGTAGGATTCGAACCTACGACCCCCTGGTCCCAAACCAGGTGCACTACCAGGCTGTGCTATGCTCCGAAATTGGGGTGAATGACGGGATTCGAACCCGCGACAACTGGAATCACAATCCAGGGCTCTACCAACTGAGCTACATCCACCATCAAATAGTTCTATGTACCAAGCTACCGAGTGGCGCGCCTGACAGGATTCGAACCTGTGACCATCCGCTTAGAAGGCGGATGCTCTATCCAACTGAGCTACAGGCGCTTAACCGATGATGCTTATCATGCGATACTTCGCCGATCTTAAAATATTATTTTAAGTGGTCGGAGCAGTAGGATTCGAACCTACGACCCCCTGGTCCCAAACCAGGTGCACTACCAGGCTGTGCTATGCTCCGATCTATCTCAGCTTTTGCTGTATCGCACATCGTGCGGTACGGTGTGCATTCTAGGCGCGACGCCCTCAGACGTCAACACCTATTGTCAAAAAAAGTTAAAAATCCTTATCAAATGTATATTTAACAAGCATTTTGAGGTTTTTTAACGCTTTAACGATGCACTAAAGGCTAACATTCGATCTAAAGGCATTTTGGCACGTTCAGCAAGCGCTGGTTCGACGTGTATTTCCTGATCACCTTTTTGTAAAACTTCTAAAATTCCATCAAGTTCGTTCATTGCCATCCACGGACAGTGAGCACATGAACGACAAGTTGCTCCCTCACCTGCTGTTGGCGCTTCAACTAAAATCTTATTAGGTACCGCTTGCTGCATTTTGTAGAAAATACCGCGGTCAGTTGCCACAATAAGTCTTTCATTTGGCAAAGTCTGCGCAGCTTTAATCAGTTGAGAAGTACTACCTACCGCATCGGCAATGTCTACAACCGACTCAGGCGATTCTGGATGTACCAATACAGCCGCATCTGGGTACAGTGCTTTCATGTTGGCAATGCCACGTGCACGGAATTCTTCGTGCACAATACATGCGCCATCCCAAAGCAACATATCTGCACCAGTTTTCTTTTGAATATAGCGACCTAAGTGCTGATCTGGTGCCCAAATAATTTTTTCGCCTAAGCTATCTAGGTGCTCAACAATTTCAACAGCACAGCTTGAAGTCACTACCCAATCTGCACGTGCTTTAACAGCAGCCGATGTGTTGGCATAAACAACTACGGTGTGGTCAGGGTGCTGATCACAAAATGCTGTGAACTCGTCAACTGGACAGCCCAAATCGAGTGAACAGGTTGCCTCAAGTGTCGGCATTAAAATTGTTTTTTCAGGAGACAGAATTTTAGCTGTTTCTCCCATAAATTTGACCCCAGCAACAACCAGTGTTGAGGCAGCATGATCTCGTCCGAAACGGGCCATTTCTAAAGAGTCAGAAACGCATCCACCTGTTTTTTCAGCAAGCTCCTGTACTTCAGGGTCGCAATAGTAATGAGCAACAAGGACAGCATCACGTTTTTTGAGCTCTGCTTCGATCTGTGCAAACTTTTGTTGTTTTGCTTCTTCACTTAAGCGATTGTCTTTTGGCTCACCTAAACGGTCTAAATGCGCTTGTACAATGTTTTTTGCATCGTTGGCAATTAAAGTCGCATCACTCATAAAACGTCTTCTCTATCCTTCATGCTGGCATACCTGCTCGCATATAACGTTACTGCTTAAATGATTTACGGTTTGAATCATTTAATATCAAAAGTTGGGGCTAATAAAAAAGCCTCTTTGTCGAGGCTTGATTATAACTGATATTTAAGAACGGTAATCAGCATTAATTTTGACATAGTCGTAAGATAAGTCACAGGTATATACCGTGTCTTTGGCTTGACCACGTCCTAAATCAACACGAATGGTAATTTCGGTTTGAGCCATAACACGCGCGCCCGCTTCTTCGGTATAGTCCTCAGCTGCGCCGCCATCTTTACAGATTTGCACGTCGTCTAACCACACTTGAATTTTAGACACGTCTAAGTCTTTAACTCCTGCATAGCCAATCGCAGCTAAAATACGTCCCCAGTTTGGGTCAGATGCAAAGAGTGCAGTTTTAACAAGTGGTGAATGCGCAATGCTATAAGCAATGTCACAACACTCCTGAATGTTACCGCCGCCTTCTACAGCCACAGTAATAAACTTCGTCGCGCCTTCACCATCACGAACAATTAACTGTGCTAATCGATTCATTACACGAGCAAGTACTTCTAACACTTTAGCGTAACGTGTATCACTGTCTGATGTGATTTCAGCGCCGCCCGCCTGACCTGTTGCTACAAAAATACAAGAGTCATTGGTTGAGGTATCGCCATCAATCGTAATACGGTTAAATGAATGCTCAACCGTCGTTTTTAGTAGCTTTTGTACTAAATCACGGCTAATCGGTGCATCTGTTGCCACAAAGCTCAACATGGTTGCCATGTTCGGGCGGATCATTCCAGCGCCTTTACTAATACCTGTCATAGTATAAGTAATGCTATCTAGCTCAAATTGTTCAGATGCGCCTTTAGGTACTGTGTCTGTGGTCATAATGCCAGATGCAGCATCATTCCATGCCGCGTCTTGTACACTATTTAATGCAGGTTGAAGACCAGCAAGTAAACGTTCCATCGGAAGCTGCTCACCAATCACCCCAGTAGAAAACGGAAGAACTTCAAAACTGTTAACTCCAGCAAGCTCCGCCAATTTTGCACAAGTATCCTGAGCATTTTTCAAACCCGTAGGTCCAGTTCCTGCATTGGCATTACCTGTATTAATCACTAAATAACGAGGGTTGCCTTGGGCAAGATGAGCTTTAGAAACATGAACAGGCGCTGCACAAAATGCATTTTGAGTAAATACACCTGCAACATTCGAGCCTTCTGCAAACTCAAAAATGACTAAATCTCGTCGGTTTTGGTAACGTACATATGCTTCTGTTGAGCCAATTTTTACACCTTTTACCACATGCATTTGTGGCATTGTTACGTCACCGACAGCCATTTTTAGAACATCCAAAGTTTGTTATGAATAAGATCAATATTTCAAAAAAGCGATGCCATGAAGCACTTTCTTCATGAAATATCATAGTGGACAGCTTAGTAGAAAAGTCTAAAAAAATCGAGCGCAAAAACGGCTCATTGTTGCTCTAGTTTTAATAAAATATCTTTCTTATCAAGCCCACCAGCAAAACCAACTAAAGCTCCACCCGCACCAATGACACGATGACAAGGTGCAATAATTGAAATCGGATTTTTGCCATTTGCCGCGCCTACTGCTCGCACCGCTTTTACATTGCCAATTTGAACAGCAATATCTTTATAACTTCTTGTTTCACCATAGGGAATAGTCAGTAAAGCAGACCAGACCTGCTTTTGAAATACGGTTCCTTCGAAATCTAGTGGCAATGTAAACTTACGGCGTTTACCTTCAAAATATTCTTTTAATTGTTGCTCGGCCGTTAATAAAACTGGATGCTCAAGTTGTTCGACTAGCTCAGCCAGTCGAACACGTTTTGGATTTTCATTGTCCCAGAGTACTGCCACCAAAGCATTTTCATTCGCAACCAGCTTTAATTGCCCAACAGGCGAATTGATATACTTATAAGACAGCAACATAGTTTTATTCTCTTAGGAAGGCGATGAAATTTTCATTAAAACCAAACCTGACACAATCAATACAGCGGCAATCATTCGCATAGCGCCAACAGGCTCATGAAGAAAGAAAATACCAACTAGAAATGACCCGATTGCGCCAATTCCTGTCCAAACCGTATAGGCAGTGCCAAGGGGTAAAGTTTTCATTGAAATTGAAAGTAGAATTACGCTCAAAATCATAAAAACTACGGTAATAACACTAGGGGTTAAACGTGTAAAACCTTCAGACATTTTCATAGAATATGCCCAAATGATTTCAAATACACCTGCTAAAATTAAAATAGCCCAAGCCATAACATTCACTAATTTTTATAGTGTCAGGTCGTCCCGACATGATTACCCAATATGGGGGAGGTCGTTCCTCCTTTATGTGAGGACTCAGTTTACTTTAAAATAAAAAATGAAGGCAAACCCTATCTAAAGCTTGCCTGTCTTAGAAAATATTATTCGTTTTTTAACTGTAAAATTTTTCGTGCACCGTTTAAAACGAACAAAACAATAATTAATCCAATCATTAAATCAGGATAAGGAGAGCCTGTAATGGCAACCAGTATTCCCGCAACAATGACACCCAAGTTTACGATGACATCATTTGCAGAAAAGATATAACTGGCCTTCATATGTGCTCCACTCTCTTTGTGGTCTCTCATTAAATAAAGGCAACTAATATTGGCCGCAAGCGCCAATCCACCAATTAAAATCATGAGAATTGAAACGGGTTCACTGCCGTAAATAAAACGGCGCAACACATCAATTAGCACAATGATGGCTAAGCCGAACTGGAACCATCCGGAAAGATGCGCAGCCTTTAATTGTGCATTGAGGTTTTTACCCACCACAAATAAAGCAATGCCATAAATTGCAGCATCGGCAAACATATCGAGTGAATCGGCGATTAATCCGGTCGATGAAGCAATAATACCTGCCATAAACTCAATGACAAACATGACGCCATTAATGAGTAACAACCATTGTAAAACTTGCTTTTGTGTTGCATTGGTTGAAGAACTAGCTCGAACCTTTTTCGGTTTTTCGATAGGTTCATAATGTGGCTGCGTTTGTTGTAATTCTGCTCCTAATCCTAAACGTTGCAGGCTTTGGGTAATCTTTTCAGCTTGAACACTGTGATAAATCGCCAAATGACGTGCCGGCAAGTCAAAATGAAGCTCTTGAATATCGTCCACGTAAGGCGCTAAAGCCATTCGGACCATTTGCTCTTCAGCTGCACAATCCATGCGGGGAATATGATAATAACTTACCCATTGACTCTTTCTAGGTACAGCTTCATTAGGTGTAGAATACTCCTGAGACGGCATGCTTGAGCAGCCGCAGCTAGAGCTACTTTTACTTAAATGTATTTGATTCTCTTGTTTTTCTAAAGCCATCTGTGCACCATAACTGACACAAAAAACAATGCCATCAGTATAAACCAATGGCATGTCATTAAGCTTAATTTTTGTTCGGCAATTAGAACTTAAGTGTTAACCCTGCTCCATAATACCAACCATTTTCAGAGTCGGTTCCAGTTTGCCAAGCAGTTTGTTTTAAACCTTTTTCATAGCCGTAACCCACATCAACAAATGGCATGACCTTTTTGTTGATTTCATAACGGGTTTGAAAACCAGCTTGTAAACTTGATAAACCTGTTTTACTGGCATAGTGAGATTCATCTTGCAAAACAACATCTGCTTTTAAATAAGGTTTACCAATTAACTTTTGGGTAAAGAGTAAGTCTCTTTCCGTTTCTAAACTTAGCTTCCATAGCTGGTCTTCACCTGCGTAAAGATATGCATCGGTTTCAAAAAAGTAAGGTGCCATGCCATGCAAACCGACTACACCTGCCCAGCGATCTTGCTTTTCGTCTTCCCGCTGTAAACGCTCGTAGTTTACCCCAGCCTGTACATCCCAATAATCAGCTACATTTCGGCTATAAAGTACTGAACCGCCGTAATTAGCGTCTTCAGACTCGGCTTTTTCAACGTGAGCTTTAATGAACAATTTATTTTCATCAGTTCCCATCCAACTTTCTAACTCAGAAGAAAAATGACCTTCTCCCTCTTCATTTTGAGTCCAGCCAGTATCAATTTTTGTTGCCTGATAGATCTGTCCACCATGTTCGCGTAAATGATCATGTGTTAAGGGTTCTTGTGCCAAAGTAAGAACCGATACACCAGAGAAAACACCGCAACATATCATTTGAGAAAATAACTTAGTGATGCGCATGACTAGCTCCTTCTTCATTTTCAGATTGAACAGGTGCTTGAGATGCATCTACTGCTCCATCATTCACTTGAGCCACAATCAACTTATTCATCATCCCTGCACTCATGTGATAAAGCAGATGGCAATGAATCGCCCATTCTCCTAAGGCATCAGCTGTTAATAACGCAGTAACTGTTTTTCCTGGTGGAACAATAACGGTATGTTTATTTGGCAAGTTTTCAACTTGCTGACCATTTTCCAATTGCATGAACATGCCATGTAAATGCATTGGATGAGCCATCATGCTGTCATTCACGAACTTTAAGCGAATACGCTCTCCATATTTAACTTGTAATGGCTCAGCTTCGCTAAATTTCTTGCCATTAATGGTCCAGATATAACGCTCCATGTTGCCGCCTAAACGAATAACAAGCTCTCGTTCTGGCGCACGCGTGTCTGGCTGAGGTGTTAAAGATTGCAAATCACTATATTGCAGCGCTTTCATACCCGCTGGTGTCGAAGCATTTGCCCAGCCATAAACGGGCTCATCCTTTTTAGCCTTATTCTCAGATTGAGTTGGCATCTCATGATTCATATTCATCATAGCGTGGTCATGCTCACCCGATGGCATAGCCTGCATATCATGTTTCATTTCAGGCATTGCTGACATGTCATGCTTCATTTGCATCATCGAATGATCATGTTCGCCAGATGACATATTTTTCATGTCATGGCTCATGTTCATCATCGTATGATCATGATTAGTCTGGCTCTCTTCTTTTTTCATTTTCGGCATCGCCGACATGTCGTGTTGCATATTCATTTGATGGCCAGCATGTTCATCACTTGCCCCATTGCCATGACTCATACCCATATCATCCATGGTTAGCAAAGAACGTGGACGTGGCTGCGGCATTTGAACTGACCCCACAGCTTGCGTATTTTCATCATGCAAAGTACCGATAGCGAAACCACTGCGATCAATAGACTCGGCTTCAATCTGATAATTTGGCTGTTTGGGTTCAACAATGACATCGTAAGTTTCGGCAGTGCCAATACGAAACTCGTCAATTGCAACTGGTTTAACTGGCTGCCCGTCTGCACTTACAACTGTCATTTTCAAATTTGGAATTCTGACATCAAAAAATGACATTGCCGAGGCGTTAATAAATCGCAATCGAACCTTATCGCCAGCTTTAAAATTACCTGTCCAGTTTTGCTGAGGTGTCTTGCCGTTAACTAAGAAGGTATAACCCGTCACATCAGACATATCGGTTTTTAACATCCGCATCTGATTCCACATCGAACGATCTTGCCAAGTTGCTTTTAAGCCTTGTGTTTTAACTTGCTTCCAGACATCAGATACGGTTTCACGGCGGTTTTGATAATATTCAGCTGATTTCTTCAAATTCTTTAAAATACTATCGCTAGAAGAATTATGAAAATCTGAAAGCATCACCACATAATCACGATCAGTTTTTTCATGAGCAGCAACAGGTATCTTGCCTTTTGGATAAATCACGAGCGGGCCATATAAACCATCTTGCTCTTGGCCTTTACTATGAGCGTGATACCAATAAGTGCCGTTTTGTTTCACCTTAAAGCGGTAAACAAAATCTCCATTTGGCGCGATTCCTTTGAAATTATTAAAACCCGGTACACCATCCATTAATCCTGGCAGTAACAACCCATGCCAATGCAAAGACGTATCTTGATTTTTTAATTGGTTATGAACATGAATAACAGCCTCATCTCCTTCCTCAAACTCAAGGAGTGGTGCTGTAAATTTTCCATTTACGGTAATTCGTTTGAACGGCTGACCGGTAACATTGACCTGTTGTTCATTAATATTAAGGTGATATTCCTTAATTGCCGCGAGGGTCCATGGTGAAACCAATAGACCAAATACAGCGACTAAGCTGCTAATTGTTTTATGAGACATTGCTGTAATCCTTTGAACTAAAAAAATAAGTAAGAAAGGATTAAGCTTTAGGAGGACGTAAAATTTCTTGCCAGTATCCGGCTAAATGTTGAGCCTGATAAATACTGCTAAATTGAGACGTTATAGGAATAAATTGTGATTCAACATCTGGCACCGCGGGTTGCAATGCCAAATTCACGATTTGACAATGTACTGGGTTGCAATCCTGACAAGGCTCACCGTGCGAATGAAGAGACTGTGTCATTGTTTGATGACATACAGTCTGATCATCGGTTTGAACATGCATATTCTTATGCGAAGATTTTTCACTATGACACGGCATAGTGTGAAGATCATGCTGCATAGGCGTCTGAGCAACAGACACACCACTCCACCCAATGACCAAAGTCATTAGGAACACAAACCAAGCATACTTGCGTAAGTGTTGTAGAGCCATTGTGGTTTATCGCCTAGAGCCGATGAGTAATCATAATCCCATTAGCATAACCAAGTTTTAAAACAGATACAATTTTCCATTTTAACTGTTTGTTTTAAAAAAATTAAGCAAACGGAGGTTGACGCTGAAGTACTAAATCAATCACTTCTAGTGCACCCTCATGTTCATTACTTACAGTGGCATAAGACGCTACTGCTTTTAAAGCTTCTACTGCATTTTCAACAGCAAACCCATACCCCGCAGCTTTGATCATCTGGATATCATTATTGTTATCACCAATCGCAACCACTTGATTAGGCTCAATCTGCCACTTCTGTAATAGAAGTTTCAAACCATGTGCTTTATGCTGGTCAGGAAGGATCAAATCAATAAAACCAAAACCGCTTGAAACAGGCACTAAGACTTTATCTGCAACAAAGCTTTGCTTCTGAAAATCTTGAAAAATCGCAAAGCTTTCGTTTTCCTGAGCAGTGAAGGTAATTTTGCACACCAAATCGTTTAGCGCATAAAAATCATCTATAACTGTTAACTTTTCAAAGTATCGAGCGACTTTGGCATAGTCCTCTGCGTTCATGCTGCTATGCACATAAGCACTCTGTTTCCCACAGATCACCATGGTTGAGGTATATGAAGGGTCAATCGCTTTTAAAATCTCAATGAATTGGTGCTGACTTAAATGAGCAAACGCTAACTCTTGTCCTGCATCTACAACATGCGCGCCATTTTCTGCAATAAAAGCAATTTCATGACTAATTTCTGGAAAATAGGTAATAAGCTTTGCGAGTTGGTTGCCGCTAGCAACTACAAAATGAATATTATTTTGTTTAAGTTGTTCATACTGTTTTAAAAAACGTGCTTTGTTGTACTGCTTCTTAGAATTAAGAAAAGTCCCATCCATATCTACCGCTAAAATTTTTATCGTCATTAATTATCTAAATCTCTTATCTTACTAAAATCTTATTAAACCAAATTTAGCTTGATTTTTCATGACACTTTTACAGTTTTATACTTATCTATCCATAAAAGTTTTTACACAGAGCAGTATCGTTTTTTGCACAGGTTATTTTTTAGTAAAGCTTAATAAAAAATCAGGTAATAAAATATCCAACACGCATGAAAAAAGAACGCCAAAACGTTCTTTTTTCATACATTATGTCTAAGGAATAAACGGTTGATCTAATTTTGTTTATTTTACCAACATCTTATCCATATGGTTATCAACACAGTTATCCATACAGTTATAAACAAAGTTATCCACAAGCCTATTCTCGATTAAACATATTTTTTTAAACGTCTACACTACCTACTTTCGCAAGCTCTGAACGCATTTGATCAATTACAACTTTATAATCTGGTTGACCAAAAATTGCCGAACCAGCAACGAACATATCTGCACCCGCTTCTGCAATTTCACGAATATTTGCAGGACCAACACCACCATCAACTTCTAAACGAATATCGCGGCCACTTGCATCAATAATTTTACGAGCTTCACGCAATTTTTCTAAAGTCATTGGAATGAACTTTTGTCCACCAAAACCTGGGTTTACACTCATGATTAAAATCTCGTCAACTTTATCAAGTACATAATCTAAATAGTGTAAAGGCGTTGCAGGGTTAAACACTAAACCAGCTTTAGCACCACCAGATTTAATCAACTGTAATGAACGGTCAATGTGATGAGAGGCTTCTGGGTGAAACGTAATAATATCAGCACCCGCTTCCAAAAAGTCTCCAATAATTCGATCAACTGGAGATACCATTAAGTGAACATCAACAGGAGCTTGAATACCATATTTTTTGAGCGCCTTACACACACCAGCACCAAAAGTTAAATTTGGAACATAGTGATTATCCATCACATCAAAATGCACCACATCTGCACCCGCGGCTAAAACTTTGTCTACATCTTCACCTAAACGAGCAAAGTCAGCAGATAAAATAGAAGGAGCAATCAAATAAGGCTTGGACATAGGTGGATGACCTGGCTAAAAATTTAAGGAGAGGCTGAAAATTATAACAAAAAAGAACCTACTTGGCCTGCCCTTCCTTGCTCAAATGACAACATTTCAAACTTGCAACGTAACGTTGCAACAATAGAATGCTAACGGCGAAACGAATTTGTTAAGGTACATTAAACCAATGTGAGGATTGAGAATGAAAAGCACAACTCATCTATTAACAAACGATGGAAAACGTATTGCAAAACGTCTGGTTAATCATTGGAAGCACAAGTTTGAAGTACAAGAAACTGAACAAGATTTTAAAATCTTAATGCCTACAGCAACGATTACACTTGCCCCTGCAACAGAGCAGTTAAACGTTGCAATTGATAGCCAGTTAGATGACCACGATCACTTAGAAAAAGTGGTGCTTGATCATCTAAACCGTATGGCTCAACAAGAATTTCAGGTTGAATGGCAACACTAATTAGCCATTTACCTTTTCTAACTGGATTGCATGAAACTGCAAATGCTCATCCATAAAGGTTTGGATAAAGTAATAGCCATGATCATAGCCAGCATGTTGTCTTAAAGTTAAAGGCTGTCCTACTTTTAAACATGCTTGCTTAAATTTTTCAGGGTGAAGTTGTTCATAAAATTGATCATCCAATCCCTGATCAATCAAAATTTCACTAAATACTGCACCATTTTTTGAGACTAAAGCTGTGGCATCATGAGCCAACCAGCTTTCGCGATCTGCACCTAAATAATGACTAAAGGCTTTATCTCCCCATGCGCATTCAGTTGGCGCACAGATTGGAGCAAAAGCAGATACAGACTTAAACTTCTCAGGATATTTAAACGCTAAAGTTAATGCGCCGTGTCCACCCATTGAATGCCCAAAGATACCAACTTGTTGAGCGTTTACAGGAAAGCTTTTCAAAATGAGTGGATATAACTCATCAATTAAATAACTTTCCATTTGATAATGTTCAGACCAAGGTGCTTGTGTGGCATTAATATAAAAACCCGCACCTTGACCTAAATCCCAGTTATCCCCTGCTGCCACTTGTTCTCCACGAGGAGAAGTGTCTGGGGTAATCAATATTAGGCTCAGTTGGGCGGCCATATGCTGTGCATGCGCTTTTATAGCAAAGGTTTCTTCAGTGCACGTTAAGCCAGCTAAATAAAACAAAGTTGAGCAAGCTTTACCTTCTAAAGCTGCTGGTGGTAAATAAATACCAAACTTAGCAGGTCCTTTTAACAACTGAGATTCAAATTGGTATATACGCTGCTCACCCTCAAAGCAGCGGTTTTTTTGCAGGAGTTGCATCGTTTTTAGCCTCTGTTTTTGTTTGAGCAATATCTACAGTACCAGTATTTTGCTGAGGAAATAGATACTTTTCTAATTGAGGTAGCATAAGTTCCATATTTTTACCAATCATCCATTGGGGCTCTGAAGGTTCAACACCTTGAGCCACTTCCCATTTGGTGACTGTTTGCTTAGCTGTGTTAAACGAGTCTTTCATCGAAGATTGCTCTCGCATAGCCAAATCAAAGAAAGCTCGACCAAAATAGGTATAGTCGGCTTCGTTATTACATCCAAAGGAAGTTTTATCAGCAGCTGATGCAGTAATAATTAAAGTATCTGGAGACTGCAAAGCAGGAATAAAACTTCCTGAATAACAAGCCGAGATAACAATCACACGCCAGCGAATACCGGATTTATCAAGTGTTTCTCGCAGCCATTTCGGGTCTACTTGCCCTAAATCTAATGGTGCATTTTCAATTTCAAAGTGATTTTGTTCACCGTGTGAAGTCATATATAGAAATAAAACATCACTATCACGGTTCATTTGCTGCCCCATACGGCGTAGGGCTAACTCAATACTGGTTTTAGAGGCAATTGGAATTTCTGTACGAGTATCTGGATTATTAACCAACATCATCGATCGACCAATCGTTCCAAAACGTGTATCAAATTGTTCTTTAATACGGACCACTTCCGATTTAAAAACATCTTGATAACTATCGCCAGCCACACCTAAAAAATACCAATGACTTTTTGCCTGCTCACCATATTGCACTTGCTCTAAAGAATCATTTAGCAACTTACTTTGTGCATAAAAAGCATCTTCAGCAAATGTTGGAGCAGAATCTTCGACCTTCCAAATCGGTTGATCTTTTACGGAAAGTTGCCACACCACCATTGTCGCAATCGTCGCAACCATAACCAGTGCACGTTCCCACCAAGGCCACTTGAGTTCGCGTGAGAAAACCCAAATTACCGCTAAACTTTGCCAAACGAACAAAGCCACAAATAGGCTTGGTAAAATCCCGTTATAAATAGTATCGGGAATAAAGTTGAGATAACCATTAGAACCCAAATACTGAATTAAACATTGAATTAATAAGATATTTGTATCTAGAACCAACCATAGTAAAGCAGGTACTAGCATTAAACGGGGTTGGTTAGTGCGCTGTGATAAAAATATACCAACGATTAAGGCAATGAATGGCCAAAGTGCATAACCAATTAAACCTTGTGAATTAAAATCACCGATTTGACCAGCGACAAGCCAACTATACAGAGAGTTAGTACATCCCCCTAAAATTCCCCAAACAATCAGCTGAAGAATAGATGGATGTACAATTTGTAAAGAACGTCTTGATCCCAAAAACAGCCACATTCCGGCAATTTGGTTGCTTTTAAAATCATGCCAAAAGTTAATGGAGGGTTTAAGATCAATCATAAAAGGTTTTCAAAAATTTCGTTTTTGTCAGGCATCTTAAGTGTATGCCTGCTAAGAATTTTAGCAATCATGCTTTTGAACTATATCACATATATTTGTGCATTATTCAAGCAATAAAACCTAACCTTACATAAGCCTACTGAAAATACGCATCAAAACGACAAGCATCTCCTTGCCATTGATGAGCTGGCTCTTGATTTGCCAAGAAAATAGAATGGCGTGGCCGTTTAACCACGACACGTTTAGCAACTTTCTGTGCCAAAACCAGCAAATTATCCCCCAAATCCATTTCACCATCTTCGGGTAAAAGTAGATGTAAAAGCTGCATCTGCTTTTTAACTTGAGCTTGCTTTTTGACTGCTTGATGATTCTGATCGCGCTGTGGAAACATCGGGTCTAGATAAACTACATCAACCATTTGAGCTGTTTGCTGTAACTGTTTTAAATAACTTGCAGAGTCTGCAAAGATCAGTTGAATCCGATCCATAAATTGGCTTAAAAAGCTATCTTGTTCAGCTTGTGCTTTTGCATCTTCAAGTAAGGTAAATAAAATCGGGTGGCGTTCAACCAATTGTATTTGTGCGCCCAGATAAGCCATGAGTAAGCTATCGTGACCCAAGCCTGCTGTAGCATCAACCAGTATTGGTTTTTCACCTAACTGACAAGCCCGAGCAATCATTTCTGATTTAAGACTTGCACGTTTTAAACGGGAAATTTCGGCTTTCCAGTCGGGCTGCATTTTCATACCATTTGCAGACAACCATAGCCCGTTTTCATCTACACAAAGTGCCAACTCAGGATTTAAACGTAAAAACCTTGCATTCAGTTTTTCAACTAACTGCAAATCTACAGTCACACCTCTAGAACAAAGCACAGCTTGGTAGTGCTGTGCTTTTTCTTGAAAATCTACTTCAAAATATATGTGCATGATTCGCCTTTATTTTGCTTTACCCTGATCCGCTATTTTTTTCCATGCATCATCACGTAAATAAACTGGCAAAGCATATTCAGCATCAACCCACTGCTTTTGCGCTGCATAAACACGTGCAATAGAAGCAATGTCTTGTGCAGTTGCAGTGATTGTTTGATGTTCAGCATTAGCTTGAAGTAGCTTTGTACCCGAACCGATTAAACAATGTTTTGCATAAGCAGCAGCTGGCTCGTAGCCCATTAATTTTTCTTCATCAATACATTGCATAATTCCATGCTCATCGAGAACAAAACTTGCAATGTAAACTTCGTTCATACGCGCATCGAGTACTGCAGTCACTTGTTTCAAACCTTCAAGTCGGTATGCCGCTTGAGCTAAAGCTTGCAAACTCGAAACAGGAATAACGGGTAAATCTTGTGACCATGCCAACGCCTGAGTCACAGCTGCATTAATTCGAACACCACTAAAAGAACCCGGCCCACGGCTAAAGGCAATCGCATCTAGACCAGCAACCTCAAGACCTGTTTGTTGTAGCCCCTGCTCGATCATGGGCAAAATGGTCTGGGTTTGTGCTTTCGCCCGCGTATCGAGTTGAAAAAACAGTTCTTGGGTTTCATCGACTAATGAAATAGAACACTGCTCATTTGCAGTTTCCAACGCCAGCAATTTCATGCACAACCTTAGTATTAAATCAGATTAAAAACGAGGGTTATGATACCCCACTCGGCTCTGATAGGCGAGTTGTTCTCTTTCTAAATAAAAATGCCAAGCTTGTGCTTGGCATAAAAATATTTTGCTAAAAAAGAGTTAAAAGTGGAATTCTTCTAAATCTGCATAGTTCTTAAAGTGCTCAGCATAATGCAATGCACTCAAACGTATTTTTGCAGCGCCATCTTCATCTAAAGTTTTGACAATTTTGCCAGGTGAACCCATCACCACTGAGTTATCTGGAATCACCTTCCCTTCAGGAACTAAAGCATTAGCACCGATAATACAATTTTTACCAATCACAGCCCGATTTAAAATTACGGCGTTCATACCAATCAAACTATTATCACCAATCGTACAACCATGCAGCATGACTTTATGACCGACTGTGACATATTCACCAATATTTAACTCAAGGCCCGCATCGGTATGTAGTACAGAATTTTCCTGAATATTAGAGAAATCACCAATTCGAACTACACAGTTATCGGCACGAACTACAGCTCCAAACCAAATGCTGACTTGACGCCCTAACTCTACTTGCCCAATCAGCGTTGCTGTTGGAGCAACCCAACCATCCCATGGCTCATGTAAGGCTTTTGGGTGCTGTCCTTGATAGCTATACATCATAATTTATCAATCCTGATCATTTATTCTTATGAGAAAACTTTGGCATTCCAAAGGTTGGTGAGTTGAGTAAAAATGGCCAATCTTTTTGATAACCCAATCCATATTTAAACAGAGCAACTAACATACGAGCAGTTAACCCCCAAATAATTTCATTATCAATCTGTAAGCTTGGAAAATATAAAGACTGATGGGCATATCGAACTTCATAGGGTGTTGGCCGCGTTTCAATAAGTTGCTGTAACGGGACAAAGAAAATTCGATCAATTTCGGTAGGCTGAGGTATTAAAGTCACCTCTGGAGGAATAAGCCCAACGATCGGTTTTACAGACAAACCACTTCTTGCACGCTGCATCGGCAAATCACCGAGCAACTGCACATCGAACGGATTTAAAGCTGTCTCTTCCTGAGCTTCTCTTAATGCTACAACAATATTACTGGTATCACTAGGATCACGCTTTCCACCCGGAAAAGAAACTTCCCCCGCATGGTTGTTCATATGTATTGAACGGCGTGTAAGCAGTACCTTCGGATCATTTTCATTAGTAATTGCAATCAGTACTGCTGCTTGTGCTTCTTGTATGCGGGTGGAAAAGCGCAATCTTTGCTGTAACTTTTGTGTTAGCAAGTGCTCTTCCATACCATTCACCTATTATTCTATCTCTCTTTGCATCATATCTGAAAATCAAACTTAGGGAATAGAGTTGATGCGTAAGTCTAAAAATTCAGTTATGCTGAGTCATCTCTATACTCGATGATAATTATGAGTTTCTGTGTAGCGTGTGGGCATAAAACCGAACAAAAAATTCCTTTAGGTGATCATAAAGTACGCCGTGTTTGTACTCATTGTGGAAATATTCACTATGAAAACCCCAAAGTAATCTGCGGTGCCTTAGCGTTATGGGAAGACAAAGTATTACTCTGTCGTCGTGCGATTGAACCTCGTTATGGTTTATGGACTTTGCCTGCTGGCTATATGGAATTGTTCGAAACCATGGAGCAAGGTGCAGCACGCGAAACTCGTGAAGAAGCAGAAGCCGAGATAGAAATAGAACAACTTTACTGTATGTACAATATTCCGCGTATTGGTCAAATTTATGTACTTTTCAAAGCACAGCTGAAAGATGGCATTTTTGGTGCAGGTGAAGAAAGCATCGAGAGTCGCCTGTTTGAAGAGCATGAAATTCCATGGGGTGAACTTGCATTCCCTAGTGTTGAACACACTTTAAGACATTATTTTGAAGACCGTAAAAAACAAGTGTTCCCAACACATCTTGAAACTTTGGGTACTCGTTTAGACCATACGGGTTAATCATTTAGATAATAAAAAAAGACCGCTAAGCGGTCTTTTTTTATTTGTCTCTTATTTTTAAGGCTTAGTCTTAATCTGATAACAATTAGCTGTTCTAAGTGTCACAGTTCCTGCCATACGCTGACCTAGAGCCTTTTCAGCTTCAGTCGGAGCAGGTGAAATATCTTTAATATTATTATATACCTGTTGATAGAAAGCATATGGATTTAACCATGAAACTGTTTTGTTATCATAAGTAGTAAGGTTTGCACCACTGGTCTGCCCTTGTAATAAATTAGCAACGTTAATTTTTGCACCACTTACAAGTAATGTTTGACTACCAGTTTGAGAAGTACTTTGAACTACATTTGAATTTAAGCCAGCTACAATACCATTTAAATTCCCTAATTCAGGCACCCCAAAAATCATTCTTACAGTAATTGACTTATCATTGGTGGCCGATTCTGTTCCTCCAGTTGTACCAATTCTGTACTGCTGAACTCCATTGTTATCAATTAAACTCGTATTTGAAACCACTCCACACTGACCAGACATATCTGTCGCAGTAGCTTCAGGTTTAATATCTGTTCTAATATTCCCATTCTCATCAATGACAATACCCAAATCAATAGGTGCAATTCCTGCTGTATCAAATTTAAAGTTTAGAGTTGCATATAATGGGAAAATATAAGTTTGTCCAGATTTGACGTTCTTAGCAGTTTTAAAAATCTGATTAGACAAATAGCTCGCAGGACTTACCTTATAAATATCCATAGAACCATTATAATTTTGGTTATCAACACTTTGTTTCCATAAAGCATACTGCTGAGGATTAGGAGTTTTAGTATCCGTCAAAGCTAAATATGAACTATCACGCCCTGCAATAAGTGAATCATTTAACAATTTACCTTGATAAATCACTAAATCTTCATTTGTATTACTAGAAGTTTTTAAACGAAATGGTTGTGTTGATTTAATTTCGGTTTGTATTGGATCAAGCCAAGTAGTCTGTGCATTTGCAATCATTTGGGTCGGTTTTGATTTCGTCAAAACATTTAATACTGCACTAATTGCTACCTGGCTTGTGATTGTACTTGTTCCTTTCCATTGCAAACCATAACCAAATGTATATCCTTGACGATCAGATAATAAGAATAAATTACCAAACACATGTTGGGTATTTGCCCCATTTTTCGAGCAATCCGCCAAATTAGTCAAATTACATCCGTAAAAGTTTTCAGAAATCAAATTAGGCGGAGCCAAAGTAATATAATCTGACTGATATAGTCCCACTAAACTTAAGTTTGTTAATTGTGCTACCAGTTCAAAAGCTTGCTCATCTGACACCTGACTTAAATCTAGCCAAGGTTTTAAAATATTGGCATAAGCCCCATTTTTCCATTCTGTAGCTGTGATATTTTGAACTAAAATATTTAAAGTATTCTTCTTATCATCGGTAAATTGTGTTGGCTGCAAATCACCAGCAATATTATCACCACGCTCCAGACCAATGCTTTGAAAGAGCTTTACCAATGCCATTGCAACTCGAATTGTAGGATCATTCTGATTAAGGGATGTTGGGGTTTGCCCAGTTAATCCGATCGCCATATCCATGACTTTCAAACGCGGTGGAACAGTCATTTGAATTTTTGAAACAGTGTCGAGCTTAACAGAACCTAATTCAATTTTTCTTATAGCTTTAGAATCTTGCAAATAAAAACTAGCTGTATCTCCAGCTTTACAAGATCCAATAACACTATTACCTGAAGCCTTAGTCACAAAGCTTAGATTTGCTGCACTACTACATGTAAAATTAATACCAGCAATTGGGTAATCTAAAGAAAATTGTAGACAATCACTGCTTGTTATAGAACAACTTCCATTAGCAGTAGCTCCTCCTGATCCGTTTGTAGGATTCTCATTTATTGTGGAACTACCACCACCGCATCCATTTAGCATAATCGCTAATGTGGTTAAGGCAAAAGGCCATAAAACTTTTTTATTCATTAGATACCCTACTTATTTTTAACGTAATACGGAAATTTGAATTTGTCCCTGATTCGATAACTCAGTTTCTGCAACATCTACAGCAGAGGATAAGGGCGTTAACATCATGTAGTGTGCTGATGATGGTACTTTTAAAACACCTTGAATTGATGCATGTTGTAACATAGTAGAAGGATAAGATTTACTCTTAAATCCACTTACTCCTTCTAAAATACAACCCTTATCATCTAAAAAAACAGCTAATGGCCAATAATACGAAGGTTTCTCATTACTAGCAGCGAACGACATAAGTTTTAAATGTTGGACTGAGGGATCAAGCTTAATCAACTCATACTCAAATTTTTCTTTCAAAGGTTTTCTTGGCCATACATTTACTTCTTTATTTATACTAAGTGTCTTAATTGATTTGTTATAACCCTTGATAAAACATTGATCTTGTTCAAAAGCGGCCACTAATTCTTTCGAAGATAACCGCATATATGTGGGCGCTAATACAACTGTAGACTCTTTATCTTGAGTATGGCGATTAAAAAGCTGATCTAAAGTTGATCGGCTGACACCTTTCTTCCGCTCTACTGATTCTGTTCTTCCTAAGCCATCTGGCACGAGATAAAAACGTTTTTTCCCTTCAAGATTAAATTCCTGATCTTCAAGATATTCATTATTTACATATTCCACACCATCAATGGTAGTAAATTTAGACTTATCTTGTGTAGAAGTTGGTGCTGGGGAAGCTTGCGAAGTGCTTTTTGTCGGTGGTGGAATTAAAAGCAAATCTTTTTGCCATTCATTGTTAGAGGGCGTTTGAAGTTTTACATTTTCAATAGGTGTTTTTAATTCACGATCATTTGTTGAAGCGGACTGAGGATTCTGGGCTTTTTGCTGTGCAGTTGGTGCAGTTGGTGCAGTTGGTGCAGTTGGTGCAGTTGGTGCAGTTGGTGCAGTTGGTGCAGTTGGTGCAGTTGGTGCAGTTGGTGCAGTTGGTGCAGTATTTAATTTCTTTTCTGCTCGTTGTTCTAATTTTTTTGGCAAATCTTTAATTGGCTCTTTTTCTTTATAATTTTTTTGAGCAGGAAGAATCACCGTTTTATCTTGTGGATTTTGAGGTTTTATTTCTATTTGAGGGATAGACTGTTTTTTCTGATCAACTCTTTTACTCGGCACAATCATAGGACGACCATCAGGACCAATAATCGTATAAAAACCGTCTGCATAAGATGTAGAAACATTTGCTATCGCAATACATAAAATTGAAATAGCAAATTTAGGTCGAAGCATCCATTTATACTGTTTTACCATTTTGTTCTGTAACTCAAACCAAGCACTGTAATTTTCGTATTTGTTTTTACATCTAAACCAGCATAAGGGTTTAATAAAATATTATCGACACCACATTTATTCGATAAAGTACTCGTACATGCTGGAATATTATCTCGACTGCGTAAGAAACCAACTGAAAGGTCTAAATCAGTATCTGTATCAAAACGATACCCTAATCCTAAACCAAACAATTGCGCATTGTTAATTGGAACCATAGTATTACGTTTGTCATCAGGAATAGCACTAGCCCGAGGCTCATAACCTGCTCGTAATTTCAAACGATCCGTTGCCGAATACTCCAAGCCGATTCCCCAACTCCATGGCGAGGTAAACTTTAATGGCAATGCTAAAGAGCTATCGGTCACATCATTAGATAATAGTTTTGCAACTTTAAGTAGTGAAATCTGACGATCGAACTCAAATTTAAATTTATCCCATGCTGAATAATCAGTCCACCCAACATCAAAGTTTACTTGTAAATCTGGCAAAATTTTATATTTAATACCTGCCTGAAAATGTGCGGGATATTCTAAATCCATCGCGACTAAACCCGATTCGATATCAGGTACATATCCAGGTAAGCCGAGAATTCGAGCTAAAATTTGACCAGTCGCAGATGAGTTCAGCCCGCGTACCAATTCTTGAGGCGCTTTAGCATTATCAATCATGTATTTGCCTTTCATACGCATCTTGGCTGAACTTTGGTAAACCATACCGAAGCCAAAATCATCTGTCGGCTCCCAAAGCAATCCCAAGTTATAACTAGGGCTTAAAGATTGCTCCATGGAAACTTGTAAGGCACCCATTTTATTAAATGGGTTCATACCTTCCTGAGCATTACACATTCCAAATAATAATAGATCAGTAATCATGTCATTATTATTCTTGAATGGCGCACAAACCACTTCATCAACCATGCGTAAGACACCAATCATCTCATTTGGAAAACGAAGATCAGTTTTTAATGCTAGCGCGTTATATGACATTCCAATGGAAGCACCAATTGATAAATGGTCATTAACTTGGAAACCAAAAGATGGAGACAAATAAGTAATACGCTCTACAGCAACTTGTTGCCCCATATAGTTACCAGCATTACCATTTTCTGCGCCAAAACCTGCTACCAATGGTGCATATACCGCTGTTGCATATGTGACTTTAGAACCTGGGGGCTTATAGGCAATTCCCGCTGTAGGAGCAACGAGTGGATAACCAGCTCCTAAATCAACCATTTTTTTAAGAATAGGCACATATAAGCTGGCGTACTCGACATCTCCATGAACTGAGTCTTTAAAATCTGTACAAATATTCGCAGTAACTTCTGGACCATCATTACAAACAAGAGGATCATCTGAATAACCAAAAACGTTATACCCAGGCGGTGCTGAAAATTCTCGCTGAATATCAAAATTAGCTAGAATACCCTGTACATCAGTTTGCAGTCCATCAATCTTAGCTAATGCTGCTGGGTTAAAATGAACCGCACTAATCCCTGGTGGGTCTGCGGTTACAGCATTCCCCATCGATAGTGAACGAATATCAACAGCTAGGTTTTGTCCTAATTGAGCATTGGCAAAGCTAGAAATACCAGAGATCACAATTGCCGCCGTTAGAGGACATAATTTAGGATATTTCACCTGCATATCTCCTTATTTTTGTTTTTTATTAAAACCTAAAATATCTAACGGGAACGATAAACCAAGTGAGACATCTGGTGCATCCTCGGTTAAACCAAAGCCAACTGTACCATTAACAATCGTATCAGGTGAAACACGTACACCTAAGGCAAAAGCCATCATTGCACTACTTTGGTCTGGAGATTTATAAGATTCTCCATTTGCAAATTGGAACTCAGAATTTAGGTTAAAGCTTTGTTGATATGACATGGTTAATGACACATCATAGTTAAATGAATAAGCAAAACCGAAAGAGAAGCCGCCACTAATTCCAGGGTCAAAAGATTCTAAAATACGGTTACCACGTACCTGATTTAAACCAGACTCTTTAAAACCATAGTTGGCAGAGGCAGAGGCAAATAAAACAACTGGATCGATATATTTACGAGTACTGGCGCCTATACCTGCAGAGTAATACCCTTTACCAGTTGAAAGCTCATTTTGACCAACTTCGTAAGGACTATCACCAGTTTTACTAGATAAGCTACCAAACAAGACTAAAGGTAAACGTCCTTGTTTAAGAGGGAAAGGTTCCCAACGCGCACCTAAAGAAATATCACCCAATCCTGCAGTGGTAGAATCGCTATTGATATCAGATTTAGCAACTAGAGGTACTGTTGCTGAAAGTGTTAAATTATCTAAAACACCATATTGAGCTGTGAAACTATTGGTCAATGTATGTTGAGCATCTTCCCTGATACTTAAGCGACTAATACTAGAGTTATCATCTCCTAGTGCTAAATCCAAAATACTGTCGCGGTAATAAGTATAATCGAGATCATAATATGTAGAAATCTCCCCTCTTTTAATTAATGAATATTGTCGTTCATTCGAGGTGAAGACTTCTTGTAAATTTGTCTCTTGACTCGCATCGCCTTCTTTTTTCTGTAAAGCTGTAGCAGCTTGATTAGCTTCAGTATTTGCTGTTACAGGATCACTGGTTACTATGTCTGTGGAAGGAGTTACACTTCCATCTTGAACTGAATCTGTTGCTGGCGCTACTTCTGATGCGGTATTTGTTTCAGAAACTACAGCAGTATTTTGAACTTCCGTTTGTGCAACTTGGTCCTTTGCATAGATTGTTCCTGTAATGGCACTCATACTTAAGGCCAATACACTCATCTTCATCCATCGATTATTCATATTCCTTCCACCCAATTTATTTATTTTACTAAATTAAAAATTCATTACTTACGCTTGTAATAAAGACGCATAAAAGTTTCTATCGGCTGATTATGATTTGAAGAATGGCTGTCATTATCCAAAACCCGTCGCATTGTTGAGGCTTTATTTGCTAAACGGTCATAATTAAATGTTGGATATTGCACGTCAACAAAGGCATAACGGTTAACAGTTGCATCTTCCACATGACGCATATCTGCATCTTTTAATGCTAATAAGTCTTTACGTTGCGATTCAGGAACAGAAATAACAAACAACGTATTGTTATCCCAAATTTCTTTAAATCGATTTTCATCAAAACTAATATTCCCTAATGCAGGGTCAGCAACGTAGACTCTTCCATCTTTATAAGCTTTATATACGACAAAATGTTTAAATCCAGCATATGAAATCGGAACAATTGCAGGCTGACCTAATTTAACTAAATCAGGAAACTCTCCTCGGTAACCACCACTATCTAAACCGATTGCTGTGACAAAACGTTTCATATCAAGTAATGAGAAGCTACGGCGTTCAATAATTCGCTGATATTCGCCATACTGTAGTAACCCACTCATTGTTTGCTGTTCAGTCAAACTAGTGCCGACATACCCATTTAACAAAGTGGTAAGTGCAGCCGAACCACAGCTATAGTCATATGCTTGTCGAACAATACCGCGAAATTGATCTTCTATCGCAGGTCTAATCGTAACGGGTTCAATATGATTTCGGTGAAAAGATAAATTACGTGAATCAGCCGTCTCTGTATAATAAACAGTTCCCGGTGGTTTTTTTTCTATTTCGAAGGCTTCTGTCGCAAAGTAATACATCAATGCTGAGCCTAAAACAATCTCTAACATAAGCACTTGGTCTAAATGGTGGCCTAACTGGCCTTATTCATTTTATTCTTAGAGCAATAGCTCTACATCCCTGTGTCTCGAAGATACCTTTTTTTTTGTAAAAAAACAGCTTTTTTTTAATCTTTTTGATGAACGTATAGTTCTACTCTAATTAAACTGTTAATTAGCTCTCATTCTTAACTAGCGGCAGCCTTAATCTATTTAATATACATATAGTAATTTTATTAATTCTTAAGAGAAATTTAATTAAAATTTCAATTAAAAAAGCGCGTATTAAACGCGCTTTTTATTTTCAAACTTTTAAATTAGTGACCAGAAATTGTAATTGTAGAAGTACCAACATTAATACCTTGGATTTCAACATCACCGATTGAAGCAGCAGTATTAGAACCTAAGTGAATACCCTGTGCATATACATTCATGCCTTGAGTACTATTATTTTGAATCTTCAACCCTGTTGGTACAACAGAAATGTCTGCATTCACATCTAGGTTACCAGTTGTATTTCCTGCACCACGAACCATTACTTTGTCTAGGACAATTTTACCACCACCCGCAGCATCATTGATGCCTAGATTAGATAGTGTCAAACCACCTTGTAAGCTGGAATTTACCTTGATCATTGCACCCTGTGGGGTAGCGCCTAATTGAACATTAGCTGAAATTGCGCCTAAAGATAAATCTAAACCAGAAAGAATTTCAGTCGGTGCTGCTTCTGTAATACCGCGTACAGCAGTTGTTTCATTTAAAGTACCAGAACTGCCAACACCGATAGAGCCAACTTTTACATTAACTGCCCCTACATTTGCAGCAACGTTTAAAAACGCTCCATTTGTAGCAGATGCACCAACGCTATCAATTTTAAGATCTAATAGATTCTTTGTGGTATCTACCTGCGTAAGAGTTATAGCCTTACCATTAGTTGCAGTTGTACCTGTGATTGTAATAGCACCCGCAGTTGCTGCTGCACCTGCAATACCTGTAGTTGGGTCTAAACCATCGTTATCGTGAATATATAATTTGTCGATAGAGATACCGCCAGCACCTAAAGCGATACCGATGTTAATACCATCTTGACCTGTAGCAGCACTAAGCGCAGCATCGTCCATTGACTGCATTGCCATTGCATTTGCGCTGATAGCTAAAGAAGAAACTAAAGCAAGTTTAGTGAACATTTTCATTGAGCACTCTCCCAAGAGCATTTATTTTTTGACTTTAACCACTCTCATTGTCTCAAGTTGCATTTTTCTTTATATAGCAACCGAAACTTCCAATCCTTGAGTAGTTTTGCTTAGCAATTACTAAATTACATCTACGTTACTTTTTGTTCAACTAGTGTTGTGCATTTTTTGCCAACTACCCGACAAACGGTACACGCAATTTATTTTGTTTTTAGCTTCCAAATAGAACTCCAATCCCCTACTAAAATTTGACTATTTTATCAGCGAAAAGTACATCCCTCCTAAGTCTTCTCCCTGATGATCCACAAGTTGTAGTAAAATAATATTTCCCTCATTAACTATTCTGTTATTTAAAAATGTCTCAGTTAAAGATAAAAATCTCATTACCTAGTAAAAATGCTGCCGAGATTTTAAAAAATTTACAAGGTTTAACTGGGCTCATTTATTTAAATGACAATAATAATCCTATTATTGGTTTCCTGCCGAAGCAATATATTATTATTCAAAATAAAAATAATCTCATATTTCAGCGTCAAAATTCCAATAAATATAAAAATATATCAACATCACATCAATTATTAGATTTTATTCAACTAAAAGAAAATCATTTAAAAGAAAATAAAAATATTCACTCAACAACAAGTTTTAACGGCGGCTACATCGGTTTTATTAGTTACGATTTTGCTGCACATCAATTTATTAATACTCAGACTCATATACAGCCCTCTTTGTTCTTAGGCCAATACCGTTCTTTTTTAAAATATATTGATAATGATTGGTATTTTTTTAGTGATGAAGTAGATGCACTTGACCTATTCAAATACATTGAAAAAAAATTAGAGACCATTATTTCTAATAAAGCTAAAAATATATTTGAATTAAAAACTGCTATTCAACCAAGATGGTCTAAAGAACAATATTTTGAAGCTTTTAATAAAATACAAGAATACATTAAAGCTGGAGATTGTTATCAAATTAATTTAACCCAAGAATTTAAAGCTGATTTCAAAGGATCTTTATTAAATAAAGCTGAAGATTTATGGAGTCTTACTAATGCACCATATGCAGGTTATTTAAAATTAGATCAATTTGAGCTATTAAGTTGCTCTCCTGAGCTTTTCATTGAATTCAATCAAAATAAACAAATTAGGACACGACCTATTAAGGGAACCATGCCTCGATATGAGGATAGTGAAAAAGATTTTATTTCAAAACAAACTTTAAAAAACTCACAAAAAGATCAGGCAGAGAACGTCATGATTGTTGATTTATTACGTAATGATTTGAGCATTTATGCCAATACAGGGTCGGTAAAAACAACGCAATTATTCGAGATTGAGAGTTTTAATCAAGTTCATCATATGGTCAGTGAGATTGTTGCCACGCTTAAAGATGATATTAATCCAATGCAAATGTTACTTTCTGCTTTACCGGGGGGATCGATTACAGGAGCCCCAAAAATTCGGGCGATGGAAATTATTGAAGAGCTAGAAGAAGAAGCAAGAGGTGCATATTGCGGGACCTTAGGTTACTTCAATTTTGATGGAACGGGTCGCTGGAATATTCTTATCCGCAGCTTTCAACAATATCAAAATCAGCTCTCTTTGTGGGCAGGGGGTGGCATTACGATTGCCTCAAATGCAGAAGCCGAATATCAAGAAAGTCTTGATAAAATCTCTGCTATGCTGAACTTGATGAACAGCACAGCAGACTAAAACTTAAAGAATATCTTGTTTTAACGTTTGTACTAAACGCATATTCTGCTCATCAGTACCCACTGTAATACGCAAAAATTGATTAATACGAGGCTTATTGAAATAACGCACAATAATACCTTGTTCACGTAATTGCTGTGCAAGTTTGCCTGCATCATGGACTGAGTGTGAAGCAAAAATAAAGTTCGCTTTAGAAGGTAAAACTTTAAAGCCCAAAGCAGTTAAGTCATCTACTAGCTTTTCACGACTAGAAATCACTTTCTGGCATTGTTCTTCAAAATAAGCCTGATCTTCAAAAGAAGCGACCGCGGCTGCAATTGCAAAACGATCAATAGGATATGAGTTAAAACTATTTTTGACGGCTTCAAGCGCCGCAATCAAATGTGGTTGAGCGATTGCAAAACCAACACGCAAACCAGCTAATGAACGCGATTTCGAAGTTGTTTGACACACAACTAGATTTTCATAGCGATTTACTAAACTCACCGCAGACTCGGCACCAAAATCAACATATGCCTCATCGATCACCACGACCCGATCCGGATTTGCTTTTAAGATTTTCTCGATATCTGGCAAACCCATTGCAATACTGGTTGGTGCATTAGGGTTTGTGATAACAATCCCGCCATTTGGTTGTGTATAGTCTTTAACTTCTATCTCGAAATTCTCATTGAGTGGAATTTCTTTAGTTTTTGTGCCAAAGAACTGACTATAAACTGGGTAGAAACTATAAGTAATATCTGGATAAAGAATCGGTTCATCTTGAAGGAAAAATGCTTTAAAAATATGAGCAAGTACTTCGTCTGAGCCATTACCAACAAAAACTTGAGATACCTCAATATTCTGTTGTTTAGCAATTGCTTGTTTTAAAGCTGTTGCATCTGGATCTGGATATAAACGCAATGCATCAGCTTGCTGAGTTAAGACAGCTTGAACTGCTTCAACTACTTTTGGTGATGGCGGATATGGATTTTCATTCGTATTAAGTTTCAATAAATTCTGAATTTTAGGCTGTTCACCAGGAACATAAGGCTCTAATTCACGAACTTCTGGACTCCAAAAGCGCATTTGTGCTGTAGATAAAGTCATGGTCTTATCTCAAAAAAGGGCTGAAAATCAGCCCTGAGTAATAATTAAAACACTACAAGGTTTACAAGCTTATTGATAACGATAACGAGCTGAGCGTGCATGCGCATCTAAGTTCTCTTGAACAGCTAATATATCGGCTGTTTTAGCTAATGTTTTAACCCCATCTTTCGAACACATAATCAAGCTCGAGCGTTTTTGAAAGTCATAAACGCCTAATGGAGAAGAAAAACGAGCAGTTCCAGATGTTGGCAATACATGGTTTGGACCCGCGCAATAGTCACCGATTGCTTCAGGTGTATAACGTCCCATGAAAATGGCACCAGCATGACGAATATCTTCGCTCATGGCTTCAGCATCATCTAAGCACAGCTCCAAATGCTCTGGTGCAACCTGATTAATCAACTCAATTGCTTCTGCACGGTCTTTGACTAATACCAAAGCACCACGGTTTTGAATTGAAGTTCGAGCGATACCTGCCTTTGGCAATTCATTTAAATGCTTTTCAATTGCCAACTCTACTGCATTAAGCAAAGCTTCATCTGGAGTTATAAAAATAGCTTGAGCCACAGTGTCATGTTCAGCTTGTGATAAAACATCCATAGCTAACCAATTTGCATTATTCTCACCTTCTGCATAGACTAAAATTTCAGAAGGTCCAGCAATCATATCAATGCCGACTTGACCAAATACAGCACGTTTAGCAGCTGCGACAAAACGATTTCCTGGGCCCGTAATTTTATCTACAGGTGGAATGGTCTGAGTACCATAGGCCAAAGCTGCTACAGCCTGTGCCCCACCAATTGTAAATACCCGGCTAACTCCCGCAAGATAAGCTGCGGCAAGAACCAATGGATTTAATTCACCATTCGGTGCTGGAACAACCATAATAATTTCAGGTACACCTGCAACATGAGCAGGTACAGCATTCATTAGGACTGAAGATGGATAAGAGGCTAAACCACCCGGCACATAAATACCAACACGGTCTAGAGGGGTAACTTTTTGCCCTAATGTATTGCCCAAGTCATCTATATAGGTCCAGCTATCTTGTTTCTGAGCTTCATGAAATGTGCGAATACGCTTTGCTGCCAACTCTAAAGCATCACGAATTTCTGGGCTTAAATTATCAAAAGCGGTTTTAAGTTGTTCTTGAGATAATTCTAAATCTGAAAATTGATGCGCTGGATGTCGATCGAACTGTTGAGTAAGCTTTAAAACATGATCATCACCATGCTGACGAACATCAGCAATAATTTGATCTACTGTTTGCACTAAATTAAGATCATTCACGGTTTCAAATGCCAATAGCTCAGCAAAAACCTGTTTGAAGTTTTGATCTTGAGTCGATAAACGTCGCATCAATTTACCCACAAGGCGAAAAAGAAAAAGTAAGTTTACCCTTTTTCTATGCGCTTGTGGGCATCATCTAGCTTAACTATCGCAAAAGCATGATGGGAAATTGCTTTTAACGCGATTGAACAGCTTGCTCAAGCTGTGAAATGATTGGATTTAACAAAGTTTGTTTACGTTTAAAACTGGCTTTATTTACAATTAATCGAGAAGAAACTTTGCAAATCTCTTCTAATGGCTCAAGACCATTTGCTCTTAAAGTATTACCAGTATCGACCACATCCACAATGTAATCACCTAAACCAACCAAAGGTGCTAACTCCATAGAACCATAGAGCTTAATAACATCAACCTGTTCACCTAAGCTTGCATAGTATTGACGTGTAAGATTGACATATTTCGTGGCAATTTTTAAACGACCCTTTGGATGCTCCATGCCTACTTTACCAGCAGTCATTAACTTACATTTAGCAATTTGCAAGTCAAGTAACTCATATACATGCTGAGCACCATGCTCCATCAACACATCTTTACCTGCTACACCTATATCTGCTGCACCATTTTCTACATAGGTGGGTACATCAGATGCACGTAAAATCAAAATACGTACTTGCTTATGTGTAGTAGGAAAAATTAGTTTACGAGACTTTTCCGGATCTTCGAGTAAATTAATACCCGCTGTAGCCAATAAAGGTAACGTCTCTTTCAAAATACGCCCTTTACTTAATGCCAAGGTCAAACCATGATCAAAATTACCCATCACATCAAAATTAGGATCATCGTTTCTTACATCATTCATTAACTTACTCGCTTAATTTTGGCACCTAAACCTTGAAGCTTCTCTTCGACATGTTCATAACCACGGTCAATATGGTAGATACGATCAATTAACGTATCTCCTTCTGCAACTAAAGCAGCTAGAACCAAAGAGAATGAAGCACGTAAATCTGTTGCCATAACAGGGGCTGCCTGTAAGGTTTCAACTCCGGTTACAACAGCATCGTGACCTTCTACCTGAATATTAGCGCCCATTCGTGACAATTCAGGAACATGCATAAAACGATTTTCAAAGATCGTTTCAGAGATTGTTGCGAATCCACGACCAATCACATTTACTGCCATCAGCTGTGCTTGCATATCAGTTGGAAATTCTGGATGTGGCAAAGTTCTAAAACTTACAGCTTTAGGGCGTTTACCCATCATATCAAGCTCAATCCAGTCATCACCACGAGTGACTTCAGCACCCATTTCTTCAAACTTATCCAAAACAGACTCAAGTAATGCTGGATCAGTATGAGTAGTTTTGACACGACCACCCGTAATTGCAGCAGCTGCTAAATATGAACCTGTTTCAATACGATCAGCTACAACAGCATATTCACAGCCATGTAAACTTTCCACGCCAGTTACAACAAGAGTATCTGTATCAAGGCCTTCAATCTTGGCGCCCATTTTAATTAACATTTGGGCAAGGTCAGTGATTTCTGGTTCACGTGCTGCATTACGAATAGTTGTAACGCCATCTGCTAATGCCGCAGCCATTAAGATGTTTTCGGTACCACCAACAGTGACCATATCAAAAACAACTTCACCACCTTTTAAGCGACCATCAACTGAAGCATGGACATAACCGTTTTCAACTTCAATATGCGCACCTAAAGCTTCTAAAGCTTTTAGATGTTGGTCCACAGGTCTTGAGCCAATCGCACAACCACCAGGTAAAGAAACTTTAGCATTACCATAACGTGCTAATAATGGTCCTAACACCAAAATTGAAGCACGCATTGTTTTTACCAGCTCATAAGGTGCAAACTGATTGTCTAAAGTAGATGTATCTGCTTTTACTGTGTCATTTTCATAGCTAATCGTAACCCCTAATCCACCAATTAGCTTTACCAAAGTATTAACATCTTTAAGATTTGGAACATTGGTTATTGTGATTGGAGAATCTGCAAGAATAGTTGCAGCAAGTAATGGTAAAGCCGCATTTTTAGCACCAGAAATGCGCACTTCGCCTTCGAGCTTAACACCACCCGTAATTAAAAATTTATCCATTAATATTTAAGCTCCGAAAAGGCTTGCTTTACGCCATTCATCTTTGGTCATTGCACGAATTGTTACCGCGTGAACTTCCCCACTTGCAATATAAGTATTTAATGGTGCATAAACTAATTGTTGACGAGCCACCGTACGCTTACCTTCAAATTGATCATCCACAATACGGAGGTCAAATTTTCCAGCCTGTCCGCTCACCACCACTTCCGCTACAGGGAAAGCTTCTTTTAAAATTTGAGTGAGCTGTTCACTATTCATTGCAAAGACCTCTGACACAACCTAAGGGGTAAAACGGAGTATTTTACTATAACTTTTTCCAAGAATTCAGTACGTGTTTATATTTTATCAATAAAAAAGAGGCTATCTTTCAAGCCTCTCTTAATATTTCAAAACTTATTCAATAGAAACAGCAACTTGTGAATAAGCACATTGCATTTTTCGATATCTTAATAATTGTCTTTTTAATTTTTCAGTCAATTTTTTAATTGATGTATACATATCATCAGCAGCTGCCTGAGCAAACAACTCAATCCCTGGCAATCTTACGATAGCCTCTGCAACATGATTTGAACTGCCCTTATGAGAGCGCTTATCAATTTGATGATCTTTCGTTAATTTAATCTGCATACTATTCACCTGATCCAGGTGTTTCGTTAATTGATTAAATTTTGATTTAATATTTTCTTCTATAGCTGGTGTAATTGCTAAATGATGTCCACGAATCGTTATTTGCATAATTCTATCCCTCACCTTTTTAGGTTATTTAAAGAAGAACTAAAACGATTTAATGCTATCAAAGAATATTAGGACAATTAAACCATTTTAGTGACTCCTCTTGGTGAAATTAAAATTTCATTATTTCGTCATAATGAATCTCTAGAATAGCCATACTTCAAAATTCAGATCAAGACTTTTCTTTCAGACGATGAAGGAATATGTAACGATTCTCGATATTTTGCGACAGTCCTTCTCGCAACTTCAATCCCCTCATCTTTCAATAATGTAGCAATTACATTATCTGACAAAGGCTTACGCGGGTTTTCACTTGCTACGAGTTTTTTAATCATTGCACGAATTGCAGTCGAAGAAGCCTCTCCTCCGGTAGTTGTGCCTACGTGACTAGAGAAAAAATATTTCAACTCAAAAAGACCACGTGGAGTAAGCATATATTTATTTGTAGTTACACGAGAAACTGTAGATTCATGCAATTCTACTTCTTCAGCAACATCTCGAAGAACTAGGGGTTTCATTGCTTCAGCACCTATCTCCAAAAAAGCTTTCTGATGCTCCACAATACAAGATGCTACTTTTAATAGGGTTTTATGTCTTTCATCAATACTTTTGATAAAATTTTTCGCCTCAAGCATTTGATTACGCAAATATAAATTATCCTCACTCTGATCTGCTCTACGAATCATACTAGAGTAAAAAGAGTTAATTCTTAATTTAGGTAATACATCTGGGTTTAGTTGAACCTGCCAATGTAAATCTTTTTTAGAAACTACTACGTCTGGGATTTGATAATCTGACTCTTGTTTATCAAAATCCATACCTGGATAGGGTTTCAATGTTTTTAAAAGATTGATTGCAAACTTTAATTGGTCTTTTGTTAAACCCGTTTGTTTGAGTAATTTATTTAAATCATTTGCTATCAAAAGCTCATAATATTGCAATAAGCTTTTTGCCTCGTTTAAATATTCAACATCTTTCGGTAGAAATTCGAGCTGTATTTTTAAACATTCCGCTAAATTACGTGAACCGATCCCTAGTGGATCAAGTCTTTGAATATGCTTTAGGACAACTAAAACCTCATCTTCTTCAATATCTTCTTCAATATCAATTTCATTTAATAATTGTTGAGCTGCTAAAATTATTTCTTCTATTTCAGCATCTAAGAAACCTTTATCATCTAATGCATCAACAATACAGTAAGCAATTAATTGATCTATTTTGGAGAAATGCAGGAGATTAACTTGTTCTAAAATGTGTTCTTTTAAAGATAATTCAACTTGACGATTATCCTCACGCTCTTCAAATTCTGGGGTAGCCAAAGCCGTCGACTGATGAGTGTAAATATCATCCCACTCGGTATCGACTGGTAAATCATCAGGTAAATGATTTGCATTTAACTCAGTCGTTAAGTCATCTGATTCTTTATTTTCTAATGTGGACAGGCTTTCTGTTAATGACTCTTCTTCTATTTTTTCAAGTAAAGGATTACTATCTAGTTGGATCTGAATTTCTTGTTCAAGCTCTAAACTGGAGAGTTGTAACAAACGAATCGCCTGCTGCAATTGAGGTGTTAACGATAGAGAATTCGCAACTTTCAACCCAACAGATAATTTCATATATTCTAGTTTCCATAAAACAAGCAAAAATCATGCCTACTCAACATTTATAACATATAGTTTCTATTTATCATATATATCAGTTTGAAATTTTTCAGAAGAAAAATAGATTTTTTAAATTAAAAAACTTATCAGAGAATAATATTCATAATCGTATTACTTAGATGTATTTCTTAAATATTATAAAAAAGGACTCCTAATAGAGTCCTTTTTTATTGTCTTAACTTCTTACCTACGTTTTTCTAATTAATTTCTGCATAAAAAAACACCCCCAACATTTGAGTTGGGGGTGTTTAGAATAATGAGCTGGCGATGACTTACTCTCACATGGGAAACCCCACACTACCATCAGCGCTAAGAGGTTTCACTTCTGAGTTCGGGAAGGGATCAGGTGGTTCACTCTTGCTATGGTCGCCAGCACAACTGGTATGGATACTTGCTTCGTTTTATTCACTTCGTGATACGTTGCGTTTTCCAAATCTTTACAGATGGGCTGATTGAATCTTACTTTAGATGTTCATTTTAGCTAAGCATATAACTAAATCAAGTTGCTTTGCATA
>NZ_AMSS01000048.1 GCF_000313935.1 Acinetobacter sp. WC-141 | reverse complement strand
GCCCATGAGGAGACAAAGCAGAGCTATGGTTATATTCGATTAACCAAATACTTACAAGCTCAGGGTATAAAAATGAGTATGTACGCTGTACGTCAGATAAAAGCGCTGAACCACCTGTATTGTAAGCGACACAAGCGTTTTAAAAGGACTACGAATAGTGACCATAATCGAGCGATCTATGAAAACCTGCTGGAGCAACAATTCTCAATGACTAGACCAAATCAAGCATGGTCAAGTGATATTACGTACATATGGACTGTTGAAGGATGGCTGTATTTAGCAGCGGTAAAAGACCTTTACACGAAGCAAGTGGTTGGCTATAGCTTAAATGAGCGCATGACAACACAGCTTGTTTGTAATGCGCTAAATATGGCTATTCACAATCAAAAACCAACCAAAGAACTGATTGTGCATTCAGACAGAGGAAGTCAATATTGCAGCCAGGAATATCGAAATATACTTGAGCAATATGGTTTTCAAGGTTCTATGAGCAAGCGCGGAGACTGTTACGATAATGCACCGATTGAAAGCTTTTGGGGAATACTGAAAAATGAGTTAGTGCATCATTACAACTATCAAACCAGAGAAGAAGCCAAAGCAGATATTATAAAATACATTGAGTTATTTTATAATCATCGAAGAATTCAAAAGGGTTTGGGTTTTAAGACACCAAATCAAATGGCCGAAGACTTTTATAAGTTGGCTGCCTAGAATCTCCCAAGGGAAAGTCTCCTGATAATTCAGCGTATATCAATATGACCATCAACTGAAGAACCACCGCTTACGTTAGTATTCACCGATATAACATTACCCAAGTCTTGAGTAACTTTAGAGATCGAAGATACGAGATTTTTTAGTAAAAACATGTTGGTCTATTTCCTATATAATTATGTATTTTTAAGTAAGTATTATTTATTGCGCTATATAATTAATGAGATGTATATCTCAATAATTGGAATTTAGTATTGGTTAGATATCAAAAGCTGTCAATGTGTATTTCTAGTCACATTTTTTGATATTAAATAATATTTAAAGAAATAATAATTTATTTAATTTAGACATAAAAATAATAATAGTTTTTATATAATATTTTTTTAATTGATTATATTTTTACTTATATTTTCACTTATTTGAAGCATTGTATTAGATAAATTTTACCTACCTCTATAATATTAAAGTTCAAATAGAAATATTTTATTTCTATAATGTTGACTAAAATAGTCGCCTTTAACTTGTTGGTATATGGCCAAATACTTCAAAAAACCTATAAAACTTATTTGAAAAAAAATATTTCAAATACATCTTAGGTGAGAAAAAGATCAATAATTTTAGCGACTGTTTTATGTAAAATAGAGTGCTGGCTAAGAACTAGACGGTTGATGACAGAAAGATGAAAAAAGGCTTCCTAAGCTTTGAAAAATGCGTATAATGCGCAACATCAAGTACGCGCTCATAGCTCAGCTGGATAGAGCACTTGGCTACGAACTAAGGGGTCGGGAGTTCGAATCTCTCTGAGCGCACCACTTGAAGAATTAACCGCTATATATAGCGGTTTTTTTGTGCCTATTTTTTGTTATCTCTATTAAAAGCTAGTAACCATGGCAACCAGCTTTGAAAAGAATTAAAGATGAAAAATTTAGCCAAATGTTTTAAAACGGCTTTCATCTTCAATAAAAGCTTTTTCTCCTGCTTCGCCTTCGATTGAACCAAATACTAATTGAGCTCTTAATTTCCAATGAGCGGGAATATTAAAAGAAGCATTAATTTTCTCATCAATAATTGGATTATAGTGCTGCAAGGAAGCACCAATACCTTGTTCAGCGAGCACGTTCCATACTGCAAATTGTGCAATTGCTGTTGAATGCTCAGACCAGATTGGAAAGTTATCGGCATATAGTTCGAATTGCTCTTGTAGACCTTTAATCACTTCTTGGTCTTCAAAAAACAGAACTGTACCTGCACCTGCTGCAAAACTTTGGATTTTCTGTTCCGTTCCCGTTAAGGCGTCTGCGGGTACAATAGTTTTTAATACATCTAAGACTATATTCCAAAAATTTTGGTGTGATTGATCAAATAAAATCACAACGCGAGAAGATTGTGAATTAAAAGCAGATGGGCTATGTTTTACCGCCTCTTGGATTAATTTTTCAATTTCAGTAGGAGAGTTTTTTAAGTTTTTCCCTATTGAATAAATAGAACGACGGTTTTTAATTAATTCTAAAAAGTTTGTTTGATTGGAAAGATTGGCCTCTTGAGTGGTTTGCGTAACCACATCTTTTGAGACTGTTGCTTTTTGATTTAAACCAAATAATTTTGCAAGAAAAGACATGAGACATTCCACTAAGAAGATGATGCTTTTATTGTAGAAATTTTAAAAAGTGAAACAAGTTCGATAAATATGAATCTACGTTCTATATATGCAACGAACAATGTCATTTAATCTAACTGCTATGAATACTTTTGAGTAAAACAAAAAATAGCCTTTGATTCATTTTAAAGCTGAAATGAATATGCTCTAATAGTTCCGATTTATTGAGTATTGATGCAATGCAATGACCGAGAAAAAAACAGCTTTATCTTTACGTTACTATTTGAATTTAGAAGAATCACAAGACGGATTTTCATTAGTGACATTTGGGAAAAAACAATTTACCCGTTTTCTAACACCAGCAATTAGTATCGCAATTATTATTTGGGGACTGTATTTAGGTTTCTCTGGGGTTGGCCGATATTATGTCGGATTAGGTTTGTTTTTTCTGGTGATGCAAGGGTTAATGCGTTATTGGCTTTTACCAATGTTATTTAAGCGTCAATTTGTTCGTTACCAGTTTGGAAAGAGCGAGCAGGGCATTGACCTCTACCAAGATTATTTTGAGCTTTATTCCAGTGAACGTAAGCAAGTAGTGCAATATGCGGATGTGCAAACCTTTGCTAAAGGTAAACTGACGTACATGCTTGAGTTAAAAAACAAAACTGTAATTATTGTGCCAAAGCGAGCATTTGCACAGGTTTCAGATCAAACGATATTTGAAAATACATTTAAGAAATAAATTATTGGAATTATTAGCCGCAACAACAAAGGAAGCCTCATGAATACACGTCCTTCAAAAATCGTTTGCGTAGGCAGAAGCTATGCTGATCATGTCAAAGAATTAAATAATGCTATGCCTGACAAGCCTATATTATTTATTAAACCACCGAGTAGCTTGATAGGTTTAAATGACGGTATTTCATGGAATCCAGCTTGGGGCAGTTGTCATTTTGAGTGCGAATTAGTTTTACGTATTGACCAACCTTTGAAAGGTGAAACAGATCCCAAACAAGCTTTAAAAGCGATTGGGGCAGTGTCTTTAGGTCTTGATTTAACAATGCGTGATTTACAGAATGATTTGAAAAGTAAAGGTCATCCATGGGAGCGTGCTAAAGCTTTTGATGGTGCTTGTGTTTTGGCGGACTGGGTTGATACAAAAGAAATTACAGATTGGCAAGAAACTAAATTTACTTTCCATATTAATAATGAATTGCGTCAAGATGGAAATACTGCACTGTTAATGTTTACCATTGGCGATCTGTTAACTGATATTAATCAGGTCTTTTCACTAGAACCAGGTGATGTGATTATGACAGGTTCACCTGCTGGTGTTGGGCCATTACACTCAGGTGATCAGTTAAAAATGACATTAAAAGGTGCAACACAGGATTTTGTCTGGGAAACTTTTGTAAAGGCATAATTCCTTTCTAGAGCTGCCTATTTTTAACCCTATTATTTTTCAATAATAGGGTTTTTTATATTATTTGAATTGCTCTAATTTTTATTTCTCTTCAAAGATTGTTGAGAGAGGAATGGAAAGCTTGGCAGCCAAATAATCATTAGACTCAATGAGCGCTGGCCCAATTTTTTCCATCCATTCATCGTCATCATGCACATTTTGAACATCTTGGCGTAAAGGTAATGGGTACGGAAGGGCTGTGAAAAAACTCCAGAAATCAACTTGGGATAAATTACGTGCGAGAACATATTCATCTTTATCGGTGCGTTTAACCAAATTTTGCTCTTCAAGTAAAAGTACATAAGCTGGCCAACGACCAATTTCTCCACGGCCTAAAATTTCTAAGGCTTCTTTATCACTTACACTTTCACCGAGTTTCTGTTTTTTATAGAACAATTCAAGAATATCTAATAACATTAAAACAGGATGACGTTTCTGCTCTTTTCCCGAATGAAAAGCAGTTAGGGCAAAACTCACTTCTACGCCTAGTAAAATAATGTTCCATGAAAGGAAGATCCATAACAGGAAAATCGGCACTGCTGCAAATGCACCATAAATAATTTCATAACTGGTGAAATTTGACATCACAAAGCTAAATAAATTTTTGAGTATTTCAAACAGTACTGCACTTAAACAAGCAGCAATTCCTGCTGCATAAATTGGGACTGTGCGATTCGGAATGGTCCAATATAAAATGAAGAACCCCAAAATAGTGAGGGCAAAAGAAATTAGCCAGAGGAGAAATGCGCCATCAAGTTGATAACCTGTGAAGTTATTACTTAATAAGTTCATCGATGCAACAGTTGAGGAAATGACAAATGCACTTCCTAAAATAATCGGACCTAAAGAGATAATCGTCCAGTAACGCATAAAACCCATAATGCCACTACGTGTTTCTTTTACGCGCCAAATACGATTAAAGACTGTTTCAATTGAGGTCAGCATTAAAACGGTAGTGACGAATAAAAACAGCACACCAATAACGGTCAGGTTGCTCGATTTCTCAGTGAAAGCATTTAGAGCTTTATCAAATGCAATAGTGCTCTTGGGCAAAAAATTACTATAGATTAAATGTTGGAGCTGTTGTCTTGCGGGTTCTAACGCTTTAATTGAGGAAATAATAACTAAAAAAACCGTTAACATCGGTACAACTGCGAATAGTGTTGTATAGGTGAGAGAACCCGCTTGTTCACGGCACCGATCCGCTTCAAAACGTTTAAATACATATAAAACGAACTGAAACCAGGTTTTATTATAAAAAGGAAGCTTACTTAAAAAACGTTGTAACATGCGTCGTCTATCCCGATTTTTTTAATCATCATGTTGGGCGATTAATAGCTTATCAAAGTATGAGCTTAAGAACTCAAATCGTAGATTAAAGCAAAATAATAACTTATAGAATTAAAGTCATTCTGTAAGTTTACTATGCGCAATAGAAAAAATTGTAGTCCTAGTCTTTTCAAAAAAGTTGGCTTTCTGTTGTCGGGGTAAAAGGCTCATTAAAAGTCGAGGAGCTTTTTATTCAACGAATTTGAGAAATTTGCTCGTGTTACCTTTCATGCTACACAATCAATCTCCTCTAGAATTTCACAAGATTGGTTTCGCCAAAAAAATAAAAAATACCGTATAGTGTTCTTTTTAACAAAATTTATGAAACCGATGCAACCTTACATTCTTGTACTCTATTACAGCAAATATGGTTCTACTAAAGAAATGGCTCATTTAATTGCCAATGGTGTTGAGTCTGCGGGTATGTCAGTGAAAATTCGGACCGTACCGAATATTGCGCCAGTTGTCACGGTAGCTGAACCCAGTATTCCAGCAGAAGGTGATATCTACTGTACGTTAGATGATCTAGCGAATTGTGCAGGTCTGGCGTTAGGTTCCCCAACTCGCTTCGGCAATATGGCAAGTGAAATGAAATATTTTTGGGACCAAACGACGAGCCTTTGGCTCAATGGGGCATTACATAATAAACCTGCTTGTGTTTTTACTTCTTCTGGATCGATGCATGGTGGGCAGGAGAGTACTTTACTCACGATGCTTCCGCCGTTATTTCATCACGGGATGATGATTTTAGGATTACCAAATGCAATTCCAGCGTTGTCAAACACTAAAACAGGTGGTACTCCATATGGAGCAAGCCACGTAAGCGGGCCGCGTCATGACCAGAGCTTAAGCCAGGATGAAAAGATTTTGTGTGAAGCTCAAGGCAAACGTTTGGGTGAGGTTGTTAAGAAGCTTGCGGTTTCCCTTTAAATAAATAAAAAAAGAGCGGATATCCGCTCTTTTTTTATTTGCACATCTTATTCTTTTACAAAGGTAACTTTGCCATCTGTAAGAGAGTGAACACGTGCTAATGACTCAACTCGGTAGCCTTTTTCAAGCAATAAATCACGGCCCGGTTGGAATGATTTCTCAATCACAATACCGACGCCCACAACTTCTGCATTTGCTTGGTGAATTAAATCAATTAGTCCTAATGCAGCTTGACCATTTGCCAAGAAGTCATCAATAACTAATGCTTTATCAGTTGAATGAAGGTGTTTGTTTGAAATCGCAATCGTGCTTTCAGTTTGTTTAGTAAAACTAAATACTTTAGAGCGATATAAGTCATCTTTTAACGTCAATGACTGATATTTACGAGCGAAAATTACAGGTACACCAAGTTCTAAACCTGCCATGATTGCAGGTGCAATACCTGATGCTTCAATGGTAATAATCTTGGTAATCCCTGCATCTTTAAAGCGAGCGGCAAATTCTTTACCAATCTGCTGCATTAATACAGGATCAATTTGGTGATTTAAGAAAGCGTCGACTTTCAAGACTTGATCAGATAGAACGATACCTTCTGTTAAGATTTTCTGTTCTAGTGCGTGCACGGGAGAATCCTCTAGACGGATGCTTTTAAAGCAAATGCGTATTTTAAAAAGCATCCGAAAAAATGCAAGCTTTAATTCGTTTTACCTGTATAACTTGTTAATAACAGGCCATAAGAAGTTTTACCATCAACATGGCTGACTTTAACTGGTAAGTAGTCCAATTTAGGTGCTAACCAGAAAATAGTATTACGGTCTGGTTTGCCATGTTCTAAAACAACTTTTACGGTATCAAATGTGCCATAAGAAGTTTTAATTTTCTCATTGCCTTGTTTTACAAAACGACGATTTTCAACTTCTTTTGCATCGGCAAGAGGGTAGGAAGTTTTAAGCGAACCATTTTTTAAATCTTCACGAACTTGTAATTCTGCATTTAACTCATCAAGTACGCCAGCCTGCCAAGCAAATGAACGAGCTTTATCGTCTTTCTTGGTAGAAATAGTTTTGCTGTTTGGATTAAAGTTAATATTCATGGTGTTGTTATGAATCAAAATTTTGCTGGTACGGCTAAAACTTTGAGATCCAATTTTACCGTTAGCAAAACTAAATTTACTTGTTTCACTTGCTGAAGCAATTCCACCTGCTTTTGCGGTGAAATTATAAGTCCAATTATTACCTTGCTGGCTTAAGGTACGTGTAGCCGAACCCATACCTTTATTATTATAAGTGAACTGATAATTTGCCTGAAATGGGCTCATGGCAAGTGCATGGCTTGAGAAACCTGCAAAAAGCAAAGTTGTTGAAATACCTGTTGCGATGCCAAACGATTTCAGAAATTTTGTTGCCATAAGTAAATATCCTTGTACAGACTGAAAAGTCAGTGCTGATGCATCTATAACTTAAACATATTATGCCTGTTGATCATGGAGAAAAAATCAGGATTTATGCTAAATGTGTAATCTATTTGTGTTTTTTGGAAGTTAATTCATTTTTATTCATCACAGCGCTATACATCTTTTTGCTGGATTGGCGTGATTTCAGAATCTTCTAATTCATCTTCAAAATCATCGTCCTGATCACGGTAAAGTAGCGCTGCTAAATTCACATTTCCAAATACGACTAACTCAGCCTCACGAACTCGTGCGTAATTTACATGCACCTTACCTAATGTCTCGATGATACTGGCTTTTTTACCAAACCAGCGGTTGAGGTCAAGAAATATGAGTTCATCCCGTTCTTCTGCTACATTAAAACGTTCCAGAATCATTCCCAAAGGATCTTTTTTCAAAATTTTATGGTAATAAAAAACTGCGGCTTTTACGGCAATCTTTTGCCAAAAGTTTTTATATTTCGCTTCTATAATTTGTGTATTACTAATTTGTTCAAAAACTAAAAGCTGTTGTTCTTGATTAAATTCCATCTGAATCAGTTTTAAATCAACAGATAGTGTTGTCTCTAGGCCTTTTACATGCATGGTTGCATATAACCTTAACCAATCATGATAAAGATCGGCATGCAGGTCATCTAGAAATTCAACATTATTGGTGACATAACGTTGTAAAGTCGCATTCAGAAAGGTTTGGGATAACGTAAAATCTCTTTCTTCTTCAATGAATGCTTCTGCTTTTTGGTAGACCTTTTTAAGGCGTCTGACTAATGAGGAAAATAGCGTTTGCATAAAAGAACTTCCAGAAGATAATTTACTTAAGAACCAACACAATCTTTATTATGATAAAAAACGAGTTTTGATATTGCAGTGTAACAAATTTAATTGATACATTTTGACAAAATGAAAATGGATAAAACTCTATATTTGAAGTGAATCACACTTTTATCCAAATTTGAATATCAGTTTATATTTTATTCGGTATTAAACCGTGGGGAAAAGGCATTTATATGCTTTTAAAATTATGTTGAACAATAGAAGTCTATCTATAGTGCCTTTTTACCATTGGTGGCAAGACCGAGTCTTTATTGCTGCAACAATATTGGCAATCTTACTGCATGTTTTTGTGTTGCTCATTCATTTTGCGATGCCTAGCCCATCAGAGCAGTCGACTAAAGAAATTGCAATTTCAATTCGATCAAGTAATGAGCCAGTTCAGCAGGCAGACTTTTTGGCACAAGCAGACCAGCAAGGTTCGGGTGCATTTCGTGAAGCTCACCGTACCTCTAGTGATACTCCAAATCCGATGCTTAATGATGCTTCAACTGGAAATGCAGAGTTAGCAAGTTTGCAAAAGGTTCAGCAGCAAAGAGAGCTTAAATTTGAAGAAAAAGTCTTAATGACTGTTTTGAGTTGGCAAAAACAAGCTGATGCGAGTCAAAGGAAAAAAGAACTAGAACAATCACAAAGTCAATTTCAGGCTAAAGCTGCGATGGTTGCGAGCCTTGAAGCACAATATTTACAACGTAGACAAGATTTCAGTCGGCAACAAAAAATAAAAACAGTAGATGGAATTCAAGCCAAGAAAGATGCTTCGGCTGCTTATTTAGATAAGTTCCGTGAAAAAGTAGAGTTGTATGGTAATCGCTATTATCCGGAAGAGGCCAAACAACAACAGCTAAGAGGTGAAGTCCGTTTAATGGTGATTTTGAATGCTCAAGGCGGAATTCGTGCAATTCGATTACTTGAAAGCTCAGGGTACTCAATATTAGATAAGGCAGCTAAGTCTTCAGTACGTCGCGGCGCACCATTTGGGCATTTCGATGCCAATATGAAAGATATTTCTGAATTACGTATTGTACGTACGTGGCGTTTCGATCCGGCTCAAGCAGAATTTGAAGTACATTAATAAAAAATGTGGATAAGTTTTAGCTTATCCACATTGATTATAATTAATTAGAAAAAAATCCCATCTAAAGACAGATTATGTTTTTCTTCTAATCAATAATGATTAAATCTGTTCTTGGTAAGGATTGTCGATATTCAGCTTTGCTAAAATTTCGACTTCAATCCCTTCCATTTCTTCTGCATCTTCATCACTGGTTTCATGGTCATAACCAAGCAAATGTAAAACACCATGTACTAATAGATGTGCAAAATGATTTTGGGCAGTTTTTTTCTGTTCTAATGCTTCTTGTAATACCACTGGAATACAAATAACTAAATCACCTAGAGGTAAGGCATCTAGCATTGGTAAAACTTCTTCAGGGATATCACTCGGAAAGGATAAAACATTGGTTGGTTTATCTTTCTCTCGATATTGCAGATTAAGTTGTTGGCTTTCTGCTAAATCGACACAAGCAACCCCAATTTCGCAATCTTCTTTATAACCAACGTGTCGTAAAGTTGTCTCAATAATTTTTTTGAGTTGAGCTCGTTTGAGCTCTAACTCAGATGATTGAAAGTCTTGTTGTAAACTTAAACTGATTTTCAAAATGAATCCTTAAGCATCCTGATGTTGCAAGTCTGCTGCTGTATCGTTCTCAGCGACTAATGCTTCTTGACGTGCTTTGCGTTCAGCACGTGCTTCAGCATTAAGACGCTGTTGTTCACCATCCCAACCTTCATACGCTTCAACGATTTTTTGAACCAATTGATGACGTACAACATCGCGGGAATGGAAACGGGTAATATGAATTTCTGTAATATTTTCGAGTACGCGGAGTGCGTGTGCCAAACCAGATTGTTGACCTCGAGGTAAATCTACTTGAGTAATGTCACCTGTAATTACTGCACGAGAGCCAAAACCTAAACGGGTCAGGAACATTTTCATTTGTTCTGGTGTGGTGTTTTGAGCTTCATCCAAAATGACAAATGAATGGTTAAGTGTACGACCACGCATATATGCAAGAGGCGCAACCTCAATCACTTGACGCTCGATTAACTTGGCGACTTTTTCAAAGCCAAGCATTTCGTAAAGGGCATCGTAAAGAGGGCGTAAATATGGGTCAATTTTCTGGGTTAAATCACCAGGTAAGAAGCCCAGCTTTTCTCCAGCTTCTACAGCAGGACGTACAAGTAAAATCCGCTGGATCTCATTACGTTCTAGCATGTCTACGGCGGCAGCAACTGCTAAATAGGTTTTACCTGTACCAGCAGGGCCTACACCAAAAGAAATATCGCTTTGTAAAATACGTTGTACATAACGTTTTTGATTAGCACCACGAGGATTAATGCGGCCTTTTCGGGTCTGGAAATAGACATCTAAGGGCGCATCATGCTCATCCATTTCTTCACCCACCAACTCGAAATTGCGTTCAGTTTGTGAAGATTGAATGAGAAGGTGTAATAGATCAGCACTGATTTGCTGGGATACCTCGGACTCTTCGTAGAGTCGTTGCAATAATGCTTCGGCTCTCCCAACAGCATCTATTTCACCATCTATGTGAAAAACATCTCCACGATGAGTAATTTTGACATCTAAACGCTGTTCAATTTGCTTCAGGTGCCCATTATAGGCACCTAGAATGCTCTTTAAACGTTCCATTGAAATTTCAGGAAATGTTACGGTACGTCGAATCGCTGCAGTCAAGAGAAAACCTTTCAGTAGACTTTAGAATACCTCTACATTACGCCACGTCAGGTTCAAGATTCAAGAGCTCACCGTAAACAAAATTTAAAGTTTTAATTTCAGTAATCTCGATTTCTGCAAAACGGCCAACCCAACTCGCATCACCAACGAAAGTGACCAGACGTGTATTGTCAGCAGTACCAATTAAAATATTAGGGTCTTGATCAGATACTTTTTCAATAAGTACGCGTTCAATTTTACCTAACATGGCATCTGTTTTTTCAATACTAGACTGCTTAATTACTTTTTGAACTTGAGCTAAACGTTCTTTTTTAACTTGTTCAGGTGTGGTGTCTGGCAAGTCTGATGCAGGTGTGCCGGGACGTTTTGAATAAACAAAACTATATGAGTGGTCGAAGTCTAAATCTTTGATAAATTGCAATGTTTCTGCAAAGTTTTCATCGGTTTCACCAGGGAAGCCAATAATAAAGTCACTTGATAAATGCATATCTGGACGAATTTTGCGTAGTTTCGCAATTTTATCGATATAAATATCAATCGTGTGATTTCGCTTCATGGCTTTTAAAACATCATTCGAGCCACTTTGAACTGGCAAGTGTAAATGTGAAACCATTTGAGGTAAATCTTCATAACACTGAATAAGCTCATCAGAGAACTCAAGTGGGTGCGAAGTCGTATAACGTAAACGTCCAATACCCGGAATTTCTGCAACGAGTCGTAACAATTCAGGGAAAGTACAGATGCCACCTTCGAAGGTTTCACCACGGTAACCATTTACATTCTGACCAAGAAGTGAAATTTCACGGACACCTTTTTCAGCAAGACCTGCAATTTCTGCAAGTACATCATCTAAAGGTCGAGAAACTTCTTCACCGCGTGTGTAAGGAACTACACAGAAAGAACAGTATTTAGAACAGCCTTCCATAATAGAAACAAATGCTTTAAAGCCTTCTACACGTGGTTCTGGCAAAAAGTCGAACTTTTCAATATCTGGGAAAGAAATATCAACGAGTTTGATTTTATCTTTTTTGGGTTTTTCTACTTGAGCATTATGTTGATCAAGCATTTGTGGTAAACGGTGTAATGTTTGAGGGCCAAAAATCATGTCTACATAAGGCGCACGTTTTTGAATATTGTCACCTTCTTGAGAGGCAACACAACCACCCACACCAATCACAAGATCTGGATTTTTGTCTTTTAATTTGCGCCAGCGTCCTAATTCACTAAATACTTTTTCCTGTGCTTTTTCACGAATAGAACACGTATTCATGAGCAGGATATCTGCTTCATTAGGGTTGCTTGTTAAAATGTAACCGTGAGAGTCCCCTAAAAGGTCTGCCATACGGTGACTGTCATACTCATTCATCTGACACCCTTGAGTTTCAATATAAAGTTTTTTTATTGAAACATCAGTGGTGTGCGTTGGCTGGGTAACAGTGTTTTCTGAGGCAGCTTTGGCACCATTGGGAATGAAGGTTTGAACCGTCATGCAGGCTCCTAACAGATCGATCTAAAAAGAATAAATTTGCCCAAAATGGGTCAAACCATTCATTATAGCAGTATTTGGACCGAACCCATAACAGTAAACCTTCAGAACATGAGATGGTTTTTTGGAATTAAATTATGTGAATTTTAATGATGTTGAATCAGAGAGTTACATAACACAACAAAAGAAAGCATGAAGACTAATTAAACTATGCTTTGAAGGTGAATAGTCAGGGTTTAACACATTTATGAGACCAAGTAGAAAGAGCTCATCAATCGATAGTCGTGTAATGAAAAATAAATATATACATCGTAGCTGGTTAGGAGCTATGTGTTTACTTGGTTGTTCATTTACCTATGCTGCCGAAGAGCAGTTTAATGATGCATTAAATGCTGCAAATAGTGGTAATACAGCATTATTAGACCAATATCAGCTTGCCATGCAAAATGATGTATTGGGGTATTATCCGGAATATTGGAAACTTAATACGAATCTTGGCTTTCAACCTTCAGCTTCGATTGTAAGTTTTGCTCAACGTTATCCTCAATCAGCAATGGCTGAGAAATTAGCAGCCGACTATGTTGAAGAAAAAGTTAAACAAGCTGACTTCGCATCTGCACAACCTTTACTATCTTATGTAACTAATCCGGATCAGGCCGAAAATTGTGCATTGGCACAGGTGAGAGCAAAAACCGGTGATGCATTAGTTTTTGCTGAATATAAAGATGTATGGTTAGCAACCGAATCGCAACCAGAATCTTGTATTGGCTTAGGACGCTTAATGTTATCTAGCCCATTAATGAGCGCACAGGATAAACAACAACGTCTTTGGGTGCAGTTACGTTCTGGTTTAACAGGGCAAGCTCTGGCAACAGCACAGACTTTGGGTATGAATTTATCTTTGGCTCAGCTTAACCAGATTCAAGCTAATCCACTTAATTATTTGTGGAGCGCGCCTAAAACGAATGATACAGACTATGCTTATTTGATTTTTGCATTAGGCCGTTTGGCTAATAATGATTTAAGTAATGCTTTTTCGAATGTACAACGTGTTGCTCAAGGTACACCAGAGAATATACAAAAGTATTTATATCGAACAGTGGCTTATATTGGTGGTACCACGGTCATGAAAAATAATTTCAATCGTGAAGTTCTACAATATTTTGACGCAAGTTACGGTTATCCTCTAAGTCCAGAAGAGGCTGAAATTTATGCGCGTCAGGCAATTCGATTTGGTGCATGGGAAAGTTTAATTCGTGCTATTAATAGTATGACCGTGACGCAAAAACAAGAAGACCGCTGGCAATATTGGCTTGCTCGTGCGTCAGAGCAGCGTGGTGATAGTGCTTCTAAAGCAACAGCACAACAAATTTATAGAAAACTAGCTCAGGCTGGTGATGACTACCATAACCTGTTAGCAAAAGATCGTTTGGGTGAACGTTATAACCATCAACCTTATGATGATCAGCCAACGGCAAGTGATTTAAGACGTCTAGACCAGAATATTCACTTTAATCGTGCTTTTACTTTAAGACGTATTAATGCAAATCCGACTTATACCAACCGAGAATGGAACTGGGCAGTTCGCCAAGCTTATCTTCAACATGATGATGGTATATTGTTAGCTGCGGCAAAGCGGGCGCATGATATGGGGTGGTATGATCGAGCAATTTATGCAGCAGATCGAACAACAAATAAACATAATGATACGTATCGCTATGTAACGCCACATAAGACTAATGTCGTAAGTCATAGTTACAATGCTGGAATTGATCCAGCGTGGGCTTATGGTTTAATGCGACAAGAAAGCCGGTTTGTTACCTCCGCGCGGTCTCATGTTGGAGCAGGCGGTCTTATGCAAATTATGCCTGATACAGCGAAGTTGATTGCGCGTCAAATGGGTGAAACCTATAATCCAGCGGCATTAAATGAAATGAATACCAATATTCGGTATGGAACATTTTATTTGTCGATGATTCAGGGACAATTAAGCAATAATCCAGTTTTGGCAACGGCAGGTTATAATGCTGGGCCTAATCGGGCAAGACGTTGGCAACCGGACTATCAATCAATTTCGGCTGACCAATATACAGAAACAATTCCATTGTTAGAAACTAGAGACTATGTCAAGCATGTTATGACTAATGCAACACATTATGGGGTGATATTGGGCCAAGGGGCTCAATCATTATCACAACGTATGAAAGTCATTCCAATGCGTACATCGCCTTAAGTTTAGGATAGTTGATGATGGATCTTCTTTTAATTGGCATATTCAAGTTTTAATTAAATGAAATATAGATATTTGGAACTTCGTTCAATTTTGCAACTTGCATGGTGGCTCATCTGTGCAGGAGTAGGGTTGATGAGTTCCGTTTTACATGCCGAACCTGTTAATTTACAGGGGTATGTTATGCATGTACAAATGACACCGGCCGCATGTGCATTAGATCCCTCTAAACAAAAACAGCGTAAATGTCTTGAAGGATATTCATTGACAATTACCGGCCTTATGCCAGAAACAAATCAAACTGATTGTTCAACAGAAAGTTCAGCCTCTCTCTCTCCATTGCAATCTAAAGTCGTAGCTCGGGTCATGCCTGACAATAACGCGCGTGTACAGCTTTGGAAAAGTGTAGGGGGGTGCGTTCCTATGAATGCAAGTCAATATTTCCGGACTGTCATTAACTTTGCTGAACGTTTAAAAATTCCTGCTAGCCTTACAAGTTCGACGAATGTTGAAATTCAACAGTCAGCCTTAAAACAGCAATTTACTCGTCTTAATCCGAGCTTGCCTCAAAATGGTATTCGTTTGACTTGTCAGTTATCGCGTTCAGATGTGGTCTTAACAGAAGTGAAGGTGTGTTACACGGTAAAAGGCCAATATAAACAATGTGCAAATCATGTGGTATCGAATTGCCCAGGTGAGATCACGATTAAAGGTAGTTACTAAAGATGACGATCATTTCTTAAAAAAATGTTGATCATGCATTGAATCTTTTTGTAAATATTAATTTGTATTTTCTATCAGACTTTTGGTGAAGATGAGTCGCTTTTACATGCATCTGCTACATCTTTAGAGTACAATCTTTGCCGTTTATGATGATTTGGTTAGATGGAATTCCTATTTAGCCCAATTAAGGACACTCATTGGAGACAATTACATGAAGCAACCCGTTCGTGTTGCCGTGACTGGCGCTGCAGGTCAAATTGGTTACAGCTTATTATTCCGTATCGCAAGCGGTGAAATGTTAGGTAAAGATCAACCTGTTATTTTACAATTGCTTGAAGTTCCAGTTGAAAAAGCTCAACAAGCGCTTAAAGGCGTAATGATGGAACTTGATGACTGTGCTTTCCCTTTATTGGCTGGCATGATCGGGACTGATGATCCGAAAGTTGCATTTAAAGATGCTGACTACGCTTTATTGGTAGGTTCTCGTCCACGTGGTCCTGGTATGGAACGTGCTGACTTGTTAAAAGTTAACGGTGAAATTTTCATCGGTCAAGGCCAAGCATTAAACGAAGTTGCTAGTCGTGATGTTAAAGTATTAGTTGTTGGTAACCCTGCAAATACAAATGCTTACATTGCTATGAACTCTGCTCCAGATCTTCCTGCGAAAAACTTCACAGCTATGTTGCGTCTTGATCACAACCGTGCGTTGACTCAAGTTGCTCAAAAAGCTGGTGTTGCAGTTGCTGATATCGAACACTTAACAGTGTGGGGTAACCACTCTCCAACAATGTATGCTGACTACCGTTTTGCAACTGCAAATGGCGAAAGCTTAAAAGACAAAATCAATGATGCAGCATGGAACAAAGATGTGTTCCTTCCAACTGTTGGTAAACGTGGTGCTGCGATTATCGAAGCACGTGGTTTGTCTTCTGCTGCTTCTGCTGCTAACGCTGCAATTGACCATATGCGCGATTGGGCACTTGGCACAAACGGCAAATGGGTAACTATGGGTATTCCATCTGATGGTTCTTATGGTATTCCAGAAGGCGTTATGTTCGGTTTCCCTGTAACAACTGAGAATGGTGAATACAAAATCGTTCAAGGTTTAGAAATTGATGAATTCAGCCGTGAACGTATTAACTTTACGTTAAATGAGCTTGAAGAAGAACGTGCAGCAATTGCTGACATGTTGAAATAATTTATCTTTTTGATAAGTTAAAAAAAGCACTCTTTTTAGAGTGCTTTTTTATTGAATCCTTAAAAAGGGAACACAAAAAGCAACAAGAAAATATAGACACTATCATGCAAGTAAAAACATTTTATTGTTAGATTAGTTAATAGATGATTTAAAAGAAGTTATAGGAGAATAACAATGTTTGAGCAGCAACCTACATTAGAGCTTTTATTTGATCAGCTGGGTTTAGATTCTGATGAAGCAAGTATTGAAAACTTTATCAAGACACATCAATTGCCAGCTGAACAGAAATTACATGAAGCTTCTTTTTGGTCAAAGGGTCAAAGTGATTTTTTAAAAAGTCATTGGGAAAAAGATGATGAATGGATTGTAGTTATTGATGAGCTGAATGAACAACTACATGAAGACAGTGTAAAGAAATAAATCTAAGGCCTGTTTTACATCCAATGTATAAAACAGGCCTTATTATATTAAGAGTTAATGTGTCTTTGTTTTTAATTGATCTTTATACCAAGGCTCATGACGGACTAGGTCAAATACGGGTTGAGCATGAAGTAACTCAAGATCACATGTGCTTGTTGATAAATATTTAGTTAACCAATGTCGTGTTAATGCTGACTCTGCTCGAGCGGCTGACGCATAAGCTAAGAAGAAATATATATCTGCATGTTCATGGTGTGCTAATGGCTTTAAAATTTGTTGTGTAATTAAAGCAAAACGTTTTTCTTTATTTAATTCAAAATAAAGCATATACGCTTTAGCCAAATGTAAAGATAAATTAAGGTATAAGCTCAATGGCATTTCTTCATATTCCATACGAGCTTGTTCAAGCAAAACAATAGCTTCTTGTAAAAAATGAAGTTGTTCTTGGCGAACACGACTTAATACGACCAGTTGCATGCGTAACTCAGCACGCTCCAAAGCAAGTTCAGGCGTATTTTCAGTCAAATAAAGTTGATCTGTTTCACCAATTCGGCTCACAATTGTTTTACTTTCAATAGACATACGCCCTTACCTTCTTTAATCAATAGCTTTTATATCGGGTTCATTTACCAAATTTAAAGAGTAAACATTAAACCCAGATAGAATTTCCGCTACGAAGCCACGCTGTAATAGAGAGCCTTTGTTGTTTAGAAGGTAATACTTCATGTAATAAATTACTTTGAAATATTACAAGTCGATTTGGTTCAGGATTAACGATATGCCACTTCTCATTTTTATCTTGCAGCCGTAATTGACCACCCCAATCTTCTTGCCATTCTGGATGTAAATAATAAACGGTTGAGATAATACGATCATTTTTTTGTTGAGGATTGTCTCGGTGTAAAGCATAAAATTCACCCAAGTTATAACGGGCAAAATGAGCCTCTACCTCTTTAATTCCTAAATAGAATGCTTGATTTAGATTTTGTGAAAAAGAAGTTAATGTTTCAATATGCTGTTGAGCAATAGGAAGTTGATCATTAATCCAGAGAATATGATCGCTACGAATATTACTCACTACGCCGTTTTGAATACCAGCTTCTCTAAATTCATCAATATGATGACTACATTCTTTGGCGACTTGAGCGCGATATCGATCCGAATAGGCCTGATTTATAATCGCAAAGCCATGCGTATTTAAATCATCTAGAATTTGATCCAGATCCCATGAGTCTGGAAGCGGGTGAGAGAGCATATAACCTCGAGTAGATCGTAAAAATATCAAGCGGCCCTATTTTAGATGATCACAACCTTACGAAAGAATATTTTTTTCATGTTAAACTATTTGTTGAATTGAGGAATTAAAGTCAACATGAATTACCGTCACCATTTCCATGCGGGCAACTTTGCAGATGTTATGAAGCATGTGCTTTTGCTACAGCTTCTGAATCGTTTAAATGCTAAAGATAAACCTTATCGTTATATCGATACGCATGGAGGTGCAGGAAAATATGATTTATCTCTGGCGCCTGCACAAAAGTCTGGAGAGTTTCTTACAGGCATTCATCGTCTAGTTCAAATATCTGAAATGGAAAAGCGTCAGGCACCTGAAGCAATCCAGCAATATTTGAAGTTGGTAGAACAACTGCGTTCAGAAGAAGGCAAGGGAAGTTATCCAGGTTCACCATGGTTTGCTTTGCAAGGCATGCGTGAAATTGATAAAGCTACAATTTTTGAAATGCAACGCGATGTATTTCAACAATTGCGACATAACATTTATGATAAACGTGCAGGTTTACATGAACGTGATGCCTACGAAGGCTTACTCGGTGTTATCCCGCCAAAAGAAAAACGTGGTTTGGTCATGATTGACCCACCTTACGAATTAGAACGTAAAGATTTTCCGCAATTAGTTGAACTGTTACAACAAGCTCATAAGAAATGGCCAACAGGTGTTTTTGCTGTTTGGTATCCAATTAAAGACCGAGCGATGATTGAACGTTTTGAAAAGAAAATGTTTAAAACGGGAATTCGTCGTCAGTTAGTCTGTGAAATTTGTGTATGGCCAGACGATACACCTATAGGCTTGAATGGTTGTGGTCTATTAGTGATTAACCCACCATGGCAGTTCTCTGAACAAGCCGACCAAGCTCTACAGTGGTTATTCCCTCATCTACGCATGCAAGAAACTGGTGGTCACGCTGCTGTTCGCTGGTTAGTAGGTGAGTAACAGTTAACTTAAATCAATGCACATGTTTGGAATAGAAAATAATGACAAATGCGCCTAAACCAGAGCAAGATTTAACTCATAATGAACATTCATTTGATGGGATTACATTCGAAGTGGTTGAAGAAGAGGATAATCCAGAAGGACAAAAAGTAAAGCGCCGAGGAATTTATCTTTGGCCTAACTTAATTACGACAGCCGCTTTGTTGTCTGGTTTCTATTCCATCATTGCAAGTATGAATGGGGATTTTACTCAAGCTATTTACGCCATTTTTATTGCAGCACTGCTTGATGGTCTAGATGGTCGGGTTGCTCGAGCGATTGGCGCACAAAGTGCTTTTGGTGAGCAATATGATTCTCTTTCTGATTTATTAGCTTTTGGTGTGGCTCCAGCAATGCTGATGTATAGCTGGAGTTTGCATGATTTAGGCCGTATTGGTTTAGCATGTTGTTTTGTTTATACAGCATGTGCAGCTTTCCGTTTAGCGCGTTTTAATGTTCAAATTGGTGTCGTTGATAAGCGCTATTTTATCGGTATTGCAAGTCCACTCGCTGCCATTATCATTATTTCACTCGTGTGGGTTGCTCGCGATTATCCTTTCATTTTTGATTTACGTGATATTGCGATTAAAACCATTAATGCTGTGCTAATGGTTGTTGTGGGATTACTCATGATCTCCAATATTAAATATTACTCTTTCAAACAGATGGACCGTAAACGCGTTCCCTTTGTAGTTATGTTGCCGGTAGTACTGATTTTTGCAGCAATCACTTATAATATTCCAATGGGCATTTTGACTGTTTCAATTCTTTATGCTCTCTCTGGTTTTGTTACGACATTATTTGCACGCAAGAGTAACGAAACAATAAAAACATAAAATAGAAGAGGTTCAGTATGCCTATGTTGATGAGTCAAATTAATCAATTACAGCAGCTGGGCCTGAATGCTAAAGAGGGGGTTGTATATCAACCTTCTCGTGGCTTTTTTAAAATTGTTTATCAAGGCTTAATCCTTCCAAATCTACCGGCTCCACTTCGTTATTTTAATTACATTAGTTTAGTTGGACAGCCGCGCATTCCTCTTTGCTATAACGCTCACACAATTACGACTTCAGCAATCGATACTGCAACTGTGCTTGTAAGTAATAGCCAACATAGTGTAGGCCATTTAAAAACTTATTCTATTCGGCGGCAGTGCCAGTTCGACTCAAAACAATATCAATTTGATAAAACAGATCTGATTGAGTGGCAAATTCCAAAGATCCGCCTTCAGCGATTAGACTTAGAAATGGGTTGTAATCTTACTATTCAGATTCCCGAAAATATTTCTAATACCTCTGCATTGCAATGGGGCGTCTCGGACTATTGGTCAACGCTATGTTTTTGTGAAGGCGAAGTTTTTTATAAAGGACAAAAATATCAAGTCGAAGGATTAGGACGGTTTAAACATGCAAGAGCTCTACATTTACCGTTTTTATCTTTATGTTTTTATACATGCCAAATTATTAATTTAAATGAAACAACTCAGCTTACATTTTCACAAATAAGAAATCAGTGGAATATCATCTTATGTTCAAGATTAGATATTCAAGAGTTTGGCAAGCCTGTTGAAAGCTTTACTGAAGATGTAAATTTACATATCCATCGTGTTTATCCAAAAGTTAGAACACCGAATGGTAAAGAGATGTATTTACCTAGAGAATTTTCTTGGCAGTGTAAGAAAAATGGAAAAATTATTTTTGAACTTTATGCCCAAAGCCGTGGCGACTACAAGTTTGGTTTGGCTGCTGGATATGTAGGAAGCTTTCAATACCAATTAAGTTGGAATGAACAATGTCTACAAGGTGAAGGTGGATATTGTGAATATATTGATTGTCGCCCACTTAGATGGCAAGAAAAGAATCAAGACGAGAAAATTTTAGATAAATTGATGCTTTTACAGCCATGTTTATATAAAAAATGACTATTTTTATTATTTTTGATTAAAAAGCGAACTGTTGTTGCAGTAATATTAAAAAAGGGGTTGCAAAGGGATTGGGATGGTCTATAATGCACATCCATCGGCGGTGATGCAGATAGAAACTTGTTGAAAAACAGTTACTTGGAATTGAGTTGATTGCTTTAAGTGATGAATTTGATGGGAAGTTGGTTTAGAGATTAAGTTTTAAAAATATCGAAATTACCTGTTGACTTTTAAGAGATTAAGAGTAATATAGCCGACCTAGCTTGCTGGTGACGAACCAGGAAGAAGATCATTAAGAGAATTGAAGAACAACTTGTGTGGATTTTTACTGATTGATTAATCGAAATATTATCATTGATTGATTGGTTTAAATTACTCGAAGTTTATTTGAGCGAAATTTAAGTCAGAAAATTGATGAGCCAGAATTGGCACCTTGTCTTTAATAAGGTGCAAAATGATTTTTAACTGAAGAGTTTGATCATGGCTCAGATTGAACGCTGGCGGCAGGCTTAACACATGCAAGTCGAGCGGGGTGATGGTGCTTGCACTATCACTT
>NZ_AMSS01000047.1 GCF_000313935.1 Acinetobacter sp. WC-141 | reverse complement strand
CTAAAGTTCCAGCCTTTGCTTTGGTATTCCAATTTGAAAGAGTTTGCATTGAAATGCTAAGTTGTCTGGCTGTTTCCGAGACATTGCCTTGATTGGCTTCAATTAATTTGATGGCTTCAGCTTTAAATTCTGTGGTGTAAGTCTTGTGTTTCTTGCTCATGGTAAACTCCTGATGAGTGTGTTTAGTTTACCAAGTTAAAACCTCCTGTTTTTTCAGCACACATCACTTCGGGATAAGCACCTAAGCCCATAAAGCTCCACTTTTGAGTTAATGGCTTCTTGTATCTAAAATCCCATCTTTTATTACCTGTAGAACTAACAACAAAATAAAGATTATCACCATCATTGATTCTATACTCTGTATGTGCTTCAGGTTCCAATGATGAAAGAACTGTATCTTTCATTGGCGTTTTAATAGGATCCGTTCTCTTCATATTGATTCTTGTATAGTGAAAACAAGTGAACTCAAACTATACATCACACTATACAATCACACAAACTATAAGTTACCCCATATAACGGTATATACAGGTATAAAAAAAGCCCTAACTACTGATAGTTAAGGCTTTTATTTTTATATAACGTCATACTGAGTTATATAAATTTAAGTATATGGTGGAGATGGCGGGAGTTGAACCCGCGTCCGCCAGCATTACGCTCGAGAATACTACATGCTTAGATATCGTCTATTGTTTTAACACCAAGTGACCCGACGAACAGGGTACAAGGTGCGATCCTCTAAGTTTGGTATAAAGCCCCGAGGCTTGACTCTATACGGACTTGTGTGCGTGCGCTACGGTCGGGTTCCTAAACCACAAGTATTCTAGGAAGCGGACAAACTGCCCTTAGGCAGCTAGAGCGTAAGTTTCGTCGTTTGCGACTAAAATATGCAAATTTGATTTACGAGAGAAAATGCGCTCTCGGCATGCATCTATGAGTTTCATCACCAGCGTCGAAGCCAATAACATCCCCATGAATGTCTGAACATCATAGCATAACTAAAATAAAATACTGTGCATTTTATCAACAGTCTGCTACTGATGAACATATTTACATAATTGAGTCCCTTTTGTTTTTTTCAAGGGTCACATAAAAAAGCTGCCAAAAATGACAGCTTTTTTTTAAGTTTGCTCTATAAAGCACCATTGCCTAACACAATACCTTCACGGCGTGGGTCTACCCCACCTGCGTATTTACTTTGATTATTTATATTTACTTTCATAATCGTAGAAATACCGCTGGTTTGCGCAGTGTTAGAAATGCCATGTCCTTTTGCTTTTAAGCCTTCAATCAAATCAAGCAAAGAAAGCTGCACATTCGAGCTATCTACATTGGTGTTTTTGCTATTGGTCGCGCCAAAGTTAACAAGCGAAGTGGCCTGCTGAGCGTTTAAGTTCCAGTCCAGCGCACCCACCAAAGTTTTAACCACATATTGAATGATCGTACCGCCACCTGGTGAACCTGTTGCCATATAAAACTCATCTGGCGTGGTGCCTTTAAACACTAAAGTTGGCGCCATGGTACTGCGTGGGCGTTTGCCCCCTTCTACACGGTTGGCAACATGTGCCCCAGTGCTGTCATAAGGGTTCGCGCTAAAGTCAGTTAACTGGTTCGACAGCAAGAAACCATCCACCATGTGGAATGAACCCATGCTCGATTCAACAGTCGATGTCATTGAAACCACATTGCCATAGGCATCTACAATTGTGAACTGAGTTGTTCCGTGTTCAACAGTGGTGTCGACACCCGAAGCTGGGTTGAAATTACCCGCTGGCGCAACGCCCATACTTTGGTTCGAATTAATTAGTGCTGCACGTTGTTTTAAGTAATTTTTATCAATAAAGCTTGCAATCCCCTGTGCTGGTAAAGCAACAAAGTCAGTGTCTGCCACATATTTGTCACGGTCAGCGTAAGCCAAACGCTCTGCTTCAGAGACCAAATGCACGCCCATCACATCTGGCACACCACCTTCATTTTCAGGGTTTTTAGGTGGATAAAGCGACATATCAAAGTTTTCTAAAATACCCAGCGTTTGCGCAACTGCAATTCCTCCCGAAGATGGAGGCGGCATGGTACATACATAGTAACGGTCACGATACGTCGTGCAAATCGGGTCGCGTTTTTTAACCTCGTAGTTCGATAAATCCTGCAAGGTCATTAAACTTGGAGTAATTGGAGTTTTTGCTGGGTCATCCCCTAAGGTCTGTCCTGCTTTTGCTACAATCGCTTGGGCAATTGGACCCGTGTGCAGCGCATTTGCGCCTTGCGTGGCAAGTGCTTCAAGTGTTTTTGCATAAGCTTTATTGGTCATGGTCTCACCCACTTTACGTGGTGATCCATCTGGGTAGAAATAGGTCGCCATTGCATTTGCATCAAGCGCTAAATTGTTTGCATTGCTTGCAATTGCATCTGCCAAACGCCCCGGAATGCGAAAACCGTTGTCAGCCAAACCAATCGCTTCACCGAAAAGCTGGTTCCACTTAAGCTTGCCATGCTCTTTTTGCGCTTGTTCAAGTAAACGCATCACACCCGGCACACCAATTGATCGGCCACTACGGCGCGCACTTGGTACTGGTGCTGGTGAATTTGGGTCATATATGTCTTGGCGAATTAAATAAAATTCGTTGGCTGCGGCTGGTGCGGTTTCACGACCATCATAAGCAGTGACTTTTTTGGTTTTGGCATCGTAATACATCATAAAACCACTACCCGCAATGGTGCTCGATTGTGGTTCGACTAGACCTAGCACCGCTTGTACCGCAACGGCTGCATCGACTGCGCTACCGCCTGCTCTTAAAACATCACAGCCTGCTTTTACCGCAAGTGGCGTGTTTGCCACCACCATATATTTATCTGCGTATTTAACCGTGTTACCGAGTCTATAACCAGATGCACCTTCCGGCGCCGCTGGGTCACCATTTTGGTTTGAACCGACCACCACGCTTGAACCGTCTTGTGCCAGTTTGCTACAACTGGTGGGGTCATTATCTACAATTAAATTGGGTGGGGTTGTATTTGAATCATCCTTGGGCTGATCTGACGAGGAGTCATCTCCACATCCTTGTAATAAACCGACTGCTAATAAACTACTGAACAAAAATGAATATCTTTTATTCACGTGATAACTCCAATATATACGCTTGCCTATCCATGCAATTGCCATGCAAGCTTCTTTGTTTTCAGGTATTAAGTTTTTTTAATCTTTGATAAAAATAAGGTTTTATAATTTTGAATGTTTGAGGGCGTTTTATCCTGTGCCCTATCTTGTGCCTCCATGCTTGATATCACACTCTTTTATAACTGATTTGCCCGATTCTGGCATGCTTTATTTCTCTAAATATGGGAAAAATCTACTATTAATAAATCCCCCTATTTTTTAATAGATCTAAAAAAAGCACCTCCGAAGAGATGCTTTTATATTTAGTGAGAAGGCATGCCACTGACCTGTTTGGGTTTTGGACACAGCCAAATGACCAGCCCCGCAAAGACAAACACCATCGCAAACAGCAAAAATACATGGTTTGCCGACATGGTAATGGCTTCTTTATCAACGAGGTTTGAAATAATGCCTAAAGTCGAGTCAGCCGAAAAACCATTTTGCATAAGGTTATTTTGAACTTCGGCAGTATTTAGATTAGACACCATTTCACTGCGTGCAACTTTGGCGTGGTCGTCCCACACGGTGACTGCAATTGAAGCGCCAATTGCCCCTGCCATGGTTCTTAAGAAGTTCATGAGGCCCGCAGCAGATGCAATTTCTTGCTGGAGTACCGAACCCAGTGCAATATTAGACAGTGGAATAAAGAAGAACGGCACAGCAAAACCTTGCAGGATTTGCGGCCAAGCCAGCGCCATAAAGTCAGCATCTGTAGTCCAGAATGCCCGCATTAAAGTTACTGCACCCAACAAAACTAAACCGAAACTCGCGAGTGCGCGTGGGTCATGTTTGGTCGAAAGCTTTGCCACAATCGGTGACATGGTCAAACTACCAAAACCCATGGTTGCAGTTAAATAGCCGGCCCACGTGGCGGTGTAGGAAAGGTTCATTTGCAGCCACTGCGGAATCAGTACAATGCTGCCAAAGAATGCTCCAAAGCCAAGCGATAAGGCGAGCACCGATATGGCAAAGCCCCTATGCCTAAAGACTTTCACATCCACGACGGGATGCTTGTCGGTCAGCTCCCATATGAGGAACACCACAAAGCCAATGGCGGCAGTCAAGCCTAATACCACAATGCTGGTGCTATTAAACCAGTCGCGTTCGTGCCCCAAATCGAGCATGAGCTGTAGCGCACCAATCCACAGAATTAACAGACCTAAACCGACGGTGTCGATTCGTAAAGAAATGGTTTCTGTTTCGGCAGGTTTGAGCAGTCGTATTGCCGCTAAAACACAAATAATACCGACCGGAATATTAATAAAGAAAATCCAGTGCCAAGATAGGTTGTCACTAATCAGACCACCCAAAATTGGCCCTAAAATTGGTCCAACGACGGTAGTCATGGCCCATAGGCCCATGGCCTGTGCATGCTTTTCTTGAGGAAAAATACGCATGAGCAAGGTTTGGCTGAGTGGCATGAGTGGACCACCGCATAGACCTTGGCCAATACGGAAAAACACTAGCATGCCTAACGAGTTTGCTAGACCGCACAAGAAAGAGAAAATGGTAAAACCAATCAGGCCAAAAATAAAAACCCGAACGGTTCCAAAACGGCCTGCAAGCCAACCTGTTAAAGGTACACAAATCGCTTCTGCAACTGCATACGACGTGACGACCCACGTTCCTTGTGTGCTTGAAACAGCAAGGTTACCAGTAATGTGCGGTACAGATACGTTGGCAATGGTCGTATCAAGCACGACCATAAAGTTCGACAAGGCAATAACAAACGCTGCCAGTAATAAACGGCCACCGCTTAACTCGGCAAAAGGTGTTTGCGTTTTCATAAGCGTTTACTTCGCAGATAAGTCGACTTTTGCTTCCATCGACAAGCCAACACGCAATGGGTGTTCAGCAAGTTCTTTTGGGTCAAGTGCAATACGAACCGGTAAGCGTTGAACCACTTTAATCCAGTTACCTGTTGCGTTTTGAGCCGGAATTAAGGCAAAGGCAGAGCCCGTACCACCAGAGAAGCCCATCACTTTGCCGTGATATTCAACATCGTCACCATATAAATCTGAAGTAAGTGTGACGATTTGACCCGGACGGACTTTTTTCAACTGACTTTCTTTAAAGTTCGCATCTACATATAAATCGTTAATCGGCACAATCATCATCATGCTGGTGCCCGGTGCAACACGTTGCCCCACTTGAATATTACGACGTGCTACCACGCCATCGACTGGCGCACGAATCACGGTACGTTCTAAATCAAGCTGAGCTTGTTCAACATGTGCCTGTGCAACTTGTACATCAGGTGTCGAAACTTCATTTACGCCCTGAATTAAGGCTTCATTTGCAGCTAAGGTACTTTCAGCAGCTTTACGGCTCGAAGATGCTTGCGCTAAACCCGCTTTTGCAAGCTCTAGACCCGCTTTAGCTGTTTCAACTGCACTTTGTGCCTTCGTGAGTTCTTCTTTAGATACCGCACCAGATGCTGCAAGTTGCGCACGGCGGTTCAGTTCTAACGCAGCTTTGTCGTAGTCGGCCTGAGCTTGAGCCACTTGTGCTTTAGCACTGTTAATTTCGTCGGCACGCACCACAACTTGAGAGTTTAAAGAACTACTGTTTGCCGCAGTTTGTTTGTATTGGCGTTTTGCTTTGGCGAGTTCTGCCTCAGCTTGAGCCAGTGCAATTTTGGCATCACGGTCATCAATACGAACTAGCACGTCACCACGATGTACCGTTTGAGTATCTTTTACGACAACCTGAGCGACCTGTCCGCTCACCATAGAGGTAATTTGCGCGGTTTCTGCACCGACATAGGCATTATCCGTACTCACGGAATGATTTAAAAATAATGCCCAGATTGCATATAAAATAGCGGCGATCAATAAAATCAGCGCAAAAAAACCAAGAAATTTTTTGCGCTTGTTTTGATTGTTGTCATCCGAGGCAGATGTTGTTGGCACTGTTTCTTCTACATTGCTTTGTGCATCAGTCATGGTATGTTCCTAAAGATGAGTTGGCTTTGCCATCAATCTCGCACTACACCTTGTTATAGAGTTTTTATTTTTCTATAAACAAGACATATCGCATTGTCAAAGGAGCTAATTTTAACGCTAAAACCTCATAATATGAGAATAAAAATTTATAACTCATGCGTTCGTTCTAATTAAATTAATGTTTATCTCAAAGATTTTATGAAAATTTCTGCTTTTTACACACTAAAAAAAGCGCACATGGCGCTTTTAAATAGTTCAATTTGTTGCTTAATAGGCATATGAAGCAATACCCGCAGCAATGGCTTTGCCTTCATCATTAACCATGGTCATGCGCATGGTGCAGCCCTTACGACCTAAACGCAGTACTTCGGCACGAGCAATAAAGTATTTACCACGCCCTGGTGCAAGGTAGTCAACACGCATATCAACCGTTGCTAAACGCGTAACTTGTTTAATAGTTTCAGGCAGGTTTTCTGGGGTTGAACGACGATATAAATGTTCCATTGCCACAATACCGCCAATACTGTCGAGCAAAGTTGCAGCCACACCACCATGCAAAACCTGAAAAGCCAAATTGCCAATCAGGTCAGGTTGCATTTCAACGTAGCCTTCAATCTGCCCATCCACCACACGCATAATCATTCCACTATGCTTAAAAAAAGGACAGTTATTAAATGCCTTACATAATTGGTTGAGAACCACATTTAGGTCTGTTTTTGTCCCTAATTGTATGTTGCCAGTCCAATTCTTCTTCTCTTCACTCATACGTTGCCTAAATTCAAAAGCATGATAAACACCCATAATTTTGTACAAAACCAGCATTATGGGGCTACAATACAGCAGTCGGTTGACAGTAATGGAATATCCGCCAACCTCTCCTAGTGTAATACCGAACATCGAGATTGTTATGACTTATACGTTCAATCGTCCTGCATTTCCAGCTACTCGCATGCGCCGTATCCGTAAAAATGACCAGTTGCGTGCGATGGTCAGCGAAACACAGCTCACTACCAATCACTTGATTTATCCAGTATTTGTATTACCAGGACAAAATCAGACCCAAGATATTCCAAGTATGCCAAACATTCAGCGTTTGTCGGCAGATTTATTACTGAAAAAAGCTGAAAGACTTCTGGAATTGGGCGTATCAAAACTGGCTCTTTTTCCAGTCACTCCTCAAGAAGATAAAAGCCTCACCGCAGAAGCTGCATGGCATGAAGATGGTTTAGTACAAACCACTTGCCGTTTGCTTAAAAAAGAATTACCAGAAATGGTGTTAATTACCGATGGTGCCCTCGACCCATATACTACGCATGGTCAAGACGGCATTATTGATGACACTGGCTATGTGCTGAATGACGAGACTGTAGAATGCTTGATTAAACAAGCCTTAAGTCACGCAGAAGCAGGTGCCGAAGTGATTGCACCAAGTGACATGATGGATGGTCGTATTGGCGCAATTCGTCAGGCTTTAGAAGCCAATGGTCACATCTACACCAACATCATGGCCTACTCTGCTAAATATGCGTCTAGCTTCTATGGTCCGTTCCGTGATGCTGTCGGCTCTGCATCCAACCTAAAAGGTGGTAATAAATATAACTACCAGATGGACTTTGCCAACCGTGCTGAAGCGTTACATGAAATCGCGCTTGATATTCAAGAAGGCGCCGACATGGTGATTGTAAAACCGGGCATGCCTTATCTGGATGTGGTACGTGAAGTGAAAGATACCTTTGGTATTCCAACATTCATTTATCAAGTGAGTGGCGAATACGCAATGTTAGCCGGCGCGATTCAAAATGGCTGGTTATCAGATTCAGTAATTTTAGAATCACTCATGTGCTGTCGCCGTGCAGGTGCAGACGGAATCTGGACTTACTTTGCAGAAACCGCTGCCGAAAAACTCAAGGAAATGAACTAAGTTCGCAGAGAAAGGATAAAACTGCATGCATATTGCAATCATTGGCGCGGGCATAAGTGGATTAATGTCTGCGCTAGAGTTGGTTGAACAAGGCTGTACCATCAGCATTTTTGATCAACAACAAGCGGGACAAGCAGCCTCTTGGGCTGGCGGGGGTATTCTCTCTCCGATGTACCCTTGGCGCTATGTGCATGCAGTGAATCAAATCGCTCAATTTGGTAAAGCCTCTTATCAAGCGTGGAATCAAAAGCTCTACCCTGTTACAGGGATTGATTTTGAAATCCATGACACAGGCATGCTGATTTTTGATGAAGAAGATTTTGACGTTGGACTTTCCTACGCCGAGCAACATCAAGAACCGATGCAACGCTGTGAATATTTACAGCGAGATGCCCTAGAACAAGTCAATCCGCATATTTCCGATCAGTTTCAAGAAGCGATTTATTTCCCCGAACTGTCTAATATTCGCAATCCACGCGTATTACAGTCCCTGATCAGTTATTTAAAACAACAACCAAACGTTGAGTTTTTTGAGCACACTCCTGTTAAAAAACTCATTCAACAAGGTGATGTGATACAGGCCCTACAAACCGAAGATGGTCGTAAACATACAGCCGACCATTTTGTAATAACTTCGGGTGCTTGGAGCCATTACTGGAACTCACAATTACAACTCGACATTCCAGTCGAACCTGTGCAAGGTCAAATGCTGTTGTTTAAAACCCCTGCTCACTGGCTACCAACCATGTGCATGAATCGAGTGATGTATTTGATTCCTCGTATGGATGGTCATATTGTTTGTGGGTCAAGCATGGCACATCGCGGGTTTGATACCTCTACCGACGAAACCACCCAGCACAATATTTTAGAAGCATGTTTAGAAATGGTGCCTGAACTGGCCGATTTCCCGATTGTACAGCGCTGGGCAGGCCTGAGACCAAGTTCACCAAATGGTGTCCCATACATTGGCAAAATGCCTGAAATGGACAATCTATGGGCAAACTTTGGTCATTTTAGAAATGGTTTATGTATGGGGGCAGGCTCTGCGCAATTGCTTCGTCAGCTTATGCTGGCTCAACCGACTCTCGTTGATGCAAAAGCATATTCACCAGAGCGGTTAAAAGTAACATCAACAGCATAATTTGAATAAAGTGTGTAAAAACATAATATAGAATCAATTACCTAAAGTGCTCGTGCTAAGAGTCGTTCGCGACCTGCCGTCAATTTAGACAAATATTGTTTTTGCAATTAACTCACTATCTTCTCTGCCATTCGCTGTGCCTGTTTGCCATAAAACCAATAGGTAATTAAATAAAGTGGGATCGCTAACATTAAAAGCATAATCACCATAATGCTTAAGAACTGAGGCTGTTTGAGGTAAAGCATAAAGTTCTGCAAAATCTCAGGGTCTTTTCTGGCAAATAAAAATAGACCAAATAAAACGCCACATAAGTTATAGCCCCAAAAAATCAGCGTAAAACCTAAAGTAAATTTCTTTTTTTCTTGTACAGTCGGAGCACGGCGTTCTTTCTTTAAAAATTTAAATAAGACAAAAATCATTGCGCCTAAATATGGAACGGCTGTTAAAATACCGCCTACACTCGCTGGTAATAGTGCTGCAACCACACCTACTATTAAGGTGAGTGCTATGCATAAAGCAAAAAACCAGAGAAAGTAAGAACGTAATTTGGTCATATTTTTGCCTAATTTATGGGTTCAAAAAATAATTATAAATTTTTTTCGATTTTTTTTCATTTTTCTGTCAACCAATCCTGATCTCTTGACGTTATATAGGGTAATAAGGTCGCAGCAACCGAATACTTCCTTTGCATGGCATCCGCAAAATTGTTTCGGTGACCTTTCATTACGACTCTTTCCTTCCTTCGGATTAGGTTTTGTTAGCAGCCGAAACCCTTGATGAAGTTTTTGACCGACGATTCTCTCATCACTCGAATCGTCGGTTTTTATTTTCTGGTACTTTCATTTATTTTACGCTCAACCTACACAATAGGTCTTTCGTGGCGATAAAGGCTATGCGTATACTTTTTGCACCATAAAAATATGATTTAAATAATATGAACAACATTGCCTATTTTGAAATCCAGTCTTCAAACCCTGCTCGCGATGCGCAGTTCTATCAAGCTGTGTTCGGCTGGCAATTTAAACTCGATGAAAACTTACCGATTGAATATTATCGTATCGAAACGCCTTCAATTATGGGTGGACTATTAAAACGCCCTGCTCAAACGCCTCCAATGGAATATGGCACTAATGCATTTACCTGTTCGGTTCAGGTGGAAAACTTCGATGAAGTGGCTGCGAAAATTTTAGCGCAAGGCGGTATTGTGGCAATGGATAAATTCGCTATTCCGGGCCGCGCTTGGCATGGCTACTTTGTCGATTTAGACCATAACGTTTTTGGTATTTTTCAAGTCGATGAAAATGCTGCTTAAAGATCTTATTTAACGACTCTTTTATTTTTTACTGTATAGCCACCGCCATTTTATCGGTGGCTATTTCATATTGTTTATTCAGCAAAGCTAAAACTTGCTTCACATGTAATTGGAAAATTCACTGAATTGGCAATCATACATTCGTGATGCGCTTCTTCATGTAATTTTGCAGCAAGCGCTTGATCAGCACCTTTTTCTAACACAATCTCTGGTCTTAAAATAATTTGAGTAAAATGGCCCCTTCTCACTGGATCTGTATCTTCCATAAAGCCAAGTGCATGGTCGACATAACTCAGTACATGAATATGATTGACAGCACACAGGTGTAAATACCACAGCTTATGACAAGCTGAAGCAGATGCAACCAATAAATCTTCGGGGTTCCATCTGGACACATCACCTAAATAGGCAGGGTCAGATGAACCTTGAATAGTAGCCTTTTCAGGATGTTGAATACTAAAATCTCGTTTATATGACCGATAAGCCGAAGTCCCCGTACCTGTATTGCCTTCCCACTGTATTTTTACTTCGTATTTATGAATGGTCATTTTGTTCTCAAAGTTCGTTGTTTGACCTGATAGTAACAAAGCAAAGTTTAAAGTGAAAAATTTAATTTAGAGTTTACTGCTGGCTTAAATATCGAGCACTTTAAAATGTCTTTATAAAATCTCCTGCCAATTTATGCTAACGTATCTGTGTTTATTTTGGCTTGATGTCTGTTTCTATGTCCGTACATTTTCTACATACTTCTGACTGGCATTTGGGGCAGTTTTTTTATAATCATTCACGTCACTACGAACACCAACAATTTTTAAGTTGGTTACTCACTCAAATTCAAGAAAAACAACCACATGCCCTACTCATTGCTGGCGATATTTTTGATGTGATTAATCCGGGCTCTCAAGCACAAAAACAACTCTACCAATTTTTAGCAGATGCACATCGTATTGCGCCTCACATGCAAACGCTCATGATTGCGGGCAATCACGATTCAGGCTATCGGATTGAACAAGTCGAACCACTCTTAGAAAAATACAATGCAAAAACCGTAGGTGTAGTTCGCTGGAATGAAGATAAAACCCTAGATCTCGATCGTCTACTTTTGCCGATTTATAATCAAAATCAAGAGATTGTAGCGTGGTGTCTTGCCCTGCCTTTTTTACGCTCGGCCGAAATTACGGGCTTTAATGAACATACCACTAACAGCAAAAACGCGATTGCCTATTTGCACCAGCAACTGATTGCAGAAGCCAAACGTCGTAAAACACCAGACCAAGCGCTTATTTTAATGTCGCATGCCCATATGCAAGGTGGGGAAACATCCGACTCTGAACGCCCAATTATTATTGGTAATGAAGAAGCACTTTCAACGACTTTATTTGAAGATGCTGTCGATTATGTGGCTTTAGGGCACTTACACAAACCACAAAAAGTAGGCCAGCCGCACATTCGTTATAGCGGTTCACCCATTCCGCTTTCTTTTAGTGAAATTAACTATAAGCACCAAGTAGTTGAAGTCAAAATTGACCCATCTCAAGACACTGACAGCCGTGTGCAATTTGAAGCTGTCGAAATTCCGCGCTGCATACAATTGCACCGCATTCGTGGTGAGTTAAATGAGGTACTGCAACAACTCAGAGCTTTGCCACACGGCGTGATTGAAAATATTGACCACCGTGAATATGTCGATATTGAATATTATAGTTTAACGCCGCCGCAGCCTAATTTACGTCAGCAGTTTGAAGCAGCCCTGCCACCTGACCGCTACCGTTTAGTGCGTATTTCACGTCAATATGTGAATAAAGACAGTACCGATACCAATGCCACTCAGCAAATCGCACTTGAACCACCAACACCAGAAAAGCTATTTCAAAATATCTGGGAAAAACAAGGTTACAGTACCGATGATGCGGTCTTAAAAGATTTCCTGAGCCTAGTACAAGAAGCACAAAAACATCTTGAAAATGATGCAACCCCTTAAGGATATGTCATGAAAATTTTATCCATTCGAATAAAAAATCTGGCATCTCTTTCTGATGAACACTTTATTGATTTTGAAAGCGCGCCCCTCGCCCATGCAGGACTCATTGCAATTGTAGGGAAAACAGGCGCAGGTAAGTCGACCATTTTAGACGCGATGTGTCTGGCCTTGTTTAATCGGGTTCCACGTCTTAAAGACAGCGATGGCAAATTAAAAGACGTTGATGGTTCTGAGTTACTGACCAATTCACCTTTAACAGTCTTACGCCGTGGTACGGGACATGGTTTTGCTGAACTTTGCTTTATTGCACAAGATCAAAAACGTTATTTGGCTCGTTGGGAAATTAAGCGGGCACGTGAAAACCCAAATGGTAAATTACAAAGCGTGCAACGCCATATAAAATGCCTGACCGATGGTGTCGTGCTTGCCGACAAAGCCAAAGCAGTCGATGAAAAAGTTAAACAAATTACCCAGCTTTCATTTGAACAATTTACCCGTGCGGTACTACTTGCCCAATCAGAAGTCACTGCCTTTTTAAAAGCACGCGACAGTGAACGCGGTGAGTTGCTTGAGTACCTGACTAACTCCAGCATTTTTGCCAAAATCGGTGAGCTGGCTTTTCGTAAAACGGCTGATATTGCAAAACAACGTAAACAGCTTGAAGAGTTCTTAGGTCATATTGAAATTTTGTCTGATGAAGAAATTGCGGCTTTTACCGAACAATATCAGCAAGCTGAACAAAATCATCAAAAATTAGAACAGCAAAAAAATATCTTAGACAAACAGCAACAATGGTTTGAACGCAAAGCAAAACTTGAGCAAGAAGTTCAAGCGAAACAACAACAATTTCAAAACCAGCAAAGCCATCATCAGCAACTTGCGGGTGAACGTGAGCAATTAAAACGTCTCGAAGTTTTCTCTGAAATACGCCCACAAGTTTTTCAGCAGGCTCAAAATTTACAAACGCTACAACAACTTGAACCTCAAATTCAGCAAGCGCAAACTACGTTTAATGACTTGATTCAAGTTTTTGAAACAGGCCAAAAACAATATCAACTTGCAGAACAAGAACTCAAACAGACACTCGATTTTGAGCAACAGCATCAACAAGCTTTAAATCAGGTTCGACAGTCTATTCAAGAGCGCGTCTTTATTGCCGATGAATATAAAAAGTGCAAAGAAAAAAGAAATACATTTGATCAAAAGCTCAGCCCGTTGCAACAACAGCAAAACACAGTGCAACAACAAATTGAACAGCTTCAACAAAACCAAATCCATCTGCAACAAAAGCTTACCCAGACTCAGCAATATGCAGTATTGGATAAAGGTCTTTCAGCGCATTTACACCAGCTTGGGCAATTTATTCAAAATTACCAAGCGATTGAACAACAACTGGGAAACCCTACCCTTGCTCGCCAAAAGCTATCGGAAGCTAAAAGTGAGCTTGAACAGCTGACAGCTTCTCTAGGCACAGTTGAAGAGATTGAGTTAAAAGTTGAACAGCAACGCAAAGACAAAGAACAAAAACTTGCCCAAATCACTCAGCTAGACCTGATTCAACAGAAAATAAAAATTTATCATGAGTTATATGCTGAGCTTCAGCAATTCACCGAAAAACATACGCAAACCTCAGCGCAAGAGCAGCAGCTTAAAACTCTTTGCCAGTCGACTGAGCAAGAGTATCAGACAGCAAAAACTGAACGTGAAAAGCTACAGCATATCCTGCAACAGCAGCGTCTATTACACACCGAAAATATTGAGCAGTTACGAGCCAATCTTAAAGAAGGTGAAGCTTGTTTAGTGTGTGGAAGTACGCATCATCCCTATCGTGTTGATGACAGTGCAGTCTCCAAGGCCTTATTCGACTTGCAGCAACAGCAAGAGCAACAAGCAGTAGCGCTAGAGCAAACTAAATTTAATGCATGGCAAACCCAACAACATGCGCTTACCCAATGTAGTACCGAGCTTGAGCAGGTTCAGAAATATCTAGCTCAACTTAAAACAAAACAAGCAAACTTACAGCAAGAACTTGAACAAACGCTTACCCTCAATCAGTTACATATTGAGCTTAATCAAGCTCCTGAGCAGATCTTGCAAACGCTGAACGAACTCAGACAAACCGCGCAAAATGCGCTGAGTTCATTTGATTCAGAAAGCTTGCGTTTAACCCAAGCGATTAAACAATACAATCAGCTCGTTCAATCTATTCAGCGTAATGAGACATTGCTCAATACAGCACAGCAATGGCAACAACAAGTTCAGCATATTGTTGAGTGTCTATCTGAAACCGAACAGCACGCATGGCAGCAGTCGAGTAGCCAAACGGCTAAGCAGATTTGGTCTGTTCTTGATGCACGCGCTAAGCAACTTGAACAACAAGAACAGCTCGCACAGCGCTTTGAACAGCAGCAGCAGGAACTTAAAATGCTGGCTGCTAACCTTGAGCAAATGACCAAGCAAATTGAGGAGATCGACCAAAATCTCAAAGAAATTACGCTTAAGGGTCAACAAAATAATGAAAAAGCGGTGTCGCTCATTGAGCAAATGACAGGTCACTCTGACATTAAACCGCACGATTGGTTAACTGAACACGACACTAAACGTCAGCACCAACAAACCGCTTATCATGAGGCTAAACAGCGTTTCGAACAAACCAGACAGCACTTCGAGCAACAAAAACAGGCACTCGATCAGCTCAAGCATCAACATCAGCACACCGAGCAACATCAACAGCAAATTGATGGGCAAATTCAAAACTGGTTAAAAGCCCATGCTGATTTTCAAGCATCTGATCTTACGGCGCTCATGCAAATCAATTCAGCTCAAGAGCAAGACATCCGTAACCGTCTTAATCATGCCGAACGTTTACTAAGTGAAGCCTCTTCTGCCCTTAAAACCATGCAAGAGCAATTGAGCGAACATTTACAAACTCAGCCAGATATTGAACATGAAAAGCTTGTGAGCCTCATTCAAGACAATATTGCAGAGCTTAAAGCACAACTTGAAGTACGTGATCGACTGAAGCTTAAGCTTGAAGTGCATCAACAAAATCTTGCGAAACAACAACAATACGCCGAGCAAATTCAAAATATTCAGCAAGAAGAACATCGCTGGAGCAAAATTTCAGGGCTCATTGGCGATGCTAAAGGTAAAGAGTTCCGTGACTATGCTCAGCAATATCACCTAGATATTTTAGTGGAACATGCCAACCAGCAACTGGCCATGCTTTCTCAACGTTATACGTTAAAACGTCTAGATCAGTCTTTAAGTCTTGCAATTATTGACCATGATATGGATGGAGAAACCCGCTCCGTTGCATCTTTATCTGGCGGTGAGTCGTTCTTAACTGCCCTTGCCTTGTCTTTGGCGATTGCCAATATGGCATCGGGTTCAATGAAAATTGAATCATTGTTTATTGATGAAGGCTTTGGAACCTTAGATGCTTCTTCTTTGCACATGGTCATGAATGCCTTAGATCAATTGCAAAATCAGGGTCGCCAAGTCATTCTCATTTCACACATTCAAGAAATGCATGAACGTATTCCTGTGCAAATTCAGGTGAAACCACTTGGTGCTGGTGCAAGTACGATTGAAGTCGTTGGTTAAAACTAAAAAGCCCCGACATCCTGTCGGGGCTTTTTTAGAATCTGCGTTGGTATAACTCCTGTCGTACCTGTATGCATCCATTCATCACTATTTATTGTTATTCTTAGAAACGTCCTGTTTCCTGATGAGTTCATAATAAGTAAAAACACTCGTCTGCCATAGCCGTAAAAGGCCGCAATTTCTGTACGAAAAAGCTTACATCAACCTTTTTGTGAATAATCTCTGGCTCCAAACAATGCTGTACCTACGCGTACCATGGTTGAACCAGCCGCAATTGCAGCTTCTAAATCACTCGACATTCCCATACTTAATGTATCCCAGTCTTCTGGGTGAGCATGGTTTTCTTTAACCGCATCAAACAAGGTCTTAGCATCTGCAAAAGCAGCAGTATTGTCTGGTGCTGGAATCACCATCAAACCGCGTAATTTGATATTTGGTAATTGACTCATTTGGGCAACTAACTCGGCCACCTCATCTGGTGCACAACCATCTTTACTGTCTTGTCCATCAATATTCACTTGCAAACAAATATTCAAATCAGATTGATCTTGAAGTCTTTGATTAGATAGTCGCTCAGCAATAATTAATCGATCTACACCATGTACCCAATCAAACTTTTCAGCCAAATGTTTAGTCTTGTTTCGCTGAACATGACCAATAAAGTGCCATTCAATTTCTAAATCGTGCAAAGCTTCAATTTTGTCTAACGCTTCTTGCAAATAGTTTTCGCCAAATGCTCTTTGCCCTGCTGCATACATTTCACGCAAACTTTCACTTGGATGTGTTTTTGATACGGCTAAAAGTTGCACGGTTTCAGGCGCACGCTGAGCATGTTCACAAGCACGTTGGATTTGCTGTAATACGTGCTGTCGCGCATCTTGCAGGTAATTCATTGACAAGGTTCTCATTTTCAAAAAACTTTTTTGCTCTTCACCTAAAGCGAGGTGTTGGTAAGCTTCGGTGAAAGCCGTATATTATTCTACAAAATAATGACATATTTTGATTTACTTGGGGAAATTATGGATATTACAGAGCTACTCGCCTTCTCTGTGAAAAATGGCGCGTCCGATTTACATCTTTCTGCTGGCATGCCACCAATGATTCGCGTGGATGGTGAAGTCCGTCGCATTAACTTACCTGCTCTAGATCATAAAGATGTTCATCGTCTGGTCTACGACATCATGAATGATAAACAGCGTCGTGACTACGAAGAAAAACTCGAAACCGACTTTTCTTTTGAAGTACCCAACGTTGCGCGTTTCCGTGTTAACGCATTTAATCAAAACCGTGGTGCTGGTGCAGTATTTCGTACCATTCCTTCCAAAGTACTCACCATGGAAGATTTAGGCTTAGGTCAAATCTTTAAAGATATTTGTGACTATCCACGCGGCATTGTGCTGGTGACAGGCCCAACAGGTTCTGGTAAATCGACCACACTTGCAGCGATGATGGACTATATTAACGAAAACCGTTATGACCACATTTTAACGGTTGAAGACCCAATCGAATTTGTACACCAGTCGAAGAAATGTTTGATTAACCAGCGTGAAGTACATCGTGATACACATGGCTTTAACGAAGCACTTCGTTCGGCACTGCGTGAAGACCCCGATATTATTTTGGTTGGTGAGATGCGTGACCTTGAAACCATTCGTTTAGCACTTACCGCTGCCGAAACGGGTCATTTGGTGTTTGGGACGCTCCATACAACTTCTGCTGCAAAAACCATTGACCGTGTGATTGACGTATTCCCAGCCGAAGAAAAAGATATGGTTCGTGCCATGTTATCAGAATCTTTACAAGCTGTTATTTCGCAAACCCTGCTTAAAAAGAATGGCGGTGGACGTGTAGCAGCACATGAAATCATGATTGGTATTCCTGCTATTCGTAACTTAATTCGTGAAAACAAAGTCGCACAAATGTATTCATCCATTCAGACTGGTGCAAATCATGGCATGACCACACTCGACCAAAGCTTAAAAGGTTTAGTTGCTCGTGGTGTGATCAGTCCACAAACTGCACGTACTGCTGCAAAACAGCCTGAATCATTCCTATAAAAATAATTAGAGAATAAATATGGATTTTAATGACTTACTCAACCTGATGGTTGAAAAAAAATCATCCGATCTTTTTATTACCGATGGCGTTGCACCATCTATGAAGATTAACGGACAAATTGTTCCAATTTCAAAAAATAGTCTTTCAGGTGAGGTTATTGGACAACTGTTACATTCCATCATGAGCGAAAAACAGCGCAAAGAATTTGCAGAAACTCGCGAGTGTAACTTTGCCATTATGAACCGTGATAAAACTGCCCGCTTTCGTGTAAGTGCTTTTCAGCAGCGTGACATGCCAGGTATGGTATTACGTCGAATTGAAACAAAAATTCCTTCAATTGATGACTTGCAGTTACCGCCCGTTCTTAAAGATTTATCCATGACCAAACGCGGCATCATTATTTTTGTTGGTGCGACAGGTACAGGTAAATCGACGTCTTTGGCTTCAATGATCAGCTATCGTAACCACAATACTAAAGGTCATATCATTACCATTGAAGACCCAATCGAGTTTATTCACGAACATGCGGGCTGCATTATTACCCAACGTGAAGTAGGCATCGACACAGACTCATTTGAAATTGCCTTAAAGAATACTTTGCGACAAGCACCAGATGTCATCTTGATTGGTGAGATTCGATCTCGTGAAGTAATGGACTACGCGATTGGCTTTGCTGAAACAGGTCACCTTGTGTTAGCCACAATGCACGCCAACAACGCTAACCAAGCACTCGACCGTATCATTCACTTCTTTGAAAGTGACCGCCACAGTCAACTCTACATGGACTTATCTCTTAACCTAAAGGCCATGATTGCACAGCAACTCATTCCAACGCCTGATGGTAATTCGCGCCGCGCCGCAATTGAAATTTTAATTAACTCACCCTTAATTTCAGACTACATTCGTAAAGGCGAAATTCATGAAATTAAAGATTTAATGAAACGCTCGCGTGAACTCGGTATGCAAACCTTTGACCAAGCCCTATTTGATCTCTATAAAGTAGGCCAAATTACCTACAAAGATGCATTAAAACATGCCGACTCACCAAATGATTTACGTTTGACGATTAAGCTTGCGGAAGAAGGACCTGATCAAATTGCAGGCACAAATCAGCATTTAACCTTCGACCAACAGTAATTTCTTCATAAAAAAAGGAAGGTTAAACGTAACCTTCCTTTTTTATTTGTTTTCTTTGTGTGAAAACGATTATTTCTTGCGCAACACTTCCTGACACTCAGGTTCGTTACAGTAACCGTAGAGGTTTAATGAGTGACCCGTTAAGGTAAACCCATGTTGATCTGCTACAGCATGCTGTTCCTTCTCGATAACATCATTAGTAAATTCAATAACTTTGTTGCAATTATGGCAAACTAAATGATCGTGATGATCTTCTTGCATAATTTCGAAAACAGAATGATTATTTTCGAAATGATGACGCTGAATGATACCTGCAGCTTCAAATTGTGTTAACACACGGTAAACTGTCGCAAGACCGACATCTTCCCCTTGTTCTAACAAAGTCTTGTAAATATCTTCAGCGCTAAGATGATGTTGTTTTGAATTTTCTAATAATTCCAAAATCTTAATTCGTGGAAGGGTAACTTTAAGTCCAGCTTTGCGCAAATCTTGATTGGAAATAGGCATGAAAAAAGGTCTCTCAACAAATCTCAAGTTGGAATAGGCAATAGAATTTAGATGAAGTATGATCTATCCTTTGATCAAATGCATCATAATTTATTGGGATAGTGTAGCAAAATGCAAAAACTCGTGCTGACGTTATTAGTCACTTCACTCCTTGCTGGTTGTTCAATCTTTGGTGTATATAAGGTTGATATTCCTCAAGGGACTCCTTTGACCAAAGCTCAGGCCTCTCAAGTACAAGTCGGCATGAATTTCCAGCAAGTGCGTTTTTTGCTTGGTAGTCCAACTGTGACTGATCCCCTCAATCCTCAACGCTGGGACTACATTTACAACTATATCCCGGGAACTTATGCTAAAAAAGCAAAAATCCCCGCAGCACATGGTCAGCATTTAAAAATTTACTTTGATGGCACTGGTACAGTAACTAAAATTGAAGGTTTAGAAACTATTCCAGAATCGCAACCAGGTTTACCTGCTTCTAAAGAAGCGATTTTAACTGCCCCACCACTATAATCGTTTTTTCTAATAAAAATAAACCCCTCAAGTGAAATACTTCGAGGGGTTTTATTTATGGGGCTTATTGCTTTATGCGATTACTTTTAATATATCGCCCCACAGGATTTTTCTCGGCACGCTTACGACGTATATCTTTAGGATTAATCGTTAAAGGTCGATAAACCTCTACCCGATCACCTGCTTGCAAAATCGCATCTGCTTCAACTTTTGCACCAAATATGCCAAGTTGTAAGGGCTCAGGCAAACTTACCTGTGTCTGCAACCCGCTCGCCTGAACTGCTTGTAATGCTGTCATCCCAGCTTCAAATGGAATAGCAACTAAAAACTGTTGCTCTGGGGCTGCAAAAGCAACCCACACTTGCTGAGCTTTTTCCATCAGAACATTTGTCCAATCACCGCAATCATGGCAATAACAATTGAAAGCGGTAAAACAATACGCACTGCAATACGCCACAAGTTATAGAACAACTCATTGCTGAAATTCATTGATTTACGCAAATGGCTAATTTTCATAATCCAGCCAGCAAAAATGGCATAGATCAGACAAATGAGTAATCCCCACAGCATTAAAATCAGCGTAAAGATGCCATGAAGTTCAGGCACAGCCCAAACCGCAATTGCCACAATAATGACAACCCATTGTAAAACGTACATCAGTTGACGTTGAGCAAGCTGTTCTTTAGCAAGTTGAATAAACAGAGCTGTTGTCATGACCGCAGTAAAAATCCAGGTAAAAACAGGAAGCTGTGCTTGAAGAGAAAAGAAACCAAACGCAACGACAGCAATTAATTGAGCTAACCAGATTGGAAGTACAGTTTTTGTAGCGCCTTCTTGAGAGTGAATTACAGACAAGCTATTTTGCCAGTAAAGACCTAAGCCTAAACCACTCGCTACAAGTGCAAGTACGGTCGCATTACCCCATTCTTTAAATTCAACATTCGTCCAATGCCAAGGTTGTAAATTCGAACCCATTGTATTAGCTAAAACAAGAGAAGCGATTACACCGACTGTCATCAGTACAATTAAAATCTGACGCGGAATAAAAGATAAAATTAAAGCCGCAACCGCAAGGCCAGCAAAAACAATTTGTCCAGAAACGCTATTATTAAGCTGTGCTGTCAATAAATTGCCAGCAGTACTCAGTACATTCCCTGCTAAAAACGGAATAAAAATAACGGCCAACCAACCAACTAAACGCCATTTTGGTGAACTATCTGCTTCACGAGTTAAACTTGATAAAGCATTTAAAGCAGTAGTCTTCGACCGTTTTGCTAAGGCAATTTCTAAATAACAAACTGGCAGAGCCAATAACAGCATTGTGCCTAACCACAATAACCAGAAATCGATTTGACGATCAATCTGGATCCCCATAGCGGGTGCCAATGTCGCCATAATGATGAAAGATAAGCAAAACGCCATCAGGGGCGATAACCATCGTGACATAGGTATGTCCTGCATTATGCATTCCTTGAAAAAGACTATAGATATTTTGCCCGTCTCATGCCTGAAAATCAAAGTTTGCTCAATAAAAAAAGCAAACTACCGAAACGATAGTTTGCTGCGCTAACTAAAATTATAAGTTTTGTTATTTAAGTTATGCGAAAAACCGAGCAAACCAGTTTTTCCCTTTCTTCTTTTCTTTTTCTCTAATAATACCCATCATATTTTCTTTTACTGCCCCCACATAATCGGCATCGTCATGTTGAATATGATTGATTAACCATTTTGCTAAAATTTCTTGTAGCTCTTTTTCAACAGTATGTCCCATATCAAAACGCTCACGATATAACTCTATTTTTTTAATAAACAAGTCATGTACACGTTTATGTGGTACACGATATTTATAATTAGCTTCCTCTTGTAAACTTTCTTCGAAAGTAAAATGTGATTGCGTATAATCAATAATATTATCTAGAATATCTTTAATTCGACGTCTATCTTCCTCATCTTCTACATCATCAATTTCATTAATATAATCAAGTATTCGTTTATGTTGTTCATCAATAACATCAATACCCGTATTATATTCTGAAGCCCATTTCATTTTCATACATCTCCCCAATGATGTTCAATGATAGTTGCATAAACTCCATGATATATTTAAAGAATATAAATAAAAACAAAGCTGTTTTGTCGGCTTTATCGTTTCAAAATGATGTTTAATACAAGTTATTGTTTTTATTAATTTAAAAAAAATTAACCAACTAAAATAATAAAGTATTTTTTAAACAAAATACTTTATTATTAAACGTTTAATATATATAAATATCTCCATTCATATATTTTAAATATACTTTATATTAATATTGATCTGCACGGGTAATACGTTTAAGTGCTGGATTTTCCTGTTCTCGTTTTAATCTTTCTACATGAGTAACAGCTTTTTTAATCGGCTTACCATATTGAAATAAAATCATTTCACCGGGTTGATAAGCAGTCCAATTTTCATTATGTGTTAAAGGTTCTGTCGTTATAACAGCCACACGATCTTCAGGTGTAGTGACCTGACTAAAATCGACTTCAACATCTAAATCAATTAAATGAGCCTGATTAAATGGATATTCTCGAACTAACCAATGTAACTTAGTAATCGCGTAACTAAATAATGCCTTTCCATTCGATAAGCAATAATTAAATGTACCGTATTCAGCAATTTGGGGAGAGATTTTTTCTAGTACTTCAAATATCTCATCAAGACTTGGTTCTTCATAACCAAAAGCTTCAACCAACTGATCCAGCAAATAACAAAATGCACGTTCACTGTCTGTATTTCCCACAGGCGTAAAACGTCCACTCAGTGGTGGATCAAAGTCATGTAAATCGCCATTATGAGCAAAAATCCAATGTCGCCCCCACAACTCACGAATAAAGGGATGTGAATTTTCTAAAGTGATTTTGCCTTGAGTAGCTTTGCGAATGTGTGCAATCACATTGCGTGATTTAATAGGATAATTACGAATAAGATCGGCAATTGGAGATTCAACTGCCGACTGGTTATCAACGAATAAACGGCATGCCTTATCTTCGAAAAATGCGATGCCAAATCCATCACTATGATCTGAGGTAATTCCTGCACGCTGTGAAAAACCACGGAAAGAAAAAGTGATATCCGTTGGTGTTGCACAATTCATTCCTAATAGCTGGCACATATCGCTTTTAAACTACTTCTAATTACCCCATCTGCTCTATTGTGCATGAGAGTAAAATGGCTTGCAAATCTCAATATGTGCTGGCTATTACAAAATAGGAAATATGATTAACGCTGCACCATTTTATTCATTACAAATGAGGTCGCGACTTTATTCACCTCAAGAAATACAAAATAATCTAGACAGTTAAACTCTTCATCAAAAAAAGCCTGTTTTGATAGTTTTGACTGCATGCTCAAATACATTTGGAACAGTTTCGGCATACGTTCATCTTGTGGAAAACTAAACTCAGGATATTCAGGTTCATAGATTTTTTTCGAACGGATATCAATTGTTTTACTTTCAGATAACTGCTGAATCTGGCGATGCGTGTAGTACGCTCTAGCCAAATTATCTTGCAGGTGAATACTGACACAGCCCATCAAATATTTAGCACGCATTGACCATAGCACTTTCGGTGCAAGGTTCAACCACAGCATCGATAACGCTTTACCATTACGAAAGCGAGGATGTACACAGGTACGGCCTATTTCTAATACATTTGGAAGGTGCGATAACTGAGGAACAATATCAAACTCATGTGCGCTGTAGCTTTGTGCGATTTCATGTCCCTGAAATAATTTTAGACGGGTATACGCTACAATTTCTCCAGTCCACTTTTCGCGTAAGACTGCATGCTCACAACCAAAATCATAAATGTCTTGGTCTAAGTTATCTTCAAAATGAATTCCAAATTGTTGGCTAAATTGTTGTGCACGAAACCGCTTTACATCTTGTAATTCTTTTAAATTATCAACCCATTCAAAACGAAATTGTGTCTGATTTATAGCTTTTTGACGATTTAAAGGTAAAGTCCAGGTTTGGCGATATTGATTAAATTTTTCCAGCATAATGAACGCTCCTAGTGACACCCCTTACACTAGTCAAAGCTCATGACAAAAAAATGACCAAATTAAAATGGTATAAAAAAAGACCACCTAGGTGATCTTTTTATTAGAACTAACAAATTTATTAAGCTGTTTTAGTGCGATTAGAAATAAGTGTTCCAACCCCATGATCAGTAAAAATTTCAAGCAATGTTGCATGTGGTACGCGACCATCAACAATATGCGCACTGACTACCCCACCTTTAACCGCATCAAGTGCACAACCTACTTTAGGAATCATACCGCCATAGATCACACCTGTTTCAATAAGGCGATCAACTTCTTGCGTCGTAAGGCCAGTTAACAGATTTTTGTTTTCATCAAGCACACCCGTAATATTGGTAAGCAAAATTAATTTTTCTGCGCCCAATGCCTCGGCAACCTTACCGGCTACTAAATCAGCATTAATATTATAAGTATTGCCTTCTTCATCTACGCCCAATGGTGCAATTACTGGAATAAAGTCACTTTGGGTAAACATTTCCAATACATCGGTTTTAACGCCAGACACTTCACCCACCATACCCAAGTCGATATGTTTGATAGAACCGTCTTCTTCTTGCTTTTCCATCAGTAATTTACGGGCACGAAGTAAATTACCGTCTTTACCTGTTAAACCAATTGCACGGCCACCATGTTTATTAATCAGGTTAACAATTGATTTATTTACGCTACCGCCTAATACCATTTCAACCACTTCCATGGTTGCAGCATCAGTTACACGCATACCGTCAATACGGTCAGACTCGCGGCCTAACTGCTTTAAAAATGAGTCTACCTGTGGTCCACCACCGTGAACAACAATCGGATTTAACCCTACAGTTTTAAGTAAAACGATGTCTCGGGCAAATGAACTTTCGAGCTCCGGATCAGTCATCGCGTTGCCACCATATTTCACCACCAGCGTTTTACCAGTAAAACGTTGAATATACGGCAAAGCTTCAATCAAGATTTTTGCTTTGTCGACATCGATATGCTGATGTTGGGGCATTACGCCTCTCCTTACTTAGGCCTCTGAAAGTTCTTGTGCAATTTGCGGATAGTGCTCTTGCAACATATCTACAAATTTTTGCTGGATTTCCTTTAATCGTAAAGGATTATCCGCATCAAATCGTACTGTAAAATATTCACCAGTATTTGATGCTCGAATAATGCCAAAACCATCGTCAAAATCAAGACGTACGCCATCGATTTTACTGATACGCGCGCCTAAACGGTGACTTAAAATTTCAATATCTTGTAATACATACTTTGGATCGGACTGATAAGTACCAATATAGGTATCTTCTGTACAACATCTTTCCGGATAAGGGGCAAACAAATCAGAAATGCTATTAGCATTCGATTGTGTAAAATATTCCATTACACGTAATGCCGCATATAAACCATCATCGTAGCCAAAACCACGCCCATCATTAAAAACATAATGGCCTGCGTATTCTCCACCAAAAATGGCACGCCCACTCGACTGAGATAAATAAGCCCGTAAGAAACTACTTCCCGTGCGGATCATTTTTGCTTTTCCACCGAGTTTCTCGACCGTTTCTTGAACCATGCGTGAACATTTCACATCAAAAACAATTTCTTGCTCGGGATGTTGCTCTAAACACATTTGCGCAAAAAGTGACAATAAACGGTCTGCGGTCAATATCTGGGCTTTTTCATCTATTAAAACGACACGGTCACCATCACCATCTAGGGCAATTCCTATATCTGCCTGCTGCTCAACAACAGCTTTACGCAAATGAGTTAAGTGAGCTGCATGCGATGGGTCTGGGGCATGGTCTGGAAACTCACCATTTGGATTGGTTCGTAAAGCAATCACTTCACAACCCATTTTTTCCAATATTAATTTTGAGCAGTGTCCGGCAGAGCCATGTAAACCATCTAAAACAACTTTTAAAGGACGTTTTAACTGGATATCTTTAAAAATAGCTTGCTGGTATTTTTGGCAAAACTCAGCTTTAAATTGAGGTTGGGTTAACTCAAGTACAGAAATTGAATGTGCTGGTACATAAGTTTGAGCTTCGTCGCCCACCTGTTGAATCATTTCTGGAGACGGCGGTTCACCTTTTAAAATCCACTTAATACCATTATCCGATTTTGGATTATGACTTGCGGTCACCATAATGCCATTGCCACCAAAAACTCGCGCAATGTAATACATCATAGGTGATGAACAACAACCAATATTTGTGACGTCTAAACCTTGTTCTATTAAAATTTCTTCAATTAAGTGAGCATAAGCTGGGCTTGTCAGGCGCGCATCATAGCCAATCACTAATTGGGTTTGTTTTGCTTGTTTGTATTGTTGTGCCAATCCGTAGGCAATTGAACGGACAACGTCCGTGGTTAAGTAAGAAAGTTTGCCTCTAATATCGTAAGCACGAAAAATACTTTTTGGAAATGAGTGTCTTACATTCATAGCGTATCTTCTATTTAAAGATCAATTCGATCTATCGCAAAAACATAGATTATTCAAAATTTTTGAAAGGTTTGTTTGCTAAAAAAGTTAAAAGAATATGAGTAAAGCGTGTTGTAATATAATCCTTTGTAACATTCAAGATATAAAAAGAAACGCCTGTTCAACAGGCGTTTGATTTTCGTTAATATTTAAAAAACTTATTGTTTACCTGTGTGGCCAAAGCCACCTGCGCCACGTAAAGTTTCTTCAAATTCTTCTACTTGTTCAAATTCAGCCTGCACTACTGGTACTAGTACATACTGAGCCAAGCGCTCACCTGGTTCTAAACGGAATGTCGTTTGACCACGGTTCCAAACAGAAACCATCAATTCACCTTGATAATCCGAATCAATCAAACCAACTAAATTACCCAGCACAATACCGTGTTTATGACCTAAACCTGAACGCGGTAAAATTAAACCAGCAAAATTTACATCATGAATATAAATTGCCATACCTGTTTTAACTAAAACAGTTTGTCCTGGTTCAATATCAATTGCTTCATCTACGCAGGCACGTAAATCTAAACCAGCTGAACCTGCTGTTGCATACGAAGGTAAAGGCCATTCTTTACCTAAACGCGGATCGAGCAATTTAACTTGAACTTTCATGGGATTTCCTAAAAATTAAAAAAATTAATGCTTTAATAAAGCTTTTAAATTTGCCAAATATTGTTGAGCCTGTTCTTTAGGGTCAACATTAGCCGCAATTTTCTTTTTACGCCCTAACCACTCGAGCTCATCTTGCGGAAGTTCATCAAGGAAACGGCTAGGCGTCATTTGTTTCATCTGTCCGCCATTTTTACGCTGTTCTGCCAGTGTTAACGTTAACCCTTGGCGTGCACGGGTAATTCCCACGTACATTAAACGACGCTCTTCCTCAATCGTTTCTGCTGCAATCGAGTTTTTATGAGGCAATAGTTCTTCTTCGAGTCCCATAATATAAACATATGGGAATTCCAAACCTTTTGCCGCATGCAGAGTAAGTAAGTTAACTTTGTCTGTATCTTCTTCTTCCTGTTGCTGTTCTAACAAATCAAGCAGAACCAGTTTTCGAATGACACTTTCAATATTTTTTTCATCAACATCTTCTGCACGGTTAATCAGGTTTTGAATACTCGTAAACAAGTTTTCGATATTGTCGAGTTTACTTTTCTCTTGTGCAGGTGTGGCTGACTGTTCACGAACGTAATCCATATAACCAGCTTCGTTCATCATTTGACGAACTTTAGGCACAGGTTCATCGTCTTCCAACAATTCACGAGTAAATGTCGCGATAAAGTCAGCAAACTCGTGAAGCTGAGTTTCCGCCTTTTTAGGAAGTACCATGCTTAGACGCTGGTCAGCAGAAGCACCAAGTAAAGACAAATTATTTTCTTGTGAAAATAAACCTAACTTCTCAAGAGTAACCGGTCCAATTGCGCGTTTAGGCGTATTAATAATACGCAAGAAAGCACTATCATCTTCTGGGTTAATAATGAGTCGTAAATAACTCATTACGTCTTTAATTTCTGCACGAGCGAAGAACGACGTACCGCCAGAGAGTTTATAGGGAATTTGCATTTGGCGAAGCTGTGTTTCTAATACACGCGCCTGAAAGTTACCCCGATATAAAACTGCATAATCTTTCCAATTTTTACCGTTCATCAACTTGTGAGTAAGTAAGTCTTTCACCACGCGTTCTGCTTCATCATCATCATTACGACACGTAATGATTCTGATGACTTCACCATGTCCTTTATCACTCCACAATTTCTTGTCAAAAATATGTGGGTTATTTTGAATCACACAGTTCGCTGCTTTTAAAATACGACTGGTCGAACGGTAATTTTGTTCTAATTTAATGATATGTAGATTAGGGAAATCCTGTTTAAGCAAAGCCATATTTTCGGGCTTAGCACCACGCCATGCGTAGATCGATTGGTCATCATCACCAACCGCGGTGAACTGCCCCATTACCCCAACTAAAAGTTTGACCAAAATATACTGAGCGGTGTTGGTATCTTGATATTCATCGACCAATAAATAGCGAACACGGTTTTGCCATTTATCACGTACTTCTGCATTTTCTTGCAGTAAACGTGTTGGCATAACAATTAGGTCATCAAAATCGACCGCATTGTAGGCACGTAAATTCCGTTCATAAAGTTGGTAAAGATGTGCAAACTGTACGTCTTCAGGTGTTTCACAGGTTGAATGCGCTTGCTCCGGCACAATCAGATCGTTTTTCCAATCTGAAATTTTCTTCATTGCCTTAGCAATTAATTCTTTGCTTTCTGCACCCGACAAATTGTCGCGATGCATCAGATCCATCAAAATACGTTTACAGTCATCTGCATCTAAAATCGAAAAATTAGCTTTTAAAGGTAAATTTTTAAGTTCTAAACGTAAAAGGTTTAAACCAAAAGTATGGAAGGTGGAAACCGATAAGCCTTTTGATTCTTCACGTGACAAAAGCTTGGTCACACGCTCTTTCATTTCACGTGCAGCTTTGTTTGTGAAGGTCATCGCGGTTATACGATGCGCCGGAATACGGCAATGCTGCACCAAATAGGCAATTTTACGAGTAATTACCGATGTTTTACCTGAACCAGCACCAGCAAGCACCAATAAAGGGCCCTGAGTATATTTCATGGCTTCTTCTTGCTTGTTGTTCAATTGACTGGCAGATGACATCGTGTATTACCTCTTAATTTTTCGAGCATGATTATAGTCATCTCTGTTTTAGAATCCCAATAGTAAATCTACGGATATGTATAAATGATGTCTAATAATGCAAATTCTGCGCCGCAGTTTGTCGTGGTTATTTATTATTCGCAGTCATAAAAAAACCACCCGAAGGTGGTTTTTAATACAATAATTTAAATCTTATTGTTTAGCATAAATGCTGATTTCTACACGACGGTTTTGTTCACGGCCAGATGCAGTTGAGTTATCTGCGATTGGGTTAGATGAACCATAACCTTGCGCGTCGATACGGCTAGCAGATACGCCTTGGCTTGCTAAATAACTACGTACTGATTGAGCGCGTGCTTGTGATAATGGAATGTTAATTGAATCATTACCAGTGTTATCAGTATAACCTGTTACAAGAATTGCACTCTTGTTATCTTCAGCCAAAGTTTGAGCAACTTTGTTTAAAGTAGCGTAGAAGTTTGGCTTGATATTTGATTTGTTTGTATCAAAAGTAATGCTACCCGGCATAATCAATTGAACAGAACCATCTGGGTTACGGCCAACGTCTACACCAGTACCCGCCATTTGTTGACGTAATTTTTTCTCTTTCTGGTCAAGGTATACACCACCAGCGGCACCAAGAACTGCACCAATAGCCGCAGCACGGTTGTTTTGACGACTAGAGTTTGCATTTGATTTAGAAATACCATAACCAGCTGCTGCGCCAATTAAAGTACCTAATGCAGTTTTATCGTATTCAACGCCACCAAGATTATTACCAGTTGTTTGACAACCAGAAAGTACTACTGCTGCCCCTACCACTGTTGAAATAACTAATGCACGCATTGCATGCCTCCTCACTTTGTGTGTTTTGTTGTCTGAATGAATAATGAAACAAAAAGGAAGTATAAAACATTGATATTTTGTTAATAATAAACAGTTTAGTTACTTTTTTGTAATATTTTGATGCACTTTAAGATGCTACCTCATCACAATTTCTTCATTGTTGTCTAAGATATCGTTGTATTTCATATTATGACAGTTATAGTTGAACAACTTTTCTATGGATTTTAGACATTCGGGGTCATTCATATGTCAACTGCACCCAATAAGCAATCTGCGCTAAAAAAAATTACACGTGGACTCACTGTAGGTACAGTCATTACAGGAAGTACATTTTTTCATGGTCCACCTGTTCTTGCACTAGGTCTGACCAAGCTTTTAAAAAAATCATCCAAAATAGATGAAACCAATATTCAAATTACAAATAGCTGGTTAGGGGTAAATAATTGGTTAATTGACCATGTTCTACCAAATCTAAAATGGGATATTACGATTGATGAGGGACTTGACCTGAATATGCAAGGTCGTTATCTCATGACATGTAACCATCAAAGTTGGGTCGATACAACGGTGAATCAATATTTTGGATTAACCCGTATGCCACTCACCCGCTTTTTTACCAAGTGGGAACTGATCTTTATTCCGTTCGTTGGACAAGCATTTAAAATTTTAGGCTTCCCGATGATGAAGCGTCACACCAAAGAACAGGTTGCAAAAAATCCTGAACTTAAAGACCGTGACATGATGGAAGCACGTAAAGCCTGCGAGCAGCTTTTAAGCCAGCCCTTTACATTATTGAATTATTTAGAAGGTACTCGTTTTACTCAAGAAAAACATGATCAGCAAAAATCACCCTATAAACATTTGCTTAAACCTAAAGCAGGTGGTTTAGCGCTTGCCTTGAATATTTTGGGCGACAAAATTGATGCCTTGGTTGATATGACGATTGTCTACCCTGATGGCGTACCGGGCTATAGTGATTTCTGGCTAGGTGATGTTTCAAACATTGCGGTAAATTTACGTAAAATTGAAATTCCAGATTGGGTTCTTGGCGGAAACTATGAAGATGACGCGGTTTACCGTGAACGTTTCCAACAATGGGTTCATGAAATTTGGACTGACAAAGACCAACTTATTGAGCAAATGAAATCTCAATATACCTCTAAGAATATTTAAGAAAAGCATCCGTTATTATGCAAAACAGCCCTGGGAAAAAAACGAAATATCATCATGTAGATCCAAACAGTCTTTCGTTTAGGCTGTTTTTGATCTATGACATCTTTATGGTGTTTATTATTATTTTTAACCTATTCTGTCTTGCTACAAATTTCTTTTTAATGAGCAGTATTGGGGCATGGTTCTTTGAACACATTCATTTGTCCCAAATACTGAGCTTTTATCGTAATTCATTACATCCGTGGGTGATCACATCAGAAGCATGGTTTATTGGTTTTTTAATTGTTGAGCTGCTAGTTCGTTGGGGCATTGCAATCATCAATAAACATCATAAACGTTGGTTCTTTTTTCCTTTTATTCACTGGTATGAAATTTTAGCCATTATTCCACAGCTTCGTTTTTTACGTTTATTTCGAGCAGGAATTATTGCTTATCGCTTACATGAAATGGGATATAAAGTTGTTCCTGAAAGCTGGCGAAAGACGGGATTATTTTATTATCGCGTCGTGATGGAAGAGTTGTCTGATCGTGTTGTTATTACCGTGATTGATGGCATTAGATATGAACTTCAAACCAGTTCTAGTCATAAACAGATTATTCACGACTTGGTTAATCATCATCGTGAGCAGTTTACTGTCACCCTAACAGCATTATTACAAGAGTCTTTAGCGACAGCTTTAAAAGAACAAAAGCCAGCAATTACAAAAGGCGTTGGGAAAATTGTAGATCAGGCCATAGTGGATACACCTGAATTAACTCAGTTATTACGCTTAATACCTTTAGTCGGCGGTCGCATTGAGCAACAAATTCAAAGTATTGGCCAAAGGTTAGGTGAAAATATTAGTGCAGGTTTAATTGAGCCTCTCATTGAGAACTCATCAACTCACCCAAATCCGACTTATCAATTAATTTCTCAAAAAGTGAGTGAAATAAATATTAATAATCGTCAGCTTGAGCAATTAGTTGAATCTGTCGTGTTCGAGACACTCGAGTCTGTGCGAAAACAAGTCAAGGTCAAACAATGGCAACAAACGCTTGCGGAGCATGATCGAATCAAAGAATAAGCATTTACTTAATTTTTTATGAATCTCGCTAGAGAATTGGCACAAATTGTTCTAGCATTTGCCCTATTTACAATAAACTTAACGCTATTACAGCTCGTTTAACGCCTTGAAGGAAGACTTATGGCTGATATACGGATTACCGGCAGAATGGTTAACTTTAGCAGGATAACCTTCGATACCAATGATCATGATGTGATCCGCCAGCAATTATCAAATATATTAAATGAAGGTTCCTATCAAGGAACTTTAGTGATTATTGACAGTACAGTTGAGCAGGAATTAATTGCATTAATTCAGCTTCTGGTGAGCTTAGGTCTACAACCTATGGCGGTAATCGATGGTATTTTAGGAGATGAAGCTCGCGCTATTCAATTCCCTGTTTTACCGGCAGATCAGCCATTACAGCGTATTAAAGCCACCACAGAACAAGTGGCGATTGTAGAAAAACCAGCTACCGCTCCTGCCTCGTCTTCAGCAGAAACAAAAAAACCACTAAACAAGATAGCGATTGCTCATATTACCTCTTATCATGATGAAATTTTGCGTACAGGCCAATCCCTTGTACAAGATAACGGCGATATTATTTTAAAAGCTGGCATGAATAGTGGTTCTGAAGTGATTGCATCAGGAAATATACATATTTATGGCACAGTTCGTGGTAGAGTCATTGCTGGTGCGGGCGGGCACGCAGCTGCACGCATTTTTTGCCAATCTTTAGAGGCTGAGCTCGTTTCCATTGCCGGAACGTATTGTGTCGCAGATGATATCCCTAAACATGTGGTAAAAAAACCAGTACATATTTATTTAAATGAAAAGCAAGAGCTTGAATTTGAAGCGATTGAACTTTAATTTATTAAGCAAATCACCAAAAAACAGCCCTTTTAAGGGTGTATGACCATAATAGGAGTGGATTCGGTGGCCAAAATTGTTGTCGTAACATCAGGCAAAGGTGGTGTAGGTAAAACTACAACGAGCGCATCTTTTGCAACAGGTTTAGCCCTTCGTGGTCATAAAACTGTTGTTATTGATTTTGATGTAGGCTTACGTAACCTTGATTTGATTATGGGTTGTGAGCGTCGTGTTGTTTATGATTTTGTCAATGTTATTAACAACGAAGCACGTCTGCAACAAGCCCTTATTCGCGATAAAGATATCGAAAACCTTTATATTTTACCGGCTTCACAAACACGTGATAAAGATGCGTTGAGCGACGATGGTGTTGCTCGTGTTATTGATGAGCTATCTCAAGAATTTGATTATATTATTTGTGACTCACCTGCGGGTATTGAGCGTGGTGCGATTTTAGCCATGTATCATGCAGATGAAGCCATCATTGTAACAAACCCTGAAATCTCTTCAGTACGTGACTCTGACCGCATTATTGGTATGTTAGATAGCAAAACCAAAAAGGTTGAACAAAACGAAGGACGTATACGTAAACATTTATGTATTACACGCTTTAACCCTGAACGTGCAGACCGTCAGGAAATGCTGACCATTGATGATATTTCTAAAGATATTTTACGCGTACCGACATTAGGTGTTATTCCAGAATGTCCAAGTGTATTACAAGCATCAAACGAGGGTAAGCCAGTAATTCTGTATTCAGAAACTAAAGCTGGACAGGGTTATGATGATTTGGTTGCTCGCTTTCTTGGTGAAGACCGTCCTTATAGACACATCACAGCTCAACCTAAAGGCTGGTTAGCACGACTATTTGGAGCGTAGTTATGGCAGGATTCTGGAGTAAATTATTTAGCAGTGAAGAAAAGCCATCAAGTGCTCAAACTGCCAAAGATCGTTTGAAAGTTATTGTTGCTTCTGAACAAGGTTTAGGCCGCCGTTTAAGCCAAGACAAGATTGATCAGATGAAGAAAGAAATCATGCAAGTGGTCAGTCGTTATGTTAGCGGTGTAGGCGAACAGCATATCCAAATGCAGGTTCGTTCTGAAGCAAATATCGAAATGTTAGAAATGAATATCAATTTACCTGAAGAACGATAATTCTATTTCTGACTATTCAATAAAACAGAATCAAGGCAAAATAACGCAAGTTATTTTGCCTTTTTTAAAACTGAGGAGATTGTCATGGCATTATCACAGCCAGCAACTTTCAATGAAGAATGGTCCGATGAGCGTGTTTTTGCCTACCTCAACCAACTTCCGCCAGCGGGTGTGAACGCAGATTTTCATGTGCTCTACCATGCATTCAAACATATGCGTCCAGCAGACTATGAACGTCTTTTGACTCAATTTATTGCGGATGGACGCGATATTAATGCCAAAGACCCTGAAGGCCAACGCATTCATGATGTGATTGCCAAATTTCCGCGTCAATCAGCACCATTTTTAGAAGTTCTAGCAAAGTTTGCTTAAGCTTTTTTTATTTGAATAAGACTGCATAATCTATCTTAGTAAAATTTAGTAGATAGATTATGTGGTTCATTCAAATATTTAAATTGTTTACATTTATTATAAATAATCTTAAAGTCATCAAAACCATTTTATTCTAAATATAAGTTATGAACCCAGAGCCTATTAATTTAAATCAAACACAAACGATTCAATCAAATCATATAGAAAATTTAAAAATTATTAGCGTTAATAAATTTATCTTTCTATCCTTAATTTCTTTAGGCTTATATCCAATTTGGTGGATGTTTAAAGCATGTCGATTTTTTCTAATCAAAGATAAATTAAATATTATGCCCGCTGCTCGTGCAATTTTTTCTATATTCTTTTTATACTCTCTATTTAATCACATAAAAACCTATGCAAAAGAACAAGATTATCCCAATGATTTCTCTTCAGGTTGGATGTACTTAGCATATCTAATTACATTTTTACTGGTTTACTTACCTGATCCTTATTGGCTTATCTCTCTCTGCGAAATTATATTTTTAATACCAGCATTTAAAGCACTCAACTATGCACAAAAACAATTAGAAACAACAATTGAGCAGAAAAAATTTAATACGCCTCAAATCATTTTAATTATTATAGGATCCGTGATGTGGCTACTGATTTTTATCAGTTTTTTTATATAAGCCCAATACAAGCAATCTAAAATTTAATCACTTAAAAAGCCTCTTAAAGAGGCTTTTTTCTTATTTGAATTTATCGATTACCGATTAGGAAAATACCAAACACAGTAAAAATACCGCCTGAAATCCCATCAATCCATTTTGAAAAATTACGATAAGCTGATCTAAAACTCGGTAACGAAAAAATAAAAGTCACAAAGCAGAACCATAAAATCGTCTCAACCGTGACAATAATAAAGAGTAGCCAGTGAACTTGATCAAGTTGAGGGTTGGCTAAAAATAAAGAGAAAACACTACCAAAATAAATAACAGCTTTAGGATTTGATAAATTGGTAATCAGGCCTTTAATAAAAAATAGGTAAGGTGCTTTTGGTAGCTCTACAGCAAGATTATCTTCTTGTTGATTTTTTGAAAATGCTGAACGTAACATCTGATAGCCTAACCAACACAAATATAAGCCACCGGCAATCAGCAAACCTTGCTTTAACCAAGCCATTTTCTCAAAAATAAGATTTAATCCCATCAGTGCCAAACACGCCCAAAACATAACGCCCGCTGTTATACCAGCGACCACTAACATAGCGTCTTTACGTGATCGACTAATGGCTGTTTGAGATACAAGAAAAAAATCAGGCCCTGGAGTAATAAGTGCACAAAAATGGATAAAAGCTAAAGTAATCAAAGCGAGTAGCATGTCTTTCTCCTGATTTAATTCATTGTTATTGATTTAAGAAAAATACATTAGCATTTTTTACTATACGTTAAAATCTTTAAGTCATTTTATAGATAACTTCACTTTATTTAAATTATAAAAAAAAGCCTCCAGAGAGGCTTTTTTATTAGGTTTGCGCTCTTAAACTAAGATGTCCCGCTTACCATTAGGTCCCATTGCACTCACAATACCATTCTCTTCCATTTGATCAATGATACGGGCAGCACGGTTATAACCAAGGCTAAATTTGCGCTGTAGTGAAGATGTAGAAGCCTTGCGGGTTTCTAAAACAAATGACACACATTGGTCATAAAGTGCATCACGGTCAGAACCACCCTCACCCTCTTCGAAACCACGTGAAGTTGGTTCTTCGTCAAATGGAGTCAAGATTTCGTCAACATAGTCCGGTTCACCACGTTCACGCCAAGCATCACAAATGCGGTTCACTTCATCATCACTAATGAAGGCACCATGCACACGCTCAGGTTCAATTTTACCAGGCCCCAAGAAAAGCATATCACCATGACCGAGCAAATCTTCTGCACCACCTGCGTCTAAAATGGTACGTGAGTCAATTTTACTGTTTACACGTAATGCGACACGCGTTGGAATATTGGCTTTAATCAAACCGGTAATGACATCAACAGACGGACGTTGGGTTGCAAGTAATAGATGAATTCCCGCAGCACGAGATTTTTGCGCCAAACGCGTAATCATTTCTTCTGCTTTTTTACCGACCTGCATGATCATGTCGGCAAACTCGTCTGCCACAATCACAATAGATGGCAATGGTGTTAGACGAGGTGCGCGTTCTTGTGTCGCAGAATCACTTGGCTTCCAAGTTGGGTCAATTAAATCTTCCCCATTCGCAATTGCTTCTTCAACTTTACGGTTGTAGTCACTTAATTTACGAATTTTTAAGAACGACATCAGCTTATAACGGCGTTCCATTTCATTCACACACCAGTTCAACGCGCTTACTGCATCTTTCATGTCAGTAACAACTGGGGTTAATAAATGTGGAATATCATTATAGTTGGCAAGTTCTAGCTGTTTTGGATCGATTAAAATCAAACGCAACTGGTCAGGTGTATATTTAAGCAACATCGATAAAATCATTGAGTTTACCGCAACCGATTTACCGGAACCTGTCGTACCAGCAACTAACATATGCGGGGCTTTTGCCAAATCAGTTAATACAGGATTACCTGAAATATCTTTACCCATTGCCATACTGATTAATGCACTTGGATCTCGATACGCTGGTGTTTCCAATAACTCAATCAAACGCACCATTTCACGGGCACTGTTTGGTACTTCAATACCAATATATGGTTTACCAGGAATTACTTCTACCACACGTACAGAAGCCATCGACATTGAACGAGCTAAGTCACGCGAGATATTCGTTACCTTAGATGCTTTAACACCCGGTGCCAAATCCAACTCGAAACGGGTAACTACTGGCCCCGGCTGAGCTTCAACCACTTGAGCCTTAACATTAAATTCTTGTAACTTAATTTCAAGTAATTCAGATAAGCGCGAAAGCTGCTCTTCAGTGAAGTTAACTTTCTTATTTGGATCAACCTTATCAAGCAGCTCAAGGCCAGGCAGTGTTGGCAAATCTAAACGCTTCTTGGCAACTTGCATTGCACGAGACATTGGTCGACCAGCTGCATCTGTTAGTGGCGCATCTAAATCGAAATCATCTTCATCAATATCAGGATTTTCCTGAGGTTTCCCTGCGGTTTCCTGCCATGCCTCAATAAACTCTTCTTTTGAAAGTTTGTCGGCCTGAATTGTCGTTTGAATAGGTGCTTTCACAAATGCTGAAGACTGAGCATAACTGCTTGCTCTTACAGGTTCTGCTGGAGCAATATCTTCATCTATTAATAAATCATCGAAGTCTTCAAAAACTTGTTCGTTTGCTAAGTTTTTAGGTGACTGATTTAGATTAGATAAAGGTGAAGAAGTCTCTTTCGCAACATTAACCGATTGTGAAGTAGGTTGTGCATCTACATGTGGATCTTGAACAAATGGTGTATGCACATCTGTTGCAGTTTTACTGTTTGGAACTGCCGCAAGCAATTCATCAAAAATCTCATCATCATTCCAGTCAAGACCATGTAAATCTTGCTTAGGTGCAGGCTGATTTTGATGGATTTGAGAAATTGTTTGTTGGAATTGCTCAGGAGCAGGAGCTTGTTCTGTTGAATCATCCGCTGCTCTTAAAAGCGCATCAATTTCTTGTTTATGGCTCGCATCATCACGTTGTAAAGCACGCCATACTTCCCCAGTAGCCACTAAACGTTGGCTATCTTTTTCAAGTTTATGGGCTTGCTCAAGTGTATGCTCAAAGTTTTGAGTATTTGCAACTGGTGTATCTGCTACAGGTTCTGGTCGGCTCTGCTCTTTCGCTAGTACATCTGCAAATAAGCGCTCAGCCACCGCATCATGTCGTGTTGTAGTAGGTTGTGGTTGAGTGCTTTCAGATTGGACTGATGCTGCTTTCTCACTGGAAGCGTTTGTCTCTGTATTTTCTGCAACTTTAACTGCCGCTGCTTTGTTAGCAGGCTGAGTTGTTAAATCATAATCCGATTCGTTTGGTGATACATTTTTATAAAATAAATCTTGTAAATAACTTGGTGTCGCTTTGAGCGTAACCCATGTTTTGCTCCATTGCACCCCAAATGCAAGAGTAAACAAGACCACTCCGAAAACCAGTAAAAATAAAGTCGCACCGTAAATTGTTAGCAATTGAGATAGGCTCTGACCTAACTCGTAACCAATAATTCCCCCAGCTGCATTATCTAAAGTATCTGCTGGTACATTCCAGTGTAAATAAAGCAGGCTAGACACAACCAAAATTAAAAAGAATTGTGCAGCATAACGAAATGGGCGGTTTAAAAAACTACGTGGCCACCACACCTGAATTGCTTCAATAAAAAGGAAAATTGGAATAAGCAAACTTGCCCATCCTAAAAAACCAAACAGCAAATCTGCAATCCATGCACCCGCAATACCACTTGCATTGGATACTTGCTGAGTATCACTGGAAATATGCATCCAGCCCGGGTCAAATGGTGTATATGTTACTGTTGCCAGAAACATATAAATGCCAAAAGAAACCAAGAATAATGTCATCAATAAGCGCTGTGCATAAACACTCGACACCGCAGTCATATACTGTCCTGTAACCCATTTAATTATTGGTTTAGAGATGTGAAGAACTACATTTTAGATCTTCAACGAATGAACTTTATATTATGCACCTGTTCTTACAAAAAAGGTGCATGATTCTTTACAGTTGTTGTTAACATGAGGCACTTCTATATTGTTATATAACTTAATTCGATTGACCTGATCAATATTATCCACATTGATTTAACGCTATTGATCGGCAAATTCACGTATAATTTTCAAAATTCTCGAAATAAATAAGGATACCCTCAATGAGTGTTCGTCATTCTCGGTTAATTATTCTCGGTTCTGGCCCTGCGGGCTATAGTGCAGCTGTCTATGCAGCGCGTGCAAACCTTAAACCTACTTTAATTGCAGGTTTACAATTAGGTGGGCAGCTTACAACAACAACCGAAGTTGACAACTGGCCGGGCGATCCTGAAGGTTTAACAGGTCCTGCATTAATGGATCGTATGCAAGCACATGCTGAACGCTTTGGTACAGAACTCGTCTATGACCATATTAACGAAGTGGACTTAAATGTACGTCCTTTTGTTCTTAAAGGTGATATGGAAGAGTACACATGTGATGCTTTGATTATTGCAACTGGTGCTACGGCTCAGTACCTTGGCTTAGAGTCTGAACAGAAATTTATGGGTCAAGGCGTAAGCGCATGTGCAACATGTGATGGTTTCTTCTACAAAAATCAAAAAGTGATGGTTGTAGGTGGTGGTAACACTGCAGTTGAAGAAGCGCTTTATTTATCAAATATTGCTTCACATGTAACGTTAGTACACCGTCGTGATAGCTTACGTTCTGAAAAGATTTTGCAAGATCATTTATTTGCCAAAGAAAAAGAAGGCAAAATTAGCATTATCTGGAATCATGCAGTTGAAGAAGTATTGGGTGACAATACTGGTGTAACCAGTGTTCGCCTTAAATCAACTCAAGATGACACTAAGCAAGACGTAGAAGTTCATGGTCTATTCGTTGCAATTGGTCACAAACCAAATACTGCAATGTTTGATGGTCAATTAAACTTACGTGATGGATATATCCAAGTGCAAAGCGGTACTTCTGGTAATGCAACAGCAACTTCTGTAGCGGGTGTTTTTGCTGCTGGTGACGTCGCTGACAGTATTTATCGTCAAGCCATTACTTCTGCTGGGTCAGGTTGTATGGCGGCACTTGATGCTGAAAAATATCTAGATAATCTTTAAATCATAGATTTCTAGCGTTTAAAAACAGCCGTTCTTATAACGGCTGTTTTTTTAGAATAATGACTAGCTGACATATATTAATTTTTATAGCATAACCTTAAAGCTGATCTTATTTTATTTTTATGAATACACTTCCACTTTCTCAATTCATTTTTCCTGATCCCATTGAAGCCGATCCCGATGGTCATGGTTTAATTTGTATTGGAGCCGATCTCTCCCCTTCTACCCTATATGAAGCATACACCCATGGATTATTTCCGTGGTTTAATGAAGATGAGCCAATTTGTTGGTGGAGCCCAGAACCTCGCTGCATCATCTATCCTCAAAATTACAAACCAAGCAAGTCACTCCTTAGAAATATGAAAAAATATGACTATGCAATTACGGTTAATCATGCCTTCGAAGAAGTTATTCGATCATGTTCTCTACCAAGAAGTTATGCAGACGAAACGTGGATTAGCGAAGATATTATTCAAGGCTATTGTGAGATGTTTAATGCTGGCTATGGATATAGTGTGGAAGTCTGGGAACAAGAAAAACTTGTCGGAGGTTTGTATGGCATTACGATTGGCAAAGGATGCTTTGGGGAGTCAATGTTTAGCAATGAAACTGATGTTTCAAAAATGGCTTTTTACACATTAATGCTGATTGGACAAGAAAATCAGCTCCCTTGGGTAGACTGTCAACTTGTAAATAGTCACTTAATTAGCTTGGGAGCTTGTACACTTTCTCGTCAAGACTACTTAAAATCGTTACAAGATGTAATTATTCACCCCTCTATCAATTGGAAAAAGTATCAAGAACGTGTATTTTCAAGTAAAACAATAGCATTAGATGCAAAATTAATGGAATGATAACAGGAGGGACCAATCATGAAATCATATCACCCGAAGTCCCTTTTAAATGATCTGCAGTATTATATTACTCCACCTCATGATTGCAGCTACCTAGAAAATAAATCGGCGCGCATGGTGTTTTTAGACCCGATTCATCGGATTGATGTGGTCACTCTTTCAGAACTTTCTCGTTTAGGGTTTCGTCGTAGCGGTGACTTTGTTTATCGCCCTGAATGCCATTTGTGCAGACAATGTTTGTCTTGTCGTGTTCCAGTTGCCGATTTCCACATGAATGGTATGCAAAAAAAAGCATGGAAACGAAATCAAGATCTGACCATGACTGTTTTGCCGACTCAGCAAGCAGCACAAATTCATTATGACTTATATGAACGCTATATTAATGAACGCCATGCTGATGGTGATATGTTTCCACCTAGCTTAGATCAGTTTGAAAAGTTTTTAGTACACAGTTGTACAGATAGCTTTTTTCTTGAGCTTTGGAAAGATAACCGTTTAATCAGTGTATCTACCTGCGATCTAATGGACGATGGCCTGTCTGCGGTCTATACTTTCTTTGATCCAGATGAGCATCGTAGATCACTTGGTGTGTACTCAATACTTAACCAAATCGAATATGTTAAATCGCTTGGTCTAGAATATCTTTATTTAGGCTATTGGGTACCGCATTCAGCCAAAATGAATTATAAATCGCAATATACCCCTTTAGAACTTTTACTCGATGGACAATGGCGTCGTTTAAACAGATCCTTATCACCAGAAGAAATTCAACAGTTAGGTACGTCGCTGATGACGACCTTACCTTCTGAATGGAATAATTTAATTATTAAATAATATTGATCCTGTTTTCTGGTGAAAAGCGGTCCGATCAACATTTAAAATAAAGATGCAAAATCATCAGTACAGGTTTTTACCATAATGACTGCATGTTCCCGCCCCCCTTCTGGAGTAGGATAATAATTGCGACGAAGGTCAATTTGGTGAAAACCTGTTTTTTCATATAAACCGATAGCGGCTTTATTACTTTCACGAACTTCTAAAAAAATTTGTACTGGCTGATTTTTTAACAGATCAATTGATGCATTTAATAATTCATATCCTAAGCCTTGACCTTGCATTTTAGGATCAATTGCCATAAGCAATAAATTTGCTTCGTCTAACACTGGTTGTAAAATACAGAACCCAACTACTCTATTTTGTGACTCAATGACTGTACATTGATAGGAATTCAAAGATTCAATAAATTGCTGTCTTGACCATGGATGTGTTTGCACTAATTTTTCGATTTGTACAACAATATCGACATCAGTGTTTTGCATAATACGAATCATGGGTTCCAGCATAATTAAAGTTTTAAAGTAACGCGTATTATAAAAACTTCACCAGAAAAAACGAGTAAAAAAAAGGACAATTGAATTGTCCTTTTTTACCATCTTTTTTTAGAGACCTAGTTTTTCGCGCCAAGTTGCCAGCAATGCGGTAGTGTCAGAATCATTTGGATGAAATTTTGGTCTTAAGAAATCAAGTAACTCTGGAATTTGACGTGTCATAAAACCTTTACGACCATACATGAACTTAAGCATGTACTTCGTATCCTTCCATGTTAATTTATCATCGGTCTTGAGTAACTTAGCAGTAAAATACGATTGAGTTGCAAAGATTAATGCCATTGCAATAAGTAAAGCGGTTGAGCGCATGAAATAAGCTTTCGGTCCTTGTCCATACATACTTGTATATACATCAAATGCCACAGCTTTATGCTCATTTTCTTCTACAGCATGCCACATCCACAAATGATACATGGTGTCATCTTGGAACATTGCCTGGATTTCAGGATTTTGTAAAAGTTCAGCTGCAATCGTAGAAGTAAAATGCTCTAAAGCACACGTTCCAGTTAAATCAATCATTTCTTTGGTATAACCAAAAGGTTTCATTAATTTGGTTACAACAGCTGTACCCACCTTAATGTGATGTGTGCTGAAAAAACAGGAGGTTTTAACTTGGTAAACTAAACACACTCATCAGGAGTTTACCATGAGCAAGAAACACAAGACTTACACCACAGAATTTAAAGCTGAAGCCATCAAATTAATTGAAGCCAATCAAGGCAATGTCTCGGAAACAGCCAGACAACTTAGCATTTCAATGCAAACTCTTTCAAATTGGAATACCAAAGCAAAGGCTGGAACTTTAGCAGGTACAAAACAGTATTCACCTGATCTAAACGCTCTACTCGAAGAAAATAAAAAACTCAAACAACAGCTCAAAATAGCTGAAATGGAACGTGAATTTTTAAAAAAGGCAGCAGCGTACTTTGCCAAAGAAAGTCAGTAAGGTACGCCTATATGAAACAAAAAAGATATTCTTTTCCAATTACCTTAATGGCTCGATTACTTCATGTTTCAGTTTCATGTTTTTATGATTGGCTCAAGAGAGGCGTGAGCAAAAGAACGATTCAACGAAATCAACAGACGATATTGGTGAAAATAGCCCATGAGGAGACAAAGCAGAGCTATGGTTATATTCGATTAACCAAATACTTACAAGCTCAGGGTATAAAAATGAGTATGTACGCTGTACGTCAGATAA
>NZ_AMSS01000046.1 GCF_000313935.1 Acinetobacter sp. WC-141 | reverse complement strand
CTGCTAAAGTTCCAGCCTTTGCTTTGGTATTCCAATTTGAAAGAGTTTGCATTCAAATGCTAAGTTGTCTGGCTGTTTCCGAGACATTGCCTTGATTGGCTTCAATTAATTTGATGGCTTCAGCTTTAAATTCTGTGGTGTAAGTCTTGTGTTTCTTGCTCATGGTAAACTCCTGATGAGTGTGTTTAGTTTACCAAGTTAAAACCTCCTGTTTTTTCAGCACACATCAGTTTGTGTCACGTTGACAATGTAATACAATTTCCTTGCCTTCATTTTGTATTAAATACACTACATCTTTATTCATATGACTAACCTCCTTCAATTAGGATTTTAATCAACTTCAGTACAAATAAAAGATAAGTACGTCATCAAATGTCGTCTTAATACCTGTAAAGAACTCAAGTGTTTATTTTAGATTCATCTATAGACACTAAAGATCGTAAACTAGAATTGATATATTTTACCGATTCAGAAAGCTGCACGTTAAGTGCTTCTATATAGATTTAAAAAAAATTAATAAATGAAGTTAGAAAATGCTTAAAGAAATTTAAACCTCAATCTTAAGCCATCTGAATTATTCTTATTTTAACTATTCTAATCCAAGTTTTAATGTGGGGTAGGTTGAGGGGTAAAATAACAGATAAAAAATAAGCCCTTGTAAAAACAAGGGCTTATTTAGAATTTTGGCGGAAGCGGTGAGATTCGAACTCACGGAGGACTCACACCCTCGTCGGTTTTCAAGACCGGTGCATTAAACCGCTCTGCCACGCTTCCATGTGCGTAAGAATACAAAGCTTATTCATTTTATTCAAGAAAAATATCATCGCTTTGTGTTCAAGTGCATATTGTTTCATCAATTTTACAATCGAGCAGCTAATTCTGCTCCTTCTTTGATCGCACGCTTCGCATCTAGCTCTGCTGCGAGCTTTGCACCACCAATAATATGGTAGTTGGCTAAAGTCGACTCACCTTCTTTGGGCATCAAGTCTTTTACCGACTCTTGACCTGCACACACTACAACCGTGTCTACACGTAAAAGCTGGTCTTGGCCATTGTGCTCAATCCAAATCCCTTCATCAGTGACAGCTTTATATTGCACACCACGTAACATACGCACACCATGCTTTTTAAGCTGTGCACGATGTACCCAACCCGAAGTTTTGCCTAGGCCAATACCGAGAGGTGTTGCTTTACGTTGTAATAAATAAATCTGGCGAACTGGAGGTTCAACTTCTGGCGGCTGCATACCACCTTCAGAAACATAGTTCGGATCTGGGTCTACACCCCATTCACGTTGCCATTCGGCTAAAGGTTGCGGCTGGGGGTGATGTGGAGGTTTAAGTAAAAACTCAGACACATCAAAACCAATACCACCAGCACCAATCACTGCAACTTTTTGTCCAACTTCTGCCCCTTTTAGAACTTGAGCATAAGAAAGAACTTGTGGTGCATTGCTTCCTTCAATTTTTAATGCGCGAGGGATTACACCTGTTGCAACAATCACTTCATCAAAACCTTCGCGTTCAAGTTGCTCACGATTCACGCGAGTATTTAAACGTAGATCCACCCCTGTTTTTTCGAGTTGGACTTTAAAGTAGCGAATCGTTTCGTGAAATTCTTCTTTACCCGGTACAACTTTGGCAAAGTTAAATTGACCACCCACATCTGAAGTTGCTTCAAATAGCGTCACTGCATGGCCACGGCTTGCCGCAACAGTTGCCGCGGACATACCTGCTACACCACCACCTACAACAGCAATACGCTTAGGCTGCTTGGTTTTTAAATAAACCAGTTCTGTTTCATGCCCTGCGCGCGGGTTAACCAAACAAGACACACGCTTATTTTTAAAAGCATGGTCTAAACACGCTTGGTTACAGGCGATACAAGTATTAATTTCATCAACACGGTTAGTCGCAGTTTTATTTACCCAAAATGCATCGGCCAATAAAGGACGTGCCATTTGAACCATATCTGCTTTGCCAGTTGCCAAAATTTCTTCGGCAGTTTCAGGCATGTTAATTCGGTTTGACGCAATAATCGGAATAGAAATATGTTGTTTTACATGGGCCGTGTAATCAACAAAAGCTGCACGAGGTACAGACGTGACAATGGTCGGAACACGAGCTTCATGCCAGCCAATGCCAGTATTTAATAAAGTCACACCTGCTTTTTCTAAAGCTTTCGCAACAGTCACCACTTCTTGCATGGTGTTACCATCATGCACAAGGTCGAGTAAAGACAAGCGGAAACAAATAATAAATTTCTCACCAACTTTGGCGCGAATCGCTTTCACAATCTCAACTGGAAAGCGCATACGGTTTTCAATTTCACCGCCCCAACGGTCAGTACGCTGGTTTACGTGGCTACTTAAAAACTGGTTAATTAAATAACCTTCCGAGCCCATAATTTCGACACCGTCATAGCCTGCTTTTTTGGCAATGTCAGCGCACTGTGCGTAATCTTCTATTGTACTTAGAATATTTTTTTCAGAAAGCTGACGCGGTTTAAACGGTGAAATAGGAGATTTAATTGCCGTTGAAGACACAACAAAAGGTTGATAACCATAACGGCCAGCGTGCAAAATCTGCATTAAGATTTTAGAGCCATGTTTATGGACAGCATGGGTTACCAAACGGTGCTGAGGAACATCAAAGAGACTGTTCATGGTTCCACCCGCAGGTGCCAACCATCCCTGACGGTTCGGAGAAATACCACCTGTCACAATCAGGCCAACCCCGCCTTTTGCACGCTCTTCAAAATAAGCTGCCAGTTTTGGGTAGTTAAAAAAACGGTCTTCAAGTCCTGTATGCATGGATCCCATCACCACACGGTTTTTAATGGTGGTAAAGCCTAAATGTAATGGTTTTAATAAATTGGCGTAACTTGTCATGCTGCGTCCCAATAATTTTTTGCAACTTGTTGCATAGTACTTTAATACTTTTTTGATAATTTTGGATGACCCAGAATTATTTTTTATTCGAGATTATGGTCAATCTATATATAAAGAAGACAATCCTATATTTTCTTCAAATAATAAATACCAATCAGAACAAGTGAATTAATGATTTTTTTGCCAAAAAAAGCACCGTGAATAGTGCTACAATAGCCGCCATTCAGAATTCTCGAGACCACCTCAACGGGGTCTTTTTTATAAATGTTAGGATTAGCAATGACTGATAATGCAACTATCTTGCAGCATGTACCAGTAGGCAAAAAAGTTGGGATTGCCTTCTCCGGAGGCCTAGACACTTCAGCTGCTTTATTATGGATGAAACAAAAGGGCGCAGAGCCTTATGCATATACTGCAAACTTAGGCCAGCCTGATGAAGATGACTACGATGCAATTCCAAAGAAAGCAGAACAATACGGCGCTGTAAAAGCTCGCTTAATTGACTGCCGCTTACAACTTGCACTTGAAGGTATTGCTGCAATTCAGTGTGGTGCATTCCATATCAGTACAGGTGGTGTTCCTTATTTCAATACGACTCCATTAGGTCGTGCAGTAACAGGTACAATGTTAGTTACTGCAATGAAAGAAGATGACGTAAACATCTGGGGTGACGGTTCAACTTATAAAGGTAACGATATTGAACGTTTCTATCGTTATGGTTTGTTGACCAACCCGAATCTTAAAATTTACAAACCTTGGTTAGATCAAAACTTCATCGATGAACTCGGTGGCCGTGCTGAAATGTCACAGTTCCTGATCGACAACGGTTTTGACTATAAAATGTCAAAAGAAAAAGCTTACTCAACTGACTCAAACATGTTGGGTGCAACTCACGAAGCAAAAGATCTTGAATACCTAAATGCTGGTATTAAAATCGTTGACCCAATTATGGGCGTTGCTTTCTGGAAAGAAGAAGTTGAAATCAAACCAGAAGAAGTAACTGTACGTTTTGAAGAAGGTGTACCTGTTGCGTTAAACGGTCAAACTTTTAACAATCCAGTTGAGCTTATTCTTGAAGCAAACCGTATTGGTGGCCGTCATGGTTTAGGTATGTCTGACCAAATCGAAAACCGTATTATCGAAGCGAAATCTCGCGGTATCTATGAAGCACCGGGTATGGCCCTTCTTCATATTGCTTACGAGCGTTTAGTTACTGGTATTCATAACGAAGATACCATCGAACAATACCGCATTAACGGTTTACGTTTAGGTCGTTTACTTTACCAAGGTCGTTGGTTCGACTCTCAAGCGCTTATGTTGCGTGAAACTGCACAGCGTTGGGTTGCTAAAGCTGTTACAGGTGAAGTAACTCTTGAGCTCCGTCGTGGTAATGACTACACCATCATGAACACTGAATCTCCAAACTTAACGTACGAAGCTGAACGTTTAACAATGGAAAAAGGCGATTCAATGTTCTCGCCTATGGACCGTATTGGTCAGTTGACTATGCGTAACCTCGACATTACCGATACACGTGCAAAACTTGGTATCTATACAGATGCTGGTTTACTTTCAATCGGTCAAGGTTCTGCTATTCCTCAATTAGACAGTAAGAAAAAATAATTTTCTTATAACGTCAAAAAAGGCCGCCTATTAAGGTGGCCTTTTTATTTTTTAAATTCATTCAGGCAATTTCGGCGACTTGTAAAGGCTGATAATAAATTTGGTTACGCCCAAGCTGCTTAGCCCGATATAAAGCTTGATCGGCAGCATGAATTAAATTTTCCTGAGTGACTTTTAAACCTTCTGTATAAACGGTAAAACCCAAACTAATGGTCACATGCTTAGAAACTAAAGATGCCGCATGAGGAATCGCTTGACGCTCTATCGCTTTATAAATATTGGCAGCCACAGCGTAGGCACCTTGAGCGGGTGTTTTCGGTAAAAGAACCACAAACTCTTCGCCGCCATAACGGGCCACAAAATCAACATGCCGAATCGAATTTTTAATTGCAGAAGCAATAGATGCGATGACCTTGTCGCCCATCTGGTGCCCATAAAAATCGTTATAGTTTTTAAAAAAATCGATATCAATAAATAAAACGGCTAATGGTCGTTGCTCTTGCTTTGCCCGATAGTAAAAAAAGTCAAACATCTCATCAAAAGTACGTCGGTTCGAGATATTAGTGAGTGCATCTTGCTGACTTAAATGAAGTAACTCAGAGGCCTCTATACGTAAAATCTGCTCATTAAGCTCAGCAAGCTGATTATTTAAAAAAAGGCTTCTTTCTCTCGATATAAGCATCGTACTAATTGAAAAACCTAAAATACAGCTACCAAACAATGCCCGCCCCAAAGCAATATAATCACAATTCGCTTGCAATAAAATCAATAGAGAAAAAACAGAAATTGCTGCGATCAAACCCACATAAAGCATGTGCACAGGCTTTATACCGCTCAAAATAAAACCAAGCATATATAAAAAAGAAAGTAGCAACATCGACTGATTTTTAAGAGCGACATTTCCTACGCTAAGAAGCAACATTGCATTGATAATAATCGTAAAAAATACAATACCGCATGCAGCAATATAAAAATATTCAGTGAGTTTCTTTAACTTAGCAAAAGCCCAAAATAGCAACAGTGCACAAGCAATATTAATTGCGCTCAGTAAGCAATAAATAAAGTCCCAAGTAATGTAAGGCACACCGATTACCAAATAATCAGTAGGCAGTGCCAATAAAATAAAAATGAGATAGGTAAGAACGCCACTTGCTAAAAATTTTGAGATATTTTGTTTAGTTCGTTCAAGGTTTAAGCACCAGAACTTTTTTTCTAATTGATGAGGTAAAGGTGTATTGGCATAACGATGAGTATGTAAAGTTACAAGATATTCTATTTCTTCTTTTGCTTTGAGTAATTCATGTACATTGCCCCTATTTGCCACTACCCGATTCCTGCCTCTCACACATTAACAAAATATAACATTAATTTTTAAGGCCTCTTGCGCTTTATTTTGCCATTTGTCCGTAATTCTCGTTACCATTTTCACACTTTATCGATTATCATTTGTTTTATTTCGAAGTTTGAACTGCCTTGGACTCTATTACCCTGCTCCAGCCAGATGACTGGCATGCACATTTACGTGATGGTTTAGCATTAAAACGTACCGTACCTGATTTGGCTAAACAGTTTGCTCGAGCGATCTGTATGCCAAACCTTGTTCCGCCAGTAAAAACTGTGGAAGAAGCATTGGCTTACCGTGAACGTATTCTTGCTCATGTTCCAGAGGGTCTTAATTTTGACCCACGTATGGTGCTTTATTTTACTGACTTCACTTCACCAGACGAAGTTCGTAAAATTAAAGAATCTGGGCATGTAAATGCAATTAAACTTTACCCAGCAGGCGCGACCACCAATTCTGATAACGGTGTAAGTGACATTCGTAAAGTTTATGCAGTGATTGAGCAATTAGAAGAACATCAAGTTCCATTATTACTTCATGGTGAAGTCACTCATAACCATGTCGATATTTTTGACCGCGAAAAACGTTTTCTTGATGAAGTACTCAACCCACTCTTACAACAGTTTCCAAAACTTAAAGTGGTACTTGAGCACATTACAACAAGCGATGCGGCTCATTTTGTTTTAGAGCATGACCGTAATGTTGCGGCAACAATCACTCCTCAGCATTTATTATTTAACCGTAATGACATGTTGGTCGGTGGTATTAAACCGCATTTTTATTGTTTACCAATTTTGAAGCGCCAAACACACCAAACAACTTTGCTTGAAGTTGCAACAAGTGGTAATCCTAAATTCTTCTTAGGTACAGACAGTGCACCTCACTCACAAAATGCAAAAGAAAATGCGTGTGGCTGTGCGGGCTGTTATAGTGCACCTAATGCAATTGAGCTTTATGCCCAAGCATTTGACCAAGTGGGTAAATTAGAGCGTTTAGAAGGTTTTGCAAGCCACTTTGGCGCAGACTTCTACGGTCTACCACGTAATACTTCTACCATTACCTTGGTAAAAGAAGATAACCTTGTACCAGAATCTTTTGATTATTTAGATGATCAAAAAATTATCCCGCTGCATGCCGGGAAAACGCTGCAATGGAGAAAAGTGTGACACAAGAAACCTCTGTCCCGGTCATTGGCCAACGTTTTCGTGGCTTCTTACCTGTGGTTGTTGACGTTGAAACTGCAGGTTTTAATGCCCAGACAGATGCATTGCTAGAAATTGCGTGCATTCCAATTGTGTATGATGCTCAGGGACAATTTGTCCCTGGTCCAGCATTTCATGCGCACATTAACCCGTTTGAAGGGGCTAACCTCGACCGCCGTTCGCTAGACTTTATTGGTATTGATCCATTCAACCCAATGCGTATAGCAATGGCTGAAGATGAGCGAACAGCATTGCGCCGTATTTTTAAATCAGTCAATGAAGTTCGTAAACAGCAACATTGTACCCACGCAGTGTTGGTTGGTCACAATGCCCATTTTGATCTTGGTTTTTTACAAGCGGCAATTGCGCGTACAAGCACAAAAAACCAGAATCCATTTCATAGTTTTTCAGTCATGGATACGGTCACTTTAAGTGCTGTTATGTTTGGACAGACTGTCCTTGCTAAAGCATGTATTCAAGCTGGAATTGAGTTCGATGGTAAAGAAGCACACTCTGCTTTATACGATACTCAGAAAACTGCTGAACTGTTTTGCTATATTTTGAACAAACTGTCTCCTTACCTACTTGACAGTTTGGTGGTGGCTTCTTAAGATACCGCCATCCTCAACGTCCCTATCGTCTAGAGGCCTAGGACATCGCCCTTTCACGGCGGTAACCGGGGTTCGAATCCCCGTAGGGACGCCAATTTCTTTTATAAGAAATTCATTTCAAAATCACATCTTTTAAATTACTTTATCTCACTTCAAATTTTATCCATGAGATAGCTTAGTATTTTTCAAAATTTAAGATTTCAACTTTACTTCATCAATATATGGTAAAGGTTGTATTGTCGGATCGTCTCTTTCAACAGTTATTGCATCAGCGACAAACTTTGTTCTTGTTTCACTTGAGTTTGGTTCTATTGAAACTTGAGCTAATGAGATTGTTGCAATATTAAAATCTGCATGTATTTGTGCAAGCTCTGGTGTTCTTTTATAACGTACAACTCTAAAACCAGCTTCCTGAATTAAAGCATCTCGTTCTTCATGAGTTTTTTCTTTCCCCTTATGACTCGAATCATCTAGTTCAACAATAGCAACAATATTAAATGCCTTATCTAACACAATAAAATCAGCAACTTTACGATTAAACAAATTACGTGTCGCATATCCTTGTGCTGTCATAAATGCACTAAAAGCAACTTGTGCCAAAATAATATGTTCAGGTAAAGCTTCTCTTAGCTTCATAAAAGTAGGTTGCTCATTCATAGTAATGATACGTTTTCCCTTAATTGGGTTACGTTTTGCATTTCCCTTTCTACTTTCCCCTTTCTTTAAAATACTTAAAATTGCCAATATCATCATGGCTAATAAAAATATGCCAACAATCGTAAACATCGAACTTCCCCTAAATAAATATAAAAACTATTTTGATTTTCAAAAATACAATTAAAAACGGTTAGCTATAAATTATTTATTTGATTTTAAAAGCTATTGTTTTATGTATTTGATGCTCTATTTTAAACTGTAATTTATAATTATTTAAACCTATCGTTGCTTGTTTTTTAATTTTTATCATTTATATTTCTAAATAAAATACACTTGTGCAAATATTTCATTGATCCAGTATTCTTTTTACACATAGTTTTACAATATAATAATTCTTATTTTTATACTGATATTTATTATCAACAAGGTTTTAAATGGATCTTAAGCTTCGCCTCCTCTCCCTGAGCATCGCTCAACTCTGCTGTATCTCAAGTGCTTTCGCAGAAACAGATCAATCTTCAACTACGCTTGCTACTATTAAAATTAAAGCTCAACAAGCTGCTGATCAAACTTACAAAGTAGATAATTCAAGTAGCGCAACACGTAGTGAAGTCTCATTAAAAGATACGCCGCAATCTGTCAGTGTGGTGACCCAAAAAGTAATTGAAGATATTGGAGCAACACGTTTAATCGAAGCGTTGGATTTAGCTGGCGGTGTTACTCGTGCTAATAACTTTGGCGGTCAAGGTTTAACAGGGTTTAACCTTCGTGGTTTCACCAGCGGTGAGTTTTACCGTAACGGATTCCCGATTAACCGCGGTTATCCGAACGCTCCAGATAGCAACACGATTGAACGCGTAGACGTTTTGCGTGGCCCCTCTTCTAGCTTGTATGGCCGTGGTGACCCAGGTGGTACGTTTAACTTAATTTCTAAAACTCCAAAGTCTGAGCAACAAACTACTTTAGGTGCCCAGCTTAACAGTGAAGGTTTATATCGCACCACTATAGATACAACAGGCATCATTCCAAATGCAGAAAACATTGGTTATCGCCTCAATGTGATTGCAGAAGGTGGTGATAGTTATCGCGACCACGTTGAGTCTAAACGTTATGGAATTGCTCCAGTCATTCAATGGCAAGCTTCCGACGCGACTAAAGTTACCTTCGAAGCCGATATTTTAAGAAACCAGCATCCGCTTGACCGTGGTCATACACGTTATCCAACACAGAAATCTTTTAATAGCTCACCAGAAACCTATTTATGGGAAACGGGTAAATACAACAACCGACTCTACAATGATAATAATATGACTCAATTACGAGTCGAACACGACCTTGGAAATGACTGGAAACTGAATGCTGGTGTGCAATATTTAAATGGCAAATTGTATGGCTATGCGGTAGAGGCAAATGGCATTCAAAATGACGGTGAAACTTTAGGCCGAAATTACAACTATCGTGAATTGAAATGGCAAGATACCGATGCCCAAATTAATCTAACAGGTAATTTCCAAATTTTAGGTCTAACTCATACTTTAGTGACTGGGCTTGAATATGAAAATTATGATTACAAGTCATATATTATTCGTTCAAGTGGTGATGTCGGTAGTTACCCTATTAATATTTATAATCCTGTTTTAGGCCAACCGCTACCTGAGCTTAATCGGGTTACTACACATGATCGTGAAAACTTAAAAACAACCGCCCTTTTTGTACAAGACCAAATCGATTTAAATGAGCGCTTAAGCGCGCTACTGGGTTTACGTTTTGAGCACTACGCACATGATTACAAAAACCTATTACCGAATACTGCAAATTGGAATACGAGTCACAATGCATTTATTCCACGTTTAGGTTTGGTTTTTAAAGCTCGTGATGACCTTTCAATCTATAGCAATGCTGCAAAATCTTTTAAACCAAACACTGGTGCTAGCCGAAATGGAGAAGGTTTTGACCCAGAGGAAGGCATGGCTTACGAGTTAGGCTTTAAATGGCAAGCACTCGACAATATGCTATCGGTTGACTCTGCTATTTTTTATGCAAAAAAAGAAAATGTATTAACCCTCGATCCTGTAGATTCAGCCTATAAAGTTGCTGCTGGCGAAGTTCGTAGCCAAGGTATTGAGCTAAATGTTGCAGGGCAAATTACTCCAGCTTGGAAAATTATTGGTGGATATGCCTATACAGATGCAGAAGTCAGCAAAGACAATACTTTGAAAAAAGGAACCACCTTAGCCAATATTCCAAAGAATAGTTTTAATCTTTTAAATATCTATGAGTTTCAGGGTGGCCCTTTACAAGGCTTAGGTCTAGGAATTAATCAAAAATATATTGATAAGCGTGCAGGACAAACAGCAAATAGCACCTACACTATGAAAGGTTATGCGATTACAGATTTGGTTTCTTATTATCAAGCAACACCAAAACTTCGTCTTAACTTAGATGTGAAGAATATTTTTGACAAAGTTTATGATGAAAGTGCTTTCAATTTATATGCTTATCCAGGTGAATCACGTACGGTTCAATTGGGTATGAGCTATACGTTCTAAACTGAACTATAAAAAGATCTGATATACGGTAGCCTCTTCAAGGCGACAAACTTGTAGGTCAGATCTCGTTAGGGATATCAAACACTAAAAAGCCACTGTATTTTTAAGGCAGTGGCTTTTTATTAAGCTACTTTTATGTAAAAAATATAATTTACTGATTTATAAATATTTTTATAATTAAATTATGTTCTATACTCAACATAGATCAAAACTATAATTTAGACATGACATGCAAATTCGATTATTTCATTTAAAAAATTCTCGCTCTCAACGCATTATTTGGTTTTTAGAAGAATTAGGACTCGGCTATAAACTCATTATAAAAGATCATTCAGTTATAGGCGAAGATAAAAACTCACCTCATCAATTATCAAAATTTCCAACTATCGAAATTATTGAACAAGGAAAAACTTCAGTCTTAGCTGAAACCTCAGCAATTTTAGATTACCTATCTCATTTACACCCACAATTGGGACCGAATAGCCTATCAAACCAACAACCCCTAAATTTTTATTATTGGAAAAATTATTGTGAGGCAACATTCATTCCCGATTTAGTACTCAAACAAATCTTTCACCAAATTGCACAACGTACACCTTTTCCAATCCGTTTCATTCCTAAATTTTTAAAATATGGATTCGATCAAGGCTATCTCAATCAATCGTTACAACGACAAATGAAAATGATTGATGAACATTTAGAGCAACATGCGTGGTTTGCTGGAGATCAGTTTACTATTGCTGATATTTTGATGTAGTTTCCATTATTAGCTTGCTCACAAAATTACAGTCAGTTTAAACATATACACCGTTATCTTGCCCAAATAGAAAACAGACCCGCCTTTAACAATGCTTTAATTAAAGGCCAATGGTCTGCTTCTACATTTAACGCTTACTGGACGACTGCATGGTAATGAAATTATGCAGACTTACGCGAATTCACTTGTCCTTGAATCACCGCTTTAATATTGCCTTTGGCATAATTTAAAAACACCACAAGTGGTGAAAGTTTTGGATTTGGTTTTTTACCCTTGCCAATGGTTTTAAATTGAGCGGCATACCAAATAATTTCCATAATTGCCATTTTATCGACAAAAGGTAAACCTGTTTTAATCGGTTTTACGGCATAACGCACGTCTTGCCCTGCAATTAAACGTTCTGTTAAATCGGTTTCCACCGCAAATGGGCGAGCAATACCAATAAAGTCACATGCGCCACTTGCGAGTGCAGCATTCATGCCCTCTACAGTACGGAACCCACCTGTTACCATGAGTTTACACTTAACATGTTGGCGGATTTTCTCAGCAAAATCTAAAAAGTATGCCTCACGCGCAATCGTACTTGCTTTACGTTTATCCGCCTTAGCCCCAGCCATTGCTGGTGCCTCATAAGTACCGCCTGAAATTTCAATTAAATCGATACCAGCTTCGTCTACTGCTTTAAAAACTGAAATCACATCTTCTTCACTAATACCGCCACGCTGGAAGTCAGCCGAGTTAAGCTTCACGGAAATAATAAAATTTTCAGAGGTTGCTTCACGTACCGCCTTATAAACCTCTAATAAAAAACGGCTACGATTTTCAACTGAACCGCCCCATTGATCTGTACGCTTATTGGTTAATGGCGATAAAAACTGACTAATTAAATAACCATGTGCGCCGTGCAATTGCACACCTTCGAAACCTGCTTTTTCACAGATCTGAGCTGCTTTCGCAAAACGATTAATAATATCTAGAATTTCATCATGAGTAAGTTCACGTGGCGTTCCAAACATGGTTGCTAAAGCTGGACTAAAAGGTACTGCCGATGGCGCCACGGTTTCTTTATTTAAACCTTTTGGACACTGGCGACCTGGGTGTGACAATTGAATCAATTGCACCATGCCATATTTTTTACCCAAGGCCGCCCACTCTTTTAAGCGATTTAGGTCACGTTCAGTTTCAATAACCACAACACCCGGTTCATTTTTTGCTCCAGCATTTACCATGACATTGCCCGTAATGGCACAGCCAAGTTCACCTTTTGCCCAAGCACCATATAAGCCCAAATGTAAATCATTTGGTTGGCCTTCATAATTTGCAAGCGCCTCACTCATCGCACCTTTAATAATTCGGTTTTTAAAGGTGGTATTGCGAATTGTGATGGGTTGAGCAATCTGGTTCATGGTTAACCTCTTTTTTTGAATTATAGAGCAATTACTCTAATTTAAATGAGTTATTGAGCGTGTCAAGACATAATCGATAACTGACAATAGCACATGTCAATTTTAAAGAATATAAAAATATGCAACTTTTTGCATAAGACAAAAATTAAATTTATTCTATTAAAAAACAAATAATTAAAATAAAATCTTAAAGAGATGCTTTAATTAACTGTCTGGTATATTCAGTTTGAGGCTTAGAAAATAGGAGTTCAGTTTCCTGATATTCAACAACTTTAGCATGACGTAATACCATCACTTTATGGCACAGTGATTTCACTATATTCAGATCATGACTAATAAAAATATAACTTAACTGCTCAGTTTGCTGTAATTGTCGCAACAACTTAATTATGGCTTTTTGCGTGGTCCGATCTAAAGCCGATGTAGGTTCATCCAAAATTAAAAGTTTAGGCTGAACCACTAAAGCTCTAGCTAAGGCTACACGTTGACGTTGGCCACCCGAAAGTTCATGAGGATAACGATGTTGAAAATCTTCAGCCAATTCAACTTTTACCAAAGCAGATTTAACTTGCTGAGTTACCTCTTTTTCATTCACAGCTTTTAACTTTAACCCTTCAGCAATAATCTGCCCTACTGTCATACGGGGGTTTAAACTGCCAAATGGATCTTGGAATACAAGTTGAAAATCTGATCTCATCAACCGTAGCACTTTTGGCTGTAACTGATTCAAATCTTGCCCTAAAAAAACAATTTGCCCTTTACTCTTAACAAGCTGAACCAAAGCTAGGGCTAAAGATGACTTACCCGCACCACTTTCACCAACCACTCCAAGTGATTCACCTTGAGCAAGATCGAAACTCAAATCTTCTATTGCGGTGAAATATCCTTGAATGCGATTTAAAATTCCTTTTCTTATAGGAAATTGCACGCTGAGCTGTCGAACTGATAAAACATTCTGTTGAATGGGTCTAGACTCTACACTTCCAAAATCATGATCTAATAACTGTGCTGTATAAGCTGTTTTAGGGTTTGCAAAGATTTGGCTCAGTTCACCTTGCTCTACTACATGCCCACTTTGCAATACAATCAGTTTCCCAGCATAGCGATGTACTAAATTTAGATCATGGCTAATTAAAATAAGTGCCATTCCATATTTTGCTTGTAAAGATTTTAATAGCTCTAAAATTTGTATCTGTAAGACCACATCCAACGCAGTCGTAGGTTCATCAGCAATCAAAATTTTAGGCTGAAGCGCCAATGTCATCGCAATCATGACACGTTGTTTTTGTCCACCAGAGAGCTCATGTGGATAGCGTTTTAAAATTTGTTCTGGTTCAACAATTCCGACATCTTTTAGTAGATCAACTATTCGCTGTCGAACTTCAAGTTTTGAGAAACCCGATAATAGAAGGTTTTCCCCTATAATTTTTTCAACACGATGGAGCGGATTTAACGCAGTAGCAGGCTCCTGAAAAATCATAGCGATTTGTCGACCACGTAAATATGCTTGAGCTGTCTCATCTAACTCAAGCATGTTTTGTGAGCCAATCCAGACCTGACCTGTTACTTCTAATTTTTCTTGTAGCAACCCCATTATTGCTAAGCAGCTCATCGATTTACCTGAACCACTCTCACCCACAATAGCGAGTGTTTCACCTTCACTTAAGTAAAAATTTAGATCTTCCAATAAAATCTTTTGATCTTTGGTTTGCACCGAAAGATGCTCTACCTTTAACAACGTTGAGGCAGTATTTAAACTATTTTCTTGGGTCAAACGCATCACGGGCCGCCTCCCCAATATAAATTAAAAGTGAAAGAACAATAGCCAGACTAAAAAAACCCGAAATTGCTAACCATGGTGCATCTAAATTATTTTTACCTTGTAGCAATAACTCGCCTAATGAGGCTGCATCCGGCGGCAGTCCATACCCTAAAAAATCAAGAGCGGTTAACGCACTAATATTAGTCGTTAAAATAAAAGGTAACTGAGACAAACTCGAACTGATCGCATTGGGCAAAATATGCCTAAAAATAATAGCGCGATCGGTCACTCCCAAAACTTGGGCTGCACGCACATAATCTAACTGGCGAGCTTTTAAAAATTCTGCTCTGACAATTCCCACCAAAACGGTCCAGCCAAAAAACAACATAATGAAAAAGAGCCAATATACATTGGGAACAAACATACTGACTAAAATCATGACCATAAAAAGCATGGGTAAGCCATTCCAAACCTCAACCAAACGTTGTCCTAATAAATCTACCCAACCGCCATAGTAACCTTGAATGGCACCTACGGTAATTCCAAATAAAGAGGAACAAAAGGTTAAGGCTAAACCAAAAAGTAACGATACTCTTAATCCATAAAGAATACGGGCGAAAACATCCCTTCCTTGATCATCTGTTCCCAACCAGTTTTGCTTGGAGGGTGGTGAAGGTACAGGAACGGCTAAGTCTAAATTGGGTGTTTGATATGAAAATTGAATGAGCGGCCAAACAGCCCATCCTTTAGCCTCAATAAGCGCTTGTACGGCAGGGTCTTTATAATCAGCTTCTGTTTCAAACACCCCACCAAACGCAGTTTCAGGATAAGTTTTTAACACGGGTAAATAGTAAGAATCTTCATACTTCACTAACAGCGGTTTATCGTTAGCAATTAACTCCGCAGCTAAGGATAAAACCAAAATCAGACTAAATAAAATAAAGCTGGCCCAGCCCAATTTATGCTGCCTAAAACGCTGTAATCGTGTACGAACAATTAAAGACATTATTTGCCTCCTTGTGCATCAAAGTGAATTCTTGGATCAATCCATTGATACAACACATCACATATGAGACGTAAAATTAGGCTAAATAAAGTAAAGAAAAATAAAACCCCAAAAATAACAGGATAGTCACGCTGGACAATTGCTTCAAAGCCCAACAAACCCACCCCATCTAAATGGAAAATAATTTCTACAAACAGATTACCCACAAAGAAAATACCCGCTAATACTTCTGGCAAGCCTGCTAGCACAACTAAAATGGCATTACGAAATACATGCTTATATAAGACTTGTTGGCCATTCAAACCTTTTGCATAGGCTGCCAAAACGTAGGGTTTATTGAGTTCTTCTAAAAATGAGTATTTAGTTAAATAAGTTAAACTGGCAAAACCGCCTAATATCATGGTAATCAGTGGCAAAGTCAAATGCCATAAATAATCGGTCACTTTGCCCCAAAGACTAAGTTGTTGAAAGTTATCTGATACTAAATTTTGTAATGGAAACCATTGAAAATAAGAGCCGCCCGCAAAAAAAACAACTAACAAAATGGCAAATACAAAACTCGGTACAGCATATCCCACCACAAGAACTAAAGAGGTGGACCGATCAAACCATGAGCCTTGCTGTCTTGCTTTTTTAATTCCCAGCGGAATAGAAATTAAATAAATCAGAAAAGTGCTCACCAGTCCAAGCGAAATAGAAACAGGTATTTTTTCCCACAACAATTCCACGACTGGTTTATCTTTAAAGAAACTTTGTCCAAAATCTAAAGTTAAATAGCCTTTTAACATTAGAAAAAATCGTTCAGGGCCAGAACGATCAAAGCCGTACTGAGCCTTAATTTGCTCAACCATTTCAGGGCTTAAACCTTGAGCACCTTGATAATAAGTTTCTGCACTCAATGCACGGCCAATTCCCAAATCGCTTTGTGCCTGATGTATTGCTTGCTCAACTGGCCCACCCGGTGCAATTTGCACAACCACAAAGTTAATCAATAAAATGACAAACAATGTGGGAATCATTAAAAGAAGTCGCTTGAGAATATATGAACCCATATAACAGGATTTCCTTTATGGCAGGTGCTTTTTATTGTTGATGTAAATATTTGGCAACTGTTTTGGCTTTGTTTGCATCACTCCACCAATATTCTATTCCAGAAGAAAGTGCTGGTTTAACTTTAGGTTGTTGATACATATTCCAATAAGCATACCAGTTTTCACCTTTACCATAGGTCGGAATTTGATAATAACCAGCTCTAAGCAATCGATCGAGAATGCGAGTATAAATAATCTGTTGTTCACGGCTTTTACTTGCAACAAGTTTTGAAATCACTTGATCAATTATTGGGTTGCGAATACCTGCATAATTATAATTTCCATCTTGCGCTGCAGCGATACTTCCCCAAAACTGTGTTTGTTCATTGCCCGGGTTGAGAGATTGCGGCAGATTCATCGTGGTCATATCAAAATCGTAACGACGAGTCCTTTCTAAATATTGCGGAGCATCGACCTGACGCAAATTAACTGCAATGCCTAACTTTTTTAGGTTACGAATAAAAGGTAAAAGTGTTCGTTGTTTACCATCTTGCTGAATTAAAAACTCAAGCTGAACTTTTTTTCCTTCTGGTGTAAATAGCTGCCCTTCTTTAACTTTATAGCCAGCCTGTATGAGTAATTGCCGTGCAGTTAACAAGTTCTGACGATTAAAGCCACTTGCATCCGACACTGGATATTTCCAGTCGGCTAAAACACCTTGTTGCATGAGTGGAGATAACTTAGGCAATAACGGTTTTAATAAGTCTAATTCAGTTTTTGAAGGTCGACCTGTTGCTGCTAATTCACTATTTTCAAAATAACTTTGAAGACGTTGATATTGACCATAAAACAAAGCTTTATTTTGCCATTCAAAGTCATAGGCATAGGTTAAGGCTTGTCTAAAACGAATATCATTTAAAGGTTTTCGCCTAGTGTTAAACACATAGCTTTCAGTGGCAATCGGGTTGTGGTGACGAAACTTATATTGAGTAACCAGTCCCGCTTTTACGGCAGGAAAACGATAATCTGTTACCCATTTTTTAGGATTAGTTTCTTCATGCAAAGTGTATTGCCCAGATTTAAATCCTTCAAAAGCAATATCCCAATTTCGATAATAGACATATTTTAATCGGTCAAAATTATAACGCCCCTTGTTAATAGGCAAATCTTTTGCCCAATAATTTGGGTTTCTTTTATAACTAATGCTTCTACCTGCATCCACCCGTTCAACTACATATGGCCCCGAACCCACAATCGGTTGTAGGGTAATTCGGCTAAAATCTCTTTTTTGCCAATCCGCTTTTGAATAAATCGGTAAGGTTGCCAAAATGAATGGCATTTTAGGATTATGGTTAGACTTAAAACTAAACTTTACTTGATGGGCATTGATGACTTCTGTTTTTGCCAAATCAGCAAGGTACATCTGTAAACCTAAATTAGACTTCGTCTGATAGGCATCAAAACTAAATTTAACATCTGCCGCAGTGACTGGCTGTCCATTACTAAAACGCGCTTTAGAGTTTAAATAGAAAGTAACAGACTGCGTTTTTTCTGGGTCATAACTCACTTTCTCAGCTAAAAGCGGATATAAAACTCCGACCTCATCTAACGATTGAGTCATTAAAGTATCAAAAAGATAATTAACGCCCTCTGTAGCATTCCCCTTACCATTCATACTATTAAGGTTATCAAAAGTTCCTTGAGCGGCCTGACTTAACAGACCACCTTTAGGGGCATTCGGGTTTGCATATGGCATAGCTATCATTCCTAAATATTTAGGCTTGGAATGAATCGCTATATATGATGTGGTTTGCTGTGCAGAAAAAACTGCATGTGAAACGACACTGAGCCCGACTAGCAGGCTCAGTTGAAAAGATGATTTATGCATAAATTGCTAATTGTTTTATAAATTAGGCACTTTAATAACATCACCAATGCGAAGCTGAGTAGAAGGTGTCAAATTATTCAGCTCAGCCAAGAAATTGGTTTCTAAACCATATTTGCTAGCAAGACCAATTAATGTATCACCACGCTTCACTTTGTATTCCACAACAGTTTTTGGAATTACAATATTTTGGCCGCGCTGTAAATTAGCACTCGCTTTTAATGCATTCATTTCAGCAAGTTCACGCACTGAAATGCCTGCACGGCTCGCAATACTATTTAATGACTCACCAGATTTCACAGTATATCTTTCAGTGTTTTTACCAGCCGCAACTGTTTTAGTTGAAGACTTAGTATCTACTTTAGCTGTTTCTACTGTAGGTACATCACCTGTTAGCTTTAAACGTTGCCCGACACGAACGCTACTGGTACGTGAAAGACCATTTAATGAAGCAAGGTAGTCCAGCTGTAAGTGGTAACGGTTAGCGATATTACCTAAGCTATCACCAGATTTGACTGTATAAGTTTCGGGTGTTTCTTCTTTAGTATTTTTAGAAGGCTTAGTTGGTGCTTCTTCTTCAACTGTACCTGTGAGTTTTAAACGTTGACCAGCACGTAACCCAGCAGTACGAGACAAACCATTTAAGTCAGCCAAATAACCTGTTTGCAAGTTATATTTACTCGCAATCGCATTTAAGCTATCACCCGACTTTACAACGTATTGTTCTGGAACACTTAACCCTGCTGGTACTTTTATCGTTTGACCAAGCTGTACATGGCTACTTGCTTTTAAGTTATTTAACTCGGCTAATTCAGCTAGGCTAATTTTTGATTTCGTTGCAATACTCGATAAAGTATCACCGCGCTGTACTTTGTAGCCTTCAGTTTTATAAGAAATACTCGCAGCAGCCTTTTCAGATTTACTAGAAGTTTTAGTTTCAGCAACTTCATCTACAGAAATATCTTGTGTAGGCACATTAATTTTTTGGCCAGCCATCAAGTTACTACCCGCAGATAAGCCTGGCGTTAATTCAGCAAGTTCTTGATTAGAGAGCGCATAACGATCTGCAATCAATTTAAGATATTCACCGCGCTTCACAGTATAACTTTTAGTTGCTATACGTTTTGCATTTGCCTGAACTGCTTTCGGCTCGACTTTAGCACTTGAGCGACTATTCTTCGGCTCTTTTAACAGTAATTTTTGCCCAACAAATAGACCATCTGTTACTGATAAATCGTTATATTCAGCCAATTGTCTTACTGACAAATTAAACTGATTAGCAACACCGCTTAAACTGTCGTTAGCTTCAACTACATATACATCTGGTTTAGCTGTACTTTTAGATGTTGTTTGAGTTTCTTGCGGTTTAGCATCATAGAGATAAAGCGTTGAACCAACATATAACGTCTTTTCAGGGTCAATCTGGTTCCACTTCGCAACATCGCGCCAGTTTACGCCATTTTTCATTGCAATAACGGCCAACGTATCACCCGGTAAAACCGTATAAGTACTACGCTTACCTTTAGGCTGTACAACCACTACATCAGTATCAGTCTTGATGTAAGGTTTGTCTTTATTGCGCTGTCCGTCTTCAGAGTTAGCTACGGTCACGTCTTCAGCTAAAGTTTTTGGATAAGCAAAACCTCTACTAACCTCTTTACCTTGTTGCTCTGCAACTGACTGGCTCGTCTGAATTGCGGTTAACCTAATTTTGCCATCATACGGATCGACAATTTCAGTTCCTTTAGGCGCGATTGCTTTTAACTCAGCAACAACTTGATCTTTTTCAGCTTGTGTTGGTTGCGGCTCTAAAGCTTGTTGAACTGTTTCTTTTTCACCTTCAGCACGAACTGCAGCTAAAATCTTTTCACGTTCAGAAGCCGAAATTGGTGGCTCCATCTTAACAGGCTTCGTAATGTTAGCTGCATTTGTCACAGCTACAGGAATACGCGGCGCACTTGGTACATCCGCCGACGCAGCAAAAGCAGCTAATGCATCGGAACCACGTGGTGTAGATTTTGAAGGAGTTGAACTGGTCTTCACTGGCGAAGAAGGTTTAACTGGCTGAACTTGCGTTGTAGGCGTTGTTCTTGTTGTTACTGTAGTAGAAGGACTAACAGTTGTAGGTGTAGACGGTGAAGTTGTATTTGCCCACCAACCTGAGCTACCACCCGTTTTTTTCCCTTTTAATTTATTATCAATTGAAGGACTTAAATCTGCTGGAATCAAAATACGCATAGGACTCGCAGGGTCTACTGCTTCACCACGATATCCTGGGTTCAATGCATAAAGTTCTGCACGGCTTAATCCTGCTGTAGAAGCAATTTCATTTAAAGTTAAAGGCGCAGATAAAGTCACTTCACGGAAATGGGGTCTATTTGCAATCGGTGGTAGTTCTACACCATAAGCCTTCGGATTTTTAATAATTTGAGCAACAGCCAAGAAACGTGGAACATAGTTCATTGTTTCTTGAGGAAGTTTTAAAGACCAATAGTCGGTTGGTAAACCAGCAGCTTGGTTGCGGTTAATCGCCTGTTGAATACGTCCTGGACCAGCATTATAAGCCGCTAAAGCAAGTTCCCAAGAACCAAATTGATTATAGAGGCTTCCTAAAAACTCATAAGCTGCGCGAGTCGACTCAACCACATCTCGACGCCCATCATACATACCAGTTTGCTTTAAGCCATAAATACGACCAGTACTCGGAATAAACTGCCATAATCCTGCCGCTGCTGCACTACTTGTTGCAGCTGGGTCATAAGAACTTTCAATTACTGGTAATAACGCAAGTTCTGTCGGCAGTCCACGGCGTTCAGCTTCTTTAACCGTATGGTACAAATAACGACTTGCGCGGGCACTTAAGCGGTCAAGGTAAGGCTGACGAGAAATAAACCAACTACGCTGAGCTTCAATACGAGAATCCCAATGGTTCAAATCCATTTTGAAACCAACGGACATACGCTTCCAGACATCACCATGCTTTAAAATAAGCAGACGATCGCCTTCTACAGCACGCATATCGGTTGCTGAAAGTAAGTCTTCTAAAGAATCAAGACTACTTGCATCTAAATAACCTGCGCCGCTGACCTGTTTTGTTTTTGAGGTTTTTGCAGATTGTGGAGTCGATGAACAGCCTGTTGTAATACCCAACGCAGCTAAAGCAGAGCTAAGTACGGTAATTTTAAACAATGATGCCGCAGATGGCTGCCACACAAATGTGGTTGGTTTATACATAAAAACTTCCAAACAACTCGCGTAATATTTTTTGGGGTCTGCCCACAAACCCTAGGTCTTCGATGCCATTGTAGTAAAGCATGCAGGATAGACAAGGCAATAATTTAATGTCATTTGCATGGAAATGTTACAAGAAATTAAAAAAACCTTGCTTCGTAACGATGGAACCGAACTTTTTGCGTATACAATACACCATATTCAGTTCTTTTTCTTTTAGTTTAGGTTTCGATTTATGTCTCAAACAATCACACTGTATGTTGATGGTGCATGTCGTGGCAATCCAGGTTTAGGTGGTTGGGGCGCATATGTCATTACCGAGCAGGGTGAGCATAAATTATTTGGCGGTGAACCTGAGACAACCAATAACCGCATGGAACTCACTGCTGCCATTGAAGGCGTTTCATTTTGTCCACCCGATGCACATTTAATTATCTGGACAGATTCAAATTATGTGAAACAAGGGATTACCGAATGGATTCATGGCTGGAAAAAGAAAAACTGGAAAGATGTAAAAAATCCTGACCTTTGGCAAAAATTAGATGCGGTCTGTGCAGGCCGAAATATTGAATGGAACTGGATTAAAGGCCATGCTGGACATGCTGGCAACGAAATGGCCGATGAGCTTGCAAATATCGGAGCCGATCAAACTGCATTGCAAAAAAAAACAGTTCAAGCGACTGCCCTGCAAGATATAAAAAAGCCTGAACAGGATTGGTTACTTGACGACCCTTTTGGGTTTGATATGGCAGAAGCAATCGAAGAAGATAATATTGATCTTGAACAGCCCGAAGAAATTGAGATGATTATTGTGGACGAAGAAGTTATTGAAGTTGAAGCTGCTGAGCCAGAAAGTAAGCAACCCGTTAATAATATTCACCCTCAAATTGTTGTGACCGAAGCCAAACTAAAATTACAAGGGCCTCGACAACTGATTCTCGATACGGAAACCACTGGTTTTTATTTCCAGGATGGCGACCGAATTATCGAGGTGGGCGCTATTGAAATGATTAACCGGAAACTCACTGGCAGCTCAATTCATATTTATATTAACCCGCAAAAACCAGTGGGTGACTCAGAAAATATCCATGGTATCAGTGATAATTTCTTGAAAGATAAACCGCTCTATGCAGAAATTGCTGACACGCTCTTTGATTATTTAAAAGGCGCAGAGATTATTGCCCATAACGCGACCTTCGATATGAACTTCCTTGATATGGAGTTTAGACGCGCTGGCCTACCCGCGCTTTCCGAGGTATGTGAGGTAACAGATACTTTAGCTTTAGCGAAAAGCAAACACCCAGGACAAAAAAACTCGCTTGATGCTCTTGTAAGACGTTATGAAATTCCAGCACGAGACCGTACTTTCCACGGTGCATTACTCGATGCTGAAATTCTTTCAGACGTTTATCTGGCAATGACAGGTGGACAGGTTTCTTTTGATATAGATGCTTTATCCCAAAGTGAAAATAGCCAGAACACAACAAATAAAACTAGGGTTCAAATTGATCTACCCGTTATTTTCCCTTCCGAAGACGAGTTAAATATACATGAGACTTGGGTCAAAGAATTTGAGGAAAAACATGGAGAACCTTGCCTTTTTGCAAAATAAATTTTTGATTCTTTAGCGTTTTTAGCTTTTCCCCTTTGTAAGTTAAGTTATATTAGTCACATAGATTTTTAGCTCAAATTACCGAGCATGACGAATATAACAATTGATTTTTTTGCAAAGGGGAACGTTTATGTCTGAGCAGACTTCGATTCATTTCGATCCAACAGCTTTACTCATCATTAAACATGAAATTGATCGTTCAATAAAACTGGTTGAAGGCGCAGTAAGCACTTTAATTGAAGAACAAGCACTCCCTTTTGGTATTGATGATGCATTAGAACAATTTAAGCAATGCACTCAAGTCCTACGTTTAATTGATATCCCCTATCTTGCAAAAATCACTCAATATTCAACTGAGCTGATGCAAAAAATTATTGCTAAACCCACGCAAATTAATACCGACGATGTCATTGCTCTGAGTGAAGGCACGACCATGGTAAAACGATATATTGATTTTATCTGTTTGCGTGAATTACAAGTACCTCAGTTTCTACTGAATACTTTAAATAATTTAGAATTAGCTTTAAATAAACCACTGACCTCTTCTGGACAAGCGATTGCTCCTTTACTTGCAAATGCTTCGCTTGACCTTCCATTCCCAGAAGTATTCATTAATGAAAAAACTCAGTTTATTCATCAACTCTATAAACTATCTCTGCATCAATTTTTAAACAAGACTGAATCTACTCATCATTATCAAGCTTTTAAACTGATTGCTACCTATTTGGTCAGCATGGCAAACCATCAGCCAAGCCAACAATATTGGCAACTCGTAAATTATGCTTTCAACCATATAGATAATCTGCTTTTAAATGATTCACGCCAACGTGTACTCATTAATATTGAAAGCTATATAGGTCAGTTCTTAGCAACTCCGGAAACTTTTAAGCCCGATTTGGCGGCACTTGCAGATATTTTAAGTATAGTGATCGCTCAAGAAGATGAGGTTGCCTACCAGATTCGCAACCAACTTCATATAGGTGATGAAATACCAACAGACACACAACTACTGGTTTTAAGCCGCCATCTTTTTGGTCCTGACTTCGACACTATGCACGCAGTCAGCCAATTAATTTTGGGCGAAATGAACAAAGTGCGTAACGATATTGAATATAACTATCAAAATATGTCGACTGAAAAAGCACAACAATTGCAAACGAGTCTTTTACAGCTCGCATATACATTCAAACTACTTAACCTTGATGAAGCCTCAGTTGAGCTTTCTCAACAAGCGAGTAGTTTAAGTCAGCTCAATATATTAAGTAATGAAAACTATGCACAGCAGCTTATGGACAGCATTTTGTCTGCCATGAACTCAATTGGTATTTTGGTCCGCCAATATACGTCTAGTCGCTTACAACTTAATGTGAATAATACGAATATTTCCTTAGATCGTCTTGATGAAGCACATCAAGCCTTACTCACCGAGACAAAAAATTTAATTGATTTTATTTGTCAGAGCCTTACGTTATATGCAAATGATTCAACACAGAATATTGAAGCAATTGCAGGTTCACTAAAAGAGCTAGCGGGTGCAGCAGAATTTTTAGGAAGCACGATTCAACAAGATGCGTTACTTCAAACTGCTCAATTTGTTCGAGAGCAACTTGAACAAAACCAGCCTTTTAATACAGACCAAATTCACTGTATTTTTAACGTATTAGCGGGCCTTGACATGTTGGTTGACAATTTAAAAAATAAACAACCTGTTCTACAATCCATGTTTAATGTAGCATTGTCGAGTAGTCAACAACTTCAAGAAAAGGCAGCTTAATGTCTGAATTATCACTTGCTTATATTTTCCATCATCAACAATTACTGGTTGACCAAAACCTTCAACTACCCAAAGTCGAAAAGTTAGCAAGTGATTTACTTTTCACTCATGATGAGCAGGTCATTGCACGTGATTTGCTTGCTGAGGAACCCATCCCCGAAGGCTTACAACTTGTTCCAATTCGACAGCTTATTACAAGTTGGTCTAAAGAACAGTTCTTACAAGCAAGCCGCGCTGTACAGTTACTTGAATGGCGACGTAATCATAAGTTTTGTAGCCACTGCGGACACCAGACAGAAGTTCATCCAACTGAATATGCAATGGTGTGTCCTTCTTGTCGCTATCACCAATATCCTCGTGTAAACCCGTGCATTATTACCGTCATTACTCGAGGTGATGATGAAATCTTGTTGGCGAAGTCAGTCCACAATAAAACCAACATGTATGGTTTGATTGCAGGTTTTGTTGAGGTGGGTGAAACGCTTGAAGAAGCAGTACAACGCGAAGCTTTTGAAGAAGTAGGCCTACGACTCAAAAATGTTCAATATATGTCAAGCCAACCTTGGCCTTTCCCAAGTAACCTTATGGTTGCGTTTAGAGCAGAATATGAGTCTGGTGAAATTAAGCTACAAGAAGAAGAAATTGCAGATGCACAATTCTTCAAAATTGATCAATTACCTGAAATTCCATTTAAAGGTAGTATTGCTCATTCAATGATTATGCAGATTACCCAAGCAGGGTAATCTGCCGTGTTTTAAGTGAGAGTATTGCTTAAAACACTTCTTCAAGAAAATGTAAAATCGTTCTTTTAGTCCTGAAATAATGACTAATAAAACTAGAAAGGCTGGCCAAAATTGTAATATGTCCAGTTTTTGGAATCACGGCAATATGACTGTGATTTCCACTTTGTCTTAAAGCCCGGTCCAAATCTAAAGTATTTTCTTTGCCTACAAGCTGATCATTTTCAGCCATGAGTAAGTAATGTTTAATACTATTTTGTTTAACGAAATAGTATGGCATCACTTCTTGATAAGAAATACTTTGGTCAAAAGCATCTTCGGCGAGTGGATCGCCCTTATAATCGAAATGATATGGTCCAGCCAAACCAAAAATCGCCTTAATATTGCCCAAACATTGAATAGTATTTGGTTTAGGGTGATAAACAGCAGACATGACATTAAATGCCCCTGCCGAATGCCCCATAAGTACAATATTTTCTGTAGAGATTTCTAGTTTATCTTGGTTTTGATGCAAATAATTCAATGCTTGAGTCAGGTCATCAACAAAACTTGGAAAAATATTTTTAGGCGCTAGCTGGTAGTTAATTACAGCAACGTCATAACCTTCTTTGGCAAATGACTCACCAATAAAAAGATAATCTCGTTTATTACCATGCTGCCAAGCCCCACCATGCACAAAAACAATCAGAGGCTGATGAGATAGCTTTTTAACAGATCGGTAAATATCTAAACGGTGGCGAGGCTTTAGGCCATAACGAACATTTGGAACCTGTTCAAAACCATCTTTTGGCGTAAAACGGTTTAAAGCAAAACTCCCCAAATCATACAGGCGGAACTCTTTATAGAGAGTTCGCGCCTGTTCAATTCTGCTTTGTAGTTGTTCAATCAGATTCATATATTACTGTGCAGTCGAAGCAGGATCTGTTTGGTCAGGATCAATTGCAACAGGTGTTTGAACTGTTGGCTGAGCAATGACGTTATTAATAATTGGTGTAGTCGTTGCGCTACCAGTACTCGCGGCTGGTGCAGGCGCCAAATCAACATTATCAATTAAAGTGACAATTTTGGTGACGTTACCAACGTTTTGTAAGACGCTATTTAAATCATTAATTTCAGCTGTATTTAAACGGCCCATTACATAAAGTACGCCGTCTTCGGTATGGACGAGAACCTTACTATCAGAAACCACAGGTGCCTTCATTAAAAGAGCACGCGTATTTGCTGTTACACCCGCATCTTGCATGATGGTGTTATAGCTAACCTTGTTACCCACCGTAATATAGTTATGTACGGCTTTCACATCACTCATGGCCTTAAGATTGTCTTCTGCCAATTGTTTTAAGTAGGGGTCTGGCACTTGGCCAGTTAATAAAACTGTACTGTGGAAGCTTTCGATATTAATACGTGACTGCTTGAAACGTTGATCAAGTTTATAAATGTTGATATTTGCTGTACGTTTAATTGAAGAGTCAATGAATACTTGGCCCAGACTGCGGACACCGCTATCTGTACCCACTGGAGCTGTGCCTGTTCCACCAGATATAAAACTTGCGCAACCTGATAAACTTGCGACACAAAGCATTGTTACAGCAATACGTTTTAACACTCCACCAGACTCCTATCAATTTCTTGGCTTGATCATAAAGCATCAGACTTAAATTTGCTCAAAAGAGTAATGAACTCTTAATCCAAAGTAAATGCATTTTCGATCCATTGCAGATCATAATGGAATTTTGAAAAGTCTTGCTGTACTGTTTTTGCAATTTTCTGTGGAAAATCAAAACAAATCACATCAAAACGACAATAAAAATCCTGATAAGATGGATAGCGCTGTAAAAAACGCATCGCGGTTTTGATAATTTTCTTCTGTTTTGACCGTGTTACCATTTCACAAGCCTGCCCATAATTTCCTATAGTGCGTGCTTTTACTTCAATAAAAACTAACTCTTGTCCTCTTTTGACGATTAAATCCACTTCACCACGGCGTGAATGGTAATTACTTGTGATCCACACATAGTTTTGTGTTTGTAAAAGGCTTAAAGCAGTTTGTTCTGCCCATTTCCCCAACTGCTGTGCTAATAACATTTTTATTTTCCCCAATTAAAAGCATCTCTATATGTTTTATGCATAAGTTATTTTCTTAAATTCATCTGACATATCAGATCTAAATCGAACAAATGAAAATCAGATCATTTTCGAAAAGCTTAAGCTGGCAGACATTGTTCACGCCCGAATCATAATTTCGGGTAAACTACCCCATTAAAATTGTTTATCTGTACGGAGTAAAACCAAATGAGTGCTCAGTTATTTGTTGTAGCCACCCCAATCGGGCACTTAGATGATATGACTTTCCGTGCAATTGATATTTTAAAATCAGTTTCTATTGTCGCTGCCGAAGATACTCGCCAATCAGCACAATTATTTAAGCACTATAATATATCGACTCAACTTACTGCATGCCATGACCACAATGAAAGCAATAAAATTGAGCAGTTAGTTCAAAAATTACTTGCTGGCGATAGTGTTGCATTAATTAGTGACGCTGGTACACCGCTGATCAGTGATCCAGGGTTTAAATTAGTCCGTGCTGCTCAAGAAAATGGTATTAAAGTTGTTCCTGTGCCTGGTGCATGTGCTGCCATTGCTGCTTTAAGTGCGGTAGGGTTGCCGAGTGACCGTTTTAGCTTTGAAGGATTTTTACCATCTAGAGCTTCACAACGTATTTCTCAATTAGAAAAACTTAAAAACGAAACCCAAACCTTAATTTTCTATGAAGCTCCCCATCGTATTTTAGAGTCTATTAAAGATATGGCTCAGGTATTTGGTGAAGACCGCCCTGTAGGGTTTGCACGTGAAATTACCAAAACCTTTGAAACCATCAAAAAAATGACGTTAAAAGATTTGGTCAGTTTTATTGAAAATGACCATAATCAAGAGAAAGGTGAAATTGTAGTGGTTGTGGGTGGTGCAGCTGCAAAAACAGATCTGGAACAAGAAAAACTAGATGAACTTTTGAAGCGTTTACTTCAAGACTTATCTGTTAAAGCAGCATCTCAACTTGCTGCCGATTTAACAGGAATTAAGAAAAAAGTTGCATACCAACGTGCGCTTGAGTTAACCCAATCTTAAACTTATCTCAATATCTGTTTTGCTGACTGAACAATCGTTTCTGTCAGTGCATCTAACTGTTTAGACTGCCTTTTCCAATGGTGCCAATATAACGGAATATCGAGTTCAGCTTCAGGTATAACCTCCACTAAAGTTCCGTTAGTTAACAAAGATTGAACCTGAAGCTCGGGTACCATGCCATATCCCAAACCCAATTGGATTGCTTTCACAAACGCGTCTGTAGCAGGAATAAAACTATAAGGATAGCTCTGCAAAGGCAAGCCATAATATTTTAATAATACCTCTGAATGCATAAGGTCTTTATGATTAAAAATTACAGCTGGTGCATTTCTTAAAGTTTCTCGGTTTACGCCATGTTTAAACCAGTCAGCTACAAATTCAGCAGAGGCCAACATTTTATAACGCATTTTCCCAAGTGGTTGAGCTAAACAGCCTGACATGACCTGTTCTTCTGCCGAAATACATGCGTTGACTTGCCCTGTTTCTAATAAAGTATGCGTGTGAGATTGATCATCAATTTTTAGTTCTAAGACTATTTTTTCTTTAAAAAGTGTTTGCTGAATGCTCGGTAAAAGCCAAGTGGCTAACGAATCTGCATTTGAAGCTAGAGCAATTTTATAAAACTCCGATTCAGATGATTTGCCCATTAAACCTTGTAATAAGTTTTGCTCCATTAATCTCGTATGACGTAAATGTTGCAATAGGGTTTGCCCAGCTTGTGTGAGTACACATGGGCGTCCACGTATGATTAGAATTTGGCCTAAATACTTTTCTAAAGCTTGCACGCGTAAGGACACTGCCGACGGCGTAATATATAAATGCTCACCTGCCGCATCAAAACTTCCCACTTCTGCCACCGCAAGAAAGGCTTCACACTGTTTGCTATCTAACATATCAAACCTAAATATTTTTTAGCCAAACCTAAATATTCTTAATTTTACTTATTTTTCAATAAAAAGACAGATAATTCCCACATCTGATTTTTCCACCTTATTGTTATGTTCTCTCTTAGTATATTTTTTAAAGGTTTCGGTATTGGTAGCGGCCTTATTGTAGCAATTGGTGCTCAAAATGCGTTTGTTCTAAAACAAGGCCTTAAACAGCAATATGTATTTTGGTTATGTTTAATCTGCGCATTATCTGACTCGATTCTAATCGCTTTTGGTGTATTAGGTTTTGCCGAAATTATGACAGCTTCCCCGATCTTAATTACTGTGGCTAAATATTTAGGGGCAACATTTTTATTGGTCTATGGTGCGAAAGCATTCTACGCTGCTTTTAAAGCTACCCAGAGTATGGAGCTTGATAGTAATCAAAAACAGACTTTAACCCAAGCACTAGTGACCTGTCTTGCCTTTACATGGCTTAATCCACATGTCTATTTAGATACCATTGTTCTGATTGGTTCAGTCGCAACTCAGTTAGAAGACAAAATTAGTTTTGCTTTGGGCAGTATTGTTGCCTCTTGGATTTTCTTTTTTAGTCTGGGCTATGGTGCAAGATTATTAAAACCATTATTTACCAATCCTAAAGCTTGGAAAATTTTAGATTTCATTATTGGTTGTGTTATGTGGAGTATCGCAATATCACTACTCCTCTAGTTCATTTAAAGCAGCAAAAAGTACCATGTTTGAATGGTACTTTTTATGCGCTCAAAATTATGCTTGAGAACTCAACATCAGCTTCGACTGTTTTCTTTCTTGCTGCGACTGTTTTATAACAGCATAGCCAGAAGACACACCTAAGTACGCAATTACAAAGGCAACAAATAAATCTGGGAATACACTGCCTGTTCCAAATACCCCAACCGCTGCTAAAATCACGGCGATATTGGCAATAGAGTCATTTCTGCTACACAGCCAAACAGATCGCATATTGGCATCTCCATCACGGAATGCATAAAGCATAAGCGCGACTGAAACGTTAGCAATTAAAGCCATCACACCAATTACTCCCATCACCATGGGTTCGGGTGCAACTCCATAAAAATATGACCAGACCACTTTTGCAATAACAAAAACACCGAAAGCCCCCATCGTTATTCCTTTAAGTAGTGCAGCCGTTGCACGCCAATACAAACTCATCGAAAGCACGACTAAAGATAATGCATAATTTGCTGCATCTCCGGCAAAATCTAATGCATCTGCCCAGAGTGAAACTGATTGGGCTTTGTAACCACCCAAGATTTCTACCACAAACATCAAGGCATTAATGATCAGTGCAATCCATAACGCTTTTCTAAACCGTGGACTCACTTTCTTTGAAGGAGAACATGTTGAAGCGCAACCACATCCAGCCATTTTATTTCCTCTAAAACTCTTTTATAGTGATTAAAAACCCTTGAGTAGCTCCAGAGTCAAGCCTTATGAGTCTTTCTATTGGTCAATTATCAAAAAAAGCGGATGTTCCAATTGATACGATCCGTTATTATGAAAAAGTAGGTGTACTTGATCGTATCCAACGTTCAGAAAATAATTATCGTGTTTACACCGAGCAAACACTCAACGACCTATTATTTATTAAGCATTGCCGAGAATTAGATATTTCACTCAGTGATATTAAAACGTTAAAAGAAATGAAAGCTCAGCCCAAACAGGCATGTACAAAAATTGATAATTTAGTAGACAAATACTTAAATGAAGTATCAGAAAAAATTGAACGATTATTGCTTTTAAAAGAATCTTTAATTGATTTAAAACAACACTGCTCTACTAATCGAACAGTGGATGAATGTGGGATTTTAAAAGAACTGCAAAGCTCTCCTTAAACATATTTTAAATTCATACAAATAAAAAAGCACCACTCATGTGATGCTTTTTTTAAGATTAATGGTCGCTATGTTCATCAGGGGGAACTTCGGTAATTCTCCCACCTCGAGCTAAAAATGCGGCGATTTCATCTTCCAGCGCTTGGCGCTGTTTCTGTTTAGCCGTTACAGTTAGTGTTTCTGCCTCAGCAAGGTCAGTATCACTCATACTGCCTACTTCTTCATCAGCTGCACCGCTTTCGGCTGCTTTCGCTTCATCTTCATCTACAGCAGAATCTTCTGCATCTTCATAATCATTGATATCTGACATTTCACACTCCCCACAATGATTTTTATTGCATCATCGCTATGGTCCCAAGACCTCAGAAATTTAGCAATCTCTTTACGTTTAGCAAAGAGCCAAATTGGTCAATTCCGTATCTTTTATGACCAAATTGGTAATGATATATAAATGATTGTTCAAAAAATATCTACTGGTATTTAATTCGCTCAGTAGAGTATAGATCCCGTAAATATTTTAATGCCAATAGCGGGTACTTTGTAAAGCCCCTAAACCATTTGCCTGTTGCATAAAACGTTCTTTTAAAGCCGGAGTCTGCTCAACTTGTTTAAGCCCCATATTACGAGCCCAAACTACGGGAAATAATTCACTACTTTCAAGCCAACCAATTGCCGACATGCTATGCATCATTGCATCATTCTGACCTTTACGGCGATGCTCATAACGCATTAAAGTTTGCTCATGCGCCCATACACCACGGTTTAAATCGTGAAGTAACACATCACAGAGCACTGCCGCATCAAGACAGCCAATATTTACCCCTTGACCAGCAAGTGGGTGAATCACATGTGCTGCATCACCAATCAAAGCTAAGCCTGCTTTCACATATTGTTTTGCAGCGCGAGCTTTGAGGGGAAATTGTGCTCTTGAACGAACCTCTAAAACCTCACCCAACATGTGTTGGCTTTCTTGAGTTAAAAGCTGCATAAAAGCGGTATCATTTAAAGCTGAATATTCATCGGCATAATCATCTGGTAGTGTCCAGACAATGGATTGCCAGTATCCGTTTTCAGTTTCGTCAAGACTTGCCATAGGTAAATATGCCAAAGGTCCTGTAGGTAAGAAAATTTGACGAGCAACATAATGATGGGGCTTTGCTGTTCTAATTGCACAGCTGATGGCTGCTTGTTTGTAATCGAGTACATCAAGGTCAATAAAAGCCTGTTCACGTACAAATGAATTTGCACCATCTGCACCAATAAGCAGTTTAGTTTTGAGCGTAGTGCCATCTGCCAATTGAATATGCCAACATCCAACACCCTGCTCAATACGCGTAACCCGTACTTGAGTACGGTAATCTGTAAGCTGCTGCAACATTTTTTGCTGAATAGCAACGTTTAGTACACTTGGTTCAACCATAGAACCTAATGCTTGCTCAGCTAAAGGCTGACGTGCATACTCTTGACCAAAATTAATTTCACCATAGCCATTAAGATTCCAGACCTGCATGCCTGTATAAGGCATTTGACGTGCAAGATCATCCCAAACATTTACCGTTTTAAGCAAATGAATGGTCGCTTGGCTAAGCGCTAAAACACGTGGATTCATCACGCTTAATGTTTTCTCAACATCAAGCACAGGAGCCGCATCAAGCACTGTGGGTTGTACGCCACCTTGCGCAAGTAATAAAGCAGTTAAACCACCAACCAATCCACCACCAACAATGACGACATCCAACACTTCACTCATGCTTTTAACCCCATTGCGTAGTTAGCCACCAATGGTTTTACCCCCGGAATGACATCAAATGCAATTAACCCTGTATTACGAATTAATTTTAATAATGGATTTTGGTTGCTAAAACCACGGACTACAGTGTCACAGAACTTAATTACGCGCTGCTGATCTGATAAACGGGCTTGTTCATAAGCAAGTAAATTATCAGGGTTACCCAAATCATCAGAAGTAGTTAATTGGTTCACTAAATAACGCACTAAAACATCTGCATCACGTAGGCATAAATTAAAACCTTGTCCTGCAACCGGATGAATGGTATGCGCTGCATTACCCATTAGAATAACGCGTCCAACAGCTTGTTTATGCGCAAGCACCTGCGAAAGCGGATAACTAAAACGTTTACCCGTTTTTTCAAATTTACCCGCTCGGTCACCGTAAGTTTGTTGTAAGGCAGTTAAGAAATGCTGGTCATTTTCATCGCCCAGCCATTCGTTTTCAGTGCCTTTTTTCACAGGCCATACCACTGAGCGGCGATATTCACCAGGTAAAGGCAATAAGGCTAAAGGACCTAATGCACTAAAACGCTCAAAACCTACCTGTTCATGCGGTTTTGAGGTCTGGACCGTAGTGACAATTGCAACCTGATCATAGTCATGAACATCCACACCCACGCCAATTGCCTGACGACAAAAAGAATCACGACCATCAGCCGCAATTAATAATTTTGACTCAAGCTTTAAAGTTTCTTCACCACGCCGAGCTTCAATATGTACGTGTTCGGCATCTTGAGTTAAAGCTGTAACTTGTACGCCATCAATTAGCTCAATCAAAGGTTGCTGACGCACTTGAGTTAACAGCACACGTCCAAGCCAAGCATTTTCAATCACCTGCCCAAAGCTTTCGACTTTTTCTTGTTCTGCAATTAAACGTGCTTTACCAAAACTGCCTTGCTCAGTAATGTGGACTTGCAAAATTGGTGTCGCATGTTGTTGTAATGCATCCCACAACCCTAGCTTCTGATAAATCTGTACGCTACGACGCGATAAAGCCGTATTACGCGCATCAAAACTCGAATGGTAAGGGGCAACATTTTGATCATCATAGTTTGGGTATTTCACAGCTTCTAATAGCTTTACCGCAATATTAGCCTTTGCGAGCATGAGTGAAAGGCTCAAACCCACCATTCCCCCACCTACAATAATCACTTGTTGTTGCATCGAGTTTTGCTCCTTTGGCGAATACGTTTAATTATGCTTTAGCTTGCGCCATTAAATGTTCAATATCTGCAATATCTTTAACCACATTAGCAGTTAAGACTCTTGGACCTTTCGATGTTGCGACCACATCATCTTCAATACGAATACCAATACCACGCCATTTTTCATCTACAGTTTCATCATCTGGTGCGATATATAAACCAGGTTCAACTGTAATGACCATACCCTCTTCGTATTGACGCCAGTCTTCACCTTTTTTGTAAGACCCGACATCGTGTACATCCATGCCTAGCCAATGACCTGTGCCATGCATATAAAACTGACGGTATGCTTCGGTTTTGATGAGTTCATTCACATCCCCTTTGAGCAAACCTAAATTGACTAAACCTTCAGTCAAAATTTTGACTGCAACTTCATGAGGTTCACGGTAAGAATTACCAATACGAACTGCATCAATCGCTGCATATTGAGCAGCCAATACAACTTCATATAATGCTTTTTGCTCAGCACTAAATTTACCATTGACCGGAAAAGTACGGGTAATATCCGAAGCATAGAATTCATATTCACATGCAGCATCAATTAAGACTAAATCACCATCTTTGAGTGGCTTGTTATTTTCAACATAATGTAAAACACAAGCATTCGCACCACCGCCTACAATACTGTTATAAGACGGAACACAGCCATTTTTCCCAAAAATATAATTGAGTTCAGCTTCAAGAGCATATTCCATCATCTCTGGGTGTACCGTTTGCATGGCACGCGTATGCGCTTCGGCACTAATGTTTGCAGCAATTTGCATCAGTTCAAGTTCTTGTGGTGACTTAACTAAACGCATTTCATCAACGATACGGTCGAGCTGTAGCAATTGAGCTGGAGCACTTTCATGTCGGTGCTCGGCATCTGCTTTTTTAATCCACTGGCTAACCCGTGCATCAAATGCAGCATTGTGCCCAATCCGATAATAAAGACGCTCTTTATTTAATAATTTTTCAACAATTTCTTCATCAAGTAAATCAATTACGTATGCTTCATCAGCATCGTAGTCTTCAATTGCACCATCAATTCCGGCACGAAAACCATTCCAGATTTCCATCTCACGATTGCGTTCACGGCAAAAAAGACTATAGCTATAGTCATCGTCCTCGAAGGTTTCAATGACAGCAACTGCCTCAGGCTCAGCAAAGCCCGTCAAATAGAAAAAACTACTATCGGCACGGAATTTATAATCCGCATCACGATTACGGTACATTTCCTCACGCGTTGCAATAATTGCAATGCTGTTTGGACCCATTTTTTCTGCCAGACGGTCTCTACGATGTCGAAAATCAGCTTGAGGCAATTTCATAATGATCTACTTGATTTAGAATTTTAAAGACAAAAAATAAAATACAACCAATAACACATCGCCTCAATTAGCTTGGGCGATGTGGTGTAAACATTTCTACAATATTTTGTTCTGTATCTACAGCAGCAGATTTACTTTTTGCATGAAAGTTTTTCAACAAAGAGCTTTCAGTTACAGTAATTTTTTTTCTACCAATAGACAAACTTACAGGGATTAAGCGTACAAATTCATACAACTCTTCGTAACTGCTTTCACCTTCTTCATCATTATCAGAGTCCTCAAATTCAACTGCTGCAATATCTTGAAGGTTTTCAATCAACTCAAGTTCATCCGCACGAATATTACCTGATGCCAACCCAAAACCTAATACTACACCTGCACACCAATCTGATAATGCTTGTACACGCTCTTGAAGTGGGTGCTCATCGTCAGGAAGCATAGGTATATAGTCTAATTCATCGTCAGATAACGCATGAACAACATCTTCTGCTTCATCCGTTAAAAGTACTAAAGCGTCTTCACTTAACTCTGGCACATTAAGGGTTGTTAAGATTTGTGACCATTCTTCACGCGTTGGCGCTTCTGTCACACAAACAATACCTGTTAATAGACCATGTAACTCACTAGGGCTTGAAATTTCATCAATTCCTTCAAAATGAGCGTTCCAATCTGTCCAGCCTGAAATATCGTCTTGCATTCGTTTATCCAATCTCTATACTTTGTATATATTACCTTTGATTGCAATTCTGTGCGACCTCGTTATGTTAGAACAATTACAGCGGCTACAAGCGCATATTAGCGTATTAAAAACACGCTTACATCATTTAGAGAGTGAACATGCGGCACTCTCAGAAGCTAAAGAACTGGCTGAAACAGAGCATCACGCACAAGTTGTGCAAAAAAATAGTATTATCACTAAAAAACAAGAGGAAATTGAGTCAGTAACTGAGCAGCTATCTCAGTTAAAAGGTCAATTTCAACAGTTGAATCAGGATGCTAACACACTTGCCGAACGTTATAGCCGATTAGAAAAAAGTACGACTGATTTAAAAAATCGTTTTCAAGAAATTCTTGCCGAACGTAATGAATTACGTGTTGCAAAAGAAAAGTTACAAGCTCATCAGCGTCAAACCCAGCAAGAGTTACATGATTTACAACAAGATCGTGATCGTTTGTTACAAAAAAATGAGCTTGCTAAATCGAAAGTTGAAGCCATTATTCAACGCTTAGGAATTTTAGGTACTGCCCAAGATCAGCATGCCCAAGAAATTCAGCAGCTTGCCCATCCTAATGCTGAAACTGGTGAGGAGACCCAATCATGAGTGAACAAGTCATGGTAGAGCTTAGGCTGATTGAGCAGACCTTTAGACTCGCGACTACTTTTGATAAAAAAGATGAACTTGAACGTGCAGCAGAACTTCTCAATGAGAAATTTAATGAGATGCGTCGTAGTGCTCCACGTGTTGAACACAATAAACTGGTCATTATGGTTGCTCTACAGTTAACTCAAGAAGTATTGAGCCTGAATAAGTCTTTGCAAGAATACACTCACTGCGAACGTTTATTGCAAACGATATTGGATGATGTTGAACAAATTGTTTAATAAATTATCCATACAAAAAATCCTTGCTCTACGAATAATAGATGCAAGGTTTTTTTATTGAGGCTATCTAGCGCAATTGCCTATGATTTTATGCTTACGAATGTACAAAGCTTCATCAAACGCAAACTAAGTTTACAGTTCCAGAGGTTTAGGTGATTGCGAACATGGTCAGATCAGTTATACTTAAACTGTCTCTGGGATGTTCGCCAGCGGGTCTATTCCCCTGCCGATACTTAAACTTATGGATGTGTTCTGTATATTTAGAGTGTATGCCTACCTTCGTGTAGGAAACCCAGCAAGTATACGTCGCCTCCACCTTGAACTCATCGGGTTCAGGGTAACGACACATGCAGCGGCATCTTCGGAGCATTTATTTAATTATAAAAACAATAACTTAAGACAAGATTCATCAATTTAAAAACCTATTATTTTCAATCAAATCAATCAAAAATAGGCTTATAGTAGGCTCCAGAAATATTGTGGTATATTGCTGCGTATCGTTTCGTACTTTTTAAGTCATCATGACCCAAAGATATAAACTTACAAAAACATTTATCGACAACATCCCGCTCGAAGAAACGGGAACTAAATTTTATCGTGACTCAGTTACTATTGGTTTTGGTTTAATTGCAACAAAGTCGAAAACCTATTTTGTTGAAACGAGAATGCCCGATGGTCGAAACAAAAGGAAGTCCATTGGTAAACATGGCGTTTATACTCTTGAGCAAGCACGTACTGAAGCTAAAAAAATATTGCTAATGATGCATCAAGGCATTGATCCTGTTGCTCAGAAAAGACAATTAAAGAATGACTTTAAATCCGAAAAAGAAGCAAACGAACTAATTCCAACGCTTGAACAAGCCTATGAAGTCTACAAAAGTAAAAAAAAGCTAAGTGCTAATACGATTGATGCTTATGACCGATGTGCCAATGATTATTTTAAAGATTGGAAAAACATCAAAATTACTGAAATTTCTCAGAGAATGACTTTAAACAAGCATATGGATTTATCTGAGCGAAGTTTAGCGCAGGCAAATCTTGCAATGAAGTTTTTATCAGCGGTCTACAACTTCCATGCCTCAATTCTATATAACGATAATGATGAAAAAATTATCACAGAAAAAAGCCCTGTTGGGGTTATTTATAAAGAGAAGAAATGGAACAAGATTAAACGCCGTAAGGGGTATATTCGAGCAGACCAGATACATGACTGGTCACTTGCTGTGTGTACAACTTGGTGGGCAGGCAACCAAAATTTAAATCATCGCGCGTACACAAATCAGGACTTCTTACTCCTATTGATCCTTACTGGATTCCGCAGAGAAGAAGGTGAAACACTGGAATGGGCAAATGTTGACTTAAAATATGGAACTTTAAAAATTCAGGACCCAAAAAATCATGAAGACCTTCTCCTGCCTATGGGAGAAATGCTTTGGTATATATTGGCAGAGCGAAAAAAACTTGCTGGCAATAATAAATACGTTTTCGCTGGTGATACGCTTGATTCACATATCGTTGATAAACGTGAAGCCCGTTATACGATAACTGAAGCAACTGGTATTGAATTTACATTTCATGACTTGCGGAGAACCTTCGGAACAATCGCAAATAGTCTAGCGATTGGTAGTTACACAATTAAAAAGCTGATTAATCACACAGTCAGTGATGATGATAATGATGTAACTGATGGGTATGTTCAAGTGACATTTGATGATCTTCGTAAAGCTATGAATATGATTGAAAACGTTGTGTTATCTGACATTTCAAAAGCTTTGATAAAAAACAGAATCTACTTTGAACAAAAATCAATAAGGAATATGAAAGATAAATGGATTGAGCATAACAATATTATTATAAGCAAATATTCTGAATAGTTGGGCTGATTACGATGGTCCTAAATATTAAATTACTTACTAAAAAATTGAGAATTAGCAAATGAAAGATTGGGTTTACTTTTATATCGAACATACAATTAAGTATGGGGAACCATTCTATAAAGAAATCGGTTGGTCATTGGGTTTGAGAAATAATTATATTATTGTAAGTATGTCTCGAAGTTAATCGATTTATGATGATGCTATCATGGACTGATCGTGTAGATAAAACGATACATTAAGATTTTTAATTAAGAATGCTTTAGAATTATTAACTTTTGGGGTTAAACTTTATGTCCGATGAACTATTTATATTCAGCTATGATGATGATGAAGATGCATTAAATACGCTCGCGAGATATTACCAAACAACTAAGGAACATATTCGTTCTAAATGGAGAAAATTAAAAATAGTTTATAGAGAATATCAGGAAAGTCATCATCAAACTTATTTTTTAATGGGAATTATTGCGTGTTTGGGATCGGACCCATTAGATATTTCAAATCCTGTTTTTAAGATATTTTTTTATCATCGAACTGGTTCTGATGGTACTAAAGAATGGTTTTCAAAAGGACTTTTAAATTCTAAGGATGGTATTGTTAATTTTGTTGCTAATATACATTCACAGTATCCTGATTTAGGTATTTCAGATTATGAAAGCCAGATGTTAGCAAAAGATTCACAGAAACATGGCCCTCTATATTATAGCACCGGTACTACCTCTTTGGGTCCATTTGGTTTTTATCGTAAAGAAGATGCATGCGCACTTACAGAACAAAGATCATTTTTAAATCTTTCAGAAATTTTTTACGATGTCGCCCATAATTCACCAATTTATAGTGATTTAATCGAAAAATTACATCCAACTGTTGTTAAATTCTGGGTAGAAAAACCTACGAAGTATATTGATCATTATTTGCTTACTTATTGGATGTGTTTATTAGATAAAAGTATAGAACCTGGTGATGATGTAGGACGGGGTCAGAATATCCCATTTGAAAATATTGAGGAAGTAATTAAATTACCAAAATATATCGATACTGATAGTTTAGTGCACGAAATCTAGAATCAAATATTTTACTTTATGGAGATTTATGTTTAGTTTAGAACCCCAAAAAAAGAAACCATTTTGGAAGGAGATGGATTTCTATAAAGAACATTGGAGTATTATAGTTTTTATACCTGCCTTACTAGGTGGTATATTTCAAATTTTTAAACTTTATTCAATTGACCCATCTTTTGTACGTTTTTTTGCAGTTGAGCAAGTTATTCCTGATGGATTATTTATTTCTTTTATAATTTCATTTAGTTTCTTATGTTATTTAGTTATTTACAAATACTATAATTTTGATATGAAAATTAAATACGGATGGAGTTTTAAAAACATTATATATAATATAAGAAATAGATTTGTAGTTTTACTTATTCTTGGAGTTTGCATTATTTACATTTATTTAATAGAACCTATATTTAAGGAAACCACACCATTTTTATTCACTATAATACAATTTGTAGCTGAACTCTTCTCTCTATATTACTTTTACGAAATATTATCAATTATCACGATATTATATATATTAAGAAACTTTAGCGACAATAACAAACCAACAAAGACTGAACGGCAAATTGCGATAGATAATTATTTTAATAATTTAAATTTTAATTTTTTTGTTTTATTGATTCTTAGTCTATTAACAATTTTAGTTATATTTTTTATATTATTTAAGATATTTATTATTTACTCCAAAATAAACACTCTCCCACAAACAAAAAATGAAGAAATTTTTTTAAACAAAATACAATCAACATTCCAGATATCTCATGATCTGAAAATTGAGTATTACAATGGTAAATATATTTTTATTAAAATTACTGAAAAAAACCACAAAGAAGATTTCCTAATTTTGAAAGGTGAAAGCTTTGTAAATCTAATAGACAAAGATGAGAAATAAACTTATATATTGATTTAAAGAACTAATAATTTTTTATTTTAAGATTTTATTGAGGTTCCTTATGTGCTCAAACTATGAACCAATTGCTAAAGATAGAATTCATTTATTGGATCTGTTTGAGCCAACATTTGAATATAAATCTCATATCTACCCTAACTATGAAGCTCCCCTTTTATTCTCTAAAAAGGATCAAATGGAATGGCGATTAGCACACTTTGGATTAGTTGCTCCATGGGTTAAGGAACTTAAAAAAGTTCATAACACATACAACGCCAGAACGGAAACAGTTCACGAAAAACCTAGTTTCCGTAATGCTTGGAAGAAAAACCAATTCTGTTTAATTCCTGCTGATGTAATTTTTGAACCGAAGTACATTAACAATAAGCCAGAATGGTGGGGAATTTATCGCAAGGATGAAATGCCTTTTACCATTGCTGGCATTTATGAATATGCAGTAGTCGGCGGCGAAGAAATCAGATCTATGAGCATGCTCACAATTAATTCTGACCACCACCCTTTCATGAAGCAATTTCATGCTCCTACTGATGAAAAGCGCTCTATTATTGTTATTCCACCAGAACTAAGAGATGACTGGCTGCACTGTAAGCATGAAGAAGCTAAGGAGTTTTTCTTAGATATGCCATTAGATGAGTTCGTAGCACAACCTAGATCAGAATTGAAGAAATTCCGACCAAATGCACAATAATGTGCGACAAGTTACGACTAGTCATTATTTATCCACAACTTTTTAAATTTGAAATTTAACTAAGCTCTAGCATATCATCTTGAATATGTTACAAATTCAAGTTAGGGGATATTCCATGAGCGAAATTGCACCATCCATTATCCAGATAAAACCGTACCTCACACAAGGTGCTGTTTTATCTGAAGCCTTATTAATCAAGCAAGTTGTACCATCAACTCACCTGCTTGTCCCTTACGCTCTAGAAAAAATTTCCGCTGGCTTCCCCTCTCCTGCACAAGACTATATAGACAAAGCGCTCGATATGAACGAGCACTTAATAAAAAATGAAACCGCTACGTTTATTGTGAAAGCTGCTTCGCTCTCGATGCTTAATGCTGGGATTGATATTGATGATGAACTAATTGTCGATCGCAGTCTCGATGCAAAACACGGCGATATTGTCGTGGCACTAATCGATAATGATTTTACTGTTAAGCGGTTAATGATTGAAGAGTCTAGGAAATGGCTCAAAGCAGAAAATCCAGAATATAAAAATATCTACCTACAAGAAGGACAAGAACTAATTATCTGGGGCGTTGTCACTCATATCATTAAAATGACACGACATTAAATCATGAAACATGAAAACAAAGTCTTCTTCCTCATCGATGTGAATAACATGTACGTTTCATGTGAGAGAGTCTTTGATCCTAGTTTGAATGATAAACCTGTGATTGTTCTCAGCAATAACGATGGGTGCGCCGTTGCTCGCAGCAATGAATCAAAAGCGCTAGGCATTAAAATGGGTGTTCCACTTTTTCAAGTTAAAGATATTGTTCAGCAACATAATGTATTAGTGCTATCAAGCAATTATGCAATGTATGCAGAAATGTCGAGACGTTTTCATAAGATTCTGAGCTCGTACGTAACCGCTGATGAAGTTGAACCGTACTCAATTGATGAGTGTTTTGTTGATTTCTCAGCTTATGAAAAGAACTTTGACTTAGAAAAAGTTGGTCAACAAATGCGCCAACAAATTTGGAAGTGGTTAGGATTGCCAGTATGCGTGGGAATCGGCAGAAGTAAAACTGAATCAAAGATAGCTAACCATATAGCTAAAAAGAATCTCGGCTTTAACAGTGTGTGCGATCTGGTATCAATGGATCCGTGCAACAAAGAATATTATTTCTCATTAATTGATGTTTCGGAAGTATGGGGTGTCGGTCGTAAGCATTCAAAAAAGCTTCAATTGATGGGAATTAATACTGTGCTCGATTTAGCTTGTGCTGAACCTCGCGAGATGCAGAAAAAATTCTCGATTGTTATGGCTCGCACTATTTACGAATTACAAGGCATCTCATGCATCGAGATCGAGCATACCCCTCCCTCAAAAAAGCAAATAGTTGCAAGCCGGTCTTTCGGTGGTCGCGTAACTGAACTAACGGATCTAAAAGAAGCTATCTCAATGTATGCTCAAGATGCATGTAAGCGGTTGAGAGATGAAGGGCTTTTGTGTGGATGTATGATTGCTTTTGTTCAGTCAAACCCTTTCGATCCGAATGTGCCCTTTTACAATAAGTCTATTACAGGCTCTTTTTCAGAACCGACTGACTGCGCAGTAGATTTTGTCAAAGCAGCGACAAGGATGTTGAACGAAATCTATAATGAAGGAATTAAATATAAGAAATGCGGTGTAGTGCTGACATGTTTAGAGCCAAAGTCTGGCCATACTTATGACCTATTAACCGACTTTGAGCACATAGAGAAAAAGGAATGTTTGATGAAAGCTATGGATGGTATCCATAGTAAGTTTGGAAAGAAAAAAATTAGTGTCGGACCTTGCTTTATACCCAATCGGAACTGGTCAATGTCGCGGGATAAATTAAGCAGAAATCCATTTAGATGGGATGAATTATTAGTAATAAGAAATTAAAACAAATATAATAATCAAGGACTAAAAGAGTAGTATTAAAATGGACCTAGAAAAAAGATTAGAACTTTACAAAGCTGAATATTTATTCCAAATTGACATGAAAGAAAAAATATATACGAGAATGGCTATATTTTCCGTATTTATAACAGCCTGCATAACTGCAAATTTTACAATGTTTGATGCTTTATTAGAATTATCACAAACTCAACTTGCGTTAGTTGTCGGCTTGTGGATATTTTGTTTATTCTATTTAGTGGCGATTATTATTAATTTTTATGGTATTTCAAAACATAAATACGATAAATTAGTAAATTCTAATATTGAAATGGAGCAATATAGAATAGTTTTAGAAAATCATTTCACAACTAATAGTGCCACTCCACCAAGTCAGCAAGAAATTGAAAAATATGTGAGGGAACAATTTAATCTATATCTTATAAAACAATATGCGGAATGCTCTTCAGCATATTATTTAAATAATGTAGATCGTCAAACAAAGCTGACTAAGATTGCAAGCAGCTCCTACTCGATTTTAGTCTTAACACTAATTGTTAGTTTATTTTATGTTGGTCACAAACTTGAAGGGAAATTCGATGAGTCAAAATCAAAACATTCCACCACCACCACCACCACCGCCTGTAAGAGTAATAAAGGGCGATAAATTAATTATTGATAAAAGTCCTCAACCACCTCAACCTCAAATTAAAGCATAAAGCTATAGGCCCTCCTCGAGGGCTTTCACACAAATACCCACATTCACATAGTTGTTGATAGTATGAGCTGTGCACCCTGACAATAAGATGCACAGGAAGCTGATTACCATGCAAGTTTTTATCGTTTGTACTAGTAAACTTTCAGATAATGTTTCTGTCTTAACAACAATCACCCAGAGCTCGCCACTCACGACCGGAATTGATGTGGGAAAAATATGGTCTATGTTTTTGATAGTGAAGATTCTTTTAATTTAACTTATGATGAATTAGTAGAAATTATTGGAAAAGCCCGTATGACTGGGCCACAAATGATTCCTATACTTGGTACAGTCGGCTAAAAAGTGAGGTATGAATATGCTATGTCGTTACCAAATATGCTTCTATTTAGATAATCAAAATCTAGATCTTGAACATAAATTAATTATTAAAGCAAACAGTTCAGAAGAGGCTAGACATATTGCGATTGCAAAATGTGAGCCAACAAATGAGAGCTTTTATACCGCAATGACATGGGAAGGTTTAAATAATTAAAATTAAAGCCCATTGTAAGGCTTTTTTTACTTTCAGTGAAAGAATAAGTATTACTGCTGCAACCTAGAGTTAATTAAATACTATTCAAATCAGGGGAAGTTTAGATAAAAAGAAGATAAAATAGATTAATTTTTCATAATTTTATTGGTGAAATGATGATAAAAATAATTTATGGTAATTCTAACTTTAATGATCTATTGCAAGAAAGCTATCTTGCAGGTACTTCTATCCTCTCAGGAATAGAATACTTAAAAAAAGCCGAATTATTCAGCAATCATGATGGAATGTTTTATTCTGCTTTTTTTAGTCTCAGTATCGGTATAGAGCGTTTTTTAAAAATTGCCTTAGTTTCTGAATATATGTATCAAAACAATTATCAAAAACCGTCAGATAAATTTTTAAAAGAACCGGGGCATAATCTTTTAAAATTATTAAAAGCAAACCTTTTGTTAACCTCAAAGTATGATATTGACAGCGGTTCTTTTTCAGATGAAATTTTAGAATATGATCTAATAAGTTTTCTTAGCACATATGCCACGACTAATCGATACTTAAACTTAAACAATCTTACAAATGCAAATTATAATAATCATAAGCATCCCATACATGAATGGGTACTTCTTTCTGAACGTTTTTTAAGAGAAAGTGTTAAATATGAAAAAATTGAAAAGGACTTAATTAAAATCTATAGTAAAAATGAAAAGTACGGTGTCGGATATACTAATTTGTTAGATTTTAATGGCCATCCTTTACTCACTGCAGATATATGGCAATTCCAATACATTGTAAACAAGAGCAAACCTTATATACTTTATAGATTAATTCAAACACTAAAACCAATCTATCGAATGTTAGACAAAATTTCTTTTGAATCAAATAATGGTCCAAACGCTGATTTAGGTGGGTTAATGAATCTTCCCTATTACGGAGAGCTATTTCCATTTTTTTATGCAGATCTAGATACGCTTAAGAGAGTAAAGAAATGGGTCGGCCGTTATAATTAACCGTCATTAAACTTTTATTATTTTAAAAGATCTGAATATGAAATATCTTAACTTAATTATTATAGCAGCCATAAGTGTTATAATTTTATCCCTATCATTTTTTTTCGGAATTAAATATTTCACAGAATTTAAACCAGAAATAAATTTAACACTAACTCTCTATTTTTTTTCAGGGATTTCAACTTTAGGCGCTGTTCTCTCAGCTATCTATACTTTACATATACAATCAATTGGAAAGCGGCCAAATATAATTTTAGAAACTACAAGACTTACCAATCAATATGATGATTTTATAGAAAAAGATGTAATTAGAGTTGGCCTAAAGATGTTAAATACGGGAGAAAATGCATTCTTCTTAAATCTACAATTAACAGAAACCTGTATTAACAATCCAGGAGTCAATTATGGATTTCATAATTCAAGATATGATTTTGATATCTTTAAAAGTATAAATGATACAGAAAAGCACCACTATATGGAGGTAAGCTTTTCTTCAAAAGCTCAAGATATGTATGCCGATATTGTAAAACTAGGACCAATAATAAAACTAACCTATCAAGACCAAAATCATGAAACTCATGAAATAAAATATTTATTAAAGTTTAAGCGCATGTTAGACGAAAGTCCTTTTTTTATACTTGAAAGAATAGGTATATTTAGCAAAGTTAGGATTTCAACAAATTTATTTATAAGAAGAGTTCTTAAGACTAAAAAGAAATTTTCAAATATTAAAAAGCCCTTTTAAAGGGCTTTCACTCAACTACCTAGATTCACATTACTATTGATCGTATGAGCTGAACATATAGCCTATAGGATGCTAAAACTTGAAAAAAATTGACTAAAAACTATGAACCTATAATTTTCTTCTTCATTTCATCAAATTCTTTCTCGGTAATTAACCCTTGGTCCTTAAGCTCTTTCCATTTCAATAATTCGTCTGCAACGGAATAACTTTTCATATTCTCAGTTTTTAGAATACTTAGTTCTTCTCTTTTAGTTGATACAAGGAGGGTAGATGGATTATTTTGAATTGGTCGTCTGTAAAGATGCTCTAAAAAGAGTGAGTAACTTATCGGGACTGATAAAAAAGCCACCCAAGGAAGTATCGCATATTGAAAAATTTCATTAGTGGCATACCTCTTCTCAATGAATATCACATACAAAGCACAAAGACAGACAATCACGGCGGTAAGATATAAATAATATTTACACCATATAATTGATGCATTGAATGTACTTATTTTTTGATCTCTTTTTGCCAGAAAGAAGCCCAAAATTAAAATTAAAATTGGCACCACTCCCCAGCCTACAAGATACATATAAGGTAACTGTAATAATGAAAATATTATGATTTTAACTAGATCACTAGTTGGCATTTTGCCTTCTTGCACCGTTCACCTCCATTCTCTTATTAAGAGAAGTTATTTAATAATTAACCTTTTTGATTATTATGATGACTAAAATTCTAAAAGTAAAAAAATTTAAGAGTTTACAAGAATATAGCTTTATTTAAAGCCCTCCTCAGAGAGCTTTTACACAAATGCCTACATTCACATTGCTATTAATAGTATGAGCTGTGCAACCTGAAAGCAGAATGCACAGCACTGTTAGAACCAAAGCAAACTTAGACCGCTCACAATGAAAGACTTTCATACTACGAGATCCGGTTGGCGATCCAGCCATAGAAAAACTGCTCTTGGCTTGGATTACGCTCGCAGATTTCAATGTATCGCTGTCCCTGCATAATATTAAGTACTCGCACCAATACTTTTTCACCTTCTTTCCCGCGCTTGGCCAAATAGGTTTTTAGAGCATTAAGAGTAGCTGGGCCATAAATTCCATCTACCGTAAGATCTGGCCAACCGCCCTTACCCTGATTATTCAGCAAATTCAAAGCACGTTGTAAAAGTGGCTTTGCAAAGCCGGTACCGCAATTAACCCCAGTATCTAAAAGCTCTTCGGCCACTGCTGAGCTGATTGTATTTACTTGGTCAAAACGCGGAGCTGTCCAATAGTTTTTGCGATAAATAGACTTGGCGACACCAAGCGGCAAATCCTTCATGTTCCCTTTAAATCCGTTTGCTCGAGCAACAGCTTCAGTAATACCGTACTTTGTTGCACCGCCACGATCTGCCGGATTATTAACATAACCACCTTCTCGCTTAATCAATTCTTCAAGATATTGTTCGATATTCATTTCACTTTCCTTTAGATGTAAAAAACCGCCCGAAGGCGGCATTAACTGTTTTCAATGTCTTTTCTGGCTTTTTTAAACTCTTTGATCACTTCAACGATCGTTTTACCTTCCTGCTTATCAATGAAGTTAAAGATCCACCGAACTAAAGCCCAACCGGGTAATCCACAAACAAAGAAAAAACCACCAAGTGCAATCATTCCCCATACATCAGTAACCCATTCATGAAGCCCCCACTTCACGATAATGAATGAACCACCCGCCAAACTTGATACAACCGTACAAATCAAGCCCACTGCCCATTCCTGCGGTGACCGCGGCATACGTGTCATCAATACTACTGCTGCAACTAAAGCGACCGCTAAAGTCACCATGATTGCAGCACCATAAAACTTTAAAATTGCTGTTAAACCGCTTGTGGAAACTGGTTCCATTTATTTCTCCAGAAAATTAAGGTAATAAAAAACCGCTCGGAAGCGGTAGTTGTTCGTTGTCCAATCCATCATAGGTGCGACAGAAAAAAGCACCCAATCGGGTGCTCTAAGTTCTTTCAAAGTATTAAAGGGTTTGTAAGATTTTCCCTCCATTTATCAATTGTGTTGTTAATGGTGCCACTCCGACAATTGCAGCACCGCCTGCACCCGGTTGCCCTTCAGTTGTGCCATGATATCGCCAGTTCCATGTTCCATCATTTGTAGACTTGGTACCACGCTGACCCCATCCCCCCCCATCTCCTGATAAAGGAGATCCATAACGATCGTTCTGAGTTCGATAACCTTTACCAGGCATCTCAGCTTCAGCATCAGTGACTTTTACAACCATTAAATATCCGCCCTCAAGATACCAACGCCAGTCCTGAGTATCATTGTAGATAGGTTCGCCTGTCATAACTCGACCATACGGTGCTCCAGCTCCACCAGGAATACCTTGAACCCCATACGTCAATTCAGTATAAATCCCGCTTGGAGTGGCACCTCCACCTGAACCACCTCGAGCTAGCGTTCCACCATCAATGATCAGGTTCAATTTACTGTGCCGGTTCATTAAACCTGGGGCACCTTGAAACCCGTCACGTCGTGTTCTGGTAAAGGTATAATTTGAATCACCAGACAGACCACCATACGCTAAATGTGGAAGCCCGCCATCTCCTCCACGCCCAACAACTGCTCCTTTGATTGTAAGATTTACGACAAGCCCTGAAGGAAATTCACCTGTATCAATTGCCGGTAATTCAGGTGTAGCTGGAACAATGAACTCTTTAGTTTCTGAATTATAAGTATGTTTATAAATCATTTTGGTTTCAGTCCTAAGTGAACTCGAACTCGATACCAAAGCACCAGCCTCAACCACAAAACTAATCTCACCTGTAGTTGGTAAATCACCTCTTTGCATCTGATATAAACGCGCAAGATTGATATCTAACTGGTCATATCTAATGTAAATCGGTGAATCATCTACAGGTAAATCATTGAAATCCTTATCGTTAAGGTAATAACGCACATCGTAATTCACTGCAGTTATCGTATTTGAGAATTGATCAACAGGATCTTTCTTTGCCACCAGATAAGGTAGTGAGTCCTTTGTATCGTCATTAACAACCGTATAGATCGTATTAACAAAATCATCTGAACTTAGTTTGAGAGCACCATTTGGTAAGCGTCCTAAAACAACTTTGTTCTTGGCAGATCCAGCAGTAATAGGAAGTAGATCAACGCTACCATCCCCCATTTGCAAATAAATCACGTAGCTCTTGCCAGCTATGAAATCTACGTCATGGCTCAAGGTGAGAATTAAGCCTTCTTGCTGCACTACATCACCACTCTGATGAATATCATTGCGATAATCAGCTACAGCAATACGGTCACGTAAAACCAGTAATTCAGATTCAGGTGCTGCATCAAAGGTGATAGATTTACGCTGAAAGCGAAGTTTGTTCCAAAGCCGGTAAGCATTAAAATGAGCTTGCCACTTGTTACGTACACCTACCGATTTCACCTCTTTGGGGTTCTTGGCTCCTTTATCCGGCAAGTAGATATTGATGCGGCTATCATCGGTCGGATCCGTGTATTCATAGATCAAACCATCGTAATCATCCATTACACCAAAGGTAAGATCATGTTTATAGCTATCCGGAATAATATTCCTGAAGTTAAACAGTAACACCGAGTTATCTGTTGGTCGCTCAAAGTAGATTTTAAGCTTATTGTTTTGCCGATATGCTGTACAAAAAACAGCATCACAAAGGTTTGTGACCAGTTCTTCAAACGAAAGGTTTGTATCATCAATCGTTGTACAGAACTCAGCCGCTAAAGGTGTGCCAAAATAATCAACAATATCGTTATAAGTACGATAGATGTTTTCTATATCAATCTCTTCAATCGTACGGCGGCCAATCTTGTCATCCAGTGCCATTGAGACAAGTGCATCTGCAAAGCTTGATGTTGGAAATAGCTCTGTTGTCATTGCTCCATTTTTATAAGTCGGTAACATCCGCTGAAGATCAAAATTAATCTTGCGGGACTTAACGGATAAAGCTCCAGTCGTTGCATAGGTACGTGCACGGAAAACCGTTTCATACTCGTATTTCGTGCTTTGTAGAGGATATGCACCATATAGGGCTTGCCATTTCACATCATCAACCACCGTTGTTACTCCAGGGGTTGGAGTTAAACGGCGTGCACGGACACTACAGCGCCCCTGAAATGTAACCATATCAAGTGTTGCACCAACGGTTTGACGAGATTTAGCGGAGCCTTTAAGAATGATCTGTTTCAACATTGGATTACCAATAGCTGCACCAGACTCATTAACTGGCGTTACCTCAACCTCAATCGTGACGTTTACAGCTGCCTGATTGCCCCCTGAAGAAACGGTATAAAGGCCATTTGTAGCGACAAAGTTACAAAGCACTCGACTACGTTCAATATTGTCTAAGATAAAAGGGCCAATCCATTTCTCACCGATGGATGCAAGCTTAGGAGATGCAGCAGCTGTTTGCTGATTAGATAACTCTTTAAGCTTTAACCAGTTAGCATTAACAGCAGCTGGATTTGATAACGTCATACGGTCATCAGCAACGGATAAGACACTATAAGTTCCGTTTAAATCGTATGTTTGCCCGTTATAAGTAAATGAAGCATTAGTAATTTCTACTCGGTCATTGCTGACAAATTTAGTCGTTAAATCTGTATTGTTAGCAGCTGCTCGCAGGATCTCATTGGGATATGCAAAATGAAGGTAATTAGTCCCTTCTAAAGTTTGTGTATCTGCAGGACGTAAGACTTGACCATTAACAGATGTTTGATGCTGTACTGTTAAAGGCGGTGTGGTAATTTCAGTACCGACAGAAAAATAAGGTTGTCCAGAAACAATATCGACGCCTGGATGGAAGACTTCTACCGATGCACCGGCAATATCTACAATGTTGGTTTCACCATCGTAGGCACCTTTAATGTGATATTGACCACGGCCTATGCAACCGACCATATGCTCAACTTCAATATTGTTTTCATAAACCTTATAAGGCACAGCTATTGAATCAGGCGTATCCCAAGCAGCACCATAAATATCTGCAATACGACCATTCACCCGGATCTTGTTTTCTCGATTAGAAAGTTCGTTATTTGCGGATGAAGATTGGTTAATATTCTGTGTAGTCTGCGCCATCGATGGCGTAGGCATTAAAAACGCGATCGCAATACTAATTACAATTGAAACGATAGCAGCAACCCATCTGGGGTTCTCAATAACAATGAAAGTACCAGGTAAGAAATCAAGCTGCTTTAAATCATAAGCATTCTTGGGTGTGACTTCGTTAGCAAAAGAGATTTCAGCATGATCCATATTGCTAGGTGTATAAAAAATACGGATATGCTCAGGCATGCACTCATATTTTGAAGTAAGCCACTGCCCTATGGTATGTGCGTATTCAATTGTCTTTTCTTCAGACAATGCATCTTGCTTATAAATAACTTTAATCATAATAACTGACTCGACTAAACCCCATTCCCATTACGACCTCTTCAGGTAAGTAAGTAACTCCGCTTTCCATGAGATGCAGAATCTTTTGCCCACGAAAAAGCCCCACATGCGGGGGCTTGTTTCTTTGTCTTGGGTGGAAGGCGACTATGCAGCCCTCCTTGGGCATGGGCAGCGGATTTAAAAGCTTTAAACGTGATGAAAGGAATGAAATCTTTCCCTTAGGCTGCATAAAGAGTTCAAGTGCCTCACCTCGATCTTTTCCATATAAATCCAAAGCAGCTTCATGGACGAAATGAACACAGTTGTAATGCTCTTCGTCATATTGCTTATCAAGCAAATGGTCGTGACTTTTCATACAGCTCCCTTGAGACCACTAAAACGATCAAGTGAGAAAATATCTCCAGTTTTATTTGTGTTTAGACGTGGTGATTCAGCCTTGAATGTCACAGCCTTATGATTCATGGCAACACTGGAGAGTTGTAGGCCAAGTAGATAAAACATTGGGGAATTAAGGTTGTCTGAACTATAAAGTCTATAATTTACGGTTGGTTTAACGTTCGGATATTGTCCTTCAATTACTCTCTCAAATTCATCTGGCAATACATCACCCAATCCTGAAACAGAGACTGTCAACGTCTGGTCCAGATCACCCAACATTCCTGATCTTTGAATTGAAACAGGCAAATATTCATAAAAGACCTGACCAGTTCCAACCTTATGCTGCACATAGACACCTCTATCATCATTACGAACAAGTCGATATGTGTTTAGAAAAGATGGATGAGAAAGCTCAATACACTCCAGTTGATAGACATCAACTTTCCGGTTGAAAAAGAACTTGGCATATTCGTTATCCATTAGACCTCCCAGTC
>NZ_AMSS01000045.1 GCF_000313935.1 Acinetobacter sp. WC-141 | reverse complement strand
ATGGCAGAGTAAAACTTGAAGTGCGACATAAACCACCTAATTAATTTAAAGGGTTTATGGAGTATATAAAATTGTCATACCATCATCTTAACTTTGAAGATCGTACTGCATTAATGCTTGAGTCAAGAAAAGAAGGCTTTTCAGCCAGAAAATTTGCTGAACTCATTAAAAGACATCCTAGTACGATCTATCGTGAGCTTAAAAGAAATAGCATCAATGACGTTTATCAAGCTCGATATGCTTCTGATAACACCTTCGCTAGACGTAGACGTGGTCACAGAAAACTCAAAATCGATTCAATCCTCTGGAAATTTATTGTTGAAGCGATCCGTTGTTTATGGTCTCCTCAGCAAATAGCAAAGCGTTTAAAGACATTTCCTGATTTGGATCAAACAATGAATGTAAGCCATACAACGATTTATTCAACGATACGAGCATTACCAAAGGGTGAGTTGAAAAAAGACTTATTATCCTGTCTGCGTCATGAAAATAAAAAGCGAAAAGCTAACGGTGAACCTAAAAAAGATTCTATATTACAGGATATTAAAACTATTCATGAGCGCCCAGCCGAAGTTCAAGAAAGAAAAATACCGGGTCATTGGGAAGCTGATTTAATTAAAGGTAAAGACAATAAAAGTTCGATAGCAACACTTATTGAACGAAATACACGGCTCTGTATCTTGGCAACATTACCTGATGCAAAGGCAGAATCAGTGCGCAAGGCTTTAACTGAAGCTCTGAAATATTTACCTGCAGAACTGCGTAAAACGTTGACCTATGACCGTGGACGCGAGATGTCAGAACATAAAATACTCGAAGAAGATTTAGGCATAGATGTATATTTCTGTGACCCACATTCACCTTGGCAAAAAGGCACATGCGAAAATATGAATGGTTTAATTAGGCAATATTTACCTAAAGGGATTGATTTAAATCAGGCAGATCAGCATTATTTAAATCAAGTTGCCATGTCACTGAATACTCGTCCTAGAAAGGCGTTAGATTGGCTTACACCATTAGAGAAATTTGCTCAGCTTGTTGATTATCATATGGCTTTTGAAACTGTCGCACCTCATGTTTGAATTCGCCGTGTAATCAGTTCAAAACCAAACTGAGCACATTCTTGTTGAATAAGTTCAATAAATAAATCTGTCAATTTAAGAGATTTCTCGCGTATTTTTTGCATATCTACTTGCAAGAAAATATCGACACCACATTCGATTAGACTCATCGAAATGATAGGTTGAGTTCCGCACAAATAACGACGAATACTGTTAGCTGGTTCATAGTGCTGAGCCATATCAAATGGTTTTTTGTGCCCCCACCAGCCTGATAAAGGTTGCCAGAACTCGTCACGATGCTTTCGATTTACCCATAACAAAGCCGGTGAACCTGGCCCACCATTTAAATATTTATAAGTACATCCAATCGCAAAATCACTATTACTATGGTTTAGATCCATTGGCACTGCGCCAACCGAGTGACATAAATCCCAAATAATCAAAGCATCTTTAGCGTGAATTTGTTGATTAATAGATGCCATATCGTAGAAATATCCGGTTCGATAATTCACATGAGAAAGTACAACTACTGCTACATCTTTTTCTAACACACGTGATAAATCATCTGTGCCCTCAATCAATTCAACTTGATAACCTTGGTGAATCAAATCGATAAAGCCTTCAATAATATAAATATCGGTTGGGAAAGCATCTTTTTCCGCCACAATAATTTTACGTTCTGGAAATTTTTCGGCTTGAATTTTTACAGCAGCTGATAAAACCTTAAATAAGTTTAGGGTCGTAGAATCAGAAATTACCACTTCACCCTGCTCTGCACCGATCAGCTTTGCAACCTTGTCGCCTAATCTTGTCGGTAAACCCCACCAGTCTGCCTTATTCCAACTATTAATCAGGTCCTCTCCCCATTCTTGGGAAATAATATGCTGAGCAACTTCTAATGATTTCTTTGGTCGTGCACCTAAAGAATTACCATCTAAATAGATCACTTCTTTTGGAAGCGAGAATTCATCTTTAAACTTTTTGAGTTCATCTTCCTGATCCCAATAGAGGCACTGTTCATGAGTAATCATTTGTTATTTCACCTATTTTTCAACATTTCCTTTGTTATTGAATTTTATCATGTCAATTCTTATGATTTATTCGATAATATTTGATTAAAATTAGCTATTTTCGTATAAAGTTCTAATTAAAATTAGAAAATGTGGATGAAATTCGAAAATGAATGTAGATGCAATCGACCTAAAAATTCTGAAGTATTTACAAGATAACGCTCGGTTAAGTAATCAAGAACTTGCCGATCTCGTTAATCTTTCGGCATCAGCTTGTCATCGGCGAGTTAAAATTCTAGAAAGCAATGGTGTAATTGAAAAATATCAAGCCAAAGTTAATTATGAAAAATTAGGCATAAAAATTGAGGCCATTATTGAAATAAAACTTGCCCAGCTAACAGAAAATGATCACAACTTTTTCCTAAGTCAGATCAAAAATTTTGATGAAGTCATTAATGCATATATTATTACTGGAGAATCTAATTATGTTTTACACGTTGCAACTAAAGATCTAAATTCCTTTTCTCATTTTGTCATTAATACTTTAAATAAAATTAAAGGTGTGGTGAGCATCAACTCTAAAATCATTTTACAGAAAATTATACAAAAACCACTTTGACCTCTAATTTGCCATTAACGAGTTACCCCATGATCGAAACTAAACGTTTAATTTTAAGACAATGGAAAGAAAGTGATTTTGAATCCTTTATCAAAATGGGTCTAGATCAAGACGTCATGCAATTTTTCCCCAACCTTCTAACACCCCAAGAAAGTCTTAACTTAATCCAGAAAATTTCACTTCTCATTTATAAAAATGGCTGGGGTTTTTGGGCAGTAGAATTAAAAGAAACCCATCAATTTATCGGGTTTATTGGTCTACACAGCCAACCTGAACAATTTGACTTCTCTCCATGTGTGGAAATTGGATGGCGACTTGCAAAAGAATTTTGGAAACAAGGTTATGCAACAGAAGGAGCAAAAGCCGTTTTAGACTATGCTTTTAATGTGCTCAATTTAGATAAGGTTGTATCGTTCACCGCCTCTATTAATACACCGTCTGAAACTGTAATGAAAAGACTTGGAATGCAGAAAGCTAAAAACTTTGATCATCCTAAAGTTGCTCTCCATCACAAATTAAGAGCACATGTACTATATGAAATCACAAAAGCATCATTCAACTTACAATTGGAGACTTAGGTCTTTAACAAAACTAATTTTAAAAATGGCTATTCATCAAAATCATAACCAACAGAGGTCGAACATTCCCAATATTCATGAAGTTTATCCGCTATTTCTTCTTTTTCCATAGTGGTAAGCACATAAAAAAGTTTTGCCTCTTTATTTTTTCTTAGAATTAATAAATTGTAATAATCATACTCAGGTCCATTCAGCCCTAAGGTAAGTTGTGACTCACAATGTTTTTCTGCTTTGTAGTGCCACTCAAGTTTATAAGTATCAAGACCATCGGCAGCATTGATTACAATACCGTCATTGGTTCCGCCAATAAATCCAATTTTCATTGCTTTCTCTAAATTCTTATTAGGATAAATTTCAATATAACGTTAATTGAGTACGCTTCAATTTATATATTGTTTATCAAAAAGTATCGTATGTAACCATAATTAGAAAAGTTCTTAAATAATCCTTTAAATTTCTAATTTAGAAGATTTTGGTTATTGTTTTACTCCGCATAAAAGAAGAATTTTCTATTAAAACCATTTATTATTATTTTTTGTTTTGCAAAATTACACGCTATAATTTCAAACGATTTATCTTCCAATCCATCACATTCATCTATGTAAATTTTAGAAAAATTAATGGTGGAGCTTTACATTAATTTAAATATTCATAATTTTGTTTAATTTATGATTTTAAAAGGATCTATGGTAGATGTGTCATAAAAATTTTGCTTTGAATATTTTTGGAGATTTTTGACTCGTGTCTAAGATTGTAATGTTTGACATGGATGGTACGCTATTAGATCTCGTCTTTGATGGTTTTATTTGGAATGAATGTCTTCCTGAACGACATGCAGAAATACATCAACTTCCCCTCGCCCAAAGCCAAAAAACACTGTACCAATTTTATCAATCACATAGGCATACTCTAGTTTGGTATTCATCAACCTATTGGACTAAAACTGTTGGAGTTGATGTACTCAAATTACAACAAGAATTTCAATCTAGGATCCAAGCTCGTTCTGGTTGTATTGAGCTTCTGCAACAACTTAAAGATCTAGGGTACACGTGCTGGCTAGTAACGAATGCTGATCGCGCCAGCTTACGTTTAAAACTCGACAATATTGCAATTGAACATTTCTTTGATGTCATCATATCTAGTGAACAAGTTGGTTATGCAAAAGAAGATATTAATTTTTGGCAAGAACTCCAACGATTACATCCTTTCAATCCAAATGAAACGATTTTTATTGACGATACGGCACCCGTATTAAAAACGGCAGAGAAATTTGGTATTAAACACTTGTTTACTATCTCACAGCCCTCAAGTCTAAAGAATGCAAGACAGCATCAAGATTTAGAGTATAAGGCGCTAGATCGACTTACAGACTTGCTGTCTATATTGAATCAAATTGATAGAAAGGATAATGATGTCAAAATTGCTTGAAAACGATGCTCTAGAAACCATGCGTGTTGACAAATGGCTATGGGCTGCTCGTTTTTTTAAAACTCGTTCAATTGCTAAAGCTGCAATCGAAGGTGGTAAAGTACATCACAATAATGAGCGTGTAAAAGTTTCCAAAGAAATTCGTGTTGGAATGGAACTTATTATTCAGCAAGGGTCAGACAAAAAAACTGTTTTGATAAAGGCCCTTTCAAATACACGTGGCCCAGCGCCAATTGCACAGCAACTTTATGAAGAAACCGAAGTGAGTATTGCTAGACGGGAGTTGATTGCATCCCAACGAAAATTGCATAATCTAGCTCGGCCTGATCATAGACCGGGTAAAAAGGATCGTCGACAAATTATTCGATTTAAACAGGAGAATGATCAAAATTGGTCATATGACGATGAATAAAAACGTCGAGTTGTGTCGCACACACACATACAACACATAGAAGCTGTAGAAAAAATCTGTCACTATTAACCTAGTGAAACAAGTTGAGATTCAATGCATCCACTTGGGTTAAACGTGATGAATATAGAGTATTGAGGTTTTTGAGATGGATGAGAATAAAAGCAAAGCATTACAAGCCGCGCTAAGTCAAATTGAGAAACAATTTGGCAAAAATACGGTGATGCGTCTCGGTGACAACACTGTTCAAGCTGTTGAAGCTGTGTCTACAGGCTCTTTGACCTTAGATATTGCATTGGGGATTGGCGGTTTACCAAAAGGTCGTATTGTCGAGATTTATGGTCCAGAATCTTCTGGTAAAACCACAATGACACTACAAGCGATTGCACAATGTCAAAAAACTGGCGGTACTTGTGCATTTATCGATGCAGAGCACGCATTAGATCCACAATATGCACGTAAACTTGGTGTAGACATTGATAATTTACTTGTATCACAGCCTGATAACGGTGAACAAGCACTTGAAATTGCGGATATGCTAGTTCGTTCTGGCGCAATTGATATGATTGTTGTCGACTCAGTCGCTGCACTTACACCTAAAGCAGAAATTGAAGGTGAGATGGGTGACTCTCATATGGGCTTACAAGCTCGCTTAATGAGTCAGGCACTTCGTAAAATTACGGGTAATGCTAAACGCTCAAACTGTATGGTTATTTTCATTAACCAGATCCGTATGAAGATTGGGGTAATGTTTGGTAGTCCTGAGACCACGACTGGTGGTAACGCATTGAAGTTCTACGCTTCTGTCCGTTTAGATATCCGCCGTATTGGTCAAGTAAAAGAAGGTGATGAAATCGTCGGTTCTGAAACTCGAGTTAAAGTTGTTAAAAACAAAATGGCTCCTCCTTTCAGAGAAGCTATTTTCCAAATCCTATATGGTAAAGGCACAAACCAACTAGGCGAACTTGTAGATTTAGCTGTACAGCAAGATATCGTACAAAAAGCGGGTGCTTGGTATTCATATCAAGGTAACAAAATTGGTCAAGGTAAGAACAATGTTATTCGCCACTTTGAAGAGAACCCTCAAATGGCTGGAGAGATTGAACGTAATATCCGTGAACAGCTGTTAACAACAGGTACGAATACTGCTCAAGTTGAAGATGAAGAAGAAGCTGATCTTCTATTAGAATCTTAATTATTTATGAGCATTAAAACGCCCTTCGGGGCGTTTTTTTACAAGGGAACCCTACTACTATGTTCAAAAGAACTGAAGAACAGTCTCAACAACGAGCATTGCTTACAGGTCAGCGTTTACGCTCCTATGCTTTTGCTTTATTAACTCGTCGAGATTACTCCAAAGCAGAGCTTACTGAAAAATTAACTCGTTATGCCCAAAATCCTGAAGAGGTTAAGCAACTTGTTGAGGAGTTATCTGAACAGAACTATCAAAGTGATCAACGTGTTGCTGAGCAAATGCTTGCTAGCCAAATTCGTAAAGGCAAAGGTCCTATACGTATTAAGCAGGCTTTAAAAACTAAACAAATCGAAAATGATTTAATTGCAGATGATATTCAGAATATTGATTGGATAGAACAAGCGTATCAACTGAAAGTGAAAAAATTTGGCGTAGAAGTAGAAAAAGATCCAAAACTTAAAGCAAAACAGATTAGGTTTTTACAATATAGAGGATTTGATTTAGATGTAATTATAAAGGCAGTCCAACGGAGAGTGGACTAAAAGAATGGTGGCAGCCCCACTAGCAAAACTTCGGCACATCATAGATCTGCTACCGTTGCTACCTTCCGGTCCTGGCGGGGTTCACAGAGTACAATTGCGAAGCCACCAGCAGGGCTACCATTGCAAAACAGAGTATAGAGATTTTTAAAAGAGTTGCAAGCCTTCTTCACAGTTTTAAGCAAGTTTATGTTTCGATTGATTAATTCATCAGCAAAAAATCATAATTTTCTATACTTCCCTCTCCTATATTCCTTTCTTGTACCTTATTTTGGATAAAATATGCTTGAAGATTGTAAACTATTCTTGCATTTATATTGTTAGCTGTTTTAATTGCATTGACCAATTAAAATCTTAGATAGTTAAGTGAATAGTTTATATATTCCTTTCTCAAGTTGGCTTTTACATAAAATTATGGACCTATCCTCATGCGATTGATGAAGCATTCTTTATTATTTATTGCCTTAATGAGCACTACCTCTCTCTATGCCAACATTCCAATTGAGTCTCGCGGTTTAAGCCAAAGTGGTGGTAGTTCAACTAACACTTCTCCTAATAATGGTTCAGTACCTAGTAATTTAAACTGGGAATTAATGCAAAAAAACCAACAATTAGAGAATGATGTACGTACCTTACGTGGGCAATTAGAAGAGCAATCAAACGATATTGAACAATTGAAAAAAGATTTAACTAATCGTTATACTGACTTAGATCAACGTTTAGAACTGCTTAATCAGAAAGTCGATCCTGAAAGTGCCCCATCAGACAATCCTGCAACCAGTGATGCTCCAGGTACGGCAAACACAGAAGCCTCTACAGTAGATAACAAAGTAGTGAATGCTGCTCCAACAAGCACCCCTTCCACTACTCCTCCACCACAACCGGAAGCGTCTCAGCCAGCTTCACAAAACCAATCAAACCCTGTAGAGCTTGAAAAGGCAGCTTATACTGTAGCTTTGGACGCCTATAAGCAAGGTGGTGCAAAAAAAGCGATTGCTCCAATGCAAAACTTTATCAAAAATCATCCTAATAGCGTCTATACAGGGAATGCCTATTTTTGGTTAGCTGAGTTTAATTTAGCAACTGATCCGGTAAACTATAATGAGGCAAAAAAGAACTACAATGTTGTAGCAACTCGATATCCAAATTCGAGTAAAGCTCCTCGTGCTCTTTATCAACTCTATAGCATTGCTAAAGATGTAGATAAAAATACAGCTTCAGCAAATCAATATAAAACTAAAATTTTAAGTCAGTATCCAAAATCTGAAGAAGCTAAATTTTTTAATAAATAATAATTTAAAAAAAAAGACACCGCATATTACGGTGTCTTTTTTTAATATATTTTCTTAGCGAACAATACCACGTTCTGACTGTTCAATAGAGTCAATCAATAATTGAGCTTCAGGAACATTCGGAAGAATATCATTTTTAATCTGCTCAACAGCTTGAACAGAAGTAAGTCCTGATTTAAAAATTAACTTATAAGCCTCTCTGAGACCTTGAATTGTATTTTTAGACCAACCCTTTCTACGCATACCTTCGATATTAATACCAAATGCATGAGCTGGGTTACCAGAAGCCATAACGTAAGCTGGTACATCTTTTAAAATTAGTGATGCTCCACCCACCATACTGTAAGAATCGATTTTACAGAATTGATGAATACCAGAATTACCACCAATAATGATGTGATCACCTATGTGTACGTGTCCAGCAACACCAACGTTATTCGCGAAAATATTATGGTCACCAACAATACAATCATGTGCAATATGTGTATTAACCATCAATAGGTTATGACTTCCTATTTTAGTTAAAGCATTATCTTGCACAGTTCCTCTATGTAAACTGCAATGTTCACGAATTAAATTATGATCACCAATCTCTAACCAAGTTTCTTCACCTTGATATTTCAAGTCTTGGCAAACTTCACCAACACTTGCAAACTGGAAAATCTCATTATTTTGACCAATTTTGGTAAAACCGCCCACTACTACATGCGAATGTAGCTTAGTACCCGCACCAATCGTCACATTTGGACCGATAATGCAATAAGGTCCTATCTGGACATCTGGAGCAATCACTGCAGATGGATCAATAATGGCCGTAGAATGAATTAAGTCGTGATTGCTCATGCCTGCTCTGTTTTTTGGTGTGAAATCATAATTTCAGCGGTTGTTGCTACAATACCATCCACGGTAGCCGTACAATTATATTTGTAGATACCGCGTTTTTGCATTACTAATTCAGATTTTAATACAAGTTGGTCACCAGCAACTACTTGTTTTTTAAATCTAACTCTTTCCGCACCAGCAAAAAGGAATAAAGAACCAGGTTTTGGCGTTTCATTGTTCATAATAAACCCTAGAACACCTGAAACTTGAGCTAATGCTTCTACAATTAGAACACCAGGCATAATTGGATATTCTGGGAAATGCCCCTGTAGGAACTCTTCATTGATAGAAACATTTTTATAACCAACAATACTATTGTCAGTAACTTCAGTCACACGATCAACCAATAAGAAAGGATAACGATGCGGCAAATATTGACGAATCGTTTGAATCTGCATTGGTAATTCAGGGATGGCAAATTTAGGTGTAGTTGACTCGGTCATAATATTCTATTTACGCAAATTAAAGGTTGATTCAAGAGACTCTATTTGAGCTTGTATATGATCAAGTCGTTTAGTGATTTGGGTCAATGGCACATCTGCTAATTGTCGCAAGCGTACAATCGTCTTTTTCCAATGGCTATTTTCAAATAAACCAATTCCTGAAGAGTAAGTTCCAGCTTCAGAAATATTTTTTGTGACCATTGACATTCCTGTCAAAGTCACATTATCAGTAATAGAAAGGTGACCTGATACACCACAAGCCCCTGCCAGAATACAGTTTTTGCCAATTTTCACACTACCAGCAATTCCGCATTTAGCAGCGATAGCCGTATTTGAACCAATATGAACGTTATGCGCGATTTGCACAAGATTATCAATAATTACCCCATCTTCCAAAATTGTGTTGTCGAGTGCACCTCGATCAATACTGCAATTTGAACCAATACGAACATCATTACCAATAATAACTGAACCCAATTGAGCAATACGATGCCACTTTCCTTGATATGGCGCAAAGCCAAAGCCTTCACTACCAATTACAGTACTTGCGTGAACTCGCACACGATCAAATAATTTAGATCCACCAGTAATGGTGACATGGGCATCAATAAAACAATCTTTTCCAATTTCCACATTATCATCTAGTCGAGTGTGTGACTGAATAATCGTATTATCGCCTACCACACAATTTTCACCAATGACGACGTAATGACCAATATATGCTGTTTCGGAAATGATCGCAGAAGGATGAATTTGAGCCGTACTTTCTATACCCACCGATGTGATTTTTTTATCGAAAACATGAGTAAGTATGGCAAAAGCTAAATAAGGATTATCAACAATAATAAAATTTTGTTTGTCAGGAAGCTGTTCTTTAATAAGGCTTGTAACAATGTACGCACCCGCACGGCTAGCCTTCGCTTGATCAATATACTTTTCGCCATTCACGAAAGCAATTTCATGAGTTTCAGCATTTTCTAAACTTGCTAAGTTTATAAATTGAAGACTACCCGTACCTACTAGCTCACCATTTACGAGGTGAGCTAGTTCATCTAAACGATAATGTTGCACTTTCATTAATTTATTTCATTGAATTAACCTTTTGTATCATTTTATCAGTTAAATCATACTTAGCGTCATAGGCAACGGTTGAATTTTTATTCAAAATGAAGTCAAGATTATTTTCTTTTCGTAATTGTTCAGCTGCTTGCTTCACACGAGTCTCAAAAGTTGAGTTCATGCCTTGCAAACTAGTTTGAACTTTAGACTGCAAACCTTGTTGAGTAGAATTAAATTCATTAAGTTTTGACTGATATTGCGCTTGAAGCTTTTTAATATCATCTTCTTTCATTTTTTGCCCTTGAGTTTGGGCTTGACGCTGAAGACCTTCCAATTCTTTACCCAACTGCTCAAGACGAGTTGTAGTTGGCTTAACTGATTGATTTAAACTTGCGTTTTGCTGTTTCAAATACGCACTGTTTTCAACAACTTTAGCAAGATCAATAACACCATAACCCGCAGCATTGGTCATAGCAGAAACTGTCAGACCTAGTCCTATCATTAATATATTTAATTTTTTCATTTAAATTTGTGTCCTTATTTCATGTTTAGTCAAGTCGTACTTAGAAAGTACGACCGATTTCAAACTGGATCTCTTTAGTTTCATCACCAGGCTTATCATTTAGAGGGAATGCATAGCTAAGAGATAATGGTCCAATCATAGTAATCCATGTGAAGCCAACACCTACGCTATAACGCATATTGCCTAAGTCGAAGCCATAGTTATCTTCACAGTATTTTTTAGCATTTGCAATTTGCTGACCATTCATAATCATAGAATAGGAACCAACGTCACACTTGGTATCGAATACCTGACCACCTTCAGCAAAAATAACTGGTCTCACTTGACGAGTCCAGTCCCCTTTGAAAGGCAATGGTAAAGCGAGCTCTGTACCAAATTGAACTAAAGCATTACCCCCAACTTCTTCTGGAGAACCGTCATTTTGCTTGGTTTCTTGTAAATTCACACTTGAATATTTCGGACCCAAGGTACTGCTATCATAACCACGAACCGAGCCATAACCGCCCGCATAGAAGTTTTTATAGAACGGTAAATCATTACCATAGCCAAGTTTACCGTAACCACGTAATACGAAACCAGTATTACTAATTGGCCAGAATGCCTGTGCGTCATAAGTTGCTTTTTGATAGTCAACATCACTACCTGGCAAACCAATTTCAAGACCTACACGATGTGACATACCTGAAGTAGGGAAAATAGGACGGTTTAATGTATTGTATGACCAGCCTAAATTTAAATTATATGTAAAGAACTCACCTTCAAATGCATTATTATATGGAGTTGGTGTAATAAGACATTTACCTGTATATGTAACCGCTCCTGTAACTGGATCTACAACTTTTTCCAACTGATCTGGTGGGCAGTAAGTATCTTGACCAGTTGCCTTACCTCCATTCGCCAATAAATAATCACGAACATAGGTAGACACATAAGGACCCGTCGTTACTTTAGTATTATCAATACCTAAAGAAGCACTTAAACTTTGATTTTCATCAATTGGATAACCAAAACTTAAACTACCACCGAAACTATCAGTAACATAGTTATTAACGTTATAGTCGTCATTTAGTTTTGTTTTACGATAGTAAACGTTATAACCGCGGCTTACGCCATCAATTGTAAAATAAGGATCGGTGACACTTAAGTTATAATAATCTTGAGTTTCAGAACGAGATAAATCGATCGAAACACGGTTACCCGTTCCCATAAAGTTAGTTTGGCTCAAACCTGCCTGGAATGTGATACCACCACTTTGTGAGTAACCTACCGCTAATGTTGTAGTTCCCGAGTGTTGCTCTTCAACATTGACGTTTAAATCCACCTGATCTGGTGAATTAGGAATACGAGCTGGTTTAATATCAACAGTTTTGAAGAATCCTGTACGCTCTAAACGAACCTTAGACAAATCAATTTTTTCATTGCTGGCTAAAGCGCCTTCCATTTGACGCATTTCACGACGCAATACTTCATCGGCAGTTTTACTGTTACCTGTAAAGTTAATACGACGTACAGTCACTTGCTGACCTGGGTTTACATAGTAATTTAAGTCAACAACACCTGTATCGTTATTAATTTGCGGAACAATATTCACATCTGCAAAGTAATAACCAGCATTACCGTATTTACGCAATAATAATTGCTTAACAGCATTCACTTTTTCTTGTGAATATGTATCACCATCTTTATAGATTTTTAAAGCTTGTAACTCTTCTGGTTTATAAAGTGCATCACCCAAAAATTTGGTTTGTCCAAATTTAAACTGGCTGCCTTCATCTACAGCAACTTCAATAAAGATATTCTTTTTATCTTCACTAATATTAAGCTGCGAGTTATTGATATGGAAATTAATATAACCTTTATTAAGATACATAGCGCGCAAAGCTTCAAGGCTTGCTGCCATTTTCTCTCTCGCATAACGGTCATTACGCGTTACAATAGAAGCCCAACCACTTTCTTTAACTGCAAAGGCTTGTTTAATTTCGCTGTCTTTAAAAACAGTATTACCAATAATATTGATATTAAAAACTTTAGCGGCTGTACCTTCATTAAAATTTAATTTAAGTTCAACACGGTTATTTGGACGAGCTATCGTATCAACAGTTACATCAGCATCGTAACGACCCTGCTGGGTATATTGCTGCTCTAGTTCAGTTTCAATTGTTTGTAAAGCCGATTTCTTGAAAACTTCACCTTCAGCAATTCCCATCTTTTTAAGGCCTTGTTCCAATGCCTCTTTAGGAATAAGTTTATTACCCTTAAATTCAAGTTTTGAAATAATTGGGCGCTCTACAACATTAAAAACTAAAGTATCGTTATCTCTTGATGCTTTAATATCGTCAAAAAGTCCAGTGGCATACAATGTTCGAATTGCTTCAGCGATCATCGGTTCATTAACGCGATCGCCACTGTTGATTGGCAACATGGTATAAACATTTGCAGGAGTAAGACGGACCAATCCATCTACACGAATATCTCGAACAACGAAATCATCAGCTGCATATGCTTGTTGTACCGCTGCCATAGCGCTAACAAGTGCCAAAGGCATTAAAAAATGTGTGTGCCGCATGCCAGTTTTTTCCAGTAAGTTATAAATCCATATACGTTTACAAACGCATAAAATCGTTAAATAAAGCCAAAAGCATCATACTACCGAGCAGTACCATACCAATTTTTAGACCAAACATTTGTATTTGTTCAGAAACAGGCTTCCCACGAATAGCTTCAATAAAGTAATAAACTAAATGTCCACCATCTAGCATTGGAATTGGTAATAAATTTAAAATTCCAAGACTTACACTCATCAAAGCCATAAATGAGATAAAAGTCTGCCATCCCATTTCTGCACTTTGTCCCGCTACTTTCGCAATTGTAATTGGCCCAGAAAGATTCTCTAAACCAATTAAACCCTTAACCATTTTTACTATTGAACTCAATATCATGCTAGAGATTTGACCAGTTTTATCTAGTGACATTTCAAAAGCTTGTATTGGAGTATATTGAATTGTTTGCTTATATTCGTCAGGAATTGTAATTTTTCCTGCATCACTTTTCACGCCCAAGACACCGCTTACTTGCCCCATGTTATCCCGTTTTCCTTGAGGCATAATTTGCAAATGAACTACTTGACCATTACGTAACACATCAATATTGAGTAATTTTTCTGGAGAATGTTGCACAACCTCTACAACATCAAACCAGTCTTTCATTGCTTGACCATTAATCGAAACAATACGATCACCTACTTTCATTCCTTGACGAATTGCAGCTCCATCTTGAGTCAACTCAGTAACAACAGCTGGAATAATAGGACGATATGGTAAAAAACCTAACACATCTAAAGCTGATTCATTCTGGTTTTTTAAGAAGTCTTTAATCGGTAAAACAATATTTTTTTCAGTACCTGCACGATCTACATCAATATTTATACTACCGGTTTCACCTACACGATCAATCAAAGCAAAGTTAAGCTTTTCCCAAGTTTGTGTTTCTTTTCCATCAACTGCAATAATCTTATCACCTACTTGCATTTGTGCAGTTGCTGCTGGTGAATTTGGTATAACCTTACCAACTCTAGTGTTTAGTTGTTCCTGTGCTGGTAAAAATAAGATCCAGAAAAGTAAGACAGCAAAAATCAGGTTAATTAAAGGACCAGCTGCAACAATTGCTATACGTTTCCATGGTTTTTGACGATTAAATGCATAAGGTAAATCCTGCTCTGCAACATTATCTTCACGCTCATCGAGCATTTTTACATAGCCGCCCAATGGTAAAGCTGAAAGTTGATATTTGATTCCAGATTTTTTTGATGTCCATTTGAGTAAGGTAGGCCCAAAACCAATGGAATATACTAAAACCTTAACACCTAGTTTTCGTGCAACCCAATAATGGCCGAACTCATGGATTGCAATTAAAGGACCAAGTAAAAGAGCCGCTGCTGCAATCATAAATAATGCGCTCATTTCAGCCTCCTATACTTGATATATATTGCTGTGCTACATGTCGTGCTATTTCATCTTTATCTAAAATGCACTCAATATTTTCAGCAACTGAATTTTCCAATTTTTGCAAAGTATGCTCTACCACTTGTGGGATATTTGTAAATCCAATTTGTTCCTTTAAAAATGCAGCAACAGCAATTTCATTTGCAGCATTTAAAATAGTAGGTGCCAAACCTCCCGCCCGCATTGCTTGACGTGCCAAATCAAGTGCTGGAAATTTTTGAATATCTGGTGCTTGAAAATTAAGTTGAGAATATTCAAATAAATTTAAAGCAGGAACACTAGTCTGTAAACGCTCAGGCCATGCTAAAGCATGGGCTATGGGCGTACACATATCAGGATTACCCATTTGTGCCAATGTTGAACCATCCACATATTGCACCATAGAATGAATGATACTTTGTGGGTGAACAACAACTGTAACAAAATGTTCGGATATTGAAAACAAATGGCATGCTTCAATCAATTCCAGCCCTTTGTTCATAAGTGTAGCTGAATCAACTGAAATTTTTTGTCCCATTGACCAATTAGGATGTTTACAGGCTTGCTGAGGAGTAACTTTTTTTAGTTGCTCTAAAGAATGGTTTAAAAAAGGGCCGCCAGAGGCTGTTAATAAAATTCTAGATACACCTTGCTGTGGTTGCCCATTTCTTTCAGCTTCTAAATAATTATGAGGTAACGACTGAAAAATAGCGTTGTGTTCGGAATCTACTGGTAATAACAATGCCTGATGATCACGTGCTGCTTGCATCATGATTTCACCAGACATGACCAAAGCTTCTTTATTAGCAAGCAATACGCGTTTACCAGCTTTCACTGCGGCTAAAGTTGGCAACAAACCTGCAGCACCAACAATTGCAGCCATAACAACATCAACATCTGGATGTGAAGCAATGCTTATCAGGCCTTCCTCACCAACCAAAATTTCAATATTTTGTAATTTATTATATGCAAATAGAGCTGTTAATTCGGCAACTTTCTGCTCAGGAACGACCACAACTTTTGGTTGGAAATGTTTGCAAATTTCAACCAAATCAGAAATTCGACTATGAGCTGAAACTGCAAACACTGAATACTTATCAGGATGTTGATTTAAAATTTTTAAGGTACTTTGACCAATGGAACCGGTTACACCTAATATGCAAACAGATTGTGTCATCTATAAATCTACACCAATAAGTTTTAATATATACATTCCCGTTGCAAAGATCGGGGCTGCAGCAAGTAAAGAATCAATACGATCTAAAACACCGCCATGTCCTGGCAGAACACGACCAGAATCTTTAATACCGGCACGACGTTTAATCATTGATTCAAATAAGTCACCCAAAACTGAACCAAATACTGTAATTAATGACAATATAAGAAACAGAATTTGCTGAATTAAAGTTAAATTTAGATAATGATATTGCACAACTACCATTATTAATATGGTCGTAAGAATACCACCATACAAACCTTCTACTGATTTGTTTGGACTTACAGTTGGAGCTAGTTTTCTTTTTCCAAATTTGCGACCAACAAAGTAAGCCCCGCTATCTGCACCCCACACGAGTAAAAACAGATACATTAACCACCATGGTGAACTTTGCCATACTACAAAAATTGACGTTACCGCAGCGCAGACTAAAATTATGCCAATTACATACAAGGTTGCGTTATACCAGCCATCAAATTCAGGAAATGACTTGACCCAATATACACTTACAATCCAAGTCAAAATTGAAGCAGACCACAAAAGTAATGCAATATCGTGAAAAAATAGGGCGACACCTGAAACAAATGCAACAAGCAGACCGTAGCACCAAGCTTTGGGCTTAACAGCATTTGCAGTTTCACGTGGCATTAATTTATACCATTCATACCCCGCAACCCCTGCTGCAACAATCATAAGAACCAACATTGGATAATGTGATTGCGTAGCAAACATACAGCCTAAAACAACTGCAACAAGTACCAATGCGGTAACAATCCGCTCTAACATTATAAATTCTCTATTTTCTCTTGCTGAATTTGTTCAGATGTTTTGCCAAAACGACGCTCACGCCCTGAAAAAACGTTCAATGCATGGTCGAACTCTTTTACTGTAAATTCTGGCCATAAAGTATCCGTAAAATACAGTTCCGCATAAGCTGCTTGCCATAGCAAGAAATTAGATATGCGATAATCTCCGCCTGTACGGATTAATAGGTCCACAGCTGGCAGATCGTTTAGACTGACATATTTTTCGAACAAATCAACATTTATTTGATCAGCACCAAATTCACCACGGGAAACAGCCTCTGCAACCTGTTTTGCCGCATTTGCAATGTCCCACATCCCACCATAGCTTATTGCAATAGTGAGTGTCATAGTGTCATGGTGTGCTGTCTGTTGCTCTGCATCTTCCATTAAGGCAACTAAGTGTGAAGATAATCGAGAACGATCACCAATAAAACGCAAAGCAATATTAAATTTCTTCATGCGAGGTATTTGCTCATGAATACTTTCTTCCAAAAGCTTCATAAGTAGATCGACTTCATACTGCGGTCGATTCCAATTTTCACTTGAAAATGCAAAAACAGTTAGAGCACGTATACCAGTTTTTTTACAATGTTCAACGATAGGATCAAGAACATTTTTACCTTCCCGATGCCCATCACCTTTTTGCATTTGATTTTTTTTTGCAAAGCGGTTGTTGCCATCCATAATGATGGCAACATGCTTGGGAAGATGATACTCTTCAGAATCGGTCATAAAATTAGACCTTCATCAATTCTGCTTCTTTCGCTGCAAGACGTTTGTCTACTTCTGCAACATATTTGTCAGTAATTTTCTGAATATCATCACCTGCACGGCGCTCATCATCTTCAGAAATTTCTTTTTCTTTTAACAATGCTTTGATGTCACCTAATACATCACGACGGATATTACGAATCGCAACTTTTGCATTTTCAGCTTCGTTACGCGCAACTTTTTGCATATCACGACGTGTTTCTTCAGTTAAAGCTGGTAAAGGTACACGAATTGCATCTGCTGTAATGGGGTTTAAACCAAGATCACTTTCACGGATTGCCTTATCAATAGCTGAAACCATTGTACGCTCAAATGGTTGAACAATAAGTGTACGAGAGTCTTCAATACCCACGTTTGCTACTTGATTTAATGGCACATCAGAACCGTAGTAAGGAACCATCACACCATTTAAGATTGATGGGTGCGCACGGCCGGTACGAACTTTAGCAAACCCGAGTTCCAAAGACTCTAGAGTTTTTAACATACGCTGTTCGCTGTCTTTTTTCAGATCGTTAATCATATGATCTACCTTACTTATTTATTCAAAGATATATTTAACAAATTTAATTTAGCGCTAGTATAAAGAGCTTTCGGTAACACGTACATTATTTAGTAACGCGCGTCCCTTCTTTTTCACCCATCACTACTGACAATAACGCACCTGATTTATTCATATCAAAAACTTGCAATGGCACGTTATGGTCACGACACAAACAAATAGCTGTCAAATCCATAACACCAAGTTTCTCATCTAATACTTGGTCAAACGTTAAATGATCGTATTTAACAGCATCTTCAAATTTACTTGGATCTTTATTATAAACGCCATCTACTTTGGTCGCTTTTAAAATTAAATTCGCTTCAATTTCAATTCCGCGTAAACATGCTGCTGTATCGGTTGTGAAAAATGGATTTCCTGTACCCGCAACGAAAACACAAACTTCACCTTGGCTTAAATGACGAATCGCATCACGACTTGAATAAGACTCTACGACTGTACCAATTGGTAATGCAGACATAAGACGAGTTCTGATATTACGGCGAACTAGAGCATCACGCATAGCTAAGCCATTCATCACAGTTGCAAGCATACCCATTTGATCGCCTGTTACACGACCAACCAAGCCATCTTTTTGCAACTGACTACCACGGTACAAATTACCGCCACCCACAACGATACCCACTTGCACACCCAAGCCAACCAAGTGTGCAATTGAAAGTGACATATGGTCTAAAACTTGGGCATCAATACCCATATCTTTATTACCTGACAATGCCTCACCAGATAATTTTAATAGAATACGTGAATAACGAGGGCTAATTGTTTCCGCCATGACTTTGCTCCAAAACCTCTTAAACTGAATGCTCTTTAAATATATTTTGATTAAACCGATTTAATTTTAATTAACTTTGCAAATAAATCGTATTCGTCTGCATCGGTAATTTCGACTTCCAACATATCGCCCGGTTGAATAGTGCTCTTATCGATATCTTCTACAAACACATTACCGTCAATTTCCGGAGCATCGGCATAAGAACGTGCAACGGCAACAGGATATTCATCTTCCAAACCATCAACTAGTACAGTCATCGTTTGACCAATACGTTTTTGTAATTTTGCAGCAGATATTTGCTGCTGCACTTGCATAAAGCGCTCGTAACGCTCTTGCTTAATTTCTTCTGGCACATGATCGGGTAAATCATTTGCCGTAGCGCCTTCTACTGGTGAATAGGTAAAGCAGCCTACACGATCAAGTTGAGCTTCAACTAACCAATCTAACAAAATCTGGAAGTCTTCTTCAGTTTCACCTGGGAAACCCACCACAAAAGTAGAACGAATCACAAGATCAGGGCATTTTTCACGCCATAGCTTAATTTTTTCTAGTGTATTTTCACTATGTGCCGGACGCTTCATTAATTTAAGAACGCGTGGGCTTGCATGTTGGAAAGGAATATCTAGATATGGCAGGATTTTACCTTGTGCCATTAAATCAATTACCGCATCCACATGTGGATATGGATAAACATAGTGTAGACGCACCCAGATGCCCAATTGGCCTAGTGCTTCACACATATCGAAGAATTTTGTCTTAACAGGCTGACCATTCCAGAAGTCAAGTTTGTACTTGGTGTCTACGCCATAAGCCGATGTATCTTGAGAAATAACCAAGATTTCTTTAACACCTGCTCTTTTAAGTGCCGCAGCTTCTTCCAATACACTACCAACTGGACGAGAAACCAAGTCACCACGCATACTTGGGATGATACAGAAGGTACAACGGTGGTTACATCCTTCAGATATTTTTAAGTAGGCATAATGCTTTGGTGTTAAGCGAATCCCTTGTTCAGGAACCAAATCAATAAACGGATTATGTTTAGGTGGCGCTGGTACATACTCATGTACAGCTTCCATCACATCTTGATATGCTGCTGCACCAGTAACCTTTAAAACGTTTGGATGCATTTGACGAATTTTATCTTCATCTTTACCTAAGCATCCGGTAACGATCACTCGACCATTTTCACTCATGGCCTCGCCGATTGCATCTAGCGACTCTTGTACCGCAGATTCAATAAAACCACAGGTATTAACAACTACTAAATCAGCACCATCATAATCTGATGCAACTTGATAACCTTCAGTCTTTAACTGAGTTAAAATTCGTTCAGAATCTACCAATGCCTTAGGACAACCTAAAGAAACAAAACCGACTTTGGGGGTCTTCATGAATCTGCGCTCCACTTGAATGCGCGTATTGTATGTCTTTTCTTGTCTCAAGCATAGGTGGAAAGCCTACTCTTTGTGTAATGCACCAAAATACAACCAACATTTGCACCAAAACTCACCTTTGCACCAATTTAGATCATGTTATTATCTAAACTTAAGCTACCCGTTTTGATCAAAAGATATAAAGAACGATTTCAGCGCGTTTTTAAGTACCTTAAAACTTTAAAATAACCCATAAACAAAGTTGGCGTATATTTTGCATCGTTCATGTTCTATAACGGTGAAAATCCGATAACCAATGAAGATGCCATTGCGCTATTTTAAGACAGGAACGATTCGCTAATGGATCAACACAACCCTATCGACTATCGCCTCTTGGTAGACAACTTAACTACTGCGATTTTATTAATCGATAGTAATTTGAACATTTTTTATTTAAATTCAGCCTGCGAAGCACTATTTGACATTAGTTTGCTTCGTGCTTCAGGACAGCCCGTTTTAAACTTGCTTCATGCCCCTGACGATACTTTTAATACGCATGAAGCTTTATTAAACACTATAAAAACCGGCCAACCGTATACACGTCGGGAAGCTGTCATTAATGTCAACTTTAAAGACCTCCATGTGGATTACACGGTTTCTCAATTAAATACAGGTAAAAGCTACCATCCATTACTGTTGATCGAGCTCAATCCAATTGATCGCATGTTAAAGATTTCAAAAGAAGAAAATCTGGTTCAACAGCATCAAGTAGCTAGGCAGCTCGTGCGTGGCGTTGCACATGAAATTAAAAACCCCCTTGCAGGTATTCGGGGAGCAACCCAGTTACTCGCTCGCAGTTTAAATGATAAGACTTATGCTGAATTCACCGATGTCATCATTAATGAAGTAGATCGTTTAACTAACTTGGCTGATACCATGTTAGGTTCTAGACAACTGCCAAGTTATGAAAATGTTAACGTACACGAACCCTTAGAACGGGTACGCTCTCTTATTGCAAACCAGACAAAGAAGAAAATTAAAATTATACGTGACTATGATTTGTCTTTACCCGATGTTAATGCTGACCGTGACCAGTTAATCCAAGTCATGCTCAACATTAGTGTAAATGCAATTCAAGCCATCACTGAGAACAAAGCATTTTTTATAGATCAGGAACCAGAGCTAATTTTACGTACCCGTATACAACGACTTGTCACAATTAATGGTGTGCTAAATCGATCTACAGTGCGAGTCGATATTGAGGACAATGGGCCAGGTATCCCTGAGAGTATTTTAGAGTCTGTGTTTTACCCGTTGGTTACCGGACGAGCAAAAGGTACTGGGCTTGGCCTGAGTATTGCACAGAATATTATGCATCAACATAACGGAATGATTGAATGCCAATCTGTTCCTGGAAAAACTATTTTTAGCTTATATTTACCTTGGGAGTCAGACCGTGTCGCGAAATAAAATATGGGTTATTGATGATGATCGCGCCATGCGATGGGTATTAGAAAAGACCTTTAAAGAAGAAGGTTTTGATGTCACTAATTTTGAAGAAGCTCAAACTGCACTTGAACGTTTGCACCATGAAGCGCCCGATGTCATTTTAACTGACATTCGAATGCCTGGAATTGATGGGTTAACTTTCTTATCTAAAGTTAAAAACTCTCATCCAGATTTACCTGTCATTATTATGACAGCACATTCTGACTTAGAGTCTGCTGTATCAAGTTATCAAACAGGTGCATTTGAATATTTGCCAAAGCCATTTGATATTGATGAAGCTTTAGCTTTAGTGAACCGTGCAATTCTGCATATCAACAAACTACAGCAGCAAGAAGCCACAAAAACAGCTTCGCCTCTTCAATCAACAGAAATTATTGGTGAATCTCCAGCAATGCAGGAGGTTTTCCGCGCTATTGGTCGTTTATCTCAATCTCATATTACTGTTTTAATTAATGGTGAATCTGGTACAGGTAAAGAATTAGTTGCGCATGCTTTACACAAGCACTCACCACGCCGTGCAAAGCCTTTTATTGCTCTAAATATGGCTGCAATTCCAAAAGATTTGATTGAAACCGAGTTATTTGGTCATGAAAAAGGTGCATTCACAGGTGCAAATACTCAACATCAAGGCCGCTTTGAGCAAGCAAATGGTGGAACACTATTCCTTGATGAAATTGGTGACATGCCATTTGAAACACAGACTAGACTACTTCGAGTGCTCGCTGACGGTGAGTTTTATCGTGTAGGTGGACATATTCCAGTTAAAGTGGATGTTCGAATCGTTGCAGCAACGCATCAGGATTTAGAAAAGCTGGTAAATGAAGGCCGATTCCGTGAAGACTTATATCACCGTTTAAATGTGATTCGCATTCATATTCCTAAACTTGCCCATCGCAGTGAAGATATCCCAATGCTGGCTCAGCATTTTCTTGCACGTGCTGGCAAAGAACTTGGCGTGAGTCCAAAAATCTTACGTACCGAGACAACAGACTATATGCAACAGCTGCCATGGCCCGGTAATGTTCGACAACTTGAAAACACGTGCCGCTGGTTAACTGTAATGATTACCGGACGTGAAGTTTATCCAGAAGATTTACCTTCTGAACTCAAACAGGTTCCATTGCAAAAGAATAGTGACTCTGCACAACCTGCTCCTTCATTTGAACGCATTTCTTTACACCATTGGGATGAATTACTCAATCAATGGGCAATTCAAAAGCTAAAGAATGGTGAAATGAAGATTTTGGATATTGCCACACCAATGTTTGAGCGCACTTTAATTAACGCCGCTTTACAACAAACGCGTGGACGAAAACGTCATGCAGCAGAATTGCTGGGTTGGGGCCGCAATACCTTAACTCGCAAGTTAAAAGAACTTGGAATGGATTCTGCTGACGATGATGAAGAAGATGAACATAAGGTTACCCAAACTGAAGCCTAAAAAACTTATCATCTAATTTAAAAGCGGCTAAGAGTGTCTTAGCCGCTTTTAATTTGCGGTTAGATTTTTATTAATTTTAAAAATGAACATAAGGTTACATCATTAGATCTTTTTAAAACCCACCTTAAGCTTATATTTCCTATTGGTTTATTTTTTTAAGTACATATTTACTGTTCAGCAGATGATCTAAAAAAATAGCGATGACCATCCTTAATGATAGTTTTGCTATACTAAATAAGCAAAGTTAACCGTTGTTATGAAATTTTATGCATGATTCCGTCCTTGAGTCACATCATTCAATATGTGAAAAACCCCAAACACGTCGAGGTATAGAACGTCGCTTAGCTTTATTGCTAAGTGCAACCGAGCTGTTTTTGGATAAAGGATATGATGCCGTTTCTCTTGATGACATTGTTAATCATGCTGGTGGTTCAAAAGCTTCTATCTATAAATATTTTGGCAATAAAGATGGCTTATTTACCGCAATTTGCGATTATCGCCGTGAAATGTTCTTTAAAGATATTTGTGTACCCTTTCAACCTTCCCAAACATGTTTACGCAACTATTTAATTCAAACTCTCATTCGCTTTTATACTCATATTATTCAACCCGAACATATCGCTTTTTTACGTTTGGTTATTGAGCAAACACAATGCAATGCAACTTTGAGCAAATACCTATATGAAAAATGTGCTCAAGATGTACAAAACACAATTGCTCAAGCACTTCTAATTTCCCATCAGGCTGAAGAAATTCTTTGCACTTCTCCAAATCATTCTTCGTTAATGTATTTTGGAATTTTACGTGATATAGAATGGCGCATGATTATGGGGATGCCGCTACCACCGGACGAGAAAGAAGTATTTGATTATATTCACTATTGTGTTGATGTTTTCTTAAGAGGCCATCATAAAGTCTAATTCTTTTGCATTTTAAAATGCTTATAGTATAGTAGACTTCTTTTTTCCCTCATCCACCCAGCCAACAACAGATAATTGTTGTATTTCATAACAATTATTATGGAGTAGCTACATGGCTCTAAGACATTTCCTGACTTTACGTGATCTATCCACTCTAGAACTTAATCGCATTTTAGAACGCGCAAGCGAACTTAAAAAAATGCAGCATGACAATAAGGTATATCAGCCTTTTGTCGGTAAAGTATTGGGAATGATTTTTGAGAAATCAAGCACGCGTACACGTATCTCTTTTGAAGCAGGCATTAATCAATTTGGTGGTAGTGCGATTTTCTTATCGCCTCGCGACACACAACTAGGTCGCGGTGAACCAATTGAAGACTCAGCACGTGTAATTTCAAGTATGCTTGATATTGTGATGATTCGTACTTTCGGTCATGACATTGTTGAACGTTTTGCATCATATTCAAAAGTTCCTGTTATTAACGGTTTGACAGATGACCATCATCCTTGCCAGTTACTTGCAGATTTACAGACTTATAATGAACACCGCGGTAGCATTAAAGGAAAAACTGTTGCTTGGATTGGTGATGGCAATAATATGTGTAACTCATATATTGAAGCTGCACACATGATGGGCTTTAAACTCAAAATTGCATCACCGAAAGGATATGAGCCTAAACCTGAATTTTTAGCAGAGTTTGGTCATTGTGCCGAAGTTTTCGACAATGCAGAAGATGCGGCTGTAAATGCTGACCTTATTGTGACAGATGTATGGGCAAGTATGGGGCAAGAAGAAGAACAGAAGCTTCGTGAAAGAGCCTTTGCTGCTTTTCAGGTCAATGAAAAATTAATGAGCCTTGCTCATCCTGACTGCTTATTTATGCACTGTTTACCAGCCCATCGCGGCGAAGAAATTTCTGAAACCATGCTCGATTATAAAAATGCAGTCGTATGGGATGAAGCAGAAAACCGCCTCCATGCTCAAAAAGCTTTAGTCGAATTTTTATTGAATGAAAATCTAAAAAAAGCTTAAATTTTGAGTTAAAAAAACAGCATCTTTATGATGCTGTTTTTTATTTTATAGGACTTGTACTTTTCCAGTTAATTATTTTTAAAAATTTGATAACGTTGCCGAATATATAAGCAGGCTGTATTTCAACTATTCTCTAGAATCGTGTATAACATTCTACACAATAAGCTAAGCCTACTCTTGTAGAGTGCGATCATGACAACCCTTGAACAATCATTATCTCAAATTCCCGCATTTTCGATTATTCATGAACATTTATTTAGCTCGGCCCAGCCTTCTGCTGAACAACTAAAATTGATTAAAGAGTTTGGTTGTAGCACAGTCATTAACCTTGCTTTAACTAATGCTTCAAATCACCTTGAAAATGAAGACCGTATTTGTTTAGACCTTGGTTTAAATTATATTCATATTCCAATTGATTGGGAGATGCCTTCTGCTGAACAGTGCTTATTAGTTTTAGATTTGATTGATCATTTAGTGCAAAATGAAATTGTTTGGATACATTGCGCCAAAAATAAACGCGTAAGTTGCCTTATGTATGTCTATAGACAGTTTTATATGAATATTGACATGCCTACTTCTCAGGATTTATTGCACGAAATTTGGGAACCTAATGAGACTTGGACTGGACTCATTCATAGTATTACCTTACAGCTACAAGGCCGTAAGGCAACTCTCGAGCTTCAACAGTCTTTGCAACAGGCCGATCACTTAGTGTGATGAGAAATTAAAACAGTCGCTGTAGCTAAAATCCCTTCTTGACGACCGGTAAACCCAAGTTTTTCGGTTGTCGTTGCTTTAATGCTAATTTGATTAATATCTACATTTAGAACGTCAGCAATGCTTTGACGCATTTCCAAATTATGCTTAGCTAATTTGGGGCGTTCACAAGCCACCGTAATATCTGCATTATTTAACTGATAACCACGATCCAAGATTAGCTGATAAACATGCTTTAATAGTACTCGGCTGTCCGCACCCTTAAATTCTGGGTCAGTGTCAGGAAAATGTTGCCCTATATCTCCAAGTGCCAAAGTACCTAACAAAGCATCACACAAGGCATGGAGTACAACATCGCCATCAGAGTGCGCTTTCAAGCCATGCGTATGTGGAATTTGAATGCCAGCTAATGTAACGAAGTCCCCCGCTTCAAAGGCATGTACATCCATTCCTTGACCAATGCGAATTTGAGCAACCATATAACTATTACCTTCCATAAAAACTTAAGAAATCTTGTATTCAGCCTTTCTGTTTCGCTATAGTACACCTAGCAAAGTAGACTGAAAGTATAAGCGATCATGCTGTCTAATACTGATATGAATCAATTGAAAAGATTAAGTTTTGCCGTGACATTGAGTTGTTTATGTTCATCTCCTGTTTTTGCAGAATCAATAGACTGCTCCAATTCTGGGGCTGAGCTTAAAATCTGCTCAAAAACATTTAGTGAATCGAGAACGCAACTCAATAATAAATATCTTTCTGCATATTTAGTTACTGATGCCCCCCTACAACTTTTACAGGATACACAAAAGTTATGGTCTAAATATACTCAGCAATGCAAGAGTAATACGTGCATTCAACAACAGTTTGATTTACGTACAGATGACCTAAATTTTTATGCATCACTTAAGCAAACGCTTACCCAGCATTACCTTAAGTTTGAAAATGGACGTATAGCAGCACAACCCGTTCATATTCAAGTTCATCAGCTCGCAAAGGATAAAATCAAGATTGAAGGGCTAGCATATCGCAATCCAAATAACCGCAAAGAAACTCAAACGATTTCTTTGATGGCCTATAGTTCGCCTGAACAAAAAAGTGAAATTTTAGACAATGAACATAACTGTAAATATCAGTTTGATTTTCAAAAAGCTTTACTTCATGTGAAAACCCAACAGAAAGGCTGTGAACGTTTTAGCGGAATCTACCGATTATATGATTAGCAGGTTAAATAAAAGCCAGTGTTTGAACACTGGCTTTTTACTTTCTAGACTGGATATTTTTGTGCAATATCCTGACCAACCAAAACCGCTGTTGCCGCTGACAAAGTCCACCCTAAGTGCCCATGTCCTGTATTGTAGAAAATACGAGGCTGTTTAGCCTGCTTCACCACAGGCAGCATATTAGGCATCATTGGTCTTAACCCAGCCCAAGGTACAACATGCTCAGTTGAAATATCAAAGTTACGGTTTACCCAATTTACTAAAGGTTGAATACGATCAGCCCGTATATCGCGGTTGTAACCATTAAATTCAGCAGTGCCCGCCACGCGCAACCGATCTTTACCTAAACGAGAAGTCACAATTTTAGCGCTCTCATCTAGTAAACTAACCCACGGTGCATTCTTTACACTTTGCTCATCTTTTAATTGCACGGTAATTGAATAACCTTTTACTGGGTACACATTTACCCGCTCTCCAATCATATCGGCGAGTTGATAACTTCCTACACCACCGCAAACTACAAGCACATCACCTTCGATTTGGATGCTATCGGTTTCAACAAGATAAGGATGCTCTGCGCTTGGCTGACAACTTACGATCACTTTGTCTGGATGACACTTAATATCTGTGACTTCCAGACCGAATTTATACTGAACGCCATATTGTTTAGTCTTTTCAGCCAAAGAAGTTGAATATTTATGAATATCCCCTGTTGCATCACTTGGCGTGTAATAGCCACCAAAATATTCGCCTGTTAACGACGGTTCTATGGTTTTCATCTCATCAGGTGAAACTGAATAACGCTCTAATGTACCCTTGTTCAATACACTGTTTACTTGTTTAGCAATCTCGTAGTCAGCCTTACTATGATACATATGGAGAATTCCACGTTTCTCCAAATCAAACTCGAGTTGCTCTTTTTCAGCAACCTCGAATAAACGCTTACGAGCAAGCAATGCCAAACGGACTGTCTCAATCGTGTTTGCTTCATAGTTTTTAATATGGGATAAAAACTCAACTAGCCAGCTATATTTATGCAAACTAAATGAAGGATTCAGCAGTAGTGGTGCGTCTTTTTGTCTCATCCATTTAAAGCCTTTAACTACAGTGGCTTTTTGGTTCCATACTTCGGCATTACAAGCCGATAATTGCCCTCCATTGGCAAATGATGTTTCCATTGCAGGATATAGATGTCGATCAATCACTGTGACTTGATAACCCAGTTGCGATAATTCATAAGCAGAGGTAACCCCTGTGATTCCCGCACCTATCACAATAACATGTGGCATAACAGACTCCTCAGAAATGCAGAACATTTCATCAGTACAGCCCATCTGTCATTGGTACCTGAGAGTTTCGACCCCAACGTTACCTTTTAACGTTTAGATCTTCCCCTTCGGTGAGTTTATAATTTATAAGTTATTATTTTCAATTCTTATAAATCTAAGCTTCTCTCCAGATTTTTTAATTATTACAGTCCTTCTGCCTGAGAGTTTCCGGGCTTGTTGCTCCTTCGGCGGGTTCTTTCGAACCTCTCTCCCGCAATAATTTTGTATTTATATAAGCAATGTATCTGCCACTTTAGAAAAAACGCATTCTTTTCTTGTAAACTTTTGTACCAGCAATTATCAAGTGATAACTCATTAATTTAATTATAAAAATAAAAAAGGTGAATTTTCATAAATTCACCTTTTGTGTTTAATTAGAATTTTCCATTGAGCACTGGATCTGAAACTATGCCTTTCCATTGCTCACGCAAGGTTGGTAAATAAAATTTCTCACCAATGGTGACCAATTCCGCATCAATTAATGCATGAACTTCATGCATAAAAATATAATCAAGTGCAACCAAAGAGAGTTGATGGTTTTTTTGTGCTGTTTTCTTACGTTTTGCTTGAGCTTGTTTCACTAACTCATTCGCAAAGTTTTTATCTTTATAAGCCGTAATTGCATTTAAACGAAGTTCAATAACTCCCCATCCAGCCAATAGCTTTTTAAAGACATCAAAATCTTCTGAAGTTGATTCCCAAGTTACATTTTCTAGATCATTATCATCAGGTAAAACTGGTAATAATAAGTCACCTGTACTCGGGAAAATCTTTTTAAGATTTAACAGAAACTTAACAGGCTGATCACCAGGATAATCATTAAATTGCACATGTTGTTGAGTATCTGTCAAATAAATAGAGAGCATTCAAAAATCCTTAGCTAAGCTTCTGTTTTAATTAGTTTATTTAAAATATCGCAAAAAGATGCAAAACTAAAAACAACATAAAAACAGGACAAGGTGCGCATTTTAACAATTATGACAGCTTATTCAACGCTAATTCGCCTTTAATTAGTGAAAGTTTAAGCTTTATTGATAAAAAGCCGTCCGAAAAGAGCTCTTCGTTGTTATGTGTTTAATTATTGTCATGGCTATCTCCTCCCTACCAAGAACTAGTCTTTGGCGGGCTTCTTATACGGTAATAGATATACAACCAATAAGAATTTTTTAATAACGTTGTTCGCTTTATTATTAAGAAGTATTTTTTACTCTTACCTAATTCCTAAAGAAATAATTCATCATAAAAAACCAGTTTATTTAACCGAAAGTAAGTATTCGTATGCTGTTTTTTCATTACTTTCTAATTTAATGACTGCATCAGTTTCATCATTCAAAGTAAGGTTGAATATCTTTTCACCATCATAAGAAATTTGATGACCCATACGAAATTCTGAATCAATTGACTCAAGAATAATAAAATTTCCTTCGATATTCGAAGCGACATAGTAAGTATTGTTCCGATGAACATATCTAATTGTGTACATCACTATCCAAATTCCATCTAAAAATTATGTTTTTTCTTAAAAAATAATAAGCCTACTTCCTCATCTCAATCAGAAATGGGCCTAACAAAAAAAGATGCTTAAATCTAAAATTGAAAGATGCATACAGTCATTTTCCAATTTCGTTACAGCTAAACATCAACAATGTGAATCAAATTAAAAATAAAATAATTCAAACCTTTAAAAAAACTATAAATATTTGAATATATATGTATTTTAAACTCCACCCTTTCTTTTGATTCCTAACACTAATCATTCAGTGCTAAACCAATACATAGATATTACAGAAATACTTAATAATAAAAAACCCCGCCATTAGTCGATACCTGCTTGGTTTTATTATGGCGTCATACATCTAACAGAGTTAACTTTCTAATGGGTTAACTACTATTTAAATTAATCTTTACACTTAACTTTCAAAAAGGTTGCTTTGGTATGCACTGGAAAAGCATTCCTGAATTGAGACAGTATAATGATTTAAGATTTCTTTATTGTTAGAACAATTATTGATTTGGGCTTAAAATAACCTAGCAAAAATAAAGCCTAGATATGACATTTATATTTAAAGATATAAAAAAAGCCTACTTTTTCAAGCAGGCCTTCCCCTTATGATTTTTTGCGCTGATCATTCAGGACTTTTGTTGTACTTAGCAACTCGCGGATATTACCCAAGTATTTGCTAATAAAAAAGTCCATCAGAAAAGATTATTTACTATTTGGTGAAACCATTTTTTCAGGTTTAACCACTTCATCAAATTGTTCTGCTGTAACTAAACCGAGCTCAACAGCGACCTGCTTTAAAGTTTTATTTTCTTTATAAGCAGTCTTTGCAACTTTTGCAGAGTTTTCATAGCCAATCACTGGATTTAAAGCGGTTACCAACATAAGAGAGTTATGTAAGAAGTGATCAATTTTATCCTGATTAGGTTCAATTCCTACCGCACAGTGATCATTAAAACTATTACAAGCATCGCCAAGCAACTGAATAGACTGTAATAGGTTGTAGGCAATCACTGGCATAAATACGTTTAATTCGAAGTTACCTGAAGCACCTGCCACATTAATAGTCGTGTCATTTCCAAGCACTTGTGCAACAACCATGGTCATTGCTTCACTTTGTGTCGGGTTTACTTTCCCCGGCATAATGCTTGAACCAGGTTCATTTTCAGGAATACGGATTTCACCGAAACCACAACGTGGACCACTAGCCAACCAGCGAATATCGTTTGCAATTTTATTTAAACTGACTGCAAGCGTTTTTAATGCACCAGAAGCAAAAACAGCAGCATCACGTCCTGCAAGTGCTTCAAATTTGTTTGGAGCCGTTACAAATGGTAAGCCTGTAAGCAAAGCAAGCTGAGCAGCTGCTTTCACTGCATAGTCAGGATGTGCATTTAGCCCAGTCCCTACCGCAGTACCGCCTAATGGTAATTCATATAAGCCTGTTAACGCCTGTTGCAAGCGCACTAATCCATGCTCAAGCTGAGAGACATAGCCACTAAATTCTTGACCCAATGTTAACGGCGTTGCGTCTTGTAAATGGGTACGACCTATTTTAACAATAGACTGAAACTCATCTGATTTTTTTTGCAAAGTCGCTTTAAGCTGCTCTACGGCAGGAATGAGTAATTCATTAATTTGCAAACTTGCTGCTACGTGAATAGCGGTTGGAAATGAATCGTTCGTTGATTGAGCACGGTTGACATGATCATTTGGATGTACCGGTTTTTGGGCACCCAATGCTTGACCTAATTTTTGGTTTGCAATATTGGCAATTACTTCATTACAGTTCATGTTACTTTGCGTACCAGAACCTGTCTGCCAGACCACTAAAGGAAACTGTGAATCCCACTTACCATCAATGACTTCTTCAGCCGCACCGACAATATATTGACTCAAATCTTGCGGTAACTGTTCAAGTTCAGCATTAGTTAACGCAGCAGCCTTTTTGACCAGCCCCATTGCTCGAATCATGGCACGGGGTAAACGCTCTTGCCCAATTTTAAAGTTCTGTAAGCTGCGTTGAGTCTGTGCTCCCCACAATGCTTCATTTGGAACTTCAATCTCACCCATAGTGTCATGTTCAATACGTGTTTGCATAGAAACCTCAGTTGTCTGGTTAAAGAACTCACGGGCTGAAGCAAGTTTTGCTCTGGCTAGTTAATTTTAGTATCGTACTCAAGCATTCCATTATTGTAAATAAGAATCATTATCTTATCTTCCATTTAATGTATTTTGATAAAAGCGCCATTCATCTTCAATCATTTGTTTTAATGGCCGTTTAGGTGCCCATTGTAATAATGTTTTTGCTTTCGTTATGTCTGCCCCAACTTGGCCTAACTCAACATGTTTATAAATCGCAGGTTGAGTCGGAATTTCGGCTTGAGTGACTTGTGAAATTTCATCGAGTAATTGACGAATAGAGTGTACTTGGTCATGGGCAATATTGAATGCCTCACAACAATGGGTTTGATCGCGCAGCCAATGTAAGCTTGCAGTTACAGCTTCACATACATCTAAAACATGTAAAAAACTACGTTCAGTCGTATGGTCCGATGTTTCAGCTTGATCTTGTAATTCGATTAAATCACGTTGCATTGCGGCAACTTGCATAGCAAGCGGTACAATATTTTTAGGAAGCTGTGCAACATATTCACCGAGCACCCCATGTTCAAATGCACCTACAATATTAGATAAGCGCAAGATCGCAATTTTCCACTCATGGTCAATTTTATAAGTATCACGGATAATTTCTTCAATCATCTGTTGAGACTTAATATAGGGATTAGGATAAGTATAATTAAATTCTTCTGTTTCGCTTAATTGCAGACCAGATTTTCCATACGCTGCAAGGCTAGACAGATGAATAAAGTGACGGACACCTGTGCGTTGCATGGCACGTAGTAAGCTCATGATGCAACTTACATTATCATTATAATATTCAAGAGGTTTAAGATTAGATTCTTCAATTGATTTGAAACCGGTAGTATGAACAACTGCATCAATTGAATATTGCTCAAAGACCTTATTCAATGCGGGTGTATTACGTACATCAAGTTTAACAAATGGAACGTACATGCCAGAAATAAACTCTAGGCGTTCCAGCGTTTGCAAGGTTGAATTAGCCAAATTATCGACAATTACCACTTCTTGACCCTGAGCCATGAGACTCAGCGCAATATGTGAACCGATAAAGCCTAAACCACCTGTCACTAAAATCATTGTATACTTACCTTTCTCTTAATGCATCTACGCCCATTTAGACGTATGACCATAGTGAATTCTCAATGAGTACATTACTACTAATTACCTCTGCTCCTACTTCCATTCATGCTTGGCATGCGTTAGGACTTGCTCAGGCACTCAAAAGTAAAAATGAAGACTTTCGTGTATTCTTTTACCAAGACGGCGTGCAGGTTGCTAATGATTTTCAATGGGTTCCTGACGACCAGCGCAATTTAACGCATGAATGGCAAAAGCTCTCGATTCGACTTCCTGTTTGTGTGAGTGCTGCCCTCGCTCGTGGTATTACAGATGCAGAAAATGCCAGTCGCCATCACCTTACTCATCACAACCTTGCCAAAGACTTTCAACTCGTCGGGTTAGGTGAACTTGCTGATGCGGTACAGTCAGCATCTCGTCTTATTCAATTTTAAGTTACTTTGTTTGCTTAGATTGTTGCTTTTAAAAGGTATATTGTGTGAAATCTGTACTCGTCATTTTAAGCCAAGCCAATTTAACCAGTCTTCAAATCAATGAAAGCCTTTCTGCTACTATGGTTTTAGCAACCTTTGGCTCGCCAGTCAAAGTATTATTGAAAGATGCTGCACTTAGCCTTTTACAAAATGATTTAAGCTTTAGTCAACTTCATCATACTTTCAAAGTCGCATCAAATATGGTCGAAAGCTTTGAATTTTATGATTTAAGCCCAATTCTGATCGAAAGCAAAAATCAGCAAAATCCTTTTGTTCAACAAACAGAACAAGAGCTCGAATTCATTGAGTTAAATCATGAGCTCATTCAGTCTTTTGACCATGTCTTATATTGGTAGATGAAGGTGTAATTTTAATGAATCCATCAACACTTTATCTTGTGCAATCTACTTATCACAATACACCGAATATTATTGGTGAATTAAGTCATCTTTATCAGGAAGGCGACCAAATTATTTTTATGGGTGATTCTGTTGCACGGCTTTCAGCCGAAATGATTCAAAAGTTTGAATCTGTTTCGTGCTTGAGTCTTGAAAAAGATTTACTCAATACAGATACTTTAGCTCAGATAAATGTATTGGACTATGATCAATTTGCAGATCTGGTTTTAACGTTTAATCGCTGTATTTCTCTTAAATAATATATTTAGGCTGGTTTCATGAATTTAGAATTAGACCAAGATGGTCATTTGGTTGATTATACAATCTGGAATCCTGAAGTGGCACAAGAGCTTGCTAAGTCACTTGATATCGAATTAACCGAATGGCATTTCGAAGTTTTAACTGCTGTGCGTCAGTTTTATCAACAGTTTGGTCACTCTCCAGCAACTCGCCCACTCATTAAATTTTTAATGAAAACGGTAAGTCCAGAGATTAATAATGCTGTTTTGCAGCAACAATTTAATACTGGTTTAGTTGCCCGTCATTTAAGCCGTTTAGCAGGCGTTCCTAAACCAGCAAATTGTTTATAAAGTTAAGTAAACTTTTTGGCAGCAGCGACACATAAAATAGTTGCTGCTGTAACCACTAACATTGACCAGCTCACATGTTCGTGTAACAACGCCGCTGCAATAGCGAGCCCCATTAAAGGCTGTAAAAGTTGTAGTTGACTTATGGCAGCAATTCCACCTTGTGCAAGTCCTTTGTACCAAAAGAAAAAACCAATGAGCATACTAAACAAAGACACATAAATAAGACCAACTAAAGCCGATGGAGACACACTTTGGAATGAAGCTGGCATATAGAAAATAGTAAGCAACAACATAAAAGGTAAAGACAAAATCAGCGCCCAACAAATGACTTGCCACCCGCCTATTTTTCTTGAAAGTACACCACCTTCTGCATAGCCAAAGCCACAAAAAATAATCGCCATTAACATATAAAAGTCTCCTATTCCAAGTGATGTATCACCAGAAAGGAAGAACATATAAGCGAAAACAACCGCACTCCCCAATACTGCAAATATCCAGAAAAATTGATTTGGTTTTTCTCCACCTCTTAGCACAGCAAATATTGCAGTTGCAAGCGGCAAAAGACTAACGAATACAATTGAATGGGCTGCATTCATATATTGCAAAGCAAGTGCTGTAAACAACGGAAAACCAATCACAACCCCTAAAGCAACAATGGCAAGAGGCCACCAATCTTGCTTCGCTGGCTTTTTTTGTTTTAAAACTAAAATAAGAATAAGTCCTAAAATACCCGCAATTGCAGCTCGTGCTGCGGTTAAAAAGCCGGGTTCAAACCCCATTACGGCTACACGTGTTGCTGGTAATGACCCCGCAAAAATAGCCACGCCAATAAAACCATTCACCCAGCCATTCATAAACCTATTCATAATTTTCTCCGTCACTATACGAAGAATTTAAGCTGTGCTAAGGTGATTAAACCAGATACAAAGCAGTACAATTTAAAAGAACTGTTATGTATTAACAACCAGTACAGTTCGGATTGTAAGTCAGTGAACCAGAACAAAACCAAAATTGAAATTGAAATTGTCATTTCAGAGATTGAACAGCAAATAAAAAATCGGTCTTTAATGCCTGGAGCACGCTTACCCTCCGTTCGCAAATTAGCACATGATCTGGGCTTTTCAGTCTCAACCATCGTAGAGGCGTATGAAAGATTAATTGCTTTGGGAAAAATTGAATCGAGAACTGGATCTGGATTTTATATTGTTGGCCCTCTCGCCCCTTTAGCTTTAAGTGAGTTGAGCCCTCAATTAGAACGTTCAGTAGATCCTTTATGGATTTCTCGTCAGTCTTTGGAAGCGAAAGTAGACGTATTTAAGCCTGGCTGCGGTTGGCTCCCCGACGACTGGATGCCATTAGACAGTATTCGTAAAGGATTAAGGGCAGCTGCAAGGAGTTCAGACGCTTGTTTAATGGGTTATTCAACCCCGTTAGGATTACCAGCTTTACGTGATTTACTAGCAAGGCGTGCCCAAACAAAAGGAATAGATGCAAATCTAAACCAAGTACTTTTAACAGATTCGGGAACTCAAGCGATTGATTTAGTTTTCCGATTTTTACTAAAGCCTGATGACGTCGTTCTGATTGACGATCCTTGTTATTTTAACTTTCATGCATTACTCAAAGTTCATCAAGTTAAAGTAGTTGGAGTTTCTTACACAGCTACAGGCCCTGATTTAGAAGCATTTAAAGAAGCAATTGATACTTACAATCCACGTCTTTATATCACCAACTCAGGAATTCACAATCCAACTGGTGCAGTACTTTCTCTTTCTACCGCACACCAACTATTAAAGCTGATTGAGCAATCAAATTTAATTGTAGTAGAAGACGATATTTTCTCAGATTTTGAATATACACCTGCCCCACGGCTCGCTGCTTTAGATAATCTTTCACAGGTAATCTTTATTGGAAGTTTTTCTAAAACCTTATCAGCCTCTATTCGCTGTGGTTATATTATTGCCAAGCCAGAATGGATTGATCAGCTCACCGACCTAAAAATTGCTACGAGCTTTTCTCACAATGGTGTGTCTGCTGAAGTTTTGCTTACTGCTTTAACGGATGGTTCTTATCGCAAGCACTTAGAATTACTCAAAGTTCGTTTAGCAAAAGCGATGCACGATACCATTACGAAACTCGAACCTCTGGGTATAAAGCCATGGATTAAGCCTCAAGCAGGAATTTTTGTATGGTGTCATTTACCAGAAGGTTTAGAAGCTTCAAAAATTGCGAAATATTGTATTAATCAGAATGTTATTCTTGCACCCGGCAATGCTTTTAGCCAAGCTTCTAATGCGGGTCAATTCATACGATTTAATGTAGCACAGTCAAATCATGAACATATTTATAAGACTCTTGCTGATGCTATTCAACAAGAGCCTTTATAATATATAGCTGGGAAAATTAAGCTTGTTTCTGTTTTTGTTCAATATATGCAAAATAGCCCGGTCCAGCTGAAACTTGCACTTGTTTGGCATGTAAAGGTTCATGGCAAACTGAACATACCATAACCGGTTCGAACTTATAGCCACAAGTTTTATGACGATACTCTAAAGGTTTGCCTAAACCTTGATCCATCCATTTATCTGCCCAATTCGCCATAGACAAGATAATTGGATAAAGCTCAAAACCCTTATCAGTAAGTTTGTATTCAAAGCGTTCTTGACGATCAAAATAAGGGGTTTTCGCTAATATTTCGTATTCAACCAAACGCTTTAAACGATCTGAAAGGACATGACGAGTTACGCCTAATGATTTTTGAAAATCGTCAAAACGGCGTATTCCCATAAACGCATTACGCAATATTAGCATCGTCCATCGATCGCCAATCACTGATAGCATACGAGCAACCGAACAAGGTTGATCACCGATGTCATCCCATTTCATCTTTATGCGTTCCTCAATATTTCCTAGCCTAACGGCCCTATTGTTTATACCCTAAACCACTTACCACGATTTATGCAAGATTCATTATAAAAATAACTTCTTATCAACTTTATAAAAAAATTTTCATTATGAAAAAATTAAAATTTATTATTAAAAATTTCTAAGTAAATATAACTCACTCTTTTTCATAATGAGCCATATTTACCCTCTTTTATAATTAATTTGAAATGAATACGCCCTTCAATATATGGCCTGCTTCTAGTTTTACACCTGCCGGAATTCGTACTAGACAATTGGCCTGCATTAAATTACTGAGCATGTGAGATTTCTGCTTTGCCAGACTTTTTATTTTAAGCTGACCATTTTCAAAATAAGCATGCATTCGTAAAAAACGCTCGCGTGCATCTTCTTTTAAATCATGATCCAAAATTGCACTAAACCACTCTGGCCCTGCCGAGTTTCCCTGCAAAGTGTCAAGCAATGCTTTACCATAAACCTGCATAGAGACATAAACCGCAGCAGGATTACCCGGCAAACCGAGCAAATAACAATGATGATCTTTTTCTGAATTTGAATATTCAGCAAAAAACAGGGGTTTACCCGGTTTCTGTTTTACTTTCCAAAAGATCTGTTCAAAGTCAGTCTCAAAAGCGCATGGCCGGACGAAGTCATAATCACCTACAGAAACTCCACCTGTCGTTATAATGACATCATGGCTATCTTTTAACTGATTAAAGTAATGTGTGACTTGCTCTGCCTCATCTGCCACATGAATGAGTTCAACCTCTAGGCCGTAATCTTGAAACCAAGCTTTTAATAATGGACCATTTGCATCAAAGATTTTGCCTTCTGCCAAATCTTCTGCTTTTTCGGCTACTTCGTCGCCAGTGACTAAAACAGCGACTTTCGGTGCACGGTAAACGTCAACCGTTTGTACACCCGCCATACTTAAGGCAGCTAAACTTCCAATATTCAGAAACTGACCAACTTGAGCAAGTAACTGCCCGTTCTTGATTTCTTCACCCGTAAAACGAATATCGGCTTGCGGACGTATATGCTCAGTTAAACAAATTTCCTGTGCTGAAAGAACCGATACAATTTCTTGCCTCGCAACATGTGTTGTGCCTTCAGGAATTTTGCTACCAGTAAATATACGAATTGCCTGCCCTTCATTCAGGATGTCATGACTTTTGCTTCCCGCACGAATCTCGCCTGTAACCTGAAACTTGTGATTATTTAAATCTTCTGTATGGCTACAAAGTGCATAACCATCTACAGCACTTTGAGAGAAACTTGGCAAATTAATTTCTGAATAAATTTCTTTAGCAAGATATCTACTTAGGCTATTTTGAAGAACTTGCTGAATTGAGCCTAATTTTTTAGGTCGGTTACTAATCAGCTCAATTGCTTCATCTACGCTAATCAACCCACGTTCTGCACCACAACCTGACATTATTCATAGCCTCCCGGATGTGGTAAGTCACGACAAACATCAAAAATATGAACTAAGGCAGGTAAAATAGCAGCCATTGATTCGCTCGCTCCACCACGGCTTCCCGGTAAAGTCACCACTAAAGAACGGTCAATAAAACCAGCTACTCCACGCGACATTGCAGCATATGGTGTACGTTTTTGTCCAAATGAACGCGCAGCTTCCATTAAGCCATCTAGCTTTCGTTCTAAAAGTGGCTCTAGTGTATCAACTGTAATATCACGCTTACCAATTCCAGTGCCACCAACGGTCATAACGCAAGCATATGATTTACTCAACTCAAGCACTAAATCCTTTAGAGTTTCAGCTTCATCGGGCAAAATCTGATAATGAATTGGATCGAATCCTGCTTCTGTTAAAGTTTCAACCACAGATTTTCCGGCTGTATCGGGTTTTCTGCCCGCTGCAACCGTGTCAGATAACACAATAACCGCTGCCGATACGGGCTGACGAAGAACTCGCTTAAAGTGTGATTTGCCACCTTTTTTCTTAAGCAATTTACATTGATCCATCCAGAGTTCTTCGGGTTCACAATGTGGTTTTAACATGTCGTAAATGGTTAATCCCGCAAGGCTTGCAGCCGTTAGAGCTTCCATTTCCACACCAGTCGGACCAATGGTTTCGACCATGGTAATAATCTTTACAAAATCATGTTCTAATTCATATTCAACATCTGCACGATAAATCGGCAGTGGATGACACAAAGGAATCAGCTCATCAGTTCGTTTCGCTGCTAAAATTCCTGCTACACGTGCAGTTTTTAATGCATCCCCTTTCTCAGTGTTTCCTTGTCTTAATAATTCAATACAGTGTGGGGGCGCATATAAAATTGCTTGTGCTTCAGCAACACGATAACTTTCCGGCTTCATTCCTACGTTTTTCATTATTTATCCTAGTTGTGCATATTTCAGTGTGAGTGTTCATGGCCGACATGATGGTGATGCTTGTGTTCTTGCGGTGCATCCTTACGAATACAGCAGCCTTCTACATAATGACTTGTACCGTCTGTAAAGAACTCTTCTTTAAAAACTGGCACTTCATGCTTCACTCGCTCCACCGCTTCTTCACATGCTTGAAAAGCTTCACGGCGATGGGCTGCATAAGCTATTGCAATAATGGCTGTTTCACCTACATCTAGATAACCGATTCGATGAATCACTCGCACATAAGATACCTGATACTTTTTCTCAATTTCCAGTTCAATTTCACGTATCATTTTTTCAGAAAGCGGTTTATATGACGTATATTTCAACGCTTTAACAGCTTTTCCCTCATGGTGATTACGAACCGTACCCATAAAAATATCGATTCCACCGCATTCAGGAAATGATTCAATAGGATCAAAGATATTTAAACTTAAAGCCTGCTCTTGTATACGTGCAAAATCTCGCATGGTTCACCCCCCTGCAACTGGTGATAATAAAACCAAAGTGCATGGCTCACTTAAGGTAGATTGTCTCGTTATGACATTATCGCCAATAGCACACGCACATTTTTCCATGGCTTTTGTACATTCCGGATGTAATAAAACAATTTCATCTAATACATCCTTAACCAAAATCTGGTTAGGACAAACTAACGAAAGATTTTGAGGAAGCAATTTTTCAATTGCACCAAATGCTTCGACTTTAATTTGGATAGATTGTTGCATTTATCCCCCAAGCATATGCATGCTGATTTTACGGGTTTGTTGATGTTGTAAGGCATGAAAACCTTTGGCTTTGTGCCAGATATAAGGATGAACCAAATTCTTTAAATTTTGGATATACACATCGTATTCTGGCATGTACTGATTACTTACCAATGCTTGAAGCTGAGGCTTAATATTTAAACCTTGCGGTGCAAAGAGACAGTTATATAACTCACCTTGTGCGGTTAGTCGTATACGGTCACATTGATGGCAAAATGAATGAGTAATTGTGGAAATAATTCCTAGAGAGTAGCTTTTGTTAATCAAATATTGGCGTGCGGGTTCATGCTGCTGCTCGATAACCTGTACTGAATAGTGGGGTTGTAAAGCCTGTAAAATTTCTGCTTCACTCACCACATCTTTATTTGACCAGAGTGCATCACCATCAAGTGGCATAAATTCAATGAAACGTAAAGGAATATGGTTATCGATCGACCACTTCACCATCGGTAGGATTTGATCGTCATTTTTATTTTTCATTAACACGCAGTTTATTTTAAAGGGTAGTCCTGCATCTTTTGCAGCTTGAATACCCTCAAGAACTGGTTCTAATTTTTTCTTGGTCAACTCTTTAAATTGAATCGGATCAAGGCTGTCTAAACTAATATTTAGGTCATCTAATCCAGCATCTTTTAATTGCTTAGCGTATTTAGCAAGATAGTGTCCATTGGTGGTCATTGAAATCCGTTTTAAACCTAATGCTTTTAAGGCTTGCAAATCACGAACGAAATGGACAACACCTTGACGCATTAATGGTTCACCGCCTGTAATGCGGATACTTTCAATACCTTGCTGCACCATAAAATAGCAAAATTGAAAAAGCGCTTCAAAACTAAGCAAGTCTTGTTTATTTAACCATTCAGGATGCTCAGGCATGCAATATACACACTTAAAATTACAGCGATCAGTTACTGAAATACGTAACTTCCGCTTGATGCGCCCATATTGATCTTGCAAAAGCATTGACGCAGTTTCAGAGTGATATTGTTTCATCATTTGCACTCATGTCGAGAACAGTTCAAATATTGCTGGCACTTTTTATGGGCAATTAAAATAGCAAATTGCTCTCCAATAGTGCTCTGCTTATGCAAAATTTGTTCCAATTCTATTTATCATCCATAACTTCTCAGGTTTTTTTAATAGATTTTACTGCACTACTTCAACTGTAATTTTAAAACTGTGTAAAATTAGTGCAGTTTCCATCTCTTATTTGCCCTACATTATTTCTAGCACTTTTCTAAACGGATGGGTACATATTTATGGTACGGCGTTTTAGATAAAGGATCACAATGATCACCGGAAATCAGTTGATTTAATTGTGGCCCAATTGGTTCTCCACCTTGAAAGCGCATGCCATAGCCGTGTGGAAGTGACACAACTCCTTTTCGCATGCCTTCATCTAAATCTATGCTGACCTGAATTTGCCCATGCTTCGAAATACAGTTGAGTCGATCACCGACACTTACACTTAAAGCTTGGGCATCCTCCGGATGAATTCGTAAAGCCCCTTCAGCATCTACTTTTCGCCAAGCAGGATCACGGTAAATTTGGTTTGCGTTATAGCTACGGCGCTCCCCCGACAAAAGTATGAAAGGAAACTCTTCAACATTAACCTGATGATTTTTTAAATTTGCTAGCTCAGTTAACATCTCGGGAATAGCAAGGCGTACTTTCTTATCTTTATAAGCAACCAGTTTCCAGATTTCATCATATTCGTGTTGTGATAACACTACGCCTGAACGTTGCTTTAAAATTTGTTCAAATAACCGAACGCCTAAAGTTAAAGGATTACCTTTGTAACCCGCACGGCGTACTGCTTTGGTGTGTAAAACAGCATATTGAATAGACAATGGTAATAAGAATGCCGTTGAAGCAGCTGAGTTTTCTAAATATTTACCTAAAGTCCGATAGAGAATCGAAGCGGCAAAAGGGATATATTTTTTATGGCGTGCAAAAGTAAGGCCTAATGCCGACAAGTAAGGTAAATAGGCTGTTTTTTTAGAGTCGACTGAAGCTATTTTTTCCAAAAGCGGAAAGCTTTTTGGAATTACCTGCATGGCTTCAAGTAAGCGCGTATAAATTTCTGCTTCCGGTAAAGTATTCGCTTGAGCATTTAATACCGGGTGTCTTAAGTGAAAACCGTTCTTAGGGAATTCCAAGTTAAAACCGGTAAATTCCCATTTTTCAAACTGGGTGTGAGCCGGTAAAATATAATCTGCTAGTCTCGCGGTTTCTGTCATAGCAACATCGACCACAACTAATAAGTCTAATGCTTTAAATGCTTTTTCGTAGGCAGGTGTATCAGGATAAGTTAATAGCGGGTTACAACTATCCACAAAAACTGCGCGAATTCGTTTTTCTCCTGCTTTTAATATTTCATCGGGCAAAATATTAGGCGGGAAGAATCCAGAAATCGGGAACATTTTATGGTAAACACTACGTCGATATTTCGGCTTTCTTTCATCTGTATCGCTCAAAATTGGAATAAACATGGTATGCAAATTATTGGTACCTTGCTTTCCAAAGTTTCCAGTCAGTAAGTACAGTAGTTTTTCTAAATATCCGTTTAATGTCGTATTTAAAGTATGCTGAATGCCTAAATCGATACGTACACAGCCTCTTTTAGCCTTGGCAAAATCTCGAACCACTTGGTAAACCAAATCAACCGGAACATCTGCTTTGGCAATATAGTCTTCAATCGGCACACGACCAAATGCTGTTTTTACGTCGTCAAATCCTTGCGTATGTTGCTCAATGAACGCTGCATCATAAAGCTTTTCCTTAATAATGATCGCAATCATAGCTGACATTAAAAAAGCATCTGTTCCGGGTTTTAGCTGCACATGGATATCTGCTTGTTTAGCTGTTTCGGTAACACGCGGGTCAAACACCACCATGGTCCGATTCGGATCTTTCTTAATATGTTTTAGCGTATCTCGTGCATTGGGAATACCATGTGCTTGAAAAGGGTTTGTCCCAATAAAAAGAACATAATCCGCATGTTCAACATCTTCTGTCGTATGGCAGGCCTGACTTCCAAACAAACGCCCATTGAGCCAGAAATCACCTGTTTTTTCTTGAGCAAGAGAGTTATAAGCATAATAACTTTTCATGGCCAGCAAAAGTTGTCGGCCATATGCTGCACCGAGATGATTGCCTTGACCACCGCCCCCAACAGAAGCAAAAGCAGTTCCCCCAAAATGATCTCTAATCTGAACCAATCGATCGGCAATTTCTTGTATAGCCACATCCCAACTCACTTCTTGAAAAGAGCCATCTGGTTGACGTTTCAAAGGTGTAGTCAAACGATCTGCGTGCTGCTGATAATGCTGTAATCGTGCGGCTTTTTGACAAATGTAGCCTTGTGAAAATGGATGTTCAGGATTGCCTTTAATTTTGACAAACTGATTATCTTTAATTTCAACACTTAAACCGCAATTTCTTGAACATAGAATACATGCGGTCACATCCGTTTTGTTTTGCTTCAGCGCTTCTACCATTCCGATTGACTCCCTTTATTTTTATGCATATAGATGGAACTAAAACATCAAGTTCCAAAATAGAACCTATATAATAAATAGTCAAGAACACATCATTTAAAATTTGTTTAGGTCATCAGTTGAATATCTACATAGATAAAGTCTAGTTTTTTAACTTGCTGTAAATATCTCTTTAAAGGCATTGATTTGTTTATATTGCTGAAGTTCATCTAGAGAGTTGATGCTATGGAAAAATAAATTTTGTTTTTGAAATATGGCGACTTGTGCATGTAAAAGCTTAAAGCATTCTTTTAAACTTAATCGTTGTTTGTCAATTTGCTCTGTTATCGTGCTTAGGCTTTCACGCTTTAACAAGCAAAATGGATACAAAGCATCTCCATTAATTGAAACATAAGCTGCTTGAGCCTGTTTATTTTTTCGAAGTGCACTGTGTAATTTCGCAACTACTTGCGTTGGCACATACGTCACATCACAAGGAATAAACAAAACATAATCTGCTTGTACATGAGACCATGCACTTTTCATCCCCATAAGCGGACCGAAAAAACCAGAAGCATCATCTTGAAAACATTTAATATCTGGCACAATACTTTGATAGATCGAATAGTCGCGATGACTATTAACCCAAATTTTAGACACAGATGGTTTTAATTTTTGGTGAATTTTAAGAAGTTGGGGTTCACCATCAAATTGCTGCAATAACTTATTTAAACCGTTCATACGGCGGGCTTGTCCACCCGCCAGAATAACCAGATCAGTTACGGGATATCCCTTATTCACACTTCTACCTCTTGTTGGCAAGCTTTAATCAAGCCACGGATTTCAGGTAAACATGAACCACAATTTCCACCTGCTTTCAAACAAGCAGTAACTTGTTTTTCATGAGTAATATTTTGCGTTTTAATGGCTTCAATAATTTTATTCTTACCCACTTTAAAACAACTACACACTAAAGGCCCATCATTATTTGTAGCAGACATTGGCATGCCGGCCAGTAACGCTTTTCGATGCAAGGCACTTAAACGTTCGCGTTTAAACAGACTAGCAACCCAATCACGGTCTGGCAATAAATCTGGCGGTGCAATATATAGACTTGCAATTACAATGCCATCTTTCAAAATAACACTATGGCTCAGTTGTGACGAGATATCTTCGATACTTAACCATTCAAATGTTTCATCGGCAAATGGCAAAAAGTTTTTCAGATTCTTTTGAGTATCGTGAAAAGTTTGGCGATCGGCAAGTTCATAACGGTTAGTTTTCACCATTTTGACCTTAGTCCACCATGCACAGTGGTGTAACGATTCTTGGATATGGGAGTCATACCCTTCACGTACATAGAGCACACCTTGCCAAGTGGTATAGAACGGCTGAATGGTGACAGGTGTATGTTTAAACTCAGGCTCACCTGAAATAGCGTCGACCTCTGGGTTAACGACTTTACCAATACGAGCATCGGACGCAACTTGTTCAGTCCAGTGAATGGGTGCAAAAATTTGCCCACGGCGTACACCCGATGAGAATGTCACCCGTAATACACAGCTGCCCCATTTCGAACGGACTTCGACTAAGCCTTGATCACGTACACCAAATTTTAAGGCATCACTTGGGTGAATCTCACAGAATGGTTCGGCACGATGACTGGTCAAATTTGATGACAAACCCGTACGTGTCATGGTGTGCCATTGGTCACGAATACGCCCAGTGTTCAAAATAAGTGGATAGTCTTCTGAAACCGCATGGACCGGATCGATTGCGACAGTCGGAATCAATTTCGCTTTGGCATTTTTATGACTAAACTGCCCGTTGCCAAAGAGTTGTTGTACAGCTTTAGCGTCTTGGTTTTTATCCCATACTGGCCATTGCACTGGTTGTAGAGTATCGTACTCAGCACCACTTAGATTCATTAACCCTTTCAGATTGAAATAACGGAAATTATTACTTTCTTCACGCGAATCAATGTCTACATTATCTTGTGCTGACAAAGCCGCATGCTCATTAAAAATGTCACTTGCACCCACAAAGTCAAAACCATTAAAGCCCAATTTTTTCGCAACTTGGCTAACAGACCACCAGTCTGCTTTTGCCTCACCCGGCGCAGGTAAAAATGCGCGCTGACGTGAAATACGGCGTTCAGAGTTAGTAACAGTTCCATCTTTTTCACCCCAACCTAAGGCTGGCAGTAACACATCAGCGTAAGCAGTCGTATCGGTATCTGCACAGATATCTGATACCACCACCAGTTCGCACTTCTCTAACGCACGTTTAACTTGATCGGCATCTGGCAAACTCACCACCGGATTGGTTGCCATAATCCAAATGGCTTTAATTTTTCCAGCTTCAACAGCACGGAACAAATCAACAGCTTTTAAGCCAGCTTGAGTCGCAATAAATGGGCTGTCCCAAAAAGTTTGCACTACTTTTTGATGTAGTGGATTATCTAAATCCATGTGCGCCGCTAGCATATTGGCTAGGCCACCCACTTCTCGGCCACCCATCGCATTGGGCTGACCTGTCATTGAAAATGGTGCAGCGCCGAGCTTACCAATTTTGCCTGTCAGTAAATGACAGTTAATTATGCTGTTAGCTTTACTTACGCCTTGACTTGATTGATTCACACCCATTGAAAATAGAGTGATTACTTTTTCAGTTTGAGCGAATTTCTTAAAAAACTGCTGTAACTTCTCTAGCGTAATTCCTGTACGCTTTGCCACATATTCCATATCAGTTTCTTGCTGACTACTTGTTAAAACATCTTGTAAGCCTTCGGTATAGGCATCTACAAAGACCTGATCAGCATGGCCATTTCGATATAAATATTGAAATAAGCCATTAAATAAAGCCACGTCTTGGCCCGGTAAAATCGGCAAATGCAAGTCCGCTTGTTCACAGGTACTGGTAAATCGTGGGTCAATCACGACCACGAACATATCTGGATTTTGGCTTTTAGCCTGCATGATCCGCTGATAAAGTACAGGATGGCACCATGCAGTATTAGAACCAACCAATACCACCATGTCTGCATGTTCAAAATCTTCATAACTTGCAGGCACAATATCTTCACCGAAACTACGTTTGTGACCTGCCACAGCAGATGACATGCAAAGGCGTGAGTTGGTATCGATATTTGCAGTACCCAAATAGCCTTTTACAAACTTGTTCACCACATAATAGTCTTCAGTCAAAAGCTGACCTGATACATAAAAGGCGATGCTGTCACGACCATATTGATCAATACAAGATTGGAATTTATCAGCGATCTTATTAATTGCCTCATCCCACGTTGTTACTGTCCGATTGGCCTTGCGCCCCATCATCGGCTGTAAAACACGTGTTTCTAACCCTAAAGTATCCGCAAGTCGGCTACCTTTAATACATAAGCGTCCAAAGTTGGAAGGATGCTCGGCATCCCCTTCAACTTGTACCAGAGGTCCTTGAGGTTTTTGTTGGACGTTTACGCTAACACCACAGCCCACCCCACAATATGGACATGTTGTTTTGATTGTTATTGCAACATGATCGGAGCTATCGACTTCAACGCTTGGAATACTATTCATAACTGCTCCTTTCCCTATTTAGCCTGCATTTTTTAATGCAAAATCTCGACCAAATAGCAGTTTATTTCTGAATGAAGAAACAGGTGTTTGGTCTGCAATCAACTCTGCATACCACATGCCATCCTCAGTATCACCGAACAGTACTGCACCGATTACTCGATCGCTTTGAATGATAATACGCTTATAAATCTGGCGTTTTTCATCGTTCAGAATAATGTCTTCATAATCATCTTTCGGCTCAAAGTTACCCGCAGAGAATACATCGACTCCACTCACCTTTAACTGAGTCGGTACGGTCGGAGCTTTAAAAGTTAAGCTGCCGTGTTCTGCTAAATGGGTCGCGCAAATAAAAGCTTGGCCCCATAATGGTTCAACCAAACCAAAAGTTTGTCCACGGTGTTCAATACACTCACCCACTGCATAAATACTTGGGTCAAACGTTTGCATGGTGTCATTGACCAACACACCACGGTTACAACGTAAACCAGCACTTTGTGCCAAAGCAATATTTGGACGAATGCCCACTGCAAACACTACAAGATCGGCTTCTAAAACTGTGCCATCTTTCAAACGAATTTGCTTCACATGACCATTTTCGTCACCCACCAAAGCTTCTGTATTCGCTTCGGTAATGATGTGAATGCCTTTTTGCTCAATGCTATGACGCAGTAACTGGCTCGCACGACCGTCGAGTTGACGCTCCATAATACGGTCCATTAAGTGCAATACGGTCACGTTCATACCGCGTTGTTTTAAACCGTAAGCTGCTTCTAAACCCAGTAAACCACCACCAATTACCACTGCATTGGTTTTTGAACCGCAGTACTCAATCATGGTGTTAACATCATAAATATCACGGAAAGTTAAAACACCTTTTAAGTCAACGCCTTGAACTGGTGGAATAAACGGTGCTGAACCTGTTGCCAAGATCAAACGATCATAATCAACTGTTTGCTCTTTTTCGGTGTAAACCACTTTACGCGGACGATCAATTTTTACCGCTTTATCACCTGCAATAAACTTGATGCCTTTGTCGCTATACCACTTCGGTGGATGCAACATAATATCTTCAATGGTTTTTTCACCTGATAAAACCGGAGATAACATAATACGGTTATAGTTACCCCAAGGTTCCTCCCCAATCACTGTGACTTCATAACGATCGGGTGCCATATCCAGTAGATCTTCTAGGCAACGCATCCCCGCTAAACCGTTACCAATCAGTACCAATTTCAGTTTGTCTTGAGACACACCCGTATTGGTAATATAAGTTTTTTGTGGCACCGCATTGACCCAAACACGCCCATCTACAATTTTGCTTGGGTAAACTAAAAGCTTTTGGTCTTTATCTTCTAAACAACGGCCCGTTGCTAAGCTGAAATGTTGTTTATAGATTGGCGATGCTATGACACGTTCGCCTTGTAAATCACCGATAATTCCACGGCTCATGACGTTGGCTTGGCTAAACGGATCTTTATTGCTCAGCACATAAACACGTTTTTCATGTCCAACACGGAAGATTGCCACGGCTTGCCCGCCCACTAGTGCACCCGCGCCAGTGTTTGGAGTTAAGTCATCGAGTGCACACACATCAATCCATTGATCATCAGGAAGCATATTTTTGTCTTGTACGATATTCATAGAAATTCTCCTGCTTATGCTTCAACCATTGGAATACGGTCTTCTGAGCGCTCAACATCTGATAATGGGCGGATTTGGCCACGTTCAGTTGTAAATTGAATGTGTGGATCGGCCTGTTCACTTGCGCCCGCATTGATATAAGTCTGGAAACGTTTACGGACTTCAGGATTTTCCACCGCCGTACGCCATTCATCTTGATATGTTTCAATAATGTGTTCCATACGGCGCTCAAGCTCGGCAGCCAAACCCAGAGAATCATCAACAACCACAGATTTCAGGTAATCTAGTCCACCTTCCATGTTGTCGCGCCATACACTAGTACGTTGTAAACGGTCTGCGGTTTGGATGTAGAACATATAGAAACGATCGATATAACGGATGAGCGTTGCTTTATCGAGGTCAGAGGCAAGTAATTCAGCATGACGTGGTTTCATACCGCCGTTACCACATACATAAAGGTTCCAACCTTTTTCGGTCGCGATAATCCCTACGTCTTTGCCTTGCGCTTCTGCACACTCACGTGTACAGCCAGACACCGCCATTTTTAATTTATGCGGTGAACGTAAACCTTTGTAGCGGTTTTCAAGCTCGATCGCTAAACCAACCGAGTTATCTACACCGTAACGGCACCAAGTACTTCCCACACATGATTTCACGGTACGCAATGATTTACCGTAAGCATGACCAGACTCGAAACCAGCAGCATTTAACTCTTCCCAAATGAATGGAAGCTCGTGGACTTGTGCGCCAAACATGTCAACACGTTGACCGCCAGTAATTTTGGTATATAAGTTATATTTTTTCGCGATTTGACCAATGGCAATCAAACCATCCGGAGTCACTTCACCGCCAGCCATACGTGGTACAACCGAGTAAGAACCATCTTTTTGGATGTTACCCAAGTAGTAGTCATTACTGTCTTGTAAGCCTGCATGGCTTGGCTCAAGTACAAAATCGTTCCAGCAAGAAGCCAAAATGTTTGCCGCAGTCGGTTTACAGATGTCACAACCCAAACCATGACCGTGTTGGTGAATTAAATCATCAAAAGTTTTGATTTCATTGACACGAACCAAGTGATGCAACTCTTGACGCGAGTACGGGAAATGTTCGCAAATATGGTTATTTACAGTTACACCCTGGCGTTGTAACTCAGATTTCAACACTTGAGTTACTAATGGTGCACAACCACCACATGCTGTTGCTGCTTTGGTGCATTTCTTTAATGCCCCTAAAGAAGTCGAACCATCGCTAATTGCTTGGCAAATGTCTGCTTTTGATACGTTGTTACATGAACAAATTGTTGCGCTGTCAGGCAGCAAATCTACACCGCTACCACCAGATTTTCCTGCCGACTGTTCAAAGCCCGGCATGATCAAGCTTTCCGGAACTTCAGGTAAAGCCAAACCGTTTAACATCATTTGTAAAAGGTCGTTGTATTCTTTGGCATCACCCACCAAAACTGCACCAAGCAATTTGGTTTTATCTGCATTTACAACAATCTTTTTATAAACCAGTGCATGCTCATCTGCATAGAAATAGCTTAATGCACCCGGCGTCATGGCATGTGCATCGCCAACAGAGGCAACGTCCACACCCATCAACTTCAACTTGGTACTCATGTCCGCGCCAGCGAAGCAGTTACACTCTTCATCTACAATGTGTTTTGCTGCAATACGCGCCATGTCATAGCCGGGTGCAACCAAACCATAAATTTTGTTTTGCCAAAGTGCACATTCACCAATGGCATAAATGTTTGCGTCTGAAGTTTGGCAGTAATCATTAATTACGATACCGCCACGCTCACCAATTGCGAGTCCACTATTACGTGCAAGCTCATCACGCGGGCGGATACCCGCAGAGAATAAAATCACATCTGCTTCAAGCTCACTACCATCAGCAAATTTCATTACATGCGTTGTGCTGTCACCACACTCAATAGATTGAGTCGCTTTTTGTGTATGAACTTTTACACCAAGATCTTCAATTTTGCGACGTAAAACTTTACCACCTAAGTCATCAATTTGAACTGCCATTAAACGTGGCGCAAATTCAACAACATGTGTTTCCAATTCTAGATCACGTAAAGCTTTAGCGGCTTCAAGCCCAAGCAAACCACCGCCAATCACTACGCCTGTTTTTGCATTTAAACTCGCTGCACGAATGGCATCTAGGTCTTCAATGGTACGGTAAACAAAACAGTTCTCACGGTCATTACCCGGAATCGGTGGAACGAATGCATACGAACCTGTTGCCAACACCAATTTGTCATAGCTAATCACATCGCCATGGTTGGTTGTGACCGTTTGTGCCACTGTATCAATTGCAGTTGCTTTTGTATTAAGACGTAAATCAATACCATGAGCATCGGCAAAGTCAAAACGTGCTAAAGATAAATCTTTTGCTGTTTTCCCTGAGAAATATTCAGTCAAATGTACGCGGTCATACGCGATACGAGGCTCTTCCGCGAGAATCGTGATTTCTAGTTCATCATCTGCTTTTTCTAAAATGGCTTCGATGAATTTGTGGCCCACCATACCATGACCAATCATTACCAATTTCATAGTGTTTCTCCTCAAATCACGTTGCTTTTAAGCTGCGTTATTGCGTTCTCAAATAGACGTTGTTCTTTTGCCTTGTGCTCTACCGAGAAGCGAATCGAGCTCACAACGCATGTAGCTGTTTGAAACCAATTTTTTTTACTCGTTGACGACACCCAATGCACAGCAAAGTCATAAAAAGAAATAAAAAAAGCGAGCCCCCTCTTAGAGAAGGCTCGCATCGCTGGAACTGAAAATTTAAATAATTCAGATGTAACTTTTTTATGCAATAAAAATAAAGACATGACCTTCACTCCGACTGAACGTAACTTCTTTGTGTGTACGGTTGCACTCACAAACTCGATCAGAACGGACATCGTTGGCCGTCTTTAAAACTCATGGTCGTCTTCGACCTGTAATTAACTAAGCATTTTGCATGCCAATATTTAAAAAACTCAAAGCAATAATATTTTTTATTTTTAATTTCATATAGATAGTAATTTTTAATATGTAAGCAAATAATCAAGCCTTATTTTGCTTGCTCTATCACTGCGCACTTATAGGATTTAAATAAAACGATGCCTTGCTACAAAATGAGACGTATTTTTGCACCAATATTGACCAGCCCTATGATTTGGCTTACTAAAGTGCCACTAATTCTTGATTTTTTCTTTAATTTTCGATGGCACTAATCTTGCTTAAAAACTCATAACAAAAACGCGTCGTATTGGCGCATTTTCTTAGCCTGATTTTCTGAACTTATGCCAAAACTCAAAATAGCCCTTATTGATGATGATCATGCGCGAGCCGACTATATAAGAAAAAGTTTGCTTGAAAATGATTTTGAAGTGGTTGCTTGCCTTACTTTGGACCACTTGAATATCTTTCGTCTCGAACATTTACAAGCCGATGTGATCTTGCTTGATATGGATCATCCTCACCGTGACATTATTGAAAGCTGTGTCAGTAGCTATGATCTACCTACAGTCCTATTCACCAAAAATTCAGATAAAGACACCATCAAACAAGCCATCGATGCGGGGGTAACGGCTTATATTGTAGATGGCATTGATCCTGCTCGCTTACATACCATTTTAGAAATCTCAATTGAGCAATATAAAAAACACAAAAAACTCGAAGGTGACTTAAAAGAAGCTCAAACCAAACTCGCTGACCGCAAAGATGTTGAAAAAGCCAAAGTTTTACTGATGCAACTCCATGGCCTGCCTGAAGATACAGCGTTCCAGCTTCTCAGAAAAAATGCGATGAGCCACCGTATAACAATTGGAGAAATGGCACGGCGTTTACTTGACGCCCAAAAATTACTTGGCAATCACTTAAAGGATGAATAAATGAGCACACTAGAAAAGACTCAATTACAACTCGGCTATATTCCTTTGCTTGATTGTCTTGCTTTACTTTGGGCTAAACAAAGAGGATTTTTTGAAGAAGTAGGTCTAGAGGTTACTTTAGTTAAAGAAGCATCTTGGGCAAGTCTTCGCGATCGCCTGGCTTTTGGCTTACTAGATGCAGCGCACTGCTTATCTGCAATGTTACCTGCGGCCGCAGTAGGATCAGATCAAATTGGTACAGCCCTTCAAACATCACTGGTTTTAAGTGAAAACCGTGCTTTCATTAGCTTAAGTCAAAAACTTACGCATCAACTTGCAATTCAAGAAAATGATACAGCTCAAATAACGGCGCAAAAAGTGGCGAGCTATCTTGAACAAGGTCATTCTCTTTCTTTAGCACATGTGTTTAAACACTCCATTCACCATTATTGTTTAAAAGAATGGTTAGCTTTAGCAAACCCAGAACTTGCGCAGTCTATTCAACTCAAAACCTTACCACCACCTTATATGGTCGAAGCGCTCGATAAACATGTGATTGATGGTTTTTGTGTGGGTGAACCTTGGAATACCCAAGGTGAGCTACTAGGTTTAAGTAAAATGATTTGCTCAAGCCAGAACATTATTCCCACTGTGGCTGACAAAGTTTTAGCTGTAACCCAAGAATGGGCTGAGCAGCATCCACAAACGTTAGTTGCACTTACCGCTGCAATTATGAAAGCTCAGCAAGAATTGAGTGAGTTACAAGACTTTGCGCCAATTTTAAAATTATTGGTCGAATTTGGAATTGTTCGTTTTCATTGCTCAGAAGAAGTGCATGTCGACAAATACTATATGATTCAGGATATTGTCCGTCATTTGGTAAAAGAAAGCGCTCTTCCAAAAGTAGAAGACTTTTACTGGCTTCTTAAGCAAATGCAAAAGTGGGACGACCTTCAGCTAGACCAAGCACAAATCACCGCACTGGGCCATCAATGCATCAACCTTCAAGCTTATGAACAAGCCAAACAGCGATATTCATCATAAGCTATCTACGGTTCAAATCAGCATAAAAAAGCTGGTGATAAGTGAAAGTTAAAAACTTAACACCAGCTTTTAGCTAAAATCAATTAATAATTAAAAGTATAACTCAAACCAAAGGTATGCCCTTGTGTCCGCATACTAGCCACTGGTGAAAAGGTAATTTCTGACTGCTAAATAGTCTTTATTCCACACATTATAAATTCCAAAATCCACTCGCCCCTTAAGCTGGAAAATTCACTACGGCATCCATAACCGCATAACCCTTTATTTTTAGAGAGATTACCATGTTAAATAACCAATAAAGATTCTATACCCATAATAATAATGACTACTATTTACATCCATAATGATAATGACTACTATTTGCACCAATATTAATATTTACTAATTGGAAATAAAAATGCGCTTGCTACCCTTCAGTCTTTGCGTACTTACAACAGCAATTTGTACCCATCTTTATGCCGATGGTTCAATTCAAACAACTACCGAATCACAAAATGCCGAAGCTAAACTTCCGACAATTGTGATAACAGCGACACGTACACCCAAAAGCATTGCTGAAATTGCAGGAACAGTTCAAACCATTTCTGCTGATGAAATTGCGCAACAGGCTGGTCCAGGTCGTAAAGTTGCAGATGTTTTGGCACAACTAGTTCCATCTTTAGCACCAAGCAGTGGAACGAGCAGTAATTATGGTCAAACTATGCGTGGACGTAATGTACTGGTGATGATTGATGGCGTATCACAAACGGGTTCACGTGATGTAGCCCGTCAGTTGAATAGTATTAGCCCAAATATGATTGATCATATTGAGATCGTTTCAGGTGCGACCAGTATCTATGGTTCAGGTGCGACTGGCGGAATTATTAATATTATTACCAAACGTGCTGACAAGTCTAAGCCTGTTAGCTTTCAAACAAAATTAGGTGTGACATCAGCCGATAATTTCCGCGGTGACAGCCTGGCTTATCAAGTTGGCCAAACGGCTTCATTTGCAAATGATAAAGTCGACGGTTTTCTTGGCATAGACTATACCAATCGAGGCTCTCAATTTGATGGTAATGGGAATCGTATTTCATTAAGCCCTTGGCAGGGTAGCACTATGGATACTGACACCGTTGATGTGAATGGTCGTGTAAACTTTAATTTAACAGATAATCAGACTCTTAGTTTTGGTGCTCAGTACTATAAAGATGAACAAGATACAGAATATGGGCCTGATTATTCTTATTTGCTCACAAAAACAGATCCATCTTACAAAGCTGTCAAAGGTTGGAGCTTAGATAATCAGCCGTTTACTGAACGTTATGCTTTTAATACACAGTACCAAAATCAGGATTTCTTAGGTCAAGTTCTGAATGTGGAAGCGTACTATCGAAAGGAGAAGTCACGCTTTGTACCTTATGGTTATTCAGCTGACGGTGTTAGTGTAAAGCAAAGTCAATCAAATGTGGATTATGCAGGTATTCGTTCAACTTTACAGTCTGATCTTGTTGTTGCTGACCATGATTTAAAACTAACTTATGGCTTAGACTATGACTGGGAAAAAGATCATCAGTGGGCGGACTACTATATGCCAAGCAATAATGGTTTAGTTTATACCCCAACTGGAGAAAAACAAGGCTCAGGACCAGATACTGAAATTCAGAATATTGGTACCTTTATACAAGGGGACTATGCAGTAACAGATCAGCTTAATATTCAAGCTGGAGTGCGTTACCAATATGTTCAAGCGGACACAGACAGCTATTTAACTGCACGTAAGCCGTATACATTAATGGCTGCAGACTCTACAGATTCAGATAAATTCCTGTTTAACCTAGGTGCTGTCTATAAACTCACTGATGCTCAGCAAGTCTATGCTAACTTTTCACAAGGCTACAGTTATCCAGATGTGCAACGTGTATTACGTGATGTTGCAGCATATACCTTAACTACTTCTGGTATTGCTCCGATCACTGTGAATAGCTATGAACTAGGCTGGCGCTTGAACCAAGATAAAGGTTTAAATTTGGGCCTAACAGGTTTTTATAATACTTCTGATAAAGTCGTTCAATTTAACTCGGATCGTTCTGTAAATGTTGTTGATACCGATCAGCGAATTTATGGGGCTGAAGCAACAGTAAGTTACCCATTCATGGAAAATTATAAGGTAGGTGGGACTTTAGGTTATACAAGAGGCCAGTACAAGGATGGAGCCAATAATTGGCATGAGTTAAATGCTTTTGCAGTTTCACCAATGAAAGGTACGTTGTTTGCCGAATGGAATAATACGGCAGGCTATGGTGTACGTGCTCAAATGCTTGCGATCAAAGGAACTGATAAAGCTTATAAAGACGATCTAGAGTTAAAATCAGTTGGACTGAGTGATAGTAATAGCGCAGCAGAGATTAAAGGTTATACAACTATGGATGTATTAGCACATTTCCCTGTGGCGAAAGGTCGTGTGGACTTTGGTGTCTATAATCTATGGGGAAATCAATATAAAACTGTATTCGCTCAACAAGCAGCAGTAACCAATGCTAACTCATTGTTAGCAATCCCAGCCGAAGGTCGTACTTTTGTGCTAAGTTATACTATAAATTATTAAATTTAGAACTGGGAGAGACTGTTCTAAATTTTCTAAAATTAACGTAATATGCCTTATTATTTAATAAAAAGTCCAACCCTAGTGTCTGGACTTTTTTAATGGTTTGTCACGTTTAACAGTTAATTATCAATCAATTTTTCACAATTTCATGTAGCCTCTCTTGTTCTATTAGAGAGAAATACAGATATTAAAATTTGACTTTTTTTAACAGTCTGATTTAGGTTTTCCCCAAAAAAACTTGCCCCTCTTTCTTTAATCGATCATGGATTAAGATGGTATGTAAGAGCATATGATTATGAAAAATGATGCTATATATCAAACTGGTCCTGACTATTTGAGATAAAAAATTAAGTTGTTGATTTATTATATTTTACTGTACTCCCATTTCTGATTCATTTAGCCCATTACGTTGCCGATAACCTCCACAGCGTGAGTAAAATTCATTTCGATAACAATGATACAAAACTGCTGTTTTTTCCAACATCTTTATTTTTTTCTGCGCTCGGTAAGCAATATCTTCTGCAATATAGGCATAAGATTTCACATTTTCATCCGGTTCCCCCACAATTTTACTGGCAGCTGTATTTTCAAAAATAAAATAACTCATCATGCGCATGACAGCTCTGAAATGCCCTTGCCCAAGCACATGTTTTTCACCGAGTAAAATATGCCAGCCCAGATCAGAGTCATCAGCATCATAATAAAGTGCCAGTCGATCGCGCTTGGCTTCATATATCTCAAGATAACCAACATCAGTATGTTCAATCGTAATAATAAATAACCGCTGATGATCATCACAAATCATCTTTTCAAAATAAACTGCCAGTTCAAGCTCCGGTTTATTTAGCTGCCACTGGGGAATCACATGAGGTTCATGCATCCATTTATACAATAATGGAAAATCCTGCGGGAGTTGCACAGCCCTTAATCCATAGGCTTTTCCTCTTTCCTCGTAATGGAACTCATCCAACAGCTGTGAAGATAATGTCATCATAAATATTTCCTCAATTCAATTTTATGCAGATGCAGTAAAGTGGTAATAATCCTGTGCTGAATGTTCGCTAAAAAACTGATTCCGTTTCTGCCGTTCTTGGATTTCCATTTGCTGAAACTGCTCAAGATGATGATGGGCAATATCTGGACTCAAAATAAACACACCATCAGCATCTCCAACCATTAAGTCGCCAGGGGAAATACAGGTATCTCCCACCTGTATTTGCTGGTCAAACTCCACTACACACTCTCCCTGCTGACGTGTAGTCAGACAACTGACCGATGAAGCAAAAACGGGGACTTTCATGTTTCTTAAAGCAGTTACATCCGTTACAGCACCCAATATCACTACAGCGGCAAGCTGATGATATATGGCAGCGCGATGTCTCTGTTCTCCCCAACAGGCACGATGTTCCAACTGACGTGCATCAATGACCAGTACATCACCCGGTTGGCTGTTCAGCAAAGCCTGACGCAGTGCCATACCATTGACTGAATGCAATGTAGCCGTACGCACTCGGCCCACCGCATGCCCAATTTGGTTAATCGCATGAATCTGTGGTAAATGCCCTTGGTCCAATACATGACCAATGGTTGAACTGGCAATACCTGCATAGCTCTGGATTAAATTATTTAACTGGTCTTGCATGAGTATTTACCTCTGTGTTTATCCTGTCTCAGTAATGGACAGCTTGCACAATATTCTTTCTGTGCTTCAGGTAACTGAAAATAAAAGCAACATTTTTTACGTTGGTAGGTAGTGGACGATTGCTGCCGACTCTGATCCAGTAAATAAAATGGGTTCTGTTTTAGACCCAGATCAGCTGCAGGTAAATCTATCAAAAACTGCCGTTGAAACTGGATACGGCTGAGTAAGGCTTGGTTCCCTCCTTTTCTGTTCATCATGTCGTAAAATTGCAGAATCCGTAATGCAGTATTTTCCCACAACAAAAATTTCTGTACTTTCCCTATACGGGCGAGGACATCAAATAACTTTTGCAGGTCATCCAGTATGAATCGCACATATCCTTCAAAAGATTGCTGTTTTCTACTGATTCCATGCTGTAATTGAGGCAGATTAATCAGATGCAGTGTTCTATCCCAATACCAGTCAGGAGGCAATACTGTGGAAATACAGGATATTTCCCATGGCAAATCAATTTCCTCAGAAGTCAAGGCATAAAAATATGGAAATAACAGAGGAACAGCCCAATATTTAATGAACATGGATGTAGTGCAGGTTAAACTCACTGCACCCACGCGGGAACCAAAATCATTTAATGCTGTCAGACATGCAGAGGGATTTAGCAGATCTGTAAAACTCAGTATCTGCTGATCCTCTACAGATAGCACATCAAATTGAATATTCAAGCGTTCAGCCAGCAACTGCCGAAGTACTGGTATATTAGATTCTGTCATTTTAAAACCAGACTCAATATTCAATACTGCAATCTGTGACTGCACACCTGAGTTTTCTCTATTCATGAAATTAAACAACACTCCTGAATACATTCGGCACAGTTCCCATACTGCTTGGCATACTTCCTACCCGATTATCTTGCTCAAGTAGCGGACGGATCAGTTGCTTATATGGCCACAACTCACTATCAAACAGGATATGCTTTAATTCAGCGCGGGCTGTATCCGTAAATGGCACATCATTCAGCGCTTGCTGTAACTGCTGAGCCAATACGCGCCATAAATCCGCCGAGTCAATCTGATAGAACTCTGCAACAGTTTCCAAGATACTCGCCAAATTGACCTGTATACCGAGTGTTTGCAGATAGAGAATCAAACTTTTCACACTGTCGTGATACAACGTAATACGAAAATCATGTGGACTCAGGTACTCAGGATCAGGCAGACCCTGCTGCTGCATCCACGGCTGATAAATACGGACAGAATCATGGTCACGGAGCATGAAACCAGCGAATTGCCCGTGTTCTAGTACAATACAAATATTTTGGCCGTGAATTTCGCCCATCAGACCAAGACGGAACAGGCGCAAATTCACCTCAAAGAAATCACGGCATAATGCAGCAAAAGTATTGCAGATATGCTGTGGTGTGATCGTTAAATTCTGCCATTTTAGAATCAAATCAAATACACATCCCTGCCCATCCATCAGTTGCCCTAAGCTAGCCATAGGAATAATCTGATAAGGTGCTTGTAACAACTCAGCAGGAATTCTACGGCGCTGTGCAGCGAGATGCATCGGCCGTTCATTGAACAGCATTAAATTATCTGGCGTTAAATTATCCTGTTGCTCTGGAAGATAAGCCCACCATTGATTTTCATCGCATAACCATAGACGTCTCTTCAGTACCTCATCTTTTTGCTTAGCAAGCTGCAATAGTTGCTGATTCTTTTGCCCATTGATCATTTTTACAATCGGCAAAAAACGCAATGAACCCAGTGACTTAACTGCAAGTGGTAATTTCAGACTATCCTGTGGCTGTGTCGCTGAAAGAAGACTTCTTAGTGACGAACTGGCGTACCAACCGCTAGACTGGAACGCTAAGGGGATAATGTCCTTATGATGCAACTCTTCAGAAAATTTGTCGGACAGCACATTCTTGAACTGCCACGCATGTAGGGGAATTGCTAAATAGCTATCCCCCAGCGCTTTTTCATCGCACTCCTGTTTCAATATCAGGAACTGTTCCGCATTCAGAAAAATACGCGCAGGTTGCTGCCTGCTGATCTCAGTAACATCCTTCCCATAGACCAACTTTTCTTTATTTACTGCAACCCAGTGAACATTCATATCCTGAGCAAATTCAGGACTGAAATACTGATATTCATCGGGACTAAAACCGTCCTTTAATTTGGCCAGCGGATGATAGGGACGATCCCGCAAAGCAGCATACTGCTCCAGCTGTATAAATAAGTCTGCGGGATGCTGCGTTAACCACTCTGAGAAGGACAATTGATGTTGCTGAGACAATTCTGCATGCAACATTGCCTGTTTTAAATCTGCACGAAAATCTGCCAGTTTTGATGTATCAGCAGAGTTGAAGCAGTGTAATTGCTGCATGAAGTCAAATAGCTGCAATGCACTTAGTTTCTGAACATGATAATCCTGTGCTTCGTCCAAGCTAAGCTTACAGATTGATGCTCCAACATACATCTGCCAACGCTGTTTAAAACCCTGTTTCAGCGGTAGAATCAAACACTCAGTCTGTGCAGAATTAAATAAAACTGCAAAATGCTCTCCAGCTGTATAACTGTCAAAAATTATTTCAAGTCTACGCTGAAACCTTTGTCTACATAGTCGTTGAGCTTCATCCTTTGTTAGGATCTCCGATTCTGAAATATATTGCTCAGCAAGTAGACTATTAACCAAATCCATCAATATCTCCTGCCCTGAAACGGCAGGTGAAAACACCATAGTATTCATTTATTTATTCCCCTAAACAGGCTGACGGAAATGGAACAGAGGGTTATTTACATAACGCATCTGTACATCACCATCACCGAATAAGCGGCGGCGGGTTAGCGATTCAATACAATATTGCTCTGCAAAGACATCAAACACAGCATAGCGTGACTGGTGTTGGGGATATTGCTGCTGAAAATGATGAATAATATCTGCTGCTTTTTGCCAGAAGACCTGTTCACTAAAGTCAAGGTGCTGTTTTAGTGTTATGGCAATATCACTCAATGCAACAAAGAATAGACAAGCGCAACTAAAATCCCGCACTGCATTTAGGTCATCCGTGAGAATAAATGACATACGATTAGCTTTCGCATGTTCTGCGGGTAATGCATGCAAGACCGGAAAAGCTTCTGGATGGGTCAGATGATCAGGACTGAAGCGGACCCCATCATGAAAATCCTTTAAAATGATTCGTACTGGCCAGCCATTACGATGAACCAAAATAATATTTTGCCCATGCGATTCAGTTCCAATTCCTTCAGCAAAGAGTAAATATAGAATTGGCTGAATGACCACAGACAGCAATTGCCCAACCCATGCATCCACACCATACTGATCCAGCCAAGGTGCGATCAGTAACTTCCCATCCTTCTGGACATGACCAATTCCATTCAGAGGAATAGCATCTTCACCAGATTTTAGATACTGCTGAACACTTTCACGCCACAAACTGGCAATAGTTCCATATGCCTGTTTGGCATGTGATTCAGGTAGACGAGTGAAATCCACTGCTGAGGCATGTACTTCACCAAGAATATCAAAATCCAATTTTTGGGCAATTTCACTGTTCTTTTTTAAACCCTGGAGCCAATCTGTAATTAACGGCCCATTCATTGCTGTATGTGTCGCCAATATCCGTGAACTTGAGGTATTTGTCAGACTCATGGACAATTTGATATAAGGCTTTTCAGGATGTTGCAAATTGGTCAGTGTTCTCAGTGACTGCTGAGCAATATAGGCATATTCGCCTCGTCCCAGATAAACAATCTTCTGTTCAGCAATTTCCTTAAAGAACACATGCACAATAGTATTTTCCCATTGCCATGGATGAACGGGTAACCAAATATACTCATCTGCATTTTTTTGCTGACCTAAAACCTTTGTAAACTCTTGCTGATCCTGTTCAGTCAACTGCTGCTGCAGGAAATCATCCGCATTTAAATGACTGGATGCATTATGGGAAAATATGGACTGATGTACTGCAATCCACACTAGATGGATAGGTTGTGCATATTCCACCCCATATTTCAGATTATCCTGCAGGTTAAAACCCACTCGGGATTTATAGCAAGGATGATAGGGATGACCATCCATCAGATAGGTTTCCAGCACATCATAACTATATTGTGCTGCTGGTAGTGCATATTCATTCTGGCAGTGCTGAGACTGCACATCATGAATAAAAGTTCGCTTCAACTCACTGATAAAACCATCAATCTGGGCTGCTTGTGGAATACTTCGGATGACCTCATCAATCACCAAATTCAACTGCGCAACCGTTTTATGTCCCTGATGATCCTCACGGATGACATCTGTAGCATTCATGCGTACGAGGCCAAAACTGAGATGTCGCTGTCCTGCAGCTATATAACGTACCGATTGCCTTTGTGAATTGATCACATCTATATAAAAAACACCATCCTCAAACTGGGCTGGAATCACCTCTTCATAAATCAATGCCTGTAGCAATTGTTTGATCACACGCTGTTCAACTTTTTTCATCGTGGCTTGATCAGGTTGCTGCCAAGCCAAAGTACTTGTATTCACAGAATGTGTGGTCGTGGAAAGTGCTGGATGTAAATTGCCCATTATTTTTACCTTTATTGATTTTGGACCAAAACGTCCGCTTGCTTTTGACTCGGAAACCTCCATGCCGCGGGTAATGCCAACAGCATTACGCCTGCACAGATCAAAAACAGTTCCCGTATCGCATGAATTTGAGCAATTGCGAGTTCTGGTAAATATGGAATATTGTGTGTACGAATTTGCAGATAGAGTGCAGCAACCACGACAGCAATTGCAGCGCAAATCCGGCGCAGTAAGTTATTAACAGCGGCTCCCTGAGTCACCAGTTCTTGATCTTCCAGACTATTTAATCCAGCTGTTGTCGCTGGCATATAAGACAAACCAAATCCCAGCCCATGCAAAATCATACAAAACATCAGGGATATAACATGTGTACCTGGAATCAATGCCAAACCAGCGAATGCAGCAACAGTCAACAGAAGACCAAAACAAATTAATTGCCGGGCGCCATGTTGATCGACATATTTACCCGCCCATTGACTACATAGACTGGTGGTCAGCGCACTACTCATCAGGATCAGCCCTGTCCATACTGGACTGAGCTTTAAAGTATTTTGTAACAGCAGTGGAATCAGGAGTAAGGTAATGAACAGTCCGATAGTATGTACAACTGAAATAATCACACTGTAGTTAAAACCACTACTGGTAAATAGTTGCCAGTCAATTAAAGCATGGGGCTTATTACGACTGAACCAGAAAAAGCCACAACATGCCGCAATGCCTGTACTGAACAACAACAGAAACTCAGACGTTTGGATGTCACTCAACTGCTGGATTTTGCTCAAGCTGAGCAGCAACGCTACAATGCCCACAGCAAGCAGTACAAAACCACTCCAGTCAAAACGTAACAATCTCAAATTAGTCTGCTGTGACGGCAACCACCGTAACCCCATCACCAATGCACAGATCGCCAGCGGAACATTCAATAAAAATAACACCTGCCAGTTCCACCACACCAAAACCAGTGCACCCAGCATGGGTCCGCATGCCAAAGTCAACATGATCATGGCACCCCATAACCCTGTAGCAGCACCCCGCTGCGCAGGCGGAGTTACCATAAATATAATTCCCAGAGACAATGGGATCATCAATCCACTTGAAAAGCCTTGTAAAGCACGAACCAGCAGTACAGTTCCAAAATGCCCTGCAAAAGCACCATACAGCGAGCTCAAACCAAAGACTATCAGTGCAGTCAGATATACCTGACGTTTACCAAATCGCTGACTCACATAACCTGTGAGTAATAGACTCAGGCTCATACTCAGCAGAAAAATAACCATCACCCAGCTAACTGCTGTTTCATTGATCTGAAAATCATGCATCAATTGAGGAATAGCGGGGTTAAAACTACTGTTGTTTATACTGACCGTGCCAGTTCCCAACATCACACAGATCATCACCCAACGTTGTAACCCTGAAGATTCAGGATTTTCTGTCTGCAACAGTGGTTGTGGCTGTTCAGCCATCTCCTGTCCCCTGTGTTATTTGCTCATGACTTTTAAATACTGATCATCGTTTTTCCCAGAGGGACGCGGCATGACTGTATTTGTTCGGGAATTATTTATCTTGAATTCAGTCGTCAAGGCCTGACTATCCAGCTGAAAATCCTGAAAGCCTTGTTTCCCATCTACATCAAAATAGTTTTCTTTCAGAATCTGATTGGCAATCCGTGCGGAACGAAATGCACCCAAGCCCAGATCTGGAGTCCCAACGCCATGGTGTTGGAGACTGGTATTTTGTATATAGATCTCACCATCCCCTTGATACTGCAGTTGATGATGCTCACTAATTTTCCAGCGTTGCTGGGTATCTAATACAATCCCGTCATTTAGCTTATTCAGGAACGTCTGTGCAGGATATTGATAACCCGTTGCTGCAATCACGGTACTTGCCCGTAGTTTCAACACCTGCTGTTGCTGAGTCTGTAAAAATTCAAGTTGAATATTATTCGGCCCATGTAACTGTGCATTCTCCAACTGATAATTGCCGGCAATAGTCACACAGGTATCCGCTTGTCCAATACTACGATGATAAAGGCGCTCATAGATTTCCTGAATAGTTCTGCTACTGATTCCCTTGTACAAGTGGGCTTGTGCGGTTGGCAGAGTATCCTTGAGAGCTTCTGGTAAATGGTAGAAATAACGCATGTAATCTGGACTGAAACTTTCCAGACCCAATGGTGTATTTTCCATGGGTGAAAAACCTGCGGAGCGAGTCAACCAATATAAATGAAATTTGGGCTTACCTGTTTCTGATGAAATCTGCTGATCAAATAAATCAATAAAAATTTCCGCTGCAGATTGACCAGAGCCAATCAGTACCACATTGCCAGAAAGATTATCGGTACACTGCTGTAGATAGCTAGAAGAGTGCAAACAAGATACGGTTTGTTCTGAAATTGTTTGTAATGGTTTGGGTAGTCGCGGTACTGTTCCCACCCCTAATACCAGTTTGCGGGTCTGATGAATGGACAATCGCCCACGCTGTTCAGCAATTACCTGAAAACCTCCAGAGATTGGAGCAACGTCTACCACTCGATGACCAAAATGTAGATCATGCAACTGCTGTACTACCCACTGGCAATAATGGTTATATTCTTTGCGTGGAATATACAGATTCTCACGAAAGTAAAACTTATAGAGGCGTTGCTGTGCCTTTAAATAGTTCAGAAAGCTATAAGGGTTTGTCGGTTCAACCAGACTGACCAAATCGGCCATAAAAGGGACCTGCAACATCGCACCTGGCAACTGTAAGCCTGCATGCCAGTCAAAATTTTCCCGTTTTTCAAAGAAACAATACTTCAATGAAGCATGCTGATTCACCAACGCAGCAAGACTTAGATTAAAGGGCCCCAGACCAACACCGATGAAATCAAGCATAGTCGGCCTCCTCAATAACTTGTCTAACATAAAGTGGATTTTTTAAATCAACATAGATTGATTGCTGAGAAATATCAGCTTGTAACTCATCCAACTCATACAGACGTGTCATCATATTGCCTTTATAAGGAAAAGTTTCATGATGTAAAACAGTCTTTAATAAATTGCTTTCAGGATATTTCTGATAGGCCTGTAACAGGTAGGATTGCAGCATTTCAATTAATTGTTGCTCCTGAACGGCGCCAGTCATACCTATGGCATTAATCAGACCAAATAAGGTATTACCAATAAAGTAATAACGGAAACGTTCATCCACCAGTGACAATGAGCACACTGCCTGACCATCTGTTGCCAATGTCGGATAGTGTTTCAAAATTTCTGTGGCAAGCTCACGGATATAGTAAAATCCTTGATTATCCCTAAACCATACTGTTTTAGGCATACCCTGCTCCAGTTCAATCAAGGTATTCTGTTGGTGTGCCTCAAAAGCCATTCCATATTCATGATACAACTCCATCAATGGCAGAATGGTCATTTCTAGGAAGCGATCAAACCATAACAAGGCAACTTGCGACTGAGACTGACCTGTTTGTTTTGAAATATCTGCAAAAATTTCACTGAAACGATTTTTTGCCAATACAGGATGATCCTGACACAATGAAGCAATACAAGTCACATCATCACTGACCTTAAATGGATTTTCACGCAAAATACAGATGGTTTCATCTAGTACTTGACCATCAAATTTCAATGCAATCCAAGCAGGATCACTCAAAGCCTGAAGGTTCGGATTTCTCTGCCTAAATTCACTTAGACAATCATCATGCCACAGCTGATAACTCAACAAACCACGGTGGCATTCCTTATACAGATTGACCCGAACTGAATTAGTCACAGCCACAGTCATAGATGCCTTGAACATCCAAGGTGATTGCTCACTGTACAGGGTACGTACTGAAGTTGTTGCCTTGACATCCCAGCCTAATGCGCCCAAATCAATCAATTTCTCTTCATGTAAAAGCTGTTGATACCATTCCTTATCCTTTAGATAACGTGCCTGCCATGGATGTAAAGGCAACAAGGCATAATCAGGAAATTGGGCTATTTTTGCGCGGTGAAAAGAATTGAAATATGGTTCTAAATCATGTTTGAACTGTGTGGGAATATCAATTTTATGTGCATTGTCCGAAGCAATATGCTCTGGGTGCACATATAGAAATTGCATTTTGAAGGTATTCTGTGTTTCAGGTGAAAAAATCTTCCAGTCATCCTGTACAAAACCCTGACGACTTTTTGGTGAAGGATGCATGCTATGGCCAAGTACCAATGCCTGTTCACTCTGAATAAAATTTTGCTGTTTTACTATAATCTGATCAAAACCTGATTCACGATAACTGAGAAATTGCTGCAGTGCTCTGTGACTCTGAATCCAACATTCTAGCAATGAAGATGCATCAAGTTGCTGAGCTTTGGATTGTTCAATTAAATTTTCCAGTAGATTTGACGCAATATTTACAGGGCTAAGTGCCAAATATTGACCTTCCCGCTCGACCCATGGCAAGTCAGCAAAACGGTGTCGCCCCACCTGACTGAAATATTCAATCGGTGCATAAAGAAACCCATTGACTGCGTGTAAAGGGATACTTAGTAAAACTTTACCCTTACCTCTTTCTATTAAATGAGGAGATTGTTCTGTTAAAGAGAGAAAACGTCCATGACCTGTTTCTTGTAAATATGAGTTCACTAAATGCTGCAAGGCAATTTTATTTGTGATTGATCTCATCAGGATTACTCTGTGGAGGGATAAATACCTATGGAGAATATCCACATTTAATTGCAAATACAAATGATAATTATTATTATTTACATTCAATATTAAAAAATTACATTACCTTAACAACTCTTCATTTTTTTCACACAGTAAAATCAATTCAAATCACTCAAAGTAAAAAATTCAACCTTAAATTTCCCAAAAATACTGATCAATGTAAAATTGAATCAGATGAATTTATCGTAATTAAACATGATATAAATCTCAGTTATTTTATGATTTTTAACAAAATAAATAGAAACTTAGCCTCTTCAAAGCTTTCTTCGCGTTTCTGAATAAAGCTAACCACTTAGTACTACCTCTGCTTGATGCAGGGGTAACGGGTATTGTTTTCCCTCGTATTGAAAATGCTCAGCAAGCACAAGAGGCCGTGAACTATTGTCACTATATGCCACTTGGGCAAAGAGGACTCAATTCGACAAGGTTAAATCGATATGGCTTGGACGATTTAACAAGTTTTGTTCAACAGGCTGCAAACGACACCATTGTGATTATCATGATTGAAAGCTTAGAAGGACTAGAACAGCTAGATGAAATATTAAAGATCGAAGGCATTGATATTATTCTTGAAGGTGCTGCCGACCTTTCTCAATCGATGGGAATGCCGTGGCAATCTGGTCATCTAAAGGTGAAAGAAAAAGTTCAAGAGATGTATATAAAGACTAAAAATAGTCAAAAGCATTTCTGTGCCATTCCTCGACAACCTGAAGATATTGAAGCGTGGAAACAACAATCTGTTCAGCTTTTTGGGGAATAGATACCTACTCCCCTAATTCATTGAATAAATTTCAAATATATTATTTTTAAGCAATTAATAATATTATTAATTACAATGATTCTCATTTATAATCCGTTCAATTTAAAATCACTCTCAGGGCGAGATAATGGCAAATAAGAAAACTAATAAACTTTTTACAAGAAAGTCTGAAGTTAAAAATATAATTCCACTTCTTTCACTTGGTGGGGCCATTTTTCTTTCAAACTCAGCTTTTGCAGCCTCAGCCTCTGAGTCAACAGAAACAGAAAAGAAACCTGAAGCGCTTCCTACAATTACAATCACTGCTTCACGTGCAGATGAACTCTCTACTTCTGCCAAGCAAGTTACCAAGTTAGATGAAAAACAAATTGAACTTTTAAGAAATGGTTCATCTGGAAGTATTGCGACTGTTTTAGCGAAGGCCGTACCGGGCCTGTCGGATTCAAGCCGAACTATTACCGATTATGGACAAACTTTACGTGGCCGTAATGCCCTCATCTTGGTCGATGGCGTGCCGATGAACCTTACACGCGACACATCACGCGGACTTTCAGCAATTGACCCTGAAAGTATTGCCAATATTGAAGTAATTCATGGCAGTAACGCAATTTATGGTGGTGGTGCTGCGGGTGGTATTATTTCAATTACCACGAAAGCTGCGGGTGGTGAACCTACCGCAAAAACCGTCATTGGGCTACAAACGCCTTTAACAAATTTCCGCTCTGATGCTTTGGGCGGAGACATTCACCAATATTTCACAGGCAGCTTTAACGCCTTTGATTATGCATTCGACTTTGGTTATCAACATATTGGTAGTCCGTACGATGCAAGTGGTGACCGTGTTGCACCGGAACCAAGTCAGGGTGACCTTTATGATTCCGATGGCTACAGCGTAGGCGGTAAGCTGGGTTACCATATTGATGACAATCAATATCTACAATTCGCTGCAAACTACTATAATGCCGAGCAAGACTCAGATTATGCATCTGACCCAAGTGTGAAGAATGCTCCTGCTGGAACTGTACCAGCCAAAGCGATTAAAGGCTTAAAACTTAAAGATCAAAATAAAAATGAAAACCAGATCTACAATTTAACCTATACCAATAAAGACTTATTAGGTAATAAGGTTGATGCTCAAATTTATTACCGCGACTTCTTTACCCGTTTTTCACCATTTGATGCAAAAAACAATCCGAATCGAGGTGGACAGGTAGACCAAGTTTATCAAGAGAATAACGTACTCGGTAGCCGCTTAACTGTAACCACACCACTTGAGTTTTTAGGTGATACATCCCTAGTTTGGGGTGGTGATTTCAGCCGCGAAAAAAGCGAAATGCCTTTAGATATTTTTGATCGTGACATTTATGAGCAATCTGGTGGCCTAGAGTTTGTAAAAACCGGCAAGCTTACTTATTTACCAGAACTTACCACACAAAGTGTGGGTGGTTTTATACAGTTAAAACACCGTTTTAATGACCAATGGTCGGCTGAAGCTGGTACGCGTTATGAAGACAGCTACGCGCAAATTGATAGCTTTATTCCACTATCACAACTTGATCCTAACACACAATCATATAAGCCTAACCCTTATGTATATCAAGGTGGAAAAGTAAAAGCTGATGCATGGTTATACAATGCTAACGTGACTTTCTCACCGAATGACCAACACTCAATTTATGCATCATTAACCAAGGTTTTCAATTACCTGATGTTGGTGTAATTATTCGTAATGCAAATAACACAGATAAGGAAAAAAATTATGAATTATCATCTTCATTTTTAGAACCTGTAAAAGTTGATAACTATGAATTGGGTTGGAAAGGGAACTTCAATAACTTTTCATCAAGCTTAGCAGTCTTCCACTCTACTTCTGATCTAGGCGCTGTGCAGTCTTTCAGCAATGGTCTGGCACTTACTAGAACCAAAGAAAAAGTTACTGGTGTTGAAGCAACTTTTGACTATCTTGATGATGCAAATGTTTGGGGAACTGGTGGTAGCGTTACGTGGATGAAAGGCCGTGAAACACCTGAAAACGGTGCTGAACAAGACATGCCAGGTTTCCGTATTCCACCATTAAAACTCACAGCTTACGTTTCTTATAGCCCAACTGAAACTTGGACAAACCGCCTACAAGCAACTTACTTCGGTTCAGAAGACTATCGCTTAAATGATGCCACTATCTCTGGTCGTGCCGATGTAAAAACTTATACAACAGCAGATTTAATCAGTAGCTTTGCGCTTAACAAAAAAGACACTGTCACGATTGGTTTAGAAAACATGTTTAACCGCAAGTACTATCCTCTCTATAGTCAATTATTAAGATCTGGTAATAACACAAGCCATTTAGTGGCGAATGGTGCAACGCTGAAAGTGACTTACAGCCATAAGTGGTAAGCAAAACTAACTTAGAAAGTTTCACCAAAAAGGAGATTATATTGCTCTCCTTTTTTCTTAAAAAATATTAAAGCATTATCTATTTTTTCCATCGTTAACTTGAGATAAATCCACAGAACTACCCTAGTATTCTTCCAAAAACTTTGTTAACTTGATTTTGTTACATATTCAAAATGCAATTTTTTCAGCTCACACTCGACATCAGTATGTTCATGAAAACAATATCAATATGTATTTTTACCAATATTTTCAATGGGGCAAGTCAGAATGGACATCTCACACCGCGAAATTTACGCGCTTGTAGATATTAATAACTGTTATGTCAGTTGTGAGCGACTATTTAACCCTAAACTTATTGGCCTGCCAGTCGTGGTACTTTCTAATAACGATGGATGTGTTGTATCGCGCAGTGAAGAAGCAAAGAAATTGGGTATAAAAATGGGTATCCCATGGTACCAAATTGAAGAAGAAGCTCTCCAAGCGGGTGTACACGTCTATTCAAGTAACTACACTTTATATGCCGAAATGTCGCGTCGTTTTTTTTCAGTTTTAGGGGAATTCTTCTCGCCTGATGATTTAGAAGCTTACTCTATTGATGAATGCTTTATTCGCCTTACCCCTTACCTTCAATCTCTAGATATCCATTCATATTGTGACAATGTCGTAGAAACCTTAGAAGAATGGTTGAGCTTACCTTGCTGTATTGGCATCGGATATTCAAAAACTCAGGCCAAATTAGCCAATCACTATGCTAAAAAAATTAAAAGCTTTAAGGGAATTTGTAATTTCACTAGTTTAGATCCGCTACTGCTTGAAGACCTTATGCAACAAACTTCAGTCAAAGAAGTATGGGGAATTGGCTATCAATTGGTCAAACAATTACGAAGCTATGAAATTTATTCATGCTTAGACTTAACTTTTGCCAATGAGCATCATCTAGCAAAAGCTTTTTCTGTGGTTATGGCACGTACCATTCGTGAGCTAAAAGGCCAATCCTGTATTCAACTCGACGATCCTGCCATCTTAACAAAACGAATTTTAGCATCACGAAGTTTCGCTCAAGCTTTATCCAGCATTGAGATTATTAAACAAGCGCTTATCTTTCATCTCAATCGTGCTCACCGACGCTTAATGAAACAAGAACAGCTGTGTGCCTGCATTCAAGTCATGCTTTATGAAAAAACAGATAAACCACCTTATAAAAAAGCGTCATCTCAAGCAATAGGCTTAAATTATGCAACAGATGATCTATGTATATTAACAAAAGCAGCAATGCAACAAATTGATGTTTTATATAAAGAAAATAAAAAATATATTAAGATTGGAGTTTTATTTTGTGGTTTACACGCCCGTCAACATCACATTGATGATTTGTGGCAACCTCTTGAGCTGATTCAACAAAGACAACAACTCATGAAAACCCTAAGTACAGTTCGTAATCGATTCGGTAGCCACTATTTACAAGTTGGCTATCATTCTCGTAGTCCATCTTGGCATATGAAACAATGTCACCGCTCAAAAAACTATCTAACGAGGTGGAATGAGCTACTCGTGATTGGAGAGAATTCTGCAGCCGTTACACAAAATACATGAACTGTTTTTGTCAATTCAGTTTAAAATAAGCTTCATTAAATTACTTGAAATTTTGTCATTTTTTAACATTGCTAAATCATCGCAAAATTTACAATATATAAGCCGAATTTGGCGTACCCTTTCTGCGACAATTAAAACAAATTATAAAAAAATTGTAGAAACATATGCCATAATAAGCAAACTTTGCAGACATCTTGCAAAGAATATTTGCAACTTTAGAGCTGGAGCAATCTGAATGAGTTCGACCATTTTGGTGATTCATGGACCGAATTTGAATTTGCTGGGAAAACGCGAACCAGAAGTATATGGTCATCTTACCTTAGGTGATATTAACCAACAACTTGTTACCCAAGCTCAAAACGCTTCAATTACATTAGATACTTTTCAAAGCAATTGGGAAGGTGCCATTGTTGACCGTATTCATCAGGCACAAACCGAAGGCATAAAACTTATTATTATTAATCCTGCCGCCCTCACCCATACTTCAGTTGCTCTACGTGATGCCCTACTTGGCGTTGCCATTCCATTTATTGAAGTACATTTGTCGAATGTCCATGCAAGAGAGGCATTCAGACATCATTCATATTTATCCGATAAAGCAATTGGCGTGATTTGTGGTCTTGGTGCAAAAGGCTATAGCTTTGCACTCGATTACGCTATTGAAAAAATTCAACCATCTAACCCAAACTAGTTTAGGAATAGTCGCCCATGGATATCCGCAAAATTAAGAAACTCATCGATTTAATGATTGAGTCTGACTTGCAAGCGATTGAAGTTAAAGAAGGTGATCAATCAATCGCTTTAACTCGTCGTAATCCAGTCGTTGCTGCGGCTGGTGTAGCACTTCCGGCAGCTGCTGTTGCAGAAGCACCGGTTGCAAAAACACCACGTGGAGCAGTTGAACCTTCTCCAATGGTTGGCGTGTTCTACGCTGCGCCAAGCCCAGGCGAAGCACCATTTGTTAAAGTAGGTCAAACTGTATCTGCTGGTGAAACTTTGGGTATTATTGAAGCTATGAAAATCATGAACCCAATTGAAGCAACTCAAAGTGGCGTGATTGAAGAAATTTTAGTGAAAAATGGTGATGTTATCCAATTCGGTCAACCTTTATTCCGTTATCGCGCGTAATTACCTCGGGGACGTCTATGTTGCAAAAAGTTTTAATTGCAAACCGTGGTGAAATCGCTTTACGAATTACCCGGGCTTGCAAAACATTAGGAATCAAGACTGTGGGTATCTATTCAGATGCCGATAAGGATTTGATGCATTTACGTTTTGTTGATGAAGCAGTATGTATTGGTCCGGGTGCAAGTAGTGATAGCTATTTAAATATCCCGGCAATTATTACTGCTGCAGAAATTACCGGTGCCGATGCTATCCATCCCGGCTACGGTTTTCTTTCAGAAAATGCTGAATTTGCTGAAATTGTAGAAAGTTCAGGTTTCACTTTTATTGGCCCTCGTCCAGAACATATTCGCCTTATGGGGAACAAAGTTTCTGCGATTGTTGCCATGAAAAAAGCTGGCGTACCTACTGTACCGGGTTGCGACCATGCAGTGACCATCCACAATGCCTTGGCAGAAGCGAAAGAAATCGGCTTCCCGCTTATTGTTAAAGCGGCATCTGGCGGTGGTGGACGTGGTATGCGTATTGTTGAGCGTGTAGATACCCTACTTGAATCAGTTCAAGCAGCACAGCGCGATGCAGAAATGTGGTTCGGTGATGATACCGTTTACATGGAACGCTTTTTACAAAAACCTCGCCATGTCGAAGTTCAAATTCTTGGTGACGGTAATGGTCATGCGATTCATTTATATGATCGCGACTGTTCATTACAACGTCGTCACCAAAAAGTACTAGAAGAAGCGCCCGCACCAAATCTACCAGAGCAAGCACGAGCTGATATTTTAGAAGCATGTGTTCATGCATGTCAGTTAATGCAATATCGTGGTGCTGGTACGTTTGAATTTTTATTTGAAGACGGTGAATTCTTCTTTATCGAAATGAACACTCGTGTTCAGGTAGAGCACCCTGTTACTGAAATGGTTACTGGTGTTGATATTATTGAACAACAGTTACGTATTGCAGGCGGCCTAGGACTAGAACTTCAACAAGAAGACATTAAAGTTAATGGTCATGCAATCGAATGTCGTATCAATGCTGAAGATCCCACAACGTTCTTACCTTCACCAGGTAAAATCGAAAGTTTCTATGCACCAGGCGGTGCTGGTATTCGTTTAGACTCTCATATCTATCCAGGATACAGCATTCCACCTTACTATGACTCTATGATTGCTAAACTGATTTCTCATGGTAAAGACCGTGAAACTTCACTTGCTCGTATGCGTCAAGCGTTAGACGAAATGATCCTTACAGGAATTAAAACTAATATTCCTCTGCATAAAGATCTTATTTTGCAAGATAAGAGCTTCTGTTCTCAAGCAATGGACATCCATTACCTTGAAAAGCACTTGTTAAAGCAATTGGAAGAAAAGAAAAAAGCTGAAACTGCATAATAAAAAAGCCTCTTGTAAATAAGAGGCTTTTTTTTATATCTACTATTTTACGGAAGAACTCTACGTAAAGTCGCAAAACACTTCTCACCCTTAGCGGTTGAACAGAAGTTGATAGTATGATCATTTTTCCATTGAACAAAATATTGAGAAACATCACCTGTTTGATCTTGTTTCTGACCAGAACAATCCACTTTATTATTATCAAATTTAATTTGCATCACTAAAGCAGCTAATTGCTCTTTAGGATCATCGGATGGTTGATATTCATATAGACCATATGACCATTCTTGACCACTTTTGATCACTACATCATTACTACTACGGAAGTTATAATATTCCACACATTTCTTATTATTTGGAATTTCCATTCCCCATAATCCCATAATTTCAGGGCGCGTAACAATACGTATAGCATTAGGATTACTGGCAGTCCGAACGGGTTGTTCAGCTGGCTGCTGAGTCGCCGTTTCTGCCACAGCTAAACCGGAACAAGCCCACAATAATCCAATAATATAAATATTTTTCATAGATTTATTAATCATTAAACGCATGAAGTTAAGTTAGCATATTTTTTGACAAATTCACTGGTTCATAACCATATAAAAACAATATTTTTCAACTGTAACGTGCTACAACAAGTCATCAAACAATTTCATATTTACTTGCTTTTTTCAATATAAATGACTTTTTTACATTATCTCAAGCTTATGCAGTTGAAGAATCAATTTGTTTCGGCAGCCACATTACAAAGCATAAGCCTAAAAGTACAACCAAGCTGGCACACATGAAGATGAGCTCACCAGAAAGAATTTTCCAAAAATGTCCGGCCAGAACACTACCAGAAGCCACCCCCAACCCCCACATGGTGCTGTAAAGAGCTTGCCCACGTCCTTGTTGTCCAGCCGAGAAGTTTTGAAAAATAACTCGCATCGCAATTAAGTGAAATAGACCAAAACTGAAAGCATGCAAGCATTGTGCAAAAAGTTGACCAACAAAGTAATGTGAAAATAGTGCAACTAACATCCAACGTATGCTCGTCACTAGCAAACACACAATCACTAAACTACGCCACGAAAAACGTTGAAAAATCTTTGAAGCAATTGAAAACATAAAAATTTCTGCAAAAACACCCATAGCCCATAAAAATCCAATTTCAGTCGTACTAAAATTCAAAGATTTCAGAAAATTACTATAAAAACTATAAAAAGGCGCATGTGAAAAAAGTAAAATAAATTCAATTGTGAAAAATGCAGCTACTGCCGGCCGTTTAAGCACCGGAAGTAAAGATTCTAACTGCTTTTGCGACGCAGGTGCACCATCTGGTTCTCGGATAGTGAAAGACCAAATAAATGCCAATGAAGCAATAATTAATAATAAAATCGGAAGCATCGAAATAGGCACTATTTCTAGAAGTGCACCAATAACAAAAACACCCACAATGAATCCAACAGATCCCCATTTACGGATTTTGCCGTAAAGTTTAGCTTTTTGATCACCCAACCAAAATAAAGTGACCCCTTCAAATTGAGCTAAAATAGCATTTTGGAAGAAGCTAAAAATAAGCATGAGTAAAGCAATCGATTGAAATGTATTGGGAACTATAAAAATAGCCAACCATATACATGATTCCATCCAAGTCGCCAACCGGACAAGTAGCATTCGCTTACCAGATTTGTCAGCAATCCATCCCCATACCAAAGGTGCAAAAAAACGCGTTACAATGGCAATTGATGATAAGATGCCAATTTCTTGATAGTTAAATCCTTGATCTTGAAGATATAAATTCCAATAAGGCATGAATGTGCCAACAATAGAATAGTAAAAGAAGTAGAATCCGCCGAGTCTAGTTTGGATTGTAAGTGGTTGGAACAAGTTATAAACCTTAGTATTTTCAATAGGTTAAAATTCGAGATAGTTGCATATATCAAAACATCCCAACCCTACAATTTTAACACTTTGTTTTCCAATACAAATGATTAATTTATTAATAAAAAGCATTGGCTCTAAAAGCATTTTTTATTGATAAGAAAGAATAAATAAAGACAAGAGAACTGTAATTTAATTTGTACAATCTGTTAACTTGTGTAAAAATACATTTAATATTCATAAGGTATTTATTCATCAGATGTTTTTTCTTATTTTTTTAATTTGTCTTTTTCTGTTTTTGCTTATTCTAAAACAACATTACCGTTAATCATTTTTTACATCTAGCTTTTCTGTAAAAGCTTTTCTACGTATCTCAAATTAGAACAATTAAAAATCAAATTTATAGATAGCACTGTTTAGAAATAAATATCAAATCTAAAACTCACGGCTATTCAAATTGCCCTCCAGAAACACTCAATATAAAATTCAAAAAGATTCTTAATAAGTTACTGTAACAACTATCGTATCTGAGTAGTTACCAGAAGTCATGGAAATAGCTGTACCCTGCGGAATTTTTCCATAGACATTTGTACTTTGAGCATTGCCCGAGCCTGTTTTAGAAACGCCACCAGAGCCTCCAATCGAAGTTATCCCTCCTGTAGTGTCCCATACCGTACTATAAGTCGAGTTCTGATATAGCTGATAAGGAATATATTGACTACTACCATTTGTCATACGCCGAAAACCGCCAGCAATACGGTTATTACCATCACCTAAGTAAATACTGTATAGCGTTCCATTATTACAAGTTGTACTCACTGCCCCTTGAGCGGTGTAATCACGAGTGGCGGTGCCAATATCATTAATATTGCCAAAGTCGACATTTGATGTTGAATCTAATTGGCACAAACTCGGTACAACATAGTTAGCAGTTATAGTGGTATTACCCGAATCCCAACCGCCTCCGCTATCGCCCTCACAGACTGTGCTAGAGCTTGCTTGCATGTCCCAAAAAAGCTGAACCGTACCTGTATATGTTCCTTTAGGGTATGCAATAAGCGAACCTGTACGGGCTGGGACTTTTACATTGACTGAGTAACTAATAATATTATTTGAAGCAACCGTTCTTACGGGACCATACCAGACGTTTGAGGACTGATTCGTGGTAGAAGACCCAGCCCCACCTACAGTTGCTGTGACGGTATAAGGTAATGACACACTATTAATGGCGTTTGTGGTTCCCGTAAATACCGTTTTCATACACATATAAGCTGAAATTTCAGGAGTAGTACGCCCCCCTAAACAGCTAATCGTGCCGGAAAAGTTAATATTTGCATCACTATTAATGGTGGCAGCCGTATAGGTATACGTACTATTAGTGGTTCCAGTTACTGTACAAGCCGCATGTGCGGAGCTAAAAAATGCATATAATATAAAAAACAGTACAATTGCTAAAATATACTTTATGGCCAATGAAAACTTTTTACTCTTCATCCAAAAACTATGACTCGCAGTAGTTATCGACATACATAAGGCCCCAATTTTTTAGCGCTGTATTGCTTATTTTCATACGCAAAACTAACTTGGCATGAGCCATGATCCAGAAGATCGACTTCAAGCTTGTTTTGCTTTAATAGGTTTGGAATAAATACTTCACCGTCGTAGCCAACGACTCCATCTTGTTGCCCATTAATTCGAACCGTATAACCCGGTAATAAGGGTGAATTATTCGCATCGACAAGTTTCACTAATCCTGAAATGACCTGATGAGCACCAAAGTCCACCAAGGTTCCTTGGCGATAACCTACGAATGCTGTTTGGTTAGTGGATTTAACATCCCACTCTAAAGGTAAATATGAGGGATCAAGATAGATATGATGAAGTTGGTAAGGTCTTAAATTTGCAATTAAGAATCGACCAGTTCGATCAGTTGCTCCTAAATTGACTCCACCATTTAAAATTTGGCTTTGTGGTCCGGCATTGGTCACGATCGCGTATCCGTCTCCAATTTCATTGGCCGCAAAGATTCGCCCTGCTGCCGCAACCAACGATCCTGTCGCCGAAAGTGCAACTTGGTCGTTATCCCCAAAATGGTTATATCGACCTGTTAGGTAAGCTGCCCGAGCACGATAAGAAGCATAGACCGAGGCATTGTTGTCATTCGCATCTTGGTCACGCTCAACATAACCTCCCCAGCCAAATGAACCAATTTGTGGATCGCTAAATCCATTTATTTCTTGTCTATATGTTGTTTTACCACTTTCATTAGAAATACTTGTAATCGCATTGACTCGGGTAGACGGTGTATAACGCAGCGCAAAGTAAATGCCATAGTCTTTTTGGTTTTCATAATCTTTATACGCTGAGCTATAAAATCCCCAGTTCTTGTTAATACTTCCGCTTAAATTGGCAGATAGTAATTTATAAGAGTTGTCGCTAAATTTAATCTGGTTATAGCCCAGATACGCACCATACCCCTCATAAAAATTATAGTTAATTCCCGCCCTAAAAATCTCATCTGCCAGCGCACTGTAGCTTAATATTTGGTCAATCATTGTTATCTTTTAAATATCGAACTTGAGACACACGGGCAAGGTCAAAGTAGTTATCAAATATCTTACGGTAACTGGTATTAAACGAAATATTCTTGCTAATCCGCCCTTCTAAGCCAAGCAAAGCAGAATAGCCGTTTTCATCTTTATACTGGCTTGCGGCAAAGTCAGCATTGATCACCCCAAAACCAAACAGGTTCTTGGCAAAACCAGTGCCCAGATTTGATAGGCCGTCTGTTGAAGCCTCTGCACCACCACTTAAAGTCAGTGAATTGCTATAGCCGTATCTAATCGCACCTGAAGCAAAAGTCGCGTCATCATAATCGTTTGAGTACAGCCCATAGTTATAACGGGGAACCCCAACGTCTACTGAAAACTCATTAATGCCTTTGGCTAAAATCTTAGATGAAAAATAGTAAGCCTGTTTGGTAATGCTCTGCTGTCCCGTTGCATCGGTAGTCACAAGTGTGACTTCATTGCCTGAAATAAACGGTAACTGCTTAATGTCAAACGGACCTGATGGCACAAGCCCTGAATAAATCTTTTGCTGGTTAACGTATAAATCTAAAGTTGAAGGGAGTGCAGCTGAGCCGGAAAATTGTGGTAATGCCGAGGTGACAATATCGCCTCGTTGGGTGTAAGCACTCGACCACTGCAAACCTGCCAGACGCACACTACTGCCCCAATCCGAACTATTAGAAATAAAGTCCCCTAAGGTATAGATCCTGATCTTTTCAGGGTCTACATACTGCCATTTACTCTCTAAGCGCACCCACTTTTCATGGCTATAACTATTTTCATTACTGCCGTTATATAAAACGCCCGACGAAAAGTTACCGATTGCGCTATTAAAAATTCCTTCTGCTGAACCCGAGAAAACATTCTCGTCATTGGTTGTAGTGTTATACAGGCTGTAGTTCAGAATAGCCGCGTTTAAGGGTTTCATTTTGAGTAAATGAGGGCTGGTAATCTGCTGGCCATTTAAGTCAACCGAATAATCCGTCAGCATGTTCGAAGGAACTTGTAAGTTTAGAGACTGTTCCTTCTCTAGATATTTAAACTGGATTCCTTTTAGCTCATTAATACACACCCATTGGCTATCAGCCATATACTCATCCATTTTCACTCTTAAAGCTTTCAAGTCACGAGTGCGGATATATAACTTTCTATCTTGATCTTGGCGTACCGAGATTAAATCTGTTGAAATATTCGAGTTAATAGAAATCTTTAAAAAAAGCTGTGTGTACGCCTTATCAGAAATGAGTAACTGATGAGAAGAGCTGGTAACTTCCGGAATACTTGGTAAAGCAGCATTGGTGTTATCTTGCAATGATTCAGCAAACGCATGAATCGGCAAGTACATAACACATAAGGCACTTACGAGATATTTCATATGTGCCTCTTTAAAGAGATGTTTGCTTACCGTTAATATTTAATGAAATATTATATTTATGATCAGTTTGAAATTTAAAATCATGGCTAATATTAAAATTTCTTGATTTCCCAGCAAGAATATAACCATTCACGGTATTTACTTTGATGGAATAGCTTTTATTTGCTGTTGTATCAACAAGTGTTAAATTACTTAAAAGTGCATGTCGGTTGCCAACATTATGAATTGTAAGATAAGAATTAGTTTGTTCTTGTTGTATTGACCAAGTAAGTTTAGTCATTGCATCTTTATTTACTACAAATACAGGCAATGACGAACGCAGTAATACGTTAACCCCTTGATCCACTTTACGGCTATCTACAGGCTTTGGTAATTCATCAATAATAATACGGTATGTTTGCTCACCAGAAACGGGTCCGGGATTAATTCTAACTATACGCAAGTTATAAGAATCATTGGGTTGTAATTTTAAAAATGGTGGGCTAATCGCGATCTCATCTGTAGGTATTAATTGATCTTGCCCAGCATTTTGGCGCCATTCAAATACACGTACCTGTAAATCAGTACTTTCATTTGACTGGTTATATAAACTAATTGAGGATGCCGCTTGATCGTTCAATATTTCAACACTTACAGGCGAAAGACGAATTGAGGCAGCGTTCAGCATACTAGGCAAAAATAACAATAAACTTGTAGTAACAAAGATATCTTTTCTCATGATTTGCCCAGAACTACTTTTCTCAAATTAGGCTAGCTCTCTAAAATAAGAGCTAGCAATGACACATAAAACTTATTAAAAATTAATAAGTCACTGTTACGGTTACAGTGTCAACATAGCTACCAGCGCTTGGCAAAGTTGAGCCAGCAGGGATACGACCGTAGACGTTAACTGTTTGTGCTGCACCAGTACCAGTACCGCTATATGCAGAGGTGGCAATGCCAATTGCTGTTGCACGGTTAGTGTCAGAGAAAAGGTTGTAAGGAATATATTCGTTGCTTGTTGCACCACCAATCATACGACGTTGAGTCGTTTGAGCATTTTTTCCGGCATCAAAAGCCAAAGTCCATGGCACAGTGTTGTTACATAAAACTTTGATCGCAGTACCGCCTGTCGTAGTGGTATCTGCATCGACGTTGCTCGCAAGAGAACTTAAAGTACCAAAGTCCAAGACTGCATTCGCAGTTGTACCTGTAGCAGAAGTATTCAATACACAACTATTTGTAATTGTTGCTTTAACAGTCAATGTGCCTGTTGCTGTAGCAGCGTTTGCGGCATTGATAGACATTAAACCCATAGTAATTACTGATAAGCAAATGAGAGACTTTTTCATGGTTAAAAACCTTTTTTTTACATTACGCCAATAAAATTAATAGATGTAAAAACTAGCCTTCCCCATCACAATCACTCGCATTTCTGATTGTTTTTTCAAAGTGTTATTTTTTTACTCTACTAAGCGCGCATAATACAAAAAAACAACAAAAACACTAACATAAGTTTCATTTTAAATATCAATTAATAATTTAAATTTTGATGGATTTCTCAATTATAAAATTTTTTATGGTTTGCCATACTTTTTATATTAATTTTCGATACTTCCATTAATCTTTTATTAGTTTTACTAAAAAAACGATAGTTTTTCATTAGTTAATATTTACCATCATTTTTAATATTTTATAATTTTTTAACATTTGGTTAAAAAATTAAGTTCAAAAATTAAGCTACTGATTATTCTATATATTTTAAATGAATAAGAAAATAATATTTTATAAATAAGAAATCTAAAGAATTTATCCTAAAGACACAAGGTTCTACCTACCAGAAGAAAGCGACGTAAGCTTAATTATTTCTAAAAATTAAATGAAAAAACAAGCCGAGAAATCCACCCACCATAGCGAAACCTAGCTGTATATATGCTTTGCCATACCAAGCTAGTTTCCTAAATTGATAGTCTGCACTGTTAGAGTTGATCATCCACATATTCCGAATATCCCAACTATGAAATCCTTTAGGTCTTTCAGCAAAAAAATCTAAAATAGGTGTAAACCCTAAAACAAATAAAATACCAAGTAATGGATAAACGATACATCCCGGAAAAATAGGAGTATTTTTTCGCTCCCTATAATCAAATATTATAGCCATAGCAACCAACAAACTTTGTATGAAGGCGACCCTTTTAAAAGTATCTAGATCAAAACCTAGGTAAAACATTAGAGTTAAGAAAAAGATTCCTGTTAGAAAAATAGAGCATATTAATAGTTTCCAATTCATTTCAGTCCTTAAATAATTTTTAGAATCTTATATAGTTGTAATAATGTCTATTGAAAATATTATTTCAATTTATCTATATTAGCAAAAAACGATTAAATAGCACAGTATTCATTACTATCAATAATGTACAAATAATACTCAAATATTTTTTTTATTATTAACCAAAACTAAATACATATTTAACTTCTATATATATTTTATAAATTACTTTAATAAAATATAATTTTTATTATAGCTACTTATTTATACAATCTATTAATTTCACGACTCATCTCAATCCTAAAAGCTTTAGATTAAATATTATTTTTCAGTCAAAATATAAACTATTTAAAAATAATTCTAAATCGTGCATGCCTTTACTCCCCCTAAAACTAACAATTCCATACTTGTAGTTTTACTAGCTTCTTGGCAAGGTATGTACCAGTAAAACATTAGGAATTTGTTCCAATATGGCGAGTCCAGCACAAATCATTCGACATAAATTTCTCAATACATTCTTTTCACGCCATTCTCTCTGGTTTTTATGTATTTTTACTGCACTTAGCATTACATGGTTTCGCACCGTATATACCCCTCATAGTATCTATTATTTTGTTTCAGATACTCTACTTAACGGTTTATGGGTACTTACGGGTGCACTAAGTTTATTAGGCCTTTATGATGTTTTGCAGAATAAACATTCAATTTTAAGAAATTACCCAATTATGGGACATTTTCGTTTTTTGTTTGAAGATATACGTCCAGAAATTCGCCAATACTTTATTGAAGCGGATCAGGATGCACTACCTTTTTCGCGTATGCAAAGAAGTCTAGTTTATCAACGCGCTAAAAATGAAAATGCAGATAAGCCTTTTGGTTCGATCATTGACGTTTACCAAGAAAATTATCGCTTCATTGTCCACTCAATAAGCCCTTGCCCACCAGCAGACCCGAAGAGTTTCCGTATTCAGGTGGGTAATGCACAATGCCTTCAACCCTATAGTGCCTCTATTATGAACATTTCTGCCATGAGCTTTGGTAGTTTGAGCGCGAATGCAATTCGAGCATTAAATAAAGGCGCACAATTAGGCGGGTTTTATCATGATACTGGCGAAGGTAGTTTAAGCCCTTACCATCTAGAAAATGGCGGTGATATTGTTTGGCAAATTGCCAGTGGTTATTTTGGCTGCCGTACCCTAGATGGGAAGTTTGACGAGCAAAAGTTTGCCAAGCAATCTCAATTACCACAGATCAAGATGATTGAACTGAAGCTTTCACAAGGTGCAAAACCTGGTCATGGCGGTATTTTACCTAAACATAAAATTACCGAAGAAATTGCTCAAATACGTGGTGTTTCTCGCGATCATGACTGTATTTCTCCCGCAAAGCATTCTAGTTTTTCTACCCCAATTGAAATGATGCATTTTTTGCAGAAATTGCGCACATTATCGGGTGGAAAACCTGTTGGTTTTAAACTGTGTATTGGTCAGCCTTGGCAATTTATGAGTATTGTTAAAGCAATGCTAGAAACAAAAATTGTTCCTGACTTTATTGTGGTTGATGGTTCTGAAGGTGGTACAGGCGCAGCGCCAATTGAGTTTAGCGACAATATTGGTACACCATTACGTGAAGGCTTACGCTTTGTCCATAACACACTTGTCGGTGCGGGACTAAGAGATCAAGTTAAAATTGGTGCGAGTGGTAAAATCATTAGTGCATTTGATATTGCCAGTACTTTTGCGTTAGGTGCAGATTGGGTTAACTCAGCACGTGGTTTCATGTTTGCGGTTGGATGTATTCAGGCACAAAGCTGTCACACTAACCAGTGCCCTGTAGGTGTTGCAACCCAAGATAAAGACCGTCAAAAAGCAATTGATGTACCAACCAAAGCTGAACGCGTATTTAATTTTCATAAAAATACTTTGCATGCTTTGTCTGAAATGATTGCTGCCGCTGGTTTACGTCACCCTTCTGATATTAAGGCTCACCATTTGGCTCAGCGAGTAAATGACCGTGAAATTAAGAACTATGCTCAATTGCATTTTTTCTTAAAAGAAGGCGAGCTTTTACAAGCGGAACTGAATAGTGATGATGATAATTTCTATTATCGAATGTGGAATATGGCGGATGCCAACCATTTTTAAATAGTTAAAATTGGAGCTACCCATAAGGGAGCTCCATTAACAATAATTAAAAATATAATTATTTAATTTATTAAGCTAATTTTCTCTTAAACAAACTAAGTAATTAACATGAACATCTGTAACTTTAATAATAAAAATGTTTTGGTTTCGCATGTAAAAATGCTGGAATCAACCCTGTTAAAGCTGCACGTATATCTGCACGTTCATTAATTAATTGATGAGAACCTTCTTCAAGCATTAATAATGTTTGAAGCCTAAATTTACGACGAATAAATTCAATGTTGTAACGCCAATCAACCGTCTGATCGAGAGCACCTTGTGCAAGCCAGACAGGGATACGGCAAGCGGGCCGCTCTTCCATTTCTTGCATCCACTTTGACATTGCCAAAATCCAGTCCATACCCATCATTCGAGGCTGCAATGGATCTTTTAAACGAATGAAACGTAAAAATTCAGGATTATGATTATTACGTCTAAAGTGTCGTGGAACTTGACGCTTAATACGGCGAATAATGCCCAATCCAACTGGATTATGCCACCATGCTGTTTTTGCAGGGCGAATTAAAGGTGAAAGTAACAAGACTCTATCTACAATCGGATCTTGGCGTTTTTCAGCATATTCCAATAAGTGATGCATCCAGATTGCGCCACCCGTACTTTGCCCAATTCCCACCCAAGGTTTAGGCAACTGATCCGCATGTTTCACATATTGATAAACAGCCATCAAAACTTGTTGATAGTGATCAAAATTTTGAATGCTTGCTGGTGAACCATTGCTTAAACCATGTCCTGGCAAGTCGTAGGTAATAACACTAAAGCCTTGTTCAAGAATTTCACGAATGATGGGCTGATAAATACCGCTATGCTCAAGATAGCCATGTAATAAACAGACAGTACCTTGTATTTTTTCTATTTTAGGTTTGAAAACTTGCACATGTAAGCGAAACAAAGGCATTTGAACATAGCCTTGCCAATGGTCACATTCAAGTAAATGCAAACCATACAATTTGCGGTAGGCCAACAAATCTCGCGATGGCTCTTCTAATGTATTCAAATTAAGTGGGCTTAAAACCTGTGGCGTAAGATCACGGTTAGGAACCGGTAAATCTAATTGTTTTAATACGGCAGGATTGAGAAACGGGATATCTGACATTAAGGTACCTCTCGACAATCACTTGAGCCAAACAACATGTCGCGAATTGTCGCAAGTAATTCATAATTCGCACGACGGCTATGATCGTAATTTTGCACACTTGGTTGCCAGCGTGTCAGTGGTGTTGGCATTGGAGCCACAACAGGAATTGTTTCTATACCATTTAAAGCAAATAGTCGGCGTGTACGCGGCATATGGTATTCATCTGTAACCAACATGACCGTCGGCGCTCCACCTTTTTTCTGAAGTAATAAAGAACTAAATCGTGTATTTTCACAGGTGTTCATACTCCGATTTTCTAGTAATTTTGCATCAACACCCCGCTTTTTTAACCAAGTTTGCATATATGGTGCTTCAACACCGCTAAGTACAATAGGAAGCTGATTCTGTTTTTCAACTTCTAAGGTTTTTTCCAGTCTCAAGCGTGTATAGCCATTAACTACAATATCTTTTCCATTTTTATCGAGTGTCAAACCACCACCCAATACAACAATTGCATAAGGTTCTGACAACTTTTTAGAGGGAACTGGTAAGGGATTTTTACGAACATACTCAATCTTCTGTTCAGGTTCACTCACAGCTTGTCGATGTTCTGGCTGTACAGGTTTTCTTGCTAAAAACTCAGTATATTGCTCTGTAAGTGCTTTGTTTTCTGAACTATTAATAAAGAGAGCCTCATCAATAGGACCACTTGCTTCATCAGCAGCATCAATTTCTGATTTTTTAACGACTAAAGGAACCGTTACTGAAGCAGCTGCTTCTGAATCCTGTTCCTTTTCTTCTAAGAGAATAATTTGCTGCAAAGCCTTATAGTTTTCTTGAAGATAGGTCAGATCTGTTGTCTTTTTTTCACGTAATGCTTTTTCAGTCAGCTTTAAATAGGCTTGACGAGCAATCCATAGATTTGAACCGGGCTCTAAATTATCATGCTCGCTTAATGCTGCCTGTCTCTGGCTTTCAGCAGCGACCTGATTAACATCAACAGGTACAAAATAATTAAGTCCAGCTACAATTAATTTTGAATAAAAAGGCGAATATAAAAAAACCACGAAACAGCCTAATAGTAAAAATAGCACAGTGACTATTTGTACTAAACGTACCATTAAGTGTACTTTTGGCATAAAACTATTCCGTATGATTTTCAATTAAACCTAAACTGTTATAAAGCACAGGCTCTGGTTCTAACATAATATGGAAACGCTGATCAACATCATGTTGTACAGCCTGATAAGTTTTCTTTACATCAGTAAGAGATGCATTGGCATAATTCACCAAAACCAATGCCTGTTTATGGAACATCCCTACCATATCAAGTTTTTTACCTTTCCACCCCACCTGATCAATTAACCAACCTGCTGCAATTTTAACGTTTCCACTGGTTTGAGGATAATGTGGAATTGTTGAGAATTGTGTGACTAAACGTTCAAATTCTTGAGGGTTAACAATCGGATTTTTAAAGAAACTACCCAAATTCGGATATTCTTTTGGATCAGGAAGTTTACTTTGGCGAATATGGATAACTTGATTTTGTAAGTTCTCGGCAGTCTGGTTGTCTCCAACAGCTTGCTTCAAATCACCATAGTTAAGTTTTAAATTTGGCTGTTTAAGTAATTTAAAAGTGACATGCGTGATAATGTAACGGTTGGGATCATCTTTAAAAATACTATGGCGGTAGGCGAAATGGCAGTCTGCCGCTAAAATTGTCTGAGTTTGTTTTAATTTACGGTCATAGACCTGTACTGACTCAATAAACTCACCCACTTCTACCCCATAAGCACCAATGTTTTGTACGGGTGAAGCGCCGACTAACCCTGGAATAAGAGCGAGATTTTGCAAGCCAAACCAGTTTTGCTGAGTGCTATATAAAACGAACTCATGCCAGACTTGACCCGCACCAACTTTAACTCGAACAAAATCATCATCGTTCGATAAAACTTCAATTCCTTGAATATCAAGATGAATGACTAAAGCATTGATTTGCTGCGGCAGCAACATGTTACTACCGCCCGATAACACAAGTACATTTAGATTATGCTGCTCGGCAAAATCCAAAGCTTCCTCAATATCCTGAATAGTTTGGACTTTTGTGTAGTGAGAAGCTGTTGCGTCTAAACTTAAAGTATTGAATGGCTTAAGCTGTACCAGATTTTGAATTTGCATTGTCTTGAAAAACCTATTCTTAAACATTCAATTGTTTTTTTAAAATATTAATCCACGCCAAACTGCTGGACTCGCATTGGTTGAGTACACGTTCAAAACCTTCAGCACCACCATAATAAGGATCAGGCAAGGCTTGTTGTGGATATTCAGGATCATGCTCGCTCATTAAAGCTACCTTCGCACGAATTTGATGAGTACCAAACTGAGCAACTGCGCTTTGTAGCAACTCATGAATATCATCAAAGTTTTGATGATCCATGGCCAAAATCAAATCAAACTCTAAGAAGTCTTGAGTTGAAAGCTGTCTTGCACGTAATGACGATAAGTCATAACCTCTTTTTTTAGCGTGTAGCTGACTACGCTGATCTGGTGCTTTGTTTGGATGATAATTACTCGTTCCAGCAGAATCGACTAGTACGTTGAGTTGATGCGTATCACAATAATGTCTAAAAACCACTTCAGCCGTGGGAGAACGGCAAATATTTCCTAAACAGACACATAACACCTTATATTGTGTTTCCATTAGAAATTACTTCCAAACATTTGAATTAAATAGAAATAAATATGGTGCATGCAAAATCCCGACTAAACTACAAATTATTGTCAGAATTGAATTGACCATTGTGACGTGTTGCATTTTGTCAAAACTCACATGGCTTGAAAAGGAAAATAATGTTTATCAATAGATTAAAAGTTGATAAATCAGTCGCCACAGTATCTGATCTTCTAATTTTTAAGAAAATAATAAAGCCCTCCTCAGAGAGCTTTCACATCAATACCTATGCTCACATTATGAATCATATGAGCTGGATATTCTAAAAACAGGTTGGTGTAACACTTAACTTGTAACTTATACAGTTATCCAAGGAATATGAAATAACTGAAATCGTCACTTAGCTGTAGTCATTAACTCAATCATTTCTTTCGTTGGCCTTAAGCTGCCTAATTGCCACTGTTCAGGTGGATATTCATCAATTCTTATCCAGACATGCTCTTGAAAAGCTGGATTTCCCTTTCCTTCTATTTCTATAAATAAATCCGTTATCCGTTTGAAAAGCTCAGCTTTACTATCTTTATCTAGTAAACCTTCTATGGTTTGTATATTTATAAATGGCATAATGCTACCTGAATTAAGTCTAGGTCTAAATTAAAGACTCATATTAATTGGAGCTGCCTCTAATGTCAAAACTCATTACGCCAGATCATAAATTTTCAGTAGATGTATGTGGAATTTTCAAAATTGCTGAAATATTAAATGATAATTGGACGATCCTATTGTTGAGGGAAGCTTTTTATGGCGTAACAAAATTTAATGATTTTCTAGAAAATACCGGTATCTCAAAGCAAATTTTATCTAATCGTCTAAAGCACCTCATCCAATTAGAAATATTTGAACTATCAATTTATAAAGAAGTTGGAGTTCGAGAACGTAAAGAATACTTACTCACTAAAAAAGGCAAAAGTCTAAATATTGTTTTACTTGCCATGCTTGAGTCTGGAGGTAATTTTATTGAAGCTGGTAAAGATGTTGTGAAAGTTTTTAATAAGAATACAGACGACGAACTTAGATTAAAACTTGTTGACTCATCTAATCAAGTTATAGATTTCAAAAACTTAGAGCTGAAACTCACTCATCGCAGAAATAAGGAATAACTTTTTATTTAGCTGTAAAAAAAGCCCAACTATTTTGGGCTTTTAGCTAAGTCTAGAAAAAATCATTTATTTAAAAAGTTTATCCGTCATTTTTCTATCAATTTTGCTACGATGCCCATTCTCAAAGTATCGATCGACATGACATAATTTCGTCTTGGTATCACAGAACACACCATTTGAGAGCGTAAATGCTGAGGTATCAAAATCACCTTGAGAGAATGCTTTGTTCGCTTTGTAAGTTCCTAAGTATTTAGCTGTAAGTTTTTTAGATACGCCTTTCTTGTCAGCACAAATATATTTGTCACAAATTACGCCCTTTTTAGGTGAATAGACGCTAGAGCTGGTTTTCGCCATTGCTGTGGAGCTCAGCATTAAACAGGTGCATCCAATGAGGCTTAGTAAATTTTTAGAAATTTTCATTTTTAAGAACCGAATAAAATTATAAATTGTTAGAACATTATATGAATTAGTCGCTTTTTGGAAAATCTATAGAGCCATACAAATAACAAAAAGCCCACCTTTCAATAGGCTTGAATAACTTGCATAACCTCTATCTCTAGCATTCTCCTCTAACGACGTAAAAATGTCAGTTAGCTCATCCAACACTCAACATAATCGCCTCAGAACTACTTTATTTTAAAGTTTCTTATGCTAAGTTATTTGAAGATTGAATTTTATAGAACTGTTCAGCAATAATTTTCAAAAATAAGGAAATAACGTATATGAGCCATTTTCAATTTCAAACTGTTCCCAATATCATCTCAGGCTTAGGCTCTATACAAGAATTACAGAATGTTTTGTCATCAAAAGCTTACCGTAAGTTGTTACTGGTGACCGATGCAGGCATGATCAAAAATCACTTACATCTTCCCATTCTTCAAATTTTAAATACGCTTAATCTTGAATATGTCATTTATGCTGATGTGCAGGCCGATCCGCCAGAACAAGTGGTATTAGATGCAGCCAATTATGCAAAACAGCAAAATGTAGATGCCATTATTGGTTTTGGTGGCGGTAGTTCTTTAGATGTTGCGAAAGTAATTGCCTTACTCGCACACCCTAACCAAACACAAAGTCTTCAAGACATGTATGGTGTAAACCAAGTCACCACAGCTCGCCTACCACTTATTTTAATTCCTACTACGGCTGGTACTGGTTCAGAAGTAACGCCTATTTCAATTGTGACCACAGGCGAGACAACAAAAATGGGGATTGTCTCTCCCGTACTCTATGCAGATACAGCAATTCTTGATGCTACTTTTACTCAAAACCTTCCAGCACATATTACTGCTGCAACTGGTATTGATGCGATGGTGCATGCGATTGAGGCATATACCTCCAAACATAAAAAGAATATTTATACCGATATTTTAGCCAAACATGCATTGAAGTTGCTAAACCATAACCTGCCGAAAGTTCTTAAAAATGGAAATGACTTAGAAGCACGACAAAATATGTTGTTCGGTTCGATGCTCGCAGGTCAAGCATTTGCAAACTCGCCCGTTGCTGCGGTACATGCTCTAGCTTATCCACTTGGCGGACATTTTCATTTGTCGCATGGACATACCAATGCGCTAGTGTTAGTTGAAGTATTAAAATTTAATACACCAAATGCTAAACAATATTATGCAGAACTTATGCAATGGCTAGATCCATATAGTAATGGCAGCACCGATGGTTTGTGTGATCTGTTTATTGATCATATGCAAAACCATTTAGATCGTAGTGGTTTGACTTTAAAACTTAGAGATTTGGGTATTGAAGAGTCTAGTCTACCTAGACTTGCTCAAGATGCCATGTTGCAAACTCGCTTACTACAAAATAATCCACGTGACATGACAGAAGCCGCTGCTTTGGCAATTTATCAGGCGATTCATTAATGACTAAACCCGCTTTAAAAACCCGAGATCAATTTAAGTTTTTTTTAGATATTCAAACTCGCTGGGCAGATAACGATATTTATGGTCATGTGAATAATGTGACTTACTATAGCTACTTCGATACAGCAGCCAATGCTTTGCTCATTCAAAAAACAGGTTTTGATATTCATAAAGCACCATCCATTGGATTAGTGGTAGATTCTGCGTGTAGTTTTTTCCAAGAGTTGTCATTTCCCGAAATTATTCAAGTAGGTGTTGCGATTGGAAAAATCGGTACGACTTCACTACGTTATGAATTGGCAATCTTTAAACAAGACCAAGAGCAAGCCTCTGCTCAGGGACATTTTGTGCATGTGTTTGTAGATCGTGAAACGCGTAAGACTGTGCCAATTTCTGAGTCAGTTCGTGAAGCTTTAAAAAGTTATTTATTATAGAAAATGAGGCAAAAAGAAAATGATTTATTCTTTTTGCCTCGTTCAAACTTACATCATAGCAGGATCACTAAAGGAGTCTTCACCCGTTTCAACTCGACCAGCAAAACGTCGGTAATAATATGGATCACTCTGACTCGTAACTTCAAAATCATACCAATGCCCGACATCAGCCAAAGCCCAATGTTGCTTAACCACTTGTCCTGCTTTTACGGTCAGTTGTAACGGCCCATCTTGTCGGTATGCACAAGGTTTTACCGTCAATATAGTATCCTTGGTTCCTTCATTCATAAGTTCGACATAAACATCACCATTCGCGATGTCATAGCACACTCGAATTTCAGGTTTAACGCCACTATCGGTAATACGTTGAGTATCCCCTTTGAAATGACGATGGTAGCCATTTGGACCAAGTACCCATAAGTCATAACGGCCTAGATTATCTTTTAAAGCGTTCCATTCATCGTCTAAGGTTTTATTCGGCTCGACAATATAACGCTTAGGAATTCGGTCTAAGTTGAGCTTGTCATAAACATGGAAAACCGCAGCCTGTTTGCCTGTGTTAGAAAATATTAATTGCAATTTTCCATCCACTTTACAGCGCGCGCTGGTGTGCAACTCGTAAGGCAATGCACGTGACAAGCGTATGCCACTTTGCTGAATCGGCAATTTAATATCCGTGGGTACAGGAACAGCTGGCAAAGATTCTTGATTTTCTCTTAACTCATCTGCCTGCACACGTGTTTGTCTACCATTCAGCTGCGGTAAAACATCTGCATTTGGTGTTTTAAAGTTAAATGCACTGGTTAAATCACCACATACTGCACGGCGGTATGGGCTGATATTTGGCTCTTTTACACCAAAACGCTTTTCTAAAAACATGAGCACAGAAGTATGGTCAAAAACTTGTGAGTTCACCCAACCACCACGGCTCCATGGGGAAATCACATATAACGGAACACGTGGACCTGGACCATAAACTCGTCCATCAGGTGTAGGCTGAGAATGGCTTCCTTCAGGCGCAGCATGGTCAAAATATTCATACTGCATATCGGCACTACTTAATGTCGATTTACCTGCGTACTGGCCATTTTTGAGACGAGATGGCGCAGATGGTGATGGTACGTGATCAAAATAGCCATCATTTTCATCGAAATTGATAATCAGTGCTGTTTTGCTCCAAACCTCTGGTACAGCAGTTAATGCATCAATAATTTCTTGAATAAACCATGCACCTTGAACAGGGCTTGAAGGATCTGGATGTTCGCAGTAAATCGATGGCGCATTAATCCAAGACACTTGAGGTAATTTACCTTCACGAATGTCTCGTTTAAAAGCATCGAGATACTCTTCTGGCTTATTGCCCGGCAGCGTATTTGCAATGCCTTTATATAATGGATTTTTAGCATTATCAGTCGTAGCATCATAGGCTTTATACGGTAGCTTTTGACCCGTATCGGCATACGGTTTATTCGGTTCGCCACCGCTTGAAACTGGATAACCAGATGCAATGTTCGCCTTTCTAAAAGAACGGAATGCACCAAGCATGTTATCGCCCCATTCATCGGGCATATTTTGATAACAAATCCAGTTTACCCCTGCTTCTTCCAAACGTTCGGCATAAGTCTTCCATGTATAACCACGATCTGCCGTAGCGGGGTTACCATCAATCCAGTCCCACTCATTGTTTACAAATGAGCGCTTAATCGGTGTTGCACCATTTGTCCCCGTTAAATGAAAAGATCGGTTTGCATCTGTTCCCGTGTGCATAGAACAATGGTAGGCATCACAGATCGTAAAGGCATTCGCAAGGGCAAACTGATATGGAATTTCTTTTTCTTTAAAATAACCCATGGATATATCAGTTTTGTGTGCTGGCCAATTCGCCATCCGTCCATTGTCCCAAGCCAGCTGACTGTCATTCCATGTATGTGGCGTACCATCTGCACGCTGTGCATTATTGGCTGTACCATCTAAATGAAAAGGCGTTAGAACTTGCCCATTACTTCTAAGTTGCTCCCAAACACGTCGGCCACTTGGCAGAGGAATCGTAAAACGATCAGCAAAACCTCGAACACCTTTTAGTGTTCCAAAGTAATGGTCAAAGGATCGGTTTTCCTGCATTAAAATAATAACGTGTTCGACATCTTGAATAGTGCCAGTTTTATTGTTTGCAGGAATAGCTAAAGCTTTTTGGATACTAGATGGGAAAGTTGCCAATGCCGCAGCACCAAAGCCCATATTTAAAGAATAATTTAAAAATTTACGGCGTGTAATCATGATCAGGTTCTTTTTATTATTTAAGTTATGGAGCACAGCGCATTACAGGCTTTTTACCTGTGTCTGGGGCATTTGAATTATCATTTGATGAGTCGTTACAACCACTCAGCAGAATCGCGCCAATCAATAAAAAATAGGAATATTTAAAAGAAGTTATTCCTGTGTATTGCCTTTTCATCGCTATGTACAATCCATTTAAAATCTAAAATGGCTAACATAGAAAAGTACAATGACAGTGACGTGACTTGAATGTTTCAATCCCGTGAAAAAGCGTGGAATTTTATAATTTCCAAGCTCTTCACAGGACTAAAAAAGTTAAGGCTTTAATTGAATATTTTGTAATTCGCCATCAAAAGTCTCTATGAGGCTCTTAATAACTGGCTGTTGCTGTAACAGCTCGGCTGCTCTTTGAAAGGCTTTTTCTTTACGTGCACTTTGAATGGTATAGGGTGTAGATGTATTTAATACCCCATATTCAACTGTAAATTGAGTATTTGGCCATTGCTCATTTAATGCATCAATAAGACCTTGCTGTAATTGGGTCAGCATATTTTCATATTCTTGAGGAATATGGAAAACAGTATTGCCACCAATTTCTCCAGTCATCACCCCATGCTGAGCAAGTTCTTGAACAGCTGGAGAAAGCTGACTATTTCTAAACCAATACTCCCATTTTTCAAGTGTCCACTCGCCTTCTAAGGTTTGTGTAGTGAGCTTTAAAATATCCTGAGGCATAAGCTGCCCAGCATTATTTGTACTCGATTGCTTTTCAACAACAACCGTTTCTACGACCTCTTCAGCTTGCACAAATGACTGTTGTTCAATAACAGGTTCAGAAGCAAGATCAGGCGTATCTTGGGCAAGTGAAAATTCAGCGTTAGGCGTTTCAAATAAACCCATAGGTTCAGCAGTGAAAGCTGGTTCAGATTCAATTTGTTTGGCTTGGGTTTCTGCCTGAACTTGTACTAACTTTTGTTCTGGTACTGGAATGAAATCTTCTTCCAGAACACTAACGGTCTCTTGAACAACTGATGACTCAAGTCCAATCAGCTCATGATGATTTGGATCAAATACCATTAAATCCTGATTAGACCTAGGTTCAGGTTCAGGTTCAGGTTCAGGTTCAGGTTCAGGTTCAGGTTCAGGTTCAGGTTCAGGTTCAGGTTCAGGTTCAGGTTCAGGTTCAGGTTCAGGTTCAGGTTCAGGTTCAATCATAGCGGGTTGGCTAATCACTTCAACAGGCTGAACAGTATTTACTGGAGTAATCTCCTGAGCTGTGGGTTGAGTCTGTTGACTCAAAGCTACCACCGCTTGCTCATTTTGCTGAACTGGCTCTGACACTACAATTTCATTTGGCGCTAAAGGACGGAATGCCAATAAGCGTAAAACGCACATTTCAAAACCTTGTTCTTGCGTTACAGCAAGTTGTAAGTCTGAACGTCCTTTACATGCGATCTGATAATAAAGCTGCAAATCTTGAGCAGAAATTAGCTTAGACAGCTGCATGATTTTGCGATTAATTTCATCGCTATATTTCAAACTTAAATCAGGCAGATATTGCAAAATTGCCAATTCATGCAATGTCGAAATCAACTGATCAAGTACAAGCGAAACATCTAGTGCTTGATGTCTAAATTGTAATAAAAGCTGACTCACCTTTTCACGTTGGTTTTGATGAATCGCTAAAATCAAATCATAAATAATCGTACGGTCAATTAGACCGAGCATTTCTTTAACATCTTGGTGATGTACCGAACCTTGACCATAAGCAATTGCCTGATCGGTTAAAGATAATGCATCACGTAATGATCCTTGTGCAGATTCGGCAATTTGCCAAATCGCATCTTGATCAGAAACGATCTGTTCTTTTTCAAGAATCGCACCAAGATGCTTTGTAATTTCATCTACAGCAAGAGGTCGTAAGGTAAATTGCAAACAACGTGAAATTACCGTAATCGGTAACTTTTGTGGGTCAGTCGTTGCAAACAGAAACTTAACATGTTCGGGTGGTTCTTCTAATGTTTTTAATAACGCATTAAAGGAATGCGTAGATAACATATGTACTTCGTCAATCAGGTAAACTTTAAAACGGCCTTGCGTTGGCGCATAAGGAACGTTGTCTAAAAGTTCACGCGTATCTTCTACTTTTGTTCTTGAAGCAGCATCAATTTCAATCAGGTCAATAAAACGACCTTCATTTACCGCTTTACACGTTGCGCAGACTTCACATGGCGTAGAAGTCACACCTGTTTCGCAGTTTAAACACTTGGCTAAAATACGTGCAATTGTGGTTTTACCCACACCACGCGTTCCTGTAAATAAATAAGCATGGTGTAGACGACCGCGTTCCAATGCACTACTTAATGCACGAGAAACGTGGTTTTGTCCCACTAACTCATTGAAATTACGTGGACGGTATTTTCTAGCAAGTACTTGATACATGTATGCTCCTTTTTACAGGCATAAGCATACTTTGTTTTTAAAAGAGTGTGAACGTATAAAGCTCATATCCGTACAGATAAACTGCGAACTGCCCCATTTGTCTGCACTATCAGTTATTTTAAAGCTTCGGATAAAGAACATTTTGACCGAAGCTTTAAATACCCTAAATCGTTTTAATTCACTTTCTTAGGAAAACTAAACCAGACAAATACAGTTAAAAGGAAAAAACAAATAGCTGAGATTGTAAGCACCCAACTATGGGCATAGCTAAAAGCTTGCTGAGCAACTGCAACCAACTGTCCTCCTAAAGGATTTTCAAGACTAGATGCTAATTGCATGGTTTCACCGATCGAAATACTCGCTTTTTCAATTAAGCTTGTCGGAAGTCCTTCGGGCAAAATAATTGAACGACTATAAAACCAGGACAACATTAACCCGAAAATAGCAACACCCAAACCAGCGCCAAGTTCATAGGCCATACCTTCAATAGCACCTGCTGCACTCGCTTTTTGAGGCGGTACAGATGACATAATGGCAGCAGTTGAGGCCAGCAAAGCAATCTCAATACTAAAGCCTAAAAAGACCATACACGTCCATGCTAAAAAGTGATCGGTCGAGAAGTTAAGCTGAGCAAGTCCCCATAGACTAAATCCACTTATTAAAATACCAACAGTAGATACAAGTCTAAGCCCCCATTTATTTAAGCAAATACCTGCTAATGGGCCACCTAAACTAATTGCGATCATGAAAGGAATAATAAACATGGCTGCCTGTAAGGGAGAAAAACCATGCACAAACTGCAACTCTTGAGACAAGAGTAATTCGAAACCAACCAGAGCAATCATAGAAACCACAGCCATGACAATGCTGGTAGAAATCACTGGATGTTTAAACAATTCCAGATCAATCATTGGCGTGGTCGTTCTTTTTTGGCTTCGAATGAAGTGAATTAAAGTACTTACCCCAATCACAAACATCACAACTGTAAGTACCGAGAAGTTGTACATCGCCGATTTGATTGAATAGATGAGGCTTAAAATGGCTACAACCAAAATTAAAGCTTGCCCTAAGTTAATTGGCTGATCAGTTTTCTCTTGTTGTTTAGGAATGATCATCGCGATCATGACCAGAACCACTAAAATAATCGGAATGTTAATAAGGAAAACAGCTCCCCAATGGAAGTGTTCTAATACAAATCCACCAACCAATGGACCAAAAGCTGCTCCGCCACCACCCACTGTAGACCAAAGACCAAGTGCAAAATTCCTCTGCTTTTCTTCGGTAAAAGCATTACGGATGCCTGATAAAGTGGCCGGAATAAGCATCGCTGCCCCTAGACCTAAAACAGCACGGGAAGCAATTAAGGCATAAGCTGTTGGAGAAAAAGCTGCAGCTAAGGAACCGACTCCAAAAATTGCAGTTCCAATAAATAATAATTTTTTAAAGCCAATACGATCACCAAGTGCACCCATCGGCAAAATCAAACCCGCCATAATCAGTGAATAAATATCAATGACCCATAAAAGCTGATTGGCTGTTAAATTCAATGCTGCACTTAAAGATGGTGTTGCAACATGCATCACCGTTGCATCAATCGTAACTGGTAAATAAATAAGGACGATAATTGTCAGGATTAACCATTTTTTTTGCATAACGCTCTTCAATATCCAAAACTTGGACATGTGTTCAAATCATGGTTATTATATACACAATTGGACACTTGTCCAACTTTTAGTTTTAATGTAATTTGTGTCGAATTCAGTCAGGTGAAAGAAACATGGCCTATCTTAATCGCGATCAACGCAGAGAAATGATTCTGCAAGCAGCCATGCAAGTTGCTTTGGCTGAAGGTTTTACAGCCATGACGGTACGCCGAATCGCAACAGAAGCACAAACATCAACCGGACAAGTTCACCACCACTTTTCTTCGGCATCTCATTTAAAAGCTGAAGCTTTTTTAAAGCTCATGGAACAGCTTGATGAAATTGAACAAACCCTAAAAACGACTAGCCAATTTCAAAGGCTATTCATCTTATTAGGCGCAGAAAATATAGATAGACTTCAGCCCTACTTACGCTTATGGAATGAGGCTGAACTCTTAATTGAACAAGATGTTGAAATACGAAAGGCTTATAACCTTGCCATGCAGAATTGGCATCAAACAATTGTGCAAGCCATTGAATCTGGTAAAAAAGAAGGTGAATTTAAAAATATATCTAATTCAACAGACATAGCTTGGCGACTCATTGCTTTTGTGTGCGGATTAGAAGGTATTTATCAACTTGGTTTACACGGTTTAGCTGAAGAAGACTTTAAGCGTCATACCGAGGCTATTCTTCGTCTAGAATTATTATAAATATAGAAGCTGGCATTAATTAAAATACCAGCTTTAAAACATTAAAATCAGAACCAGCCTTTACGGCCTTTTAAAATTTGGTCAGTGCAACGTAAGGCTTCTTGAGTCAGTCCCCACAAACGGTAATCACCCGTGATTGAACCAATTTGAAAGTTATGGGTATAGGCAAAACTCAGGTCGCGCTCAGGATCGCACCACGCCCCTGAACCATTGTAACCAATATGTCCAAAGCCATTTTTAGCACGTTTACCCATGGTAATAATGCGGTGATATCCTAAACGCCAATTCATCGGAATTGGCATGACTCGATCACGTGCATAACTTTGAATGGTACTGAGTTCTTTAAATACTTCTGGGCGAATAAGTTGCTGTCCATCCCATTCACCGTGATTTGCCAGCATCGCATAAATTTTAGCAAGACTATTTGCAGTAAACGTGCCGTTCGCCGCTGGAATGACTGCTTGTAACCCTTCATCACTAAAGAAACTAAAATGCTTCATTCCTTTTGGAATCATGGCATCCTGAAAATCTTGCGGATCTTGCCCCGTCCACGTAATCATTTTTTCAGAGAGTGAACTCTTGCGTGCTTGAGGCTTTTTAGGTTTTTCAACTTCGGGAGCCGCTGGTTTTTCAGGTTTGGGTTGAATAATTAAACGTGCTACACGGTCTAGCTCACTTGCAGGCGTACCAAAATAAGCGCCGTCTAACTGCAAAGGCTCAACGAGATATTTTTGCATGAGCTGATCTAAAGATTGACCAGTTGCTTTTTCAAGTACTCCACCGACAAGCCAGCCAAATGTTAAAGCTTGATAAGCATTGCCCTCTCCTGCAAGGAATCTAGGCTTAGTCGCCGCGACTACATCTAACATGTGTGACCAGTCGAGCATTTCTCTTGCACTTTCGATAATATTTCGAACATCAAACATACCGCTTTGATGACTTAGCACATGACGTAAAGTCATTTGCTCTTTACCATTTTGAGCAAACTCAGGCCAATAAGTCGCAATCGGTTTGTCGTATTCTAAAAAACCTTCACTTACTAAAATATGCGCTAAAGTTGCAAGCACACCTTTACCTGTAGAGTAGCAAACTGCCAAAGTTTCAGGTTGCCATGCTTCACTTTGTGATTTTAGACCTGTGTAGATATCTACAACTTTCTGGCCTCTAAAATAAACCGCTAATGCAGCTCCACCTTGTCCCGTTCTTGCATCTTGCAGACGGCTAAATTGGTGGGCTAAATCAATAAAACGTTCATCTAAAATACCGTGATAGTTATGGGTATCGGCCAGTAAAATTTCTTTAATCACATGAAGTTCCTTGCATTTTTTGTTATTTTGCTCAAAAGCAGCCCAAACATCTGTTCAGGCTGCTGATATTTTTATAATGCTTTTACAGTTCCTGCAACATGCGGTTTTTGTGATTTTGCATTACGAATCAAGAAATCAGTCTTTTTATCTGCATTGGCAGTTAAAAATTCAACTTTTGACGGTAAGAACATTGGTAGCTTAAACCACACATCTGCTTCATAAGCATTTGGTAATTCGAGGTTCGCTAGTGCTTTAGCTTTGCTCCACATGCCATGCGCAATTGCTTGCTTAAAACCAAATGCTTTTGCTGTAATAGCATGAATGTGAATTAAGTTAAAATCTCCAGACACTTTCGCATAACGGCGGCCTGTGTTTTCTAAAATATTCCACTCTGCCTTTGGAACATAAGCTGGTGCTTGTTCTTCTTTGGCTTTCTCACCCACTCTTTTCTCGACTTTTTGGCGAGATAAATAAGTCGTTAAGCCTTCCATGACCACTTCATTGCCAACTTTTGCCGTGGTAATAAAGTCAAACTGAACACCTTTATCATGCGGTTTTAGTTCCCCAAATTTACATGAAAGAGTGAGTTTTTCAGTTACACCAATCGGTCTAGTTTGTTTAATCTGGTTACGGATATGCACTAAACCTAAAATCGGAAATGGAAAAGCTTCTGCCGTCATCATGTGCATTTGCAAACTTTGAGAAAGCACAGCCAAATAAATTGCGGGAACAAAACCATTATTTTTAAAGCCACATACTTCGTTATAAGCTTTGAGATGACTTTGATCAACCTCAAGACTATCGACCACATATTCAATTTGTGGCAAGATTTTTGGACCTTTAGGCTTTTTAAAAATTAAACCTTGCACCACTTTTGGGTAAGCCAAGGCCGCTTTTGGTAGCTGGCTAAAATGACGAGTATTCATACCTAACCTTTTATAATTTATAGATTCTTTAATAAAAAAGGGATGCACAAGCACCCCTTTTTAGCGAAGAGTGCTTAAGCGCCCAACAAGCTTTGACCACACACACGTACCACGTTGCCATTTACCCCCGTAGAAGCAGTTGATGCAAACCATGCAATCGTTTCTGCTACATCAACAGGTAAACCACCTTGTTGCATTGAGTTCATACGGCGACCAGCTTCACGAATTGCAAATGGAATCGCAGCAGTCATTTGAGTCTCGATAAAGCCAGGTGCAACTGCGTTAATGGTAATACCATTTTTTAAGATAGGTGCAGTAAATTTCACTAGACCAATCACACCTGCTTTCGACGCAGCATAGTTCGTTTGACCAAGGTTACCAGCAATACCGCTAATTGATGATACGCAAACAATACGGCCATTTGCATTTAGACCATCGTTTTCTAACAAGTAGTCATTTACGCGTTCAGCAGCAGACAAGTTAATGTTAATTACCAAGTCCCAAAGCTCTGGCTTCATGTTTGCCAAAGTTTTGTCACGAGTAATACCTGCGTTATGAACAATAATATCTAAACCGCCTTGTTTTGCAGCAGCAGTTTTAATTTTTTCGCCTGCATCAGCAGCAGTAATATCAATTGCCAATGTAGAACCACCAATGTCAGCAGCTACACGGTCAAGGTCAGCTTGTTGTTGTGGTACATCTAGACAAATAACATGAGCACCATCACGTGCCAACACATGTGCAATTGCCTCACCAATACCACGGCTCGCACCAGTTACTAATGCAGTTTTACCAGCAAGCGGTTTTGCCCAATCAACATCAACCACATCTGCTTTAGATACACGAATTACTTGACCAGATACATAAGCTGAACGTGGAGAAAGCAAGAAACGTAATGTTGATTCAAGGTTTGCAGCAGCACCTTCGTCTACATAAACAACTTGAGCGGTAATACCCTTTTTAAATTCTTTACCTACAGATTTGATAAAACCTTCAAGTGCACGCTGAGCAATCGCTTGTTTCACAGTTTTTGCAGTTTCAGGTGTTGTACCAATAACAATCACTCGACCAGAAGTTGCAACTTGACGTGCAATCGGGTTAAAGAATTTATAAAGTTCGTTTAACTGTTCCGAGTTTTGAATACCAGAAGCATCAAATACTACTGCTTTAAATTTTGATTCTTTGTCGCCTGCATTAAATGGACGTAAATTTAAACCAACTTTTGCAGCTTCTTGTTGTAATGCAACATTATTGCCTACATAGCTGTCTGCATGAATATTGCTAAGTACTTGTGCAATCGCACCTGACAATACACTTGACGGCGCTGCGCCAACCAATACTGCACCATTCACTACTGGCTGAGCACTTTCAAAACGCTCTAATACAACAGGCGATGGTAAACCCAAATTTTTAACAACGAATTTACCAATAGGAGATTGTGTAAATGCTTGGTATTGATCAGTCATGATTATTATCTCTCAAAAAAATGATTTTCTACGACAGGCTTCATTATGTTATGAAATGGAGAGGAACAATATGAAATCAGTCGTTCATTAGAGTCATCCCAAATCATACTTGAGTTCATCTTTTGATGTCTTGACCTGAATGCTATCTACCATGTCATTCTAGTCAATACAGGTCTATTTGAATTGTGTTAAGGTAGCTTATAAGAATATCGTTAATATGCTTGGAAAAGCCTTATGAGCAAACCAACTCAAGAAAATCCAGCAGTCGAAAATTCTGCTCAGGAAACCGTGTCAAATACATCAAAGTCGGCTTCTAACACGACTAAGCGTAACAGCACAACGCCTAAAGCAGCAACTAATACTCCAAAAACGACACGTACTCGTTCAACGACTGCACCTGCCCGTAGCCCTCGTACTAAAAGCGCCGCTACAGCACCCCCATCTACATCTTCTAATAATGTAGCTGCAGCACCAAAAGCAACAAAAACCAAAACTTCTGTTCAACAGGATAAAACCATGAGCCAAAACACTGTTCGCCGCGTTGCAATTATTGGTGGCAACCGTATTCCATTTGCACGTTCAAATACTGCTTATTTTAAAGCGTCTAATTCTGACATGCTGACAGCAGCATTAAACGGTTTGGTTGAGCGCTTTAATTTACAAGGTAAGCGTATTGGTGAAGTCGTTGCGGGTGCTGTTTTAAAACACAGCCGTGACTTCAACATGACTCGTGAAGTTGTATTAAGCACAGATCTTGCTCCTGAAACTCCTGCTTATGACATTCAAATTGCTTGTGGTACAGGTTTACAAGCAGCTTTTGTTGTTGCAAATAAAATTGCACTTGGTCAAATCGACGTAGGTATTGCAGGTGGCGTAGACACGACTTCTGATGCTCCGATCGCTGTAGGCGATGGTTTACGTAAAGTTTTACTTGAGCTCAATGTAGCTAAAACTGGTAAAGACCGCCTGAAAGCTTTAACAAAAATTGATTTTAAAAAGCTTCTTGATGCACCAAGTAACGGTGAACCACGTACTGGCCTTTCAATGGGTGAGCACCAAGCAATCACTGCTTTAGAATGGGGTATCACTCGCGAAGCACAAGATGAGTTAGCGGCAAGCAGCCATCAAAAACTTGCTGCTGCTTATGAACGTGGTTTCTTTGATGACTTAATCACGCCATTCTTAGGTCTTAACCGTGACAACAACTTACGTGCAGACAGCACAGTTGAAAAACTTGCTAAATTGAAACCAGTTTTCGGTAAAGGCGAAACTGCAACAATGACAGCAGGTAACTCAACTCCGTTAACTGATGGTGCATCTGTTGTATTGCTTGCTTCTGAAGAATGGGCAAAAGAAAACGGTCATGAAGTTTTAGCTTACCTTTCTTTCTCTGAAACAGCAACTGTTGACTTCATTGGTAAAAATGGCCCTAAAGAAGGCTTATTGATGGCTCCTGCTTATGCAGTACCTCGTATGCTTAAGCGCGCTAACCTTAAACTTCAAGATTTTGATTTCTACGAAATTCATGAAGCATTTGCATCTCAAGTATTGTCTACTTTGAAAGCTTGGGAAGATGAAAAATTCTGTAAAGAACGTCTTGGTTTAGATGCACCTTTGGGTTCAATCGATCGCTCTAAACTGAACGTAAATGGTTCATCTTTAGGTGCAGGCCATCCATTTGCTGCAACTGGTGGTCGTATCTTAGCTACTGCTGCTAAATTGATTAATCAAAAAGGTTCAGGCCGCGCATTAATCTCTATCTGTACGGCAGGTGGTGAAGGTGTGGTTGCAATTGTAGAAAAATAATTTCTATATCGACCTAACAAAATAAGCACCCATCTGGGTGCTTATTTCATTTCAATATATAGTGAATTAATGAAGTGATGCAGCTTTAGCATCTGGGAAAAATTTATCTTCGATATGGTCATAACACCACTGGAAAACAAAGGTATAAACCAAAATACACAAGGTTAAACCGATATCTAAAATAAGTGCATCAATAACACTCATCTGAAGCATATATGCAATCATCGGTACTGTTGCAATCAGCAAACCACCCTCAAAACCAATCGCGTGTAAAATCCGTACAGGGATCGTTCTTTCCCAATTATATTTATGCTCTACTTTTTCGAAATAATGGTTAAAAATCATATTCCAGAAAACTGAAACGACTGCCATAAACACACCGAGTGTACCCGTTACGTCCATTGGCATATCAAAAATAAAACTTAATGCAATCGCAATGATGACCAATAAAATTCCTTCATAACTGATTGCATGAATGAGCCTTCTCTTGGAAATCAACATTTTCAAATACTCAATAATAACTTGGATAATGTGCATTTTATTTTTATAATATTGATTAATCCAATCAGGTTCTTTCAGTTTTTTTGACAGATGAATATTAATCAAGAACAACTACTCATGTTTCAGGCCGTGATTGAAACCGGCTCTTTTTCAGCAGCAGCACGTAAACTTGGCAAAGTTCCTTCGGCTGTAAGCATGTCTATTGCCAACCTAGAAATTGATCTGGACTTAACTTTATTTGACCGTAAAGGCCGTGAACCCGTCCCTACTGATGAAGCACGGGTGTTATACGAAAAGACATCTCAGCTTTTAATTGAGATGAACCAATGGAAACAACATGCTCACGCGTTAAGTACAGGTTTAGAAGCAAACTTAACCATTGTGATTGTCTCTGAACTTTTACACACCAATTGGACTGACTATATTTGTCTTTTAGAAAGTCGTTTCCCTGACTTACAAATTAATATTGTGTCTGCGCCTCAAGAAGATGCTCTTCAAATGTTATTAGACGGCTCTGCCCAACTAGCACTGATGTTTGAACGCGAGCACCTAGATAACAGAGAACAATTTGTAGAGCTTAAACGTGAGGCTTTAATTCCTGTTATTTCAAATAACCATCCCCTAGCAAGCCAAAATCAGGTTTCTTATGAACAAATCCTTACTACACGACAAATTGTAGTTGCAAGCCGAGATGAAACTTTAAAGCCAGAATTGCTTTTTTCGAAACATTATTGGCGTACAGACAACCATCACTCTGCTTGCTTAATGATTTTGCGTAATTTGGGTTGGGGGGTTCTTCCTCAAGAAATGTTTAAAGAAAACCCAGAATTAAAAAATAAGCTTAAAGTATTGGATTTACTAGATTTCACACCCAGATTCGAATATTACGTCGATTTAGTTTGGAGTCGTGAAAGTGAGCTTGGGGCTGCAGCCAGATTTCTGATTGAATATATCCGCAAGCAACGAATGCAACAGGCGCCTTAAAATTATTTCAATTTAGATGCAGAACCTAAACGTTTTTCTTTGAAATATAACAATTGATATATCGACAGCAGGAATAGACTTTGTGCTATAAAGAAAACATAAGATTTATTACTGAAGATGTTGAATATCAATGACTCATACAGCACTTGACCAATTAAAAACATTAACGACCGTTGTTGCCGACAGTAGCGACCTTGATGCAATTCGTAAGTTCCGTCCATTAGACGCGACGACTAACCCTTCATTAATTACGGCAGCAGCAGAACAACCTGAAAGTAAAGAGCTGATTGAAGATGCTTATTATCAAGCCAAAGAAGAAGGCTATAGTAACGATGAGTTAATCGAAAGAACCATTGATATTTTGACTGTAAAATTTGGCGTAGAAATTTTAAAACTCATTGAAGGCCGTGTTTCTACAGAAGTTGATGCTGCCCTTTCATACAACACCGAAGCAACCATTCAAAAAGCACATGAATTATGTGAACTTTACAAAGGTTATGGTATTGACCAGTCACGTATTCTGATTAAAATCGCGTCAACTTGGGAAGGTATTCAAGCTGCTAAAGTACTTGAAGCGGAAGGAATTGCGTGTAACCTCACCCTCCTTTTCGGTTTACATCAAGCACAAGCTTGTGCAGATGCAAAAGTCACTTTAATTTCACCATTTGTAGGCCGTATTTTAGACTGGTACAAAAAAGCTGAAGGTGTAGATTCTTACCCAATCGAAAAAGACCCAGGCGTAGTTTCAGTTAAAAAAATCTACACTTACTACAAACAGCAAAATATTCCAACTCAAGTGATGGGTGCGAGCTTCCGTAGCATTGATCAAGTACTTGGGCTTGCGGGTTGCGATCTACTAACAATCTCTCCTGGTCTACTTACCCAACTTGAGCAAGATACACGTACAGTTGAGGCAGCTCTTGATGCGACCAAGTCAAAGCAAGCAGATGCGATTGTTAGACCAGCTCAAGATGAACAAAGTTTTAAAGACGAACTTAATCATGACTTAATGGCATTCCAACTTTTACAAGGTGGTGTTGATGGCTTTATTAAAGCTCGTGACCAGTTAAGTTTTTTATTACGTCAATCCTTTGGAATTGATGGGGAAATTAAACCTTAAAAACTGCACTTTTCATACAAAATCACCGATTTTTGTTATCATGGCAAAAATCGGTTTTTTTATTGGGTTTCTCGTGTTCGGCATAACAGATTTAACAACATATATTATTGGTACATTCCTAATTGTGTTATTGCCGGGACCCAATTCTCTTTATGTGATGTCAATTGCTTCACGTTACGGCATTAAAACTGGTTATATGGGCGCATTCGGTATTTTCACTGGTGACCTTATTTTAATGCTGTGTACAGTTCTTGGTGCTGCTTCTTTACTCAAAGCATTTCCATGGGTATTTGTTATTCTTAAATTAACAGGTGCACTTTACCTATCTTATTTAGGCTTTAAACTCTTACAAGGCAGTATTCAACGTTGGAAACAACGTAATCAACCACAACCAGAAATGGCTGATTTACCCGCTTTAGATAAAGTTCATCCTTATAAAACAGCACTCAGTATTAGTTTACTTAACCCCAAAGCGATTTTATTTTTCCTATCTTTCTTTGTTCAATTTGTTGAACCCGACTATGCCTACCCCGCTCTAAGCTTTTTAATTTTAGCGGTTATTTTACAGGTGATTAGTTTTAGCTATTTAACGGCATTAATCTTCTCTGGAATTAAACTTTCAGCATTTTTTAAAGAAAACCATAAAATTGCAGCAAGTAGTGTTTTTTTAGTCGGAATTCTATTTTTCGGATTCGGTTTAAAACTAGCAACTTCAACGATCTAATCATCTTTACCTATACGTTTTGCATTATAAATTTAAAACATGATGAGCTCCTAAAATGCCAACATACCATCTGTTTTAACTTCATTTAGAACAAAAAACGTTCGAACCTGTCTTACGCCGGGTAAAGCAATAATTTTTTCACTATGGAATCGGTTAAAAGCGGCTAAATCTTTGACTCGGATTTTTAGAAAATAATCGACTTCCCCAGCAACCAGATAACACTCCAGCACATTCTCCAAATCACCTGCGGCCTGTTCAAATGCCTGAAAGCTGTCTGGAGTTGAACGGTCCAAAACCACACCAACGAGCACCACCGTATCACGCTGCACCATGCTTGGATTGATCCGAGCGCGCACATCTAAGATTGCCCCAATTTTAAAAAGACGTTGAGTGTGATTCCAACAAGATGAAGTACTGATTCCTACAAGTTTGGCCAGCTCAGCATTACTTAAACGTCCATTCTCTTGTAAAGCACGCATAATTTTGAGTTCAAGTACTGTCAAATTTTCAGCCTGTTCTTCCATAAAATAATATCCCAAATTTAGTATTCCCTATGGAATAAATAATAGCATTATTCAATAATTTGAAAATATTATTTCCAATTTAAGTTAAAAATAGAAAGCACCTTCTTTAAAAAAATTGCTAAATTCACCTCAATTAGAAGCCATGGCAGAAGCCTATTCACTTTTCTTGGATTTAAAACACTTATTATGCAAAAGATTCTTCAAGATTTTTCAATTCCAGCAGTATTTGCCGGCTTTATTACTTTTTTAATAGGTATTAGTGTTTCGGCCGTTTTAGTCATTCAGGCTGCTCAAGCTTTAGGAGCTTCACCCGAGCAAATCACCTCTTGGTTTTGGGCCTTAGGCTTAGGTATTGGTCTATCAGGACTTATCCTTTCTTGGAAATTTAAATACCCTGTAGCAACTGCATGGTCAACCGCAGGCCTCGCTTTAATTATGGCAACAGGCAGTGGCTATAGCTTAAATGAAGCCATTGGAGCTTTTTTAATAGGGGGTTTACTGACTGCTATTTTAGGCTTTTCAGGTATATTTCAAAAAGCACTTTCATATATTCCTCAAAGCTTAACCAGTGCTATGCTTGCAGGTGTTTTACTCAAATTTGGTATTTCCCTGTTCGCCAGTTTACAAAATGATTGGGAATTCGTTTTATCCTTACTTGTCATTTATATCATTACAAAAAAATTATGGCCGCGTTATAGCATTGTATTTACTGCTCTTGCAGGTATTGCTCTATGTCCTGTCTTTTTAGAGTTTCATATGCCGACTCTTCAGTGGTCTTTGGCGAAACCAGTTTGGATTAGTCCTGAATTTAGCTGGTCAGCACTTTTAGGATTAGCTCTTCCACTTTTTGTGATTAGCATGGCGTCTCAATATTTACCCGGAATTGCCATGATCAAAAGTTATGGCTATAAACCACATGTTAATCAACTGATTGGCTGGACAGGTTTAACCCAAGTTGTGCTTGCACCTTTTGGCTGTTATAGCGTCAATATTGCTGCAATTAGTGCTGCGGTAAGCTTAGATGATCAAGTCCACCCAGACCCAAGTAAACGCTATATTGCTGGCATGAGCTGTGGCTTTTTCTATATCTTAATGGGTTTGTTTGCTGCAACGCTGACAAGCTTACTGATGTCTTTTCCACATATCTTTATTGTAGCTTTAGCTGGCATTGCTTTATTTGGTACGATCAGCCACAACATAGCCATCGCATTTACTCAGGTTGAAGACCGCGAAGCTGCATTATTTACCTTTTTATGCAGCGCTTCAGGCATTCAATTTTTTGGTATCGGTTCAGCCTTTTGGGGACTCATTGTCGGTCTTATTGTATTTGTAGTACTTAAATTTAAAGTCAAAAAAAGTTAATAAAAAAAGCGTTCATAGCCCCTTTTTCAATGCTATGAACGCTTTTTAATCTTATTTTTATAGCTCTCTTACTACCACTGATTTTGCCATTTTGTCATGCCAGCCTTGTTTTTTAGCATCAAATGCGACCCAAAAAAGACCAATACCAAATACTATAATTGACGGTATATAGCCAATATATCGAATAATACTCTGCATGAGTGTAAGCTTATCGCCGGTTTTTTCATCTAAAACCTTTAGTCGCATCAATCGCTTGCCTGGCGTTCCTGCAAAATACAGCCAACATAAAACTGAATACAACAAAGGAAAGGCATAGTTCACTATTAAATCAAACCAATAATTTTGTGGCTTCGTACTTAAACCAGTAGCAAAGACTAAATCATAATCCCCTTGATAAAAAATCCATGCGGCAGGAATAATTGCTAAAAAAAGAATAAGAGTATCAATAATCATTGCACCAAATCTTAACCAGAACCCTGCATACTCATACTTATAAGTCATGCTCACCTCGCTTTGTTATTGTTTAATCGCTAAAAAATGCTTTTACAATTTTACTTTTATCCTAAATGAAACTTTTTTATTTTTAAACACTTAATTAAATTTTAAATTTTCTTCTTTTATATTTTATTGAAATAATTTTGATTAAAAAAATGTTATTAAACTAAAACTTATCATAAAAATAATTCAATTTTTTTAGAACTGAAATTTTCTTTTCAGTTCTATTAAAATAATTCTATAGACAATCAAAAATACAAATTCATATTATATTTATTTCCAAAATAAAATATCTAATTTAAACTCTTTCTTTAATAGTAATGCTGCAAATAATAATGCTAATCCTATAAAAATTAAAAAAACACTTAAACTGACTAATCCACAAATAATCGCTACACTGCCTAATATAGCTAAAACATAAAATATAATTACACTGAGTGTTGGCATTTCAATTTATTCCACTACTTAAAATAAAAGCAATTTATTCTATCGAGTTTATAAACGATTGCTGTTTTCAAATGTTGATTACACTATTAATTTGTATCTTTATACAATGAACATGTTATTAAACCTATTTAGTGTTACTTTAGTTTAATATGCTGTGATGAATTTCACATAACTTTTATTTAATTTCAAAGTAATGCTTTTCAGTCACAAGTTTAATTTTTAAATTTTTATATAATCGTTCTTTTGAATCTTCAAGAGAAGGAACAACTTTTTCTGCAAATTTATCTTCTGCCATCAATCTGGCATAAGTTTTATAACCAATGACTAACTTTTCCGGTTCTTTACCTGTTTGACGGAATTCCTCTAAAAGCTTATTCACTTTCTTTGCTGTTAAATCAGCCATCTTCTTCTCCCCCTTCATTTACTATTTTGTTATACGTTTTCTATATGACAGAAATATGAACAGTAATTTTTTGTAATTTTCATGTAAATATTATCGATTGTTTAGCAATAACGCTTAAACTCAATCAACGCCAATAAAAAACCAAAACAAACGATTGATTTTAAATAAATTTATTTAATTTTCAGTTACATTGATCGAATAGATGTCTACCAAGAATGAAATATGTTAATCTTTAATTAATAAATGCTTCATACATATAACAACTGTAAATAAGAGGAATAACATTATGAATTACCAACATATTATTGTACCAGTCGACGGTTCTGAAATTTCTTTTGCAGCAGCAAGACAAGCCGCACATATTGCAAAGGCATTTGGAAGTAAATTGACCGCTATTAGCTTAGTTGCGGTAGATCCTTTTAGTGGCGTAGATTTTTATTACATCTCACCTGTTGTAAAAGATTATTTTGTTGAAGCACGCGCCAATGCAGAAAAAACCCTCGCAAAAGTAAAAACTTTATGCGCCGAAGAAGGTATTGATGCTGAAACTCAAATTATCCAAGGTGAAATTTCTTCAGATGGCATTCTTAAAGCTGTAGAGGGCTTAGGTTCCGATTTGATTGTGATTGGTTCTCATGGTCGTAAAGGCTTCCAAAAGCTTATTTTAGGTAGTTTTGCTCAAGATGTTTTAAACAGCACTAAAATTCAGGTATTGGTTGTAAAAGAATAAACCTTATTTAGAGGCATAAAACCCAATCTTTAGATTGGGTTTTTTAATAAAACAAACGTATAAATTTTACACTAGCCAAAATTCTAGCTAGAATAGTTTATTATTCTTTTCAATTTCGTGAGTCACGCCAATGAAGTAAGTCTTTTTTCTCATCATTTTTTTCTTTTTTTGATGTGCAAAATAGACTATTTTTTGTGATTTAACGTCTCTGCTTAAAACTACTTTTACTATTTTGTACATCCTGTATTTATGAGGTTTTTTATGACTCAGCAGGCATGTGTAATATCAGAACTCACTTTAGAATTCCCCTCTAAAGTCATGTTTAAACAACTAAATTTTAGTCTTGAATCAAATCAGGTATCTGCTTTAATTGGCCGTAATGGTCAAGGCAAATCTTTGCTGATGCAAATGTTAAACCAGACGTTTAAATCTGATTCAATTCTTACATCGGGGCAAATAGCTTGGCATATAAAACATGCTTATTTACCTCAATTGCATCGGTTAACAGGTCGGACCATAGCTGAAGCTTTAGATATTTTAGATCTTTATCAAGCTTTTAAGAGAGTTGAGCAAGGTGTTGCTAGCTTCAATGATTATGATTTATTAGAAGGCAACTGGGATTTGCCCACCTTATGGAATAACCTATTAGAGTCTGCTCATTTGCCCACTGATTTAGAATTTCCAGTTGAAAAATTAAGCGAAGGTCAAAAGACCAAATTGGCTTTAAGCTGTTTATTTTTAAAATCAGATCATTATTTACTACTTGATGAACCCAGTAATCACCTAGATCAGGAATCTAGAAAATGGTTAATTGATCATTTGAAGAAACACCAATCAGGTGCACTTATCATTAGCCATGATCGAACGTTATTAAATGAAGTAAACCATATTTATCATTTAAATGAGCATGGCTTGCATCACATAACCGGAAATTATGAGAAATTCTATGAGCAATATCAATGTCATGTGGCGGCTTTAGAACACTCTGTTCAACAAACTCAACGCGACGTTAAGCAGATGAAGCAAAAACAACATGACGTATTAATGAAAGCTCAAAAACGTGAACGTGCTGGGAATAAAATACGCGAATCAAATTCTCAAGCTAAAATTTTGCTCGACTTTAAAAAGGAACAAGCGGGCCAAAGTATTGCGGCGATACAGTCTCAACAACAACGACAAATTTCAAATAGTCAAAATGATTTAAAAGACAAAAAAATGCGTCTTGAAACAGTCAAACCACAACAATTTGTCTTCCCTTCTTTTCATAAAAAATCCGGAGAAATTCTTCGAATTAAAAAACTCAAACTGAAATATGGCACTCAAACGCCCATAGATTTAGCGGTAAAGGCAGGCCAGAAAATTCACATAACAGGTCAAAATGGTAGTGGAAAATCAACACTGCTTAAAGCAATCAATGGACAGAAAAATCAGCCCTCTGACAGCATTCACTTATTAGTAGAGTGTTTTTATCTCGATCAAAACTTTAGCTTTTTACGTGATGAGATGTCTGTTATTGAGAATTTAACTCACATGAATAAAGACCTTTCAGAATTAGAGTGGAGAAATTTATTAGGTCAACTTCGAATCCGTGGTGATAAAGGTGCTTATCTTCTGTCTCAGCTAAGTGGTGGGGAAAAACTAAAAGTAGCGTTATTGGCGCTAAGTCAGATCCACCCTACACCCGAACTTCTGCTATTGGATGAACCAGAAAATCATTTAGATATTGAATCTAGAGAATTATTAGCTACCGCTATTCAAAGCTATGAAGGTGCTGTCCTACTCATTTCACATGATCAAATCTTTGTTGAAAGTTGCGCTATTCATGAGTCAATTTCTTTAGCCGGATAATTATTATTTATATCTTTTTTCAAATTTACTAGCTCTCATGTGAAAGCTAGTAAATTTAATTAGCTATTATCTCTTTAATTTATTTAATAATTCGATGTCTAAATTATATTTCACAGTTTTATTTTTACGAGCACTATTACGCATTTGATAAACTTGAACAATATAATCACCATCAACTGGTAAAGTGAGTTCTCCTGTCGATCCTACAGTTGAGCCAATCAATAATGCATTATCTTTACCCGGTTTTTTACCCGGTGCAAAAATATTGACATAGGCTAAATTACCAAGACTATTGATATTAAATTTCAATATTTGTCCATTCTTTGCATAAACTCTATATCTCACATCTTCATAACCCTGAAATTTTCCAGTTAAAGTAGTATGAGGTGAACCTTGTAATAAATTAATTTTTTGTTCAGTATTTTTAGCTAAAACAGAGAAAGATATAGTTGAAATGAGTGTAGATAATAATAAAGTTTTAATGATTTTTTTCAATTTCCTATCCTCAAAATTATTTTAAATTATTATATTAAAAATATTTTTTATAAAATTTTACTTTATGTATGAGTTTGATGAGTAGTAGTTATTTTTTATAACTAGTAACAAATAAAGTATCTCAAAGTTTCAAATATTAAGTAACTCTGAGATATCCTTTTTAAAAAATAAAAATATTAGAATCTATACCCTACCCCTAAATAGGTAATAAGGGGATCGATATCAACTTTTGTTGTAGCATGGATTAAGCGAGTTCCCGTATTTTGATTGACTACATCAATTTGTGCTTTGTTGTTTAGTTTTGCATAAGATACAGAAGCAACCGTGTACCATGAGTCATTAAAATCATAGGTAAAACCAGCAGTAAAAATAGGAGCTATTGCGTCATCTGTATCGACATTAACCACCATTTTTCCACTCGACTCTTTTCGGTCTAAAGCAGCGCCTGCTTTACCATCTAGTACATTTTGAATCATATGACCTGCAGAGACTAGATCAGAGTGAATTCCATCATTAAGTTTAATATCATTAAAATGTGCATACATTAAGCCCGCACCAATATAAGGTCTAAACTTATTTACCCCACTTTTACCAAACTGATATTGTGCTTCTATGGTTGGCGTCCACGCTCGAATAGATGCAGCTTTAGATTTGTTTCCTAAGTTGGTAATTGGGATTGCTTGACCTAAGGTAATCCCATTCGGAAAAAGATATTTCACCAAGTCATTAGGAGACATTGCTATTCCACTTAACGGTGCTAGGATTTCTCCTTTACCTTTTACATCAACTTTAGGTGGGATACCGCCAATAAATTGTAAAGACACATTATCATTCAGATAATAGTTAAATGTTAAACCTAATGTGTCTACATCATCAACTTCTAGTCCCGCATCTTGCTGCTGCCAGCTTTCCAATCCCTCAATTCGGGCTGTACCAGCAACATCAGCTAGAATATTCCCATTACCGTCTGTAAGTTTATCTTGGATTTCGGGTTGAGCTAAAAACTCTGTAAGGGATTCTTTTAAATTCCAAACCCCTCCTCCCATATCAGTCATAGTAGCATTGGGATCAATTGAGTTTAAAAAGCTTGTTGTTGAAATTGTACCGACTTTAGCTGTGGTTCCATTTTTAACAGCAGTATTAATATTAAAATTACATGTAACCAACCAGCAGACACAGAGAATTTTTTAAATTCCTGCGCATAACTCATGCTTGTTAATACCGATAATGCACTCACTATTGCTATTTTTATTACTCTTTTTTTCATTTTTATTCCATCCTAGAAATATATTGCCAATTTTGCAATATATTTATGGAATATAGCCGAGTTGCCTTTTTTATCAATCAGTATATTTTTTAAACGATATTAATTTGGATAACTCCATCACATTTACAATAGTAATTATATGAAATAGTTATCATTATTTTCAGATGAATGGCAGGAATATATAAAATTATAATTTAACGATCGGTAAAATACTTAAAAAAGATTAGTTCTATTTTGACTAGCTGTCTTGAAGCATTTAATGCAACGCATTGATAAAAAATTATCCGCTTTCAAAAGAAAACTCCTAAAAATAGGAGTTTTCTTTTTTGTTTGCTCTGAGCGATATTTATATAAATGATCTGTTTTTATTTAACACGCTCGATTTGAAAAACTTCAATATCGGTAGGCTTAACTCTATGAGTATCTACCTCTCCCATAACACGTACTTTATCGCCCGCTTTTAACTGTAGAGGTTTCCACAAGTCATCATCTACATCAATTACAATTGAACCCGTAGCATCTTTAAACTCAAAATGATCACCAGCAATATGCTTCACGATTGTACCGGTTAAAGTTACACCAGTTTCATCAGCCAAAGTTTTTACTTTAGATACTGTAACTACATTTTTTGTCGCTTCTTTTATTAAGGTAGCATCTGGTTTAGCAAATACCGCATTACTACCCAATAAAGCTAACCCAGTTAGGGTTGCCAAGAATATTTTTTTCATTACGATGACCTACTTTTAATGTTCTTAGTTATATAAACAAATTCTTTTAAAGTTATAGATTTAGCTTTTGTGATTTTTTGTATCTTATTAGAGACTTTGTTTAATATTGAGGAATAAAACTATCAATTATCTTCTTGGAGTTTTCTCTTTTGACCTCCATCTTTATAGCCCATGACATTTATAATTAATTTACTTAAGAAAGCTTTTTCTTAAGTAAATTAAATTCTGTACTTAAAGCTCAAACAACAAGTTGTCCTAAATCCAATAAAATATTTATGGCTTCGGCTTCATTTTGTGTTTGCCCCACAATCATTCTGTCATATGAAATTCCACCAATCTCAATATAAATTTTTGGATGAGGAAGTTGAGGTATATAAACTTTTAGCGGTTGATAAAGAGCTAGAAGATAACCAAATGAATCATAAGGATAATAGTCATCTTTTTGTGTTTTCTTGACCACCATGTAAGTGTTCAAAATATCTAGAATAAAACCATATTCATTTTCAGAATGAAATTTAGCGTCCATACCCACCTCCTTGATTAATTAATATTTTTATAATCAAATTTAAAGGTTAAATTTCTGATCTGATGGCATTTGAACCATTTATTTTAAATATAGAGTTATATTTAAAATGATCCGTGTTGAATTTAAATATATTTAAAACCTAGTATACTAGTCAACATATTTTGAACAGCGCCATTAAAAATAAATATTTTGAGTTACAAATCACACTTTAAGATAGAATAAAAAGATATAAAAAAACCCATCTTACGATGGGCCTGAGCATTCATTTATCTAAAATTATGAATCTTTATCCATTGAATGAGGGGTTGTGGTTTTATCTTGCTGTTTTGTATCGTTTTCACCTTGGCAAGCGCTCACACTTAAAGAAATAATGGCAGCTAAACCTAAAGTAGTCATAATTTTTTTCATATTTCACCTCATAAATTGTTTAGATTGATGAGTTAATAAATACTTTTTATTCGTTTTACGATCAGCATAGGTTTCTAGGCTTTTTTGTAGATTTAATAAAGAAGTGTAAATCTCTTTATTTTCACCTCTAAATATCAACTTAAAATTTGGTCATTAAACATTAACTGAATGTCTAAGTGTTTTGATTAAAAGCTCATATAAGTGGTCAACAGCTTTCGACTCTAAAGATGCCCTACTCCGATAAACTGCTGTTTCCATAGGCTCCAAAGGACCAAGACCATGATCAGCACCTAATATTGTTAAATGCTGTGGTGCACTACACTGAGTAAACACGGCAATTGCTAAACCGCTTTCAACGGCTGCAATTTGTCCTGCTAAACTTGAACTGTTGTATACAACACGGTAACGCCGCCCTTGTAACGCTAAAGAATTGATAGCACTCTTTTTCGCTTGACTTGTACTTTCGTAAACTGCAATCGGAAGCGGGTCTTCTCGCCAGAGTTCAAACTGAGGAGAGCCTACCCATACCATAGGTTCATGAAATAAGAGTGTTCCTTGACGGGCGTTATCTCTCGAAATTAATGCCAGATCTATATCACCACTTTCTACTTGTGGAATTAAAGAAGTCGACTGCTCACAGATCAATTCAATTTCCACCCCTCCATAACGTGGCGCAAACCGCTTGAGTACGGGCGTTAAATATTTAGCAGCATAATCATCAGGCACTCCAAGTCGTATACGTCCCTTCAGTTCATCTCCATGAAATGCCATTTGTGCTTCTGCATGTAAATCGAGAATACGGCGTGCATAACCTAAAAGTAATTGTCCTTGAGAGGTTAATTCAATTTGTCGGTGAGTTCTGATTAAGAGTTGGCAATGTAAAGCTTCTTCTAGTTTTTTCAATTGCATGCTAACAGCTGATTGGGAACGATATAACTCAGGCGCTGCATTCGATAATGAACCTGTATCTACCACTGTAACAAAACACTTCAGCCAATCAATCTGTAAGTTTTTTATATTCATTTTCAATTTATCTATTCGATTTTCAAATAGTATATAAAAGAATTATGCGCTTTTCTTTATCCATTCTCTCTTCCATACTGAATTTAGAAAAAGTTAAAACAATTCATTTTTCTTAAAGAAGCTATCCGTGAATTGTTTAATGAGTGAACAACACGTTAATAGCTGCACTTACTAACAATTTCATCACTTGCTATTTCTTAGGTATTACGCACTAGGAGGAGGTTTTATGCGCCTAAATAAACAGATGCTTGCTTCACAAAGTGCAACATCCATTTTTGTTTTGCTCTGGGGTAGTGCCGCTATCTTTACTCGATGGGGACTTGATAATGCCTCACCCATAGCCTTATTAATTCTGCGCTTTTCAACTGCTTTGCTTGTGCTTTTATTACTTGCTCTTTTTAGAAAAAGACTTTTACCCAAATCTGGAACTCGAAAACAAGTTCTGCTTACAGGGCTGCTGATTATTGCAGGATACTCAATTTGCTATTTTAAAGCGATGGCTTACGGAGTTACTCCTGGTTTAATGGCCACAACTATGGGAATCCAACCCATTTTAACGCTTTGCCTTCTAGAAAAGAATTTACAAAAAGAAAGGCTATTCGGTTTATTAATTGCTTTAGCAGGGCTCATTCTTTTAGTGTGGAAAAGCCTAACCATGTCGTTTATTGCTCCAATCGGTATACTATTTGCCTTGACTGCCCTCATCTGTATAACCTTTGGGGCCATAATGCAAAAGAACATTCAACAAGCTCCTACAGATGTCTTACCCCTACAATATGTAATCAGTCTGGTAGTCTGCTTATTTATAGTTCCTTTTGAACATTTTGAAATAACATGGAATTTACAACTGATTATTTCAGTCTTATTTCTTGGAATTTTAATTTCTGTAGTTGCTCAGCTTTTACTTTATCGGCTTTTAAATCAGGGTAATATTGTCAATGTGACAAGCCTGTTCTATCTGGTTCCTATCGTTACTGCACTTTTAGATTTTCTAATTTTAAAAAATAAGTTACCGCTGGCAGGTTTAATAGGAATGATTGCAATTTTGCTCGGCTTAATGCTCGTGTTTAAAAAGAAATAGTTGTTAAAATTTTTAGTTTAAAACCCTCAATCGAGGGTTCTATTTTTGAGTAAGAACTTAGCTTAATTGTTTCCAGTCAGTACCAATTTGAGCTAATGCAGGCAATTCATCACTATTAAAAACATTAAAATTTCGGTCAATAGCAAATCGATAGATGGGTATAGAATCAGCTTCAGTTTTCTTAAAAAAACTGAAGTTTTCAGTAGGGTGATAATTACCAGCCTCTGTAGATTTTGTTGCTGTTCCTGAGGGTATATGAATATAACTTTCACACTCCACTTCAATACTATTTCCGGCTAGATCTTGGTAGGAAAATTTCATGTTTTAATCCTTTCTAAATTTTTTATGATTGAGAAAAACTTAACATGCTATTTGATTCGATGATGGAAATTTTTTTCAACTAATTGTTTAAGTGTGTATATTGAGTTAAAACTAAACTTTATTAAAAATATAAATCGTATTTCAAAATGTAGTTACCTGAGCTCATAATCCCAACACTTTAAAAGCACGCTCATCAAGTTCATTAAGCTCCTCAAGCGTATATAACCGCCCTTCTGGGTCAAAAAACTTATCAAAGTCGAATTGTCCCTCTTTATATAATTGATATCTTTTAGGACCTAGCCATTCTTTTTGAAAAAAATCATCTGTGAGTTTAAAAAACTCTTTAAAAGAAGTATTTGCATCTAGCTGACCAGTTAATTGTTCGCGCTCATCTTTAGGAATATTCTTAAATTTTCTTTCATCCATTATGAATGCTCGACTTCCAATAAGCTGACCATTTTCAAGAGTCGGAACTAAGATACTGCGGCAATGAGGATGTAAAGGAGGAACTTTTTTTGTTGGGTCATTAAGGTACCATACCGTACCATCAAGTGAAGCGCATGTTTTTGATGTTCTTCCATCAAGAACACTTACAAATCTGACATATTCAAACTTTAATTGTTTATAGCTATTTAAATAGGCTTGATTTGATATATGACTCCGAATTGTACGTACAGTTCGTTCAATATCCGTTTTAGTACTATTTAGTAGTCCATCTTCATATTTAAGTCGTTTAGTTCCATGGATACGCTGAACAATTTGCGATGTTGTTGCGCCATTGTTAAGACCATCCCGAATTGCATATTCAACTCTTTGACGAGCTACCTCAGCAATTTTAGATAACAACTCATCCACTAATGCCCCTCCTGCTAAAGGAACCCGTTTAGCAGCTTTATAGAGCTGTTCGCCGTTTAACTCTTTATGTCTACCACCAAAAATTTTTGACATATATCGGGCTTCATATAGAGCCAATGCCACAGCAGATATTGTAAAAGTGTCAGTGAGAGCTTCATTAATCAAATTAAACCACTGAGAAATAAGTGTACGTATCTCTCTTAAATTGGCTGTTGAATAAACTCCCCCAGCTAATGCAGCTTTTTCCTTTTCATTTAGCTCATCTAACAAGTTACTTAACTTCGCAAGCATATTAACGGTTTCAGAATTAAATAAATTGAGAAGTTCATTAACCGCTCTTGATGATGCTCGATAAAGATAAGCCTGATGTTGAGTCAAGATATCAAAAAGTGTTTTTTGATGAAGATTAGCCATAAAAATTTACCTCTACAGACATGCTTTTTTATTATTGTGTATTAGCCCGTTTCACCTTATTCGATTTGCTATTTATTGATATTTTCAGTATCTCCAGAACAAGTTATGTCTAACAAGTATACCTACGTAAAGTTATTTAGCTAAAAGCCCATCCTTGTAATCTATATCTTTATAAACTCATCTCATTTTTAGTCTAAGTAGCGTCTTTCATGCTGACTAAAACGGCATTACTCGGAATACTTTTAAGTATTTTCTTTTGTTGTTTCAGCCATTCTTTATAAAATTTCTTATCAGATTGTTCCGAAAAGTTGTCTCTCTGCTTGTTACAGGACGCACCTCCCGTATTTCCAGATGGGACATAAGGCCAATTGTTTAATTGGGGGGTTAAAACAGCATTACTCATTAGTGAAAGTTCTTTTAATCTAATCAAATTCATCTTTACTTCCTTGCTAAACACTAACACCTTGATGCATTGATATATTTATTTGAACTTCTTTCTTGAAGATTTTCTAAATAGCTATCCTTCGATGTCCTAAGACAATCCAGCCATGAACCTACAAACAAATACCACACCCTCAAAAATGCAAAGTGCAAATTTTGTGTATTGATTTATCAAAGATGTAACTTGTTATAGGACTAAATAAATTGAATCTAAATAGAATGAGGAAGATATTTAGAAGGTTTTCTTCTCTGTTGCCTCAATTTCAGATATACTGAACTTAGTATGAGATGAGCCTTATATAGTTCATTGCTAGATCAATGAACGACTAAGCCCTTCGCTTTCGAGCAGGGGCTTTTTTAATGCCTATAATTTGAGAAAACTTATACTTATCTGAACCGTTCGGTCGACCATGGGTTTGCCTTTATAGAGCAGGTCTGTTAGATTGGTGGTGTTCATCAACTCCTATTGTCGATGAATACTGAAGCCTGATTCGTAGCATCAGGCTTTTTTTATGCCTAAAATTCGTATAAATGGTCTTATCAAAATAATGAGATACGATGTCAGCATGATCTAAAACACAGTAAATCAGACTATAAAATAAACTCTGTTATCTTGTTTTTAGCCAAGAGCCCACTTCTTTTAGCACGTCTATTAAACAGTTTAATTTCTTACCATCTTCCGTTAAAGAGTACTCAACTTTAACAGGGACTTCCGCAAAAACCTCTCTGTTAATAAACCCTTCCTCTTCAAGAAAACGTAATTCTAAAGTTAACATTCTTTGAGAAATATTAGGTATTGCCCGTCTTAGCTCATTAAAACGCATCGGTCTTTCGATGAGAAAAGAAATAATTAACATTCTCCAGCGACCACCTAATACGGTCATTGCCTCTTCTACGGAACAGCCAGAAATATTATCTTTCATTGATTAGTTAAGTATAAAAAATATACCTATATAACAAAATAGTGCCTAATTTACAATCTATACCTAGTAGTCAATAATGATTTTTTCTATCAACAGACTGGCTCATATTATGGAATATAAAGAAGTTGCTAAAAAAACGATTAATCATTTGTACTCAGCACATGCATCTATTCGCACCTCAGGCATTGATCCTCAAATAGTGGCTTTAGCTGAGTTGTATGTGTCACAAATTAACGGCTGTGCCTACTGCTGCGCTTTTCATGCTCAGGAATTAAGAGACATGGGAGTAAGCCAAGAAGTGATTGATAAAATTCCGGGCTATAAACATTCAAATGCCTTTTCAAAGAAGCAGCTTCTTGCACTTGAACTGGCAGAGGCAGTCACTTTTCTATCTGAAAAAATTGAACCTGTGAAAGCTCATTTAGCTGAATATTTTAGTGAAAGAGAGATTGTAGAGTTGACGACTAGCATTTCACTCATGGGAGCATTAAATAGGCTCAGAATCACCCTAGGTGACAAAAGTTAGTCTATTCAACTTCTATATGAAAAAGCCTCGAATGGTTAGGCTTTTTTATAAGTTTTTGACAAAGTTTAATAAAAATTGAAAGCACTATTATGACGATAAAAATAATTTCTTTTCGATTACACGGCGATTAACCAACCCCTGCAAACGCTTACCTCCAGCATTGACCCATACATCAAACTGGTTTGCAGCCTCTTTATAATCACCCAAATTTAACTTTTTGAGTAAGGTCGAGTTTTTAAAGGCACTTACCCCAATGTTATAGGCTAGAGAGACTAATGCATCGAATTGATTTTGTTTTAAAGGAACATTTACAGAACTATTCACTGCACGCTCAAATATCTTTAAATCATGCTGCATATAAGTTTTAGCTTGTTCAAGCGTACATTGGTCTCCTTCACTTACACGCTTACCATTAGGATATCGTGTCGTTCCATAACCAATAGTCCATACACCAGTACCATCATCATAGGCGCTGAGTTTTAACCCTTCAAAATTACAGATTAGGTTTACACCTTCCACACTAAGAGACATCTCGTCAACAGCGATACCTATTAATTCGTCGCCATTATCAGTTGCCGTAGCAATGCGGTGATCCGTTACTCTATTTTGAGGTTTGGCAATAAAAAGCTTACGGAGATAGTCCAATATTTTTTGCATCTAATGCCCTGTCATCTTATTTTTTCTCTTATGGTGCACTCGACTAGTAGTTTTCGATAATAGTTTTAATACGCCATACAAATCAAAGAGTCCAAAATATAAAATGCCCAATATTGAATTGGGCTTTAAATTATTCTTCGATTTCGATGGGATCCCCATCTTCAGGGCGTATGTGACGCTCCCCATCATCTGCGGGATCTACACTCGAGCCATCTTTTGTAATGCTGTTATATAATTCATCTTCTTTTTTATCATCGATAAATTCTTCATCAGCAAAATCGAGAGGATCTTCATCATCGTCAAAATTTAAGGGTTTTTCTTCATCTATCATAAGATTTATCCTTTCCTTAACTGGTGTCATTCCATGCTTAAATAATTCACAGATACATTCAACACCAAACAAACATCATTTGTGTAACTAACACTTTCAGATACATTTTAGCTTTTGTTATTTTCAAGATGGTTCAAAATACTACTAATTTTTAAAAGTAAGTAACCAAGCAATAGCCCATTAAATGTAATAAAAAGGCCCACTGTCACCATCTCTTTAGACCATACCTGAATAATGTCTAAATTATCATTTCTTGTTTCGACTTGCCCATACGACAAAATAAAGGCAATGCCCAAAACAATACCAAAGAAAATGACGCACCACGCAACAACCGAAGTTGCCTTACTTTCACTATGAAGTTTCTTTACTTCACTCATGCTATGTCTTTATATTTAAGGATTCACTTATTTTTTATAATAATTTAATCACTTTTTAAAGTTTTGTTTATGTTAGGTTTTGATAGCAATGTAACCAATTTTTATATTTTTTTTGCCTATAAATAAACTGACTTATTTGCTCTTTAAAATGAAATATTGCATTTTCTTCTTATTTTTTGAAGCGAAATTTACCTCGTAAAGAAATTCTTTTTTCTAATGAAACCTAATATTTTCAATACATCAGGTAAAGAGAGAGCAAATTTAATCTACCTTAACAAATCTAAATTTGCCCTCTCATGTTTAAGAAGAATTCATTTATTTCGCCAAAAATTTCATATTGAATTTTCTGGCTTGCTTTCTAACTTCTGGATCAGACGGCAAAGCAAATGGACTTGCACGCCAGATCGCTTTTTCAATACTTGTTTTAAATTTTTGTTCTTCTTTATCTAAAAAGATGATTTGCTCAATTTCTCCACTGTCGCTTAGAAATACTTTAACACTTGCACTCATACCGGCAGAAGACTTTGGAATATCCCATATTTTATAAATTTTCTTTTGATATTGCTTTTTATATTTTTCGGCCTCTGAAGTAATTTTATTATCAGTCACTTGAACAGGAGTGACTTGTTTATGACCCGTAGCACACCCAACTAATAAAAATAAAGAAGCAATAATTGTGAAATTTTTCATTTAAAGTACCTTTTTTCAATAATTAAAATTTAACAGTTTAAAATTTAAAAAACCACCCGAAGGGGGTATTAATCATTAATTATCTCTAGTCAAAAAAGGTGGTGAACCACCCTTATTCCACCTTTGTTTAACTGAATACTTTATTTTTCTTTAAAAAGGGACTTCGTAGCGAAAATTCATATTTGAACTCTCTGGCATATTATAAATATCTTGATCAGTAAAAATTCCGTGTTCAGGTGATTTAAAACTATTAAATGCTTTATTCACAGGAGTAGTTGGAGCGTTATTTAAATAATTTTCTTGAGAATTATATGGAGATGAGGCACAACCCATCAGCCCAAAACCCAATAAAGATATAACTAAAAATGTCTTCATAAATTTCGCCCACTATTATAAAAACCATACAACTTAACAAATTGGACAGCTATTGTCACACCAGAACTATTTAGTCATACTTAACAATTAATTTATAAGTAGTCTTTTTTAAAAAGAAAATGAGCAAGTATTTTCTAATAACATCAATAGTAAAAGCTCATCTGGACCATATAACTTTTAGAAACTGGATGTATTAAATACGCCACCCTGCTTTTAATCTATTCTCAATTTATAACGATTGACCTATCAATTAACTTTTAAATTTTGAGGACTGTCATGCGGCTACATTTTATTGTTCATGAAGATTTTGAAGCACCTGGTGCGTATGAAACATGGGGCAAAAATAATAACTTCAAAATTACATATTCAAGAGTATATTTAAATGAAGCCTTGCCCTCTTCTGTTGAAGATATAGATTTTTTAATTGTAATGGGTAGTCCTCAAGATCCGGATACGACCGTGGACATGTGCCCTCACTTTGATTCATTCGCTGAACAAGCAATTATTAAAAAAGCGATTGAAGCAAATAAAATCGTTATCGGGGTATGTCTAGGTTCTCAATTAATAGGTGAAGCTTTAGGTGCCAAATTTGAGCATAGCCCTGAAAGAGAAATTGGTAAATTTCCAATTATGCTTACCGAATATGGGATAACCCATTCTAAGTTTTCACACTTAGGAAAAATGACCGAAGTTGGACATTGGCATAATGATATGCCGGGTTTAACTTGCGACGCAAAAATCATTGCTTTTAGCGCAGGTTGCCCAAGACAAATCATCGAATATTCAAAATTAGTTTATGGATTACAATGCCATATGGAGTTAAATTCAGAAGTCGTTGAAATGTTGATTCAACATTCAGAAGTCGAATTAAATCAGGCTCACAATTATAAATTCGTGAATACTCGTGAAGAATTACGAAATCATGAGGTAATCCCCCCTAAAAATAAAAGGATCTAAAAGTAGAATTTTCTCTTAAGATACGAGCAGGAGATTCTGCATGAAAACATCTAAATTTACTGACAGTCAGATCATGTCCATCTTGAAACAGGCAGAATCTGGCACACCTGTAGCGACCCTTTGCCGTGAACACGGCATGAGTAATGCTACCTTTTATAAATGGCGTGCCAAATATGGTGGTATGGATACATCATTAATGGCCCGACTGAAAGAGCTAGAAG